>JADKCC010000026.1 GCA_016714785.1 Saprospiraceae bacterium
GCGTCTTGGTTGGTTGTATGATTTTACAGAAAAAGCGCCGAATGCTTTGATTCTTCTGAGTGCTGATTTAGCATCTTCAAGACTATTGATTTCAGCTTTGAAGTCACCGTTGCACCATATAGAGATGTTTCATCTGGAGAAGATTCTTGGACCTGGGTGGTTTACCAACTTTGACCATTTCCTGATTATTGCACCTGTAATCTCACTTTGACAGATGGATCGAGGTGGTTGTAACACCATAAGCTAGGTTTGCGAAAATATTCCCCAGTGTTTTTGTGGACTGATGCCATCCCTGAATGCACCAAGATGCGCATGTACATCTATCAATCCTGGCATGATGGTTTTCCTTTGACATCTATGATTTTGGTATTATTATCAGTTTTAGGCCAGGGCAGGACCCACTTATTTGATGATGTTTTCTTCTACTAGGACGATACCATTTTTTAATGACTTTATCATTCTCCATGGTGATGATATTGGCATTTTTGAGGGCAATTTTCCCTTTTGGTTTTGTCTGTTTTGATGGTCAAACTAATTTTGTTCTACTGTATCTATCGGTGGAATAGAGTCCAGCGCACCTTCTAGAATAGAGATCTTCTATTAAGACTTTCTGTAAAATATTCGTTCCTAAGGGTCCAACCGTAAACTTTTGCTATCTGCCGACCAATGCAGATTGATACCTGCATCTCGTGCCACTTAGGCATAGGGACAGCTTTGGTTTTGGCAGAAAGTCCGATAGGGTTGACCAGTTTTTGGCATTGGAGCGATATATACTTTCTATAATTCTGTAAAGCTACCCATTTGTTATCAGGACTTGGGACAAAATTGGTAGTGTAGCTCGTATTGAAGACAACTTCTGTTTTTTGGTTTTGAAACTATATTTTTGAAAGCTTTGGCGATAGAACCGAATAAAAATCACCTGTGAGGTAAAATAGATTTCAGATCCATCAGCTGAGAACATTGGTTTCTCCTTCTTGTGTGATTAATTCCGCATTTTTCGCCATTGATATTAGCAGTGTATATTCCATTGGTAATGTATTGATATCCTTGATGACCATTGCCACCTTCTTTTGCGATAAACGATTTGCTTGCCGTCAGGAGAGAAAGATGGCGTACGATAGATGGCAGGATCTTTGGTGACGACCGTTGATTTTTTTGTAGTTAGATTATATATTTGTATTTTTCCTAGGTTTTCATCATTCCATGTGACATAGACGATTTGATCACCTTTGGCATTAAATTGTGGTTCTGCTTCAAAGTCCGTTCCTGAAGTCAATCTTTCAGGAGTTTTGCCATTCTGAGAAATATACAAACTACCCAATGCACTGAATACTAGTTTGTTACCATCAGGAGAAGTGACGGCATTTCTAAGTACTTTCACATCAAATGCTTCTTCATACGCTTTATTTTCAAACTGAACGGTTTCCATCAGTTTGTGTTTTGCGTTAACAGTAAATGGGATATCAGTTGCCTTTTTATCTGCAATATTGATCTTTACGATTTTACCTTTTGCCCAGTTACAATTTCTTTATCATCAGGCATCCAATCAAAGCCTCTTATAAATTCCAAAAACTGTCCAGGCTTCTTGTTGGTCTTTGCTTAGTTGATCGTAAATAGCCCATTCTTTTCCTGTCGAAATTTCATGAATGTACAACACTGATTTTTCTCGGACACGTCATTACATAAGCAATTTTATCACCTTTATTTGATATTTGCGGACGGCAAGCACCACCAGGACCACCAGTAACTCTTTTTGTTTCGCCTGTTTCCATATTATAACTATTGATTACAAAAATCTCGCTGTTGGGATCTTTATTGTATTGAAAATATCCACCAGGATACACATCTTCACTGTAGTAAAGCATCTTCCCATCAGGAGAAATCGTTGGTTCATTAACATCTTGCTGATCATTTTTTCTTTTGGTAAGTTGTATGCCTTCGCCACCTGAGATATGGGACATCCACATTTCGCCTGCGCCAAGCGAGCGACCTGAAGTAAAATGTTTCCTAGCTATAATGTACTGTCCATCAGGCATCCACACAGCATTATTGAGCAATCTGAAACTTTCCTTTGTGATTTGTTTTACATTTCTTCCATCTGCATCCATGTGAAATATATTGTCTCCACCCGCAGAGTCGCTCGTAAACAATATTTTTTGCCATCAGGACTCCATCTTGGTTGTACTTCCCAAGCAAGACCTATACGAATAGCTGTTGCAGTGCCGCCTGATATCGGCATGGTATAAATATCTCCTAGCATATCGAAGGCGATCATACTTCCGTCAGGGCTGACATCGAGATTCATCCAAGTACCTTCGTTGGTAGTAAAAGATACTTCTTTTGAATTGCCTGGAGGATTGTTCACATCCCATTTTGGTTTGTCTTGTGCAATAAGATGGATAGAGAAAAATAGGGTAGCGATGGCAAAAATATGCTTCATAATGTTGGATTTTAATGAATTTGGTGTAAAAATATAAAAAATACAACAATCATTTTAAGGAATATAATATTAGGTTACTAAAAAGATTTGTTTGTGCTTATAAATTAATAATTTTGCACTTTATTTTAAGATTTGGTCTTGTATAATTTGTTTTTGCAACAAAATACTGCCATTTTTATTTATAACGAATTAAATATTCGTTGTCTAAAATATCCAATATGTCTTTAAAATCGCAGGTCACGCCATATTCAGAAATAGATGTTTCTAAAAAAGGTCAAGTAACGAAGATGTTTGATAAGATTGCACCTTACTATGACAATCTCAATCGGGTACTTTCTTTAGGAATTGATGTGTTGTGGCGCAAAAAAGCGATTAATTTATTAAAAAAAGAATCACCTTCTTCTATATTGGATATTGCAACAGGTACTGCGGATTTAGCTATTGAAGCAGCCAAAGTCATTCGGCCTAAACAGATCATAGGCCTAGATATATCAGCCAATATGCTAAAAATTGGTGATGAAAAAATATTGAAAAAAGGATTGAATGATGTCATTTCTTTAGAGCAGGGTGACAGTGAAAATTTACGTTTTGAAACCAATACTTTTGATGCAGTGATGGCAGCTTTTGGGGTACGTAATTTTGAAAATTTGGAGAAAGGGCTCGCAGAAATGTATCGTGTACTTAAGCCAGGAGGGACTATCATGGTGTTAGAATTTTCGAAACCAAGGCATTTTCCATTAAAACAGTTGTTTAATTTATACTTTAAAAACATTTTGCCCGTTATAGGTAAGATAAGATCCAAAGATGAGAAGGCATACAAATATCTTTACGAATCGGTACAAGCCTTTCCTGATTACAAGGATTTTACTGATATATTGAAGCGTCTGGGTTTTACTCAGGCAGATTATAAAGTTTTAAGCGCTGGAATATGTTGCATTTACATTGCAAAAAAATAGGTTTTAGTTTAATTGGTTTACTTTTTTCGATAGGATTGTTGGCACAATTCAGCGGAAGAGACAATCATAATTTTAGAGATTTTAATAGAAAGTCCTATTATTTTGGTATCAATGTCGGCTTTAATAGTTCGGGCTACAAACTCCATCAATCAGGATTTTTTATCAATAATGATAGTATCAAAGTGATTGAAGGCAAAAGTGAAGTCGGTGTAAACATGCACATGATAACCAATCTAAAATTGGGTGAGTATTTTGATTTTAGATTTTTACCGGGATTTTCTTTTGCTCAAAGAGGATTTGAATTTACATCTGTCAGCGATTCTAAAGTGGTAGAAAGGAAAATAGAATCTGTGTTTTTTGAGTTGCCTTTTCATATTAGATTTAAGTCTGAACCGTATAAGGATAAAAGAATGTTTGTAGTGGCGGGACTTAAATATAGTTATGATGTACAGTCCAATTCAAAATCCCGAAAAACTTTGATTAAAATAGCGCCGCATGATTTTCAGTATGAAGTGGGTGTCGGTATGCAAATGTTTTATCCATACTTTATATTCTCCCCTGAGATTAAGTTTTCAAGAGGTCTTGGTAATATCTTGATATATGACCGAGCACAAAATGAAGCTAGAGTTTTAGAAAATGTGGTATCTCAAATATTCACCATTTCATTTAATTTTGAAGGTTAGATATACTGTAAGAATAAAGCTCAAGCGTTTTTTGTTTTTAACTAACCTCTCATTTTGTCAAGTAAATCGCTAAGAAACTGATATTCTTCATCTGTGAGACACTTTAATTCTTGATCCTTTTTGTGTACTTCTAGTGATATAATTTCTACGGCTTTCAGTCCATTGATAGTAAGACTAATATTCATTCGGCGTTTATTTTCAGGGCAAACATTTCGATTTACCCAACCTAAAACGACTAATTTGTCAATAAGTCTTGTTAAGTCTCTTCCTTTGTCCAACATTACTTCTTTGATATATCCTGGAGAAACTGGATCAGGATGTTTACCATTTAGGATGCGCAATATATTGAAATGTTGACCTTGGATATGGTGTTTATTAAATATAGCAAGATGTGTATCTCTAAAAAAATTGGAAGTGAAAAACAAATTTATCATTGCTTTTTGATACTTATCTACAAACTTCGACTGTTTTATGACTTTATCTATTTCCACAACTAATCACATTATCAAAAAAAATAAAGACTCAGTAAAGGCTACAGAGTCTTTATTATAACGGATTAAATAAGCGTTTGTTGCAACAGATATTGCTATTCATTGAAATAAAAAAATCCAGGTATAATTCCAGCTGAAAGTTCTAACCTTGAAGTTAAATCTTCCTTTATGATTATAACAATTCCTGGTTTTTGAAAATCTAAGGCATCACTCAGAAATAATTCGTTGGTACTTTTATTAAATGCTATGGAGTAAAAATTTCCATCTGCAAAGCTTTTTTCTACACCTTCAATATTGCGTTGCATTGCTTTGCCATCTACAAGATAGTACAATTTATCACCGTTTTTATTGATAGTTAAACCTTTAGCACCATTTGGGAGTGTGTAGTTTAGCACAGATTGTCCATTTTGGATTTTATGTAAGGAACCAGATGTATTTAATGAAGGATTGGTCCAAACATTAAATCCACTGCATAAGACCCAAATATCTCCGTTTTTGTCTTCTACAATATCGTTTGGATTATCTCCTACAGTGATTGTGTCAATAAATGTATTAGACTTTGTATCAAGTACTAATACAGATCTTGGGATTATGTCGAATGGATTCGAAGTAACCGTAATGTAAATTAAATCATTTTTTGCTAAAACTCTTTCGGCAAGGCCTTTGATAGGGATTGTGGAAAGCACTTTCAAATTTACTGGGTCTATTTGAATGATGGCTCCATTTGTAAAATCTTTGGACCAAGAAGTTAAGTAAAGCTTATTGCCTGAAGTACAAAAATATCGGGGCAATGGAATGTTCGGAATGTCACTGACATTTTTAAAATCTTTGGTATTGACTATTTGTATTTTATCAGCATTATTGACAGCTATGAAGTATTTGTCATTCATTTTTATCATAGATTGTGTTATATTACCAAGTGAATTGCCATTATTTTCTTTGCCAAAGATATCTTGAGTAACTTTTGTACCATCAAAATGACTAATCGTGCCTGTCCCTGATCCAAACGGACCTTCATTGACGATAAATGTGCCAGTTTCATACAGTGTAGTTTTGATATCTTCATCCTTGGTACAAGATATAATTGTAATTAAAAAACAGAAAAGCAAAGGAATAAACCGATTCATTATTAATAATTTAGATGTAATTAAAAAATATTATATGTTATTTTTATACTCCCACTAATACCAGGCATTGGAAAGAATCTCACATATTGATAACGAGTATTGATGGCATTGTTTAGGCTGATCGAAATATTAAATTTGTCCAGAGCTTTTGCATAATTCAAATTGACTAAATGTATAACGTCCAAGGCTTGGGATTCGTCTGATACATCAAATCTTTGTCCTGTAAAATGGTATTCTAACTGACATTGATGGCCTTTATAAGTGGTGGATAGATTTAAACCAGCTTTGTGTATAGGTATGTATATCAGTTGTTTTCCTATCAATGTTGGATCGAAATAATGTTCCAATGATGTTGTTTTATTAAAGGCATATAAAAAGGTAGGTTTCCAATGAATGGTTTTCCAAACAAAGGATGTTTCAGCTTTTATTTCCATACCACGACTAAATACTTTTTTCTGATTCGTTGGCTTCCAAATGCTAGAGGCCTGAGGCACCCATTGAATCCAATCATCTACGATCTGACCATAAGATGCAAGATTAAGGTACCATTTATTCAATGAAACTTTGGTTTTCAACTCTGCTTGAATTGATTTTTCAGTTTTTAACAATGAATTACCACCTAATGGCCAATATAAGTCATTGAATCCAGGTAAATTGTAATTTTTAGAGAAAATCAAACCTATATTTTTATAAATACTTTGTATGGTCAAAGATATGGGCATCCATTGTCTATCCACTACGTCTTGTCGCAAAGACATGTCAGAAATAATTTTATTTGTCCAGTTTAATTTTTTAGCCATACTCAGTTGAGTTGTAGATCTACTTTTGATTTAATATAAAAATTTGGTGATGCAACGTCACTCCTATGTGTCAAGGTCAGTAAATAAGATTTATTTTTGATTTCTGACCATTCTATTGAAGCTATAAATACATTTACTTTAGCTCTTGAATCTATGCCTGTTGTCTTAAAATTCAACTTTTCTTGGAGGTAACTCATAGATGATTTTAACCTGTGTTTTTGGCCAAAAAGTTGATGAGAAATCTGAGTTCGTAAATTTTTATCTTCTTGACTTTGGTGAGTTAGTGCGGAAGTGACACTCACTGGAATAAGTCGATCTGAAGATTGCCACCATACATTAAAGCTCGTAATGGATGTTGGTTTATGGAAATAGTCAAGGTTGAATACTAAATTGATTTTATTAAAATCTGTAGCGTTTCTAGTTTCAGTTTTCTGATTGTAAACATAAGAAAATATATTTTGATCTTTTCCTATTTCCAATCCTACATTTGATGACCATTTATTGTGTTGTTGTCTACTTTTTAGCCCAATAGTATAATTTTGAAGGGTAGAAAGTTGACTGTATATTTTTAAACTACTCGGCTTGTAAATACTACCGTTTTGAATACCCAGAGCGCCTGCAAAACCATTATTGCCCTGAAGAGTAGGACTTCCGACGGTATAAAAACTCACTTCATCCATTAATCCTATCGGAATCAAACCTAAGTCGTAACTGCCATTAACGATACTTTGTAGATTGACACCATGCCACAATACTGGTAAATGCCTATTGTCCAAACCTCGATGGAGAAATGTCATTAAACCTCCAGGTGTTCTGAGTTGAAGCTGTCCGCTTGTAATTTTTTGTAAAAAGTCTTGGGTTGTTATCGATAAAGTATCGTTGTTTTTGTAATCAGGATTTTGAAGTTGATAGATAAAAGGTTTAGTATCTGAGATCACAATAGAATCTATTGTTACTTGGCCATTAATTAAAGATGCACATAACAATATTTTAAAAAATGATAAAACTAACTTGAAGTGATTGTCCACAAAACTTATTTTTGCTCGGGACAAAAAAGGACTTCAAATGCTAGCTGAACACGTACAAACTATTTATAATGCTGTTTGCTTCCTCTAGAATTCAATGCCTGACTTTTCGCCCGAAAGTCAATACAAATATGATGATTCAGGCAGGTCTTCTGACTTGTTTCGGTGATTGAGCCTTCCCATCCTGAGACAGTGGCATTATTTCGATCACTATTGAATGAAACTTACAGCTACGGGGATAGTTCCGGACTTGCACCGGATTCCCTTTTAAGGATTTTTCTATAGAAAAAAATCCACCAAAATCGATGCAAAGATGTGAGATATATTTGGAATACTATAATTTTAAATAAAATATGATTTGTGGCAACTTAAAATAATTTCTTTAAATAAGTGATATTAAAAAATATTTCTATGCCATTTTTTTCGGATTCGATCAAAAAGTGTTTGCATTAACGCAGTTAATTCAAATTTACCCAATTTGCGCACGCCAATTTTTTTTGTTCATTAGGATGATAAGAAGATATTACAAAAGTCCTTTAGTTATTCCAGTCATTTAAATATATTTTCAAAACTTCTTACAGAATATAATTCATTTGAGTAATAGTATAGAATTACGTATAAATATTTTAATATCAGTGTGTTATGAATATGAAAGTGCGTTTGAGCATAACATTTTGTATGAAAAGAGTCCTATCCGATATATTTAAATGGGATATTTTTGTATCATAATTAAAAATATTTACTCGACAAGTAATGAAAATATAGAATCACTAAGGATGACTCTTCATCTATAGTAAGAATAATGTGGCTTTAATGATTTTGAAAGGCGTCTGAAAAAAGTTTCAGTCGCCTTTTGAGTTTTAGAGCAAGAAAGTAAATTACTACAGCACGACATTTAAACTACCATCCTTTTTGTCTTTTAAAAATTAAGTCCCTATATTTGTCCGCAGTTTGATAAAAAAAATGTTTATGGAAGTATGGGAACGTGATTTTGAATGGCTCAAAGTTAAACACATTGTAAAGGATGCCATGAAAAAAGATGCATTACCTGATTTGCAGACCGTTTTATTTCTAATAGGTGTGCAAGAGTTAGGAAGGATACCCAAGACTAAATTTACTAAAGAAGAAAAACGCGATTTAATGCATGTTGCTGTTTGTACCCTTTTGGAAAGTGAAGGTTATTTTGAGTTTGAAGGTCGAGATCAAGATGGTTGGCCTCATTGGAAGGAAGTAAAATCATTTAGCCTAAAAGGTGCTGTAGAGCAGGAAGCTTTTTTAGTGACTAGAGTGATTGATTATTTTAAAAAATATAATGAAGTGACATCTTTTTCATTTAATTGAAATTAAAAATGGTTAAAAAAATGAGAATAGCCTTTTATACTTTACTTATAATTGTCCTTTTTGTATCTTGCAAAGATCACGACTATGCTACAATCGAAACTGAATTTGGTAAAATGGAGATACATTTATTAAACTCTGCGCCGCTGCATAAAGCAAATTTTAAAAAGCTGGCTAATGAAGGTTTTTACAATGATCTGCTATTCCATAGAGTAATAGATGGATTTATGATACAAGGTGGTGATCCGCAATCTAAGGGTGCTGAAGCATCTGCGCCATTAGGAAGTGGCGGCCCGGGTTACACTATTCCAGCAGAGATAGGTACTCCGCATTTTAAGGGGATGCTTTCTGCGGCTAGGCAAGGCGATGCGGTAAATCCCAAGAAGGAATCTTCTGGATCACAATTTTATATAGTTCATGGGCAACCTGTTACAGATCACGAACTTGATGCCATGGAAAAATCAAAAGGTTTTAAGTATTCACCAGCTCAAAGAGAAAAGTATAAAAAAGTAGGTGGCACACCTATGTTAGATGGCGATTATACCGTTTTTGGTGAAGTGGTAAGTGGCCAAGATGTGATAGACAAAATAGCCAAAGTGGAAAAAGACAGTAGAGACAGACCGTTAAAGGATGTCAAAATGAAAGTATATTAAAGATAAATACCATAAAATCATAGATGAGATATTGTTATTTTGGGCTTCTATTGCTCTTCGCTTCTTGCCAATCGCCAAAAGCAATTTTTGATATTATCCAAAAAGAGAAATCAGCTCCTGCCACGGTATCTTTTGATAATCAATCAATAAAAGCATTGTCTTACTTTTGGGATTTTGGTGATGGCCATACCTCAGAAGAATTGAATCCTACACATAAGTACATACTTTCGGGAAAATATTTGGTTACACTTAATGCCATCAATAATGGTAAAAGTGTATCATTAAAGAAGGAAATAATCATAGAGCCACCACATCATTGTATGGTAGAGATTCAAACTACCGAAGGAAATATGACTGCTATATTATACGATGATACACCACTTCATAGAGATAATTTTTTAAAATTGGTGGAAGAAGGTTTTTATAATGGGATACTTTTTCATAGGGTAATTAAGGGATTTATGGCTCAAACAGGAGATCCAGAATCAAAAACTGCCCATTCTGGAAAAGAATTAGGAGGAGGAGGCCCAGCATATAAGATTAAAGCCGAGATTAAGGATACTTTGGTACACGTAAAAGGCGCTTTAGCAGCTGCAAGAATGTCGGATCAAGTAAATCCTAAAAAGGAATCTTCTGGATCACAATTTTACATCGTCCAAGGAAAACCTGCAACAATTGAGCAATTAGAAAATTATGAATTGCAAAAAAACATAAAATATTCAACAAAAGATAGAGAAACTTTGATTCAGCATGGCGGAGCGCCACAATTGGATATGGAATATACAGTATTTGGCCAAGTGATCAAAGGATTAGATATCATTGATGCCATAGCAGGGCAACCCACGGACAAAAGAGATAGGCCCCTTCAAGATGTTAAGATTGTAAGTATAAAAATTATTAAATAAAAAAGTAAACGGATAAGTCATGGAAATCCTTGGTATAGATGTAGGCGGTACAGGTATCAAATCTAACGTGGTCAACCTATCTACTGGAGCGTTGGTTGCTGAAAAATTTAAAATCAAAACACCCGAACCGGCTAATCCTGCGGCCATCATCGAATGCCTGAAGGCCTGTGTGGATAACTTTGGTTGGCAAGGAAAAAAAATTGGTATCGGTTTTCCATCGGTGATAAAAAATGGGATTTCCTTGACAGCTAGTAATATCGATGCGGAATTTATTAATTATAATATTGATGCTGAATTCAGTGCTGCATTAGGATGTGATGTTAAAGTGGTAAATGATGCAGATGCAGCAGGGATTGCTGAGATGACTTATGGTAAAGGGAAAGATGTTCAAGGGTTGGTAATCTTCATTACACTAGGTACTGGGATAGGCTCTGCACTATTTTATAATGGTCAATTGTTGGGCAATACAGAATTTGGTCATTTGAAATATAAAAAATCAGTTTTTGAAAAATATGCATCGAATTATGCACGAGAATTTCATCATCTTAGTTGGAAAAAATGGGCTAAAGAATTGGATGTATATTTGAATCATTTGAATTTAATACTGAGTCCAGACCTAATACTGATTGGCGGCGGTGTAAGCAAGCACTTCGATTTATACAAACAGTACTTAAATGTCCCTGTAAAGGTAGATATAGCGTCTTTGCTAAACGATGCTGGGATAGTCGGTGCAGCTATGGCAGCCAAATGAGCATTGTGTATATGTTTTACTACTCCTAAGTGGCCTTGTTAACTCATTCTTATAGGTAATTGCACAATTATGAAATTAGATGTAAAGGTTACAAATTACAATCTAAATTCTCTAATCTACTAACATCTTTTCTACATCTAACACTTGTTGTTTCATATTGGAAGGTAGGTCTCTATATTCATATTGTTGATTACGAAGTTGTGGTATGAAGCCTGCATCACTGATAGCTTTCTGGATGCCATCAGAGGTGAATCTAAAAGCTGCCCCGGCTGCCGACACTACATTTTCTTCTATCATGATACTTCCGAAATCATTTGCTCCGGCATGGAGGCATAACTGAGCAGTTGCCTTACCTACTGTCAACCAAGAAGCCTGAATATTGACTATATTGGGCAACATAATACGACTCATAGCTATCATACGTACGTATTCGTCTCCAGTACATTGATTGCGAGCGCGTTTGATTTTTTTTAAGATGGTATCTTCATCCATAAAAGGCCATGGGATGAAAGCTAAAAATCCTTTTGCATTAGTTGGTTTTTCACTTTGTACTTGACGTAGGGCAACAAAATGCTCCATGCGTTCCATATTAGTCTCAATATGACCAAACATCATGGTTGCCGATGTAGTAATGTCCAATTGGTGTGCTGCTCGCATTACATCTAGCCATTCTTGACCACCACATTTGCCTTTAGATATGAGTCTTCGTACCCGATCATCCAAAATCTCAGCACCAGCACCGGGCAGTGAGTCCAACCCAGCATCTTTGAGTGCTTGGAGCACTTCGATATGTGTTGACTGCTCCAGTTTGGTGATGTGTGCTATCTCTGGAGGCCCTAGCGCATGTAATTTAAGATTTGGATAAAGGCTTTTTAGTTCTTTAAATAATTCAACATAATAATTTAAACCTAAATCAGGATGGTGGCCACCTTGCAACAATAATTGCTCACCACCTAACGCAAAAGTCTCGTCTATTTTTTGTTTATACCCTTCTTCGATTGTAGTTACATAAGACTCATCATGTCCAGGTCGTCTATAAAAATTGCAAAATTTACAATTGGCTATACAAACATTGGTCGTATTAGAATTGCGGTCAATGATCCATGTTACTTTTTGATGTGGTACATGAAGCTTTTTGATAGCATTGCCCACATACATCAATTGAGTTGTAGGCGCATTTTCAAATAAAAATAAACCTTCTTCAGCGCTTAAAAATTCAAGCCGCAATGCTTTTTGTAATAAAGCTGATATATTATAATTCATACTCTTTATCTTTACCTTTGGAAACAACAAAGGTAAAAGATAGTTTGATGAATTGATGAGTAATAATAATTATTTTAATAGGTTCAGTCCATTATGATTGAACTCATAATAATTATTGGGCTTGGTAAAGGACAAATTTCAATCCAGTCTTTGTATTTCAAAAGGTAGTTCTACGGGTTTACATTCTTTGGTGGCTATGGTATAGGTTTTAAACCAGATGGTGTGAAATAGATTACTTGGTTACCATCAAACTGTACTGATAGTATGTCTGATTCTTTAAAATGGAATAGATACTGTCCAAAAATTTGTCAAAAATAAAACCTTAGATTTATCTATAAGGATTACTACATTTGATTTTTTCTTGATAATACTAATATTGACATCAGACATACCAAAGTCATTCACATTGGAAGACTCTCAAAAATCACTTGACCGTTTTCATTGATTTTCAATAGTTTAAATTGGGAAGGGTCGTAAATCCAAAGTTGTCCGTCATTGCTTATACCACAGGCCGATATATCCACAAATTTATAGATAGATTGACTTAATATGATCGTAAGTGTATTGTCAAAATTTTTACTTGGTTAAAATCATCATAAAATGCTATGATATTTAATGGGTTAGTTACATCAATTAGTCGAAAATTGATCCATTTTGGTATTTGCGTATCGATATTGTTCCTTTAGATCCTGGCTTTAGTTTATGAATTTATTTTGTCGTCCCAATGTATATTCTTCCCTAAATTGTCCACATCACCAATTCGTACTTTTACCACTAGATCGAAATGACTTTTTAATACGGAAGGTGATTTTATATCTTGAGCTGTTGTACAATTGGTCAAAAGTGATAAGGACAAAACCGAATAATATGGACTTCATATTCAGACAAAAATAGCTATACGTGGGAAAGTAAATTGAGGTTGCCATAGATTTTTTGTCATTTTAGAGTCGTAAAATTTTAATTCAAAAGTGGTTCCGTCCCAGACTCCGTAAGAAGCAGCTACATCCACTCACCCTAGATTAATATATTTACTCGTGCCGTTAGAAAGTGTATAGTCTATAGGAAAGTGCCTGTGACCGAAGAGATATTAATCTATATTTGTTTCTTTTGATATGATTCTGCAAATTGGACTAACCACTCTTTCAGGATTGGAAAATGGCCTTCATCTCCCGTGTATTGCCTACTTTTTGACACTAAAAAACTTCATAAGTGAGAGCTCCCATATCAGGATGTAACCAACCGAACATCCATTGACAAATCTTGTTATTAAATATAGATTTGATGAATTGTAGCCGTGATCTCCTGGGCTAAGCCATCTCCACGACCGATGAAAAATTTTGAATTTCAAACGATCTTAATGATTGGTGATCGATATATAGGTATGCCAAGGCTTCTTCAAAATATCGAAACATCCACATAGCTGGTTGCCGTAAAAAGTAAACTGGAATGCCGCATCTCTAAGCTCAGCCAACTTTCCGAAAAGCCTAAAAACCTTTAGGAACTACTTTGTATTCATACCATGGGTCAAATACATCGCCAACTAAATACAACTCACCCATGTCTGATTGGCATTCACCGTAGACATCTGACTATTTTTTCTCGCTCTAGCGAAGTTTCTAAAGCATCTACACCTAGATGAAAATCTGGAAGCAAAGTATATTTTTGACATTGGCGCTTATTATTCCACAAACCGAACGTCAGCTTCCATCATTGTGCCGTAAGTGGTTTGTTTTCTCAATTCATCAGAACCATTTAAATGTCTGAATCTTGAATGTAAAAAGTCCTTTTCGATATTTTCTAAATGGGAAATATGATTCGTGCAATTGCTGTTGCATTGCCTTCTGGAGCTCCATAAAGACCATCTCGCTCTTAGCCCAGTTGCCGCAATTCCAATAACTAGACCAATAGAACCTTCTGATCGCATGGGTGAGTGAGGGATTCTGGCTAGTAATTTAAACATTTCGCCACTCCTTTATAGGTATATCTACAGCTTGACCACCTCTTCCTGTATGCGAACTTAGATATCTCCTTCAAGCTGGTAGAAGAACACTTCAGATTTCATTATAATGATAATCCTTGCGCGCATTGGGTCCACTTTACGATCATGACAATATAATCGCCTGCATCTTTATAAAGGTTACGATTTCCAACTGGAAGTTTGAGTTCGTGACGTTTCGTCTATCCATTTCTGGAGGTTAAATAGTGCTTGAGACCTGACCATATTTGATAAATTAAACAAGCAATTATAAATTTATTATCTCATCTCTTCAGACAATCCAGTGATTTCAGCTATCTCTTGGATGCTAAATTTTCCCACTAGTTTAAGCTTTTTGCTATTTCAATTGATTTTAAATATTGCCCTTATATCCCTTTCTCCATCCCTTTCTCCACCCCTTTCTCCATACTTTTTTCATGCCTTTCCCTTCCTTCTCTTATTAGATCTTTCATAAATAATTTTGTGTTCTGATTGCATCCATGTATTTGTCATAAGCTAATAATTCTTCCTTGGTATAATTTCTCTCCTAACAAACCATTAAACTTTAGCGATTTCTAGGACTTGTTGTTCCTGAGGTATCATATTACAATTATTTTCTATTTCTGATAAAAACTTAAGCCAAAGTGCTGCAATTTCATATCACGAAAGAAAGCTATTTGCCTTAAATTTTGGTATTTCTATAAACAAAATTCCAGTCCCAATAAGTTTCCTATTGGGCTTATTTATTGATTTATTATTATCGTGATAATATTCCTTTCATCACGTGCTGTAAAATGGTCATTTATGATATTTGCGGGAATATACGGTAGAGAGTTCGTCATGCTGCTGCTGAGCCATTTGCATGATGTATGTTTTGGATGTATTGAAGA
>JADKCC010000027.1 GCA_016714785.1 Saprospiraceae bacterium
GGAGTGTAGAATACTTTTAGTATATAAGCTCCCAGGGAGTTAGGCTGGGACAAGGGGGATTGCCAGCAATCCCAGCATCCCCCCAAAATTTTATATTTTTGCAGTCCTTACCCTGAACACATTTTTTAACCTAACAACTTTTGCCGGGCTAAGTAACAGCATTAATTTTGATTTTACAGACATTTTTAAGAATGTGAGGACATCAACGACTTCCGAAGTCACTCATGGAATGGTATTTACAAAATTATTCAACTACATATCAACTCTGCGGATAGGTCATTTGCTGAAGGTGCTGTCGCTTGTTCAACAAGGTAATAATTCCCGAAACCAGCTCCAGGAAATGGTTTCTTATGGGAAAAGGTCAAGACAACTCAAGGGCGAGATCTGAGTCCAGGTCCTAGAGATCGCAATAGTGAATTGTTGGTACTCCCTAAAGGGCAAACCACAACAACTAAAGTAGAATCTGTCATCCCTTCCACTTACGCTAAAGGTAACGTTACTCAAGATGTAACCAGATCAAATCGAACGGATATACGGTTTTTAACGTCTCTAAAATCAGTTAATTCTGATATCATAATCAGATGCTCACACACCGCATCAGGTGGCAAAACAATGCCCACAGGCCATTTATTACATCACCCTGGATGGATTGTATTTGTTCAAAATACGCCAAGATAACAAAGGTGATCAATAAAAGTATCCCTATTTGAATTCTTGAATACAAACCACATGGTTTAAAGATCTTAGGCATTTGGATGACTGGTTGGTGCGCATCTTTTTGGCTCTCATGCCTAAGCGGATTAAAGGATCGTGGCGTGAAATCCATACCTGATTGTAGCCACTATACCAGGACGACCTTACAAAACTTTGTTGCTAATTTCAAGCATCCTTCAGATGGTAGCTCAATCTCATGTTGTTGTCCGCAAATACGTAACTCAGTAAGGTTTGTACCATGGAAAGATGAAAAATATTCATCGCCGATCTGAAAGTTTATGGAGCTGTAATCTCCCAAAGTGCCTTAGTCGCTTTTGAAAATTCAAACAAAATGGAACAGTCCAAGTACAGTTGTGACATTAAAAGCTGGGAAAAAAAATTGGGATAATCTCATCACTTTGTTCAATTACCCGCCTGATTAAGAAAAATGTGTACCACCAATACAATCCCAAGGGGTAAACCGAGCAATCAAGAAAATTTGCAAAGCAGACCATTTTCCAAACGACCAGGCTGCTTTAAATCAGGTTTTATGGCAATTGACCAAATTCAATCAAAATGGACAATGCCAATTCTTGATTTGGTATCATTCATAATCAAATTTCTATTATTGATAATTTTTTAAAATACCTAATTTTCTTCTCTTGAGTTTACACATTACTTTCTACACTCTCCCAAAATTTCGCTAAGCTGCATTTTTACTAGATCTGTTATTTTATCCCAACTAGCCACTCATCTTTAACACTCTCAGACTCATAATATTTTTCAATCCTTTTACTGACCATCTTTATCCTGATTGTTACATTCATTTTTAATACTGTTCGATGTAACTCTATTGCTACTTCCTATTAATAGTTCTTTTTGTATGTATTTAGGGTAATCATTCTCCCTATTGTTGGCTGATGTACGTTAAGAGCGTTTGGTATTTTTTCTTTTGTTTTTGATTTCCTAGGTATTTTTTCCAACATCTTTACCACTTCGTCTAAACACATTCTCTTTCAAAGTCATACCTATTGCTTCCATATATACCGTTCGTTTTACTTTTTGTAACACTAAAACTTACATATTTTCAATGTTTTCCATCGCAGATAAAGATCAAAATTTGAGTAGCTTGCGGATAAGACATCTATCCAATTCCACTGCCACCTCACTCGTCATTTAAAATACTAGTCCTCTCTTTCCATTTTTCGTAGCATCACTATTCTTAGCTGACTCATTTTAATCATAAACTCTTTATGATTGCCTAATCTTTGCTACATATTCGCTACAATTTATATTATTTCTGTCTTCGCTCTCATTGAAATAGCACTTGATTTAAATATTCTTCCTAATTTAGCTTCTAACACCCGGCTTCTCTTGTCTGCTTAACTTACTGCCATCTGCCTCTATACCACAAAATTTCTCCTTCTTCTAACTGCACAGGATCTCTAAAATTTTCTCTTTCAAGAAATCATGGACTTTGTTCCACAATTTA
This sequence comes from Saprospiraceae bacterium, assembly GCA_016714785.1. Classification (GTDB taxonomy): domain Bacteria; phylum Bacteroidota; class Bacteroidia; order Chitinophagales; family Saprospiraceae; genus OLB9. The sequence continues at coordinate 2,186 of JADKCC010000027.1, forward strand.
TCCGTAATCCGATAGATGGCTGTATCATTTGTTTTGATATTCCAATAACATCTGAGCAATTTCGCTCCCCTTTCGTATTACAATCCATTTGACCTATATACAATAATTTCTCTTGTAAATAGTGTAGGAAATCTTCTGACAAGTGAATCCATTAATTAAGTCACTTGTAGTACTAACTTCTATCTCCCCAAATTTGGTTTGAGTTTTTTTTTTTTTAAACGATGATTGGTAGGAACATTTTCCGATGGTAGAGTCCTAAAATTTTACATCCTAAATCTGTCCACATCTCATCCAATTGTTTTCAATCTCGTATAAACTATTAAAGTTGTAGGTTCTGTACCATCATCCAACAGTTGGCTACATACTGCTAAGTATTCTCTGCCTTTGTCTTGATGATATTTTTATTGGACCCAGCGCAAAGTTAATACTTACTTTTGTTTATTTGAAAATGAAATGTACCCACTTTTAGGAGTATTGAAAAAGCATCCTTCAAAAGCGTAAAATTTTAGTAGTCCGAGTTAACTTAAGTATAAATATAACGCCCAAAATCAAAATAAAACACATTAGTTCCATCAATCAAATCATAGTATAAAAGAGGATCCAAAAGTAAAAAACCTATTACCTTCAATAAAAGTAACGCCACATAAAATAATGAAATGTAAAAAAAAATAACATCAGGCAGAAAATCAAGTTCTACACAATCGTTATAAAACATACATTTATAAATACGAAAACTTTAATGCTCCATAATTAACTACAGTTTAAGTTCACTGTAGAATAAAAAATCCGTCATAAAGACAAAATCAAATAAGATGAAAAACATATTTTTAATTGGAATACTTACTATAGTTACTATTTCGGTTTGTGCTCAGCTCATTGATCGTTCCAATTTAAATAAAAGTTAAATATAGGATAAAAGTTACAACTGGGTTTACCACAACAAGTAAAGAAACAACTACATTGATCAATGAAAAGTCAGACTTCACAAAAATTAAATTTTTTCTAGCGCTTCATCTCAAATATCTGTTGGACTCTGGGGCCAGAAAAATTTAGGGTTTATACGATGATGCCAATGTACTTTATAGCCGTTGGCATGAATTATAGATTTGCGGCAGTAATTCCAACGATGTAAATATGAAAACAATATGTCGAGGAATTCATCAATACATTGATACCACAAATGATGGGTGGACTTACAAGTAATGGTTTCCAGAATAGGTGTTTGGTCCGTAGCATGTTGGCGGCCCACCAAACAGAACCTAAGATGGGGCCGTTCTAATGAAAGGTATGCTGCAGTAAGCTTTGGATTTGAGTGGAGCTCCAGGTTATGATTACAAAAAATTTAGTTTTGATATCAAATTGGACAAGCCTACAGAACTATAGGAGATCACATATATTACGGAAAATAGAAAATCAAGGTTTAGAAACACCAGATGCTCTGACATTTTCAGTAGCCTATCAATTGTTTTAGTGAGCGAGTTTTAAAATTAAACCCAGATTATACGTTAGAACTTCGTCATGAGATGCTAAAATGCAATAAATCAGCTATTTATTTGTATGCGAAAAGCGTAGCACTGCTATGGTTAAAGTAGAAAAATAGGCGAAGCTTCTGATTTGCAGCAGTTTAGATTTTCTAATGCATATTTCAGGTTAAAACTTGTTTCGCTTTTTACATGAAACATTTTGGTACAAGTCATAAAAATAATACAAGTCAACTTTGTCATCTTGTAAATGGCATTTTGAAGGTTGACTATATTTGGATCTAGTATTTTTTGAACCACTTTAATGTCGTAGGAGCTTTGTAGGTTTAGGTTTATCTGTCTTAATATTCGATCTTACAAGGTATATAGGATCCATTATTTTTTGAACAATAAAAAAATACTCCTGATTACACTTTGGTTCTAAAACCTACTGAACTCTAAAATCTATAATGACTGTGCCACATTGGCTATCTATTTCCTCTTGTTAAACTTATACTTCATAGCTGTTTTCTTGCTAATTCTATAAGATAACTATCGGATGTAGTAGATCCCTTTTGAGTAAACTCAGCTTTTGTGACTTTACCATCTATATTTACACAAATTGATAATGAGACCTTACCAGTTTTTTGCGAACTATCTGTAAAAAGATGGTGAATATTCGATACCTCGCCCTTTAGACCTCACTCCCCCCTATTCCTGACCCTTTACATATACCTTCGGTGCCTTGCCATCAGGATCGCCAGTAGCAGTACCTTGATTTCCTGTACTGTTATTATTACCCTTTCCCTCACCCAACAAATCCGAATACTTTTCTTTTGATCTGCTGCCACTTCGCTTTTCGGCGGCATCTTTTCCGCTTTGGCTTTTTCAGCTGCTACCCTTTCAGATTCTGCTTTTGCCATAGCATCAGCTTTCGCTTGGCTTCCGCTTTAATTTTGGACTCTGACAGTTCCTTTGACTTACTTTTGTCAGCTTCGGCGGTTTTGGTTGGTTTTATCCACTACTTTTATAGGTGCTTCCTCCTCAGGATCGGTAGATGTGATAGTTTCTTTTTTGAGATTTAGGTAGGTAGTGCCGTAGTTGACGTAGCGGATTCTGAGTTGGTTTCTACAACTTCTTGTGCGTCGTCACTCCCTGCATCTGGGTCACCAAAGCAATGAATTCCTTAGATTGTTGAAGATCGGCGTGAATAGAAAGGGTAAAAAAAATAATAATAAAAGTAGATGAATAACCAAACTAATGATGATTCCCCTTCTTTACTGCTTCTTCAGTGATACAATCTGTCCTATTTTGGCCATTTTACAGTTATATTTATATTACTTCAATGCTTACTCTTGTTAGAATAAGTGTATGTGTGTAAGATAGTAGATAATAAAAAATGTAAAGTTGGCTTCTCGCTTATTTAGGATCTGTAAGTACCGCCCCTAACTTGCATCCTGTACGCCAAATCTAAGACGGCTATAACAGGAACATTACTTGCTTTGGCAGAAGGTGACTACTATCGCTGCCTTTTCTTTATCAATTCGTTTGAGATTCCATCTGTCGCTCTATGCCTTCAAACTGATCGAACTCCATTGAGAATAAGTACCTGATTCATCTATGTTGACCACCTTGTTTTTGCTTTTGGTGGTGGCGGACTTGTTTTTTATGGTAACAATAAGTCTAGGGCATTGGGAGTCACGATGGATGATATCACATAAAAATATCAATAACAAAAAGATGATATCTGTCAGTGATGACATATTAAATTCTGCTGTAACCTTACTACGTTTTTTACTGCCATTATTCAGTTATTTAATTGGTGGTAGGTTTGTGTTGCAATAATTGCTTTTATCTTTAGTCCACTTGCGATCTTTCCGCGCTATGCCCGTCTCCCAAGGCACCTACCTCAGATATGATGGTAAGTGTAGCGTTTTTCTTTATTGTCTGTCTTGCGCACTGCCAATGCAATATCCTTCTCCATATTTGCTATACTACTTTCCTTTCCAGCTGCTTTTATCTCGCCATCTAGTCATCATAACTGGAAGGTTGGATGGGGCAATAGTGGAGTCTGACTCTGGCAAGGGTATGTGCTAATTTGCACCTTAGGATGTAATATAAAAAGATAAGTAGCAAGAATATAAATATCAGTCAGAGATGACATATTAAATTCTGCAGTTACCTTACTCTTTTTTGACAGCCACTTTTAGGTGATTTTATTTAAAAATATTCTTAATTACCAGGCTCTTGAAGCAAATCCATGAAGTCAGGGTTGTTTTTCCATTTGAAAAATCACCTGCTCAAACTTTGATACCAAATAATTATATCCAACAAATGCGAAGATGCCAATAACCAACCCAAATGCGGTAGTGATCAATGCTGATAAATACCACCAGCCAATACTGAGGTGTCACATTTTGTTGTGACCTTGGACATCTCATAAAAAGGCTAAAATCATACCTGTAACTGTACCCAAGACCCAACCATCGGTGCTGCACCTGAAATACTTGCCAATGACGAAAGATTTTTTCCAGCTTAAATGCTTCGAGATTTCCTACATTTTCGATGGCTGCATCAATGTCTTTGTGACCTACCTATTCGCATAAGCCCTTTTTCGATCATCCTTGCCGCAGGAGTATCCGTAGCTCTACAAAGTGCTTTTGCTCCTTCTATATTTCCCGAACCACAGATGCTCTGATATTGTTGATAAAGTTTTCATCTATTTTACCTGCCTTTTTATGGTAAGATGCCGCTCTACAAAATCACTAAAGCCAAAATGACAATATCAATAGTATCAATACGATTGCAATACCTATTGGGTACCTGAAACCACTATATCCACTAAATTCGAGATTTTGCCGCCTTCTTCCTATTACAACGTCTGGAGATTGAAATAATAAAATGAAAGATTTAACATGATTTTATTTTGTGTTGATTGCTAACGTTAAAACGCAAATAGTGTTTATATATTACATTTAAGCCACAAAATAGGTTTTTTATAATATTATGATTTTTTTATATTTATTTTTTTCAAATAACTTTCAATATTGGTTCTTGTGAAGACTTTATCTTTTCACTGACTCTATGTGATAGCCCTCCGCAGCTACCACATCATTCACACCTCAGTTATTCTTCTGCACTGTCATTTCAACAAGTGGGAGAAATCTAAGCGACTTTTTTGATGTGGTTAACAGTCATTGCAAAGCATAAAATTTAAACACCGGTCAGAGACCGCATTATACTATCCGTCAAAGTCAGATAAGACTTTGACAAACGGGAATTGGGGATTTGGAAATTTAATTATGTAGGGTCTGCTGACTATAGACAACCAATTGAAACAATAAATTATGTCTATAATAAAAAATGCAAACCTTTAAGATTTTGTCCAAAAGTCCACCTGAGTTATGCTTTTGCTCTGTAGGCAGGTTACTTTTTTGGCTCAAAAAGGACAAAGTTCAGTAAGGTAAGGCATTGATTTTAAACTAAAACAGCTTGGCGTAATGTCGTCCATTTTCGACCTTACAGGAACGCCCAGTCATGCATTTTCCATTGCCATAAGTATTTCATATTTAATCCTTTGTGCTTATTGTGGCGAAAACGTAACAACTTACAAGGCTTGCTTTCAGTATTTAAGATACATACACTTAATTAGTATCGTGATCAAGATGCCAGTGTAAAACTTATTTTTGTAATGTATCTACCCTGATTATTACTAACAAATACTACCTCCCCTTGATTGTATTCAAGTATCTCTTTTACCAGTTGCAAGCCTAATCCCTTTCTTTTAATACCTTCTTTTTGTTGTACTACACTTTCATTACTTATTTGAAAATATACACTTTTATCATCTTGTTGCATCTCAATAAATACATCACAACCTTCAGGCGCGTATTTGCTCGCATTATCCACCAAATTCCTGATGACTGCCTGTATGCCCTAGACGATCACCAAATACTTTGGATGCCTTGATAGCATCTATTGATAAGTGCAGTTTAATTTTTTTTTTTTAAAAACAGGATCATATTGCTCTGTGACCAATAACAACTCATAATATATCTGGCAGACTTCATATTTGAAATTTTGCAATCCGCGGGTTCTTTTCACCCAATTATATACATTATCACTGATTTTAAAAACACTGAGGGATAATTGATAAATATCATTCAGACTATCTCGTGAAATTTTATCTTTATTTTCCAATAAATCTTGAATAACAGTAAGCTGAGAGATCAAAGGTGAACGGATGTCATGGCCCATTACATTGAGTATCTTATCCTTATATTCATTCGCTTTTTTTTTAGTTCTGTGGAATGTTTTTAAGTCGATACCATAGACCCACAACCAATCCTAACAATAACAATAAAGCAGATCCAAGAATTTGCAATATAGTGGCCTTATTTTTCTGATAATCCTTTTCTTTGGTGAGTATATCGTTTTGCAGCTCCTTTTCTTTTACTTTAAAGGCTACTTCAAACTCCGCATATTTATTTTCAATTATTTGTTGTGTGGCGCTATCTTGTATAGATATATATTGAGGTATTAGTTGCAATATTTTATCCTTATTTTGGGTTTTTTGGTAGAATAAAAGTAAGTCCTGTATAGCATCAGATTTTATCAGATAACTTTTATTTTTTTCTAGTGCTAATCTCTTTATGTAATAGCTTTCAGCGGCATCCCATTTCTTTTGATGAAAAAGGATTTCACCCATATAATAATAAGCTGAAATCTTTAAATCGACAATGCTTAAATTTTCAGCTACAGTCAATGCCTTGTTAATATATTTTTCAGCTTTAGTATAGTCTAAAGCTGCATATATCCTGCCCAATTGATTATAGAAAAAACCTAAATTAAATTCTTTACCCTGAAAATCATTCTTTTCAAAAACTACTGCGGATTTATTAAGCATCTCAAGTGCTTGATCATTTTTATTGTCATTGGCATACGCCACAGCCAATCCATTTTGTAATAATACCAAAAGCCTTGGATTTTTATAATTACCTTTAAAATAATCCAATGCTTTCAAAAAGTATTTTGTATCAGATTTTGATCCCTTGACTTTGTTATAAGCAAATTTGACAAATCACCCAACCTGAACAGTGTCCAAAGCATATACGTCGTATTTTTTTCAGACTCGGTCACCTTGAGCGCCTCATGAAAATGATAAAAGGCTTTATCAAATGTCCCTCGACTTTTATAGTACAAGCCCAATAGATTTTCTACATTATACGTCTTTTTGCTGCCATTTAATTTTAGATTCAAAACCACCATCTCACCAATATATTGGGTACCTTTGGGTGATCGGATGCAATATATTCCCAACACAAATCCTGCAAAATATCAAACTTATGACTATCCGAAATCGTATCACTTCTTAAAATTCGTTCTAACGAATCACTCTGGTACAGTTGTCCAGTGAGTATAATTGAGTAAAAACCAAAAAAGAACCCAAACAAAATTTTATTTTTTCTACACATTGCTATTTATTACACGTGAAATAACATAATTTTTGATTTTTCACTTCAGTATATCACTTTAAATCTCTTGATAACTTATCCAACATGTTGGTGTTGACTAATCTATCAATATACATTAAATTCACTTTATTAATGAAACTATCCTAAATTTAACAAAGAAGAATTAATTTCCATCAATATTTTTTTAATATGACTTATGTTTTAGATATAAAAATAAATTACTAAACCTTTAATGGCATATTTGGGGTGCAGTGCAAATATAGACATTATTGAGATTTATTGCTAATTTGATAATGAGTAAATTTAAAATTTGAAGATCGGTTAATGTGGTGATGTGCTCCTTTTGTCTGAACTATGATTTATTTGATTTTTGTGATGGGTGATTTGATGATGTGTTTCGGTCAGAGACCGTAGGATACTATCCGTCAAAGTCAGATAAGACTTTGACAAACAGGGATGGCATTTTAATGGCCTTGCAAATTCATTTGCAAGTTAACGTTACTTGTTTCAATTAATAAAAGCTTAGATTGGATAATATGCTAATGTGCTAATGTGCTGATTTGCTGATGTGCTGATTTGCTCCTTCTGTCTGAACTATGATTTATTTGATTTTTGTGATGGGTGATTTGATGATGTGTACCGGTCAGAGACCGTAGGATATTATCCGTCAAAGTCAGATAAGACTTTAACAAACGGGGAGGCATTTTATTGGCCTTGCAAATTCATTTGCAAGCTAACATAACTTGTTGCAATTAAAAATTGCAATGCCATTAAGAAAACCCTTCGATGGTCGAAGTTTGCAACTTCGATCCTGTATATCAAGAATTTCCAATTCGTTTTCACAAATGCTAAAAAAATCTGTTAACCCGATGAGCGATGTTTTAAATTATTTATGACTTAGTTTTTAGTATAATGTAAATTGAATTATAAATTCATAAAATATTGCATCGCTAATGTGGCGATGTTCTAATTTGATGATGTGATGATGTGATGATTTGCTGATTTGGTGATGTGCTGATTTGGTCTGAACTGTGATTCTTTTGATTTTTGTGATTAGGGTGATTTGATGATGTGCACCGGTCAGAGACCGTAGGATACTTCCGTCAAAGTCAGATAAGACTTTGACAAACGGGCATGGCATTTTATTGGAGTTGCAAACTTGTTTGCAACATGGATCGAATAAAACTTTGACAAACGAGAATATTAAATAATAGAACATGAAATATAACAAACATCGAAGAACGGAACTTAGCCTTTTTTAAGAGAGGGGGTGAGTGAGTAAATAATGATTAGGTGATTTTGATTTGATGATTTGCACCGGCCAGAGACCGTAGAGACGATCCGTCAAGTCAGATAGACTTTGACAAACGAGGATGGCATTTTATTGGAATTGCAAACTTGTTTGCAACATGGATCGAATAAACTGACAAACGAGAATATTAAATAATAAAACATGAGATATAACCAAACATCGAAGAACGGAACTTAGCCCTCTTTTTAAGAGGGTGGGTGAGTAAATAATGATTAGGTGATTTGATAGCACGGTCAGAGACCGTAGGATACTATCCGTCAAAGTCAGATAAGACTTTGACAAACGAGGATGGCATTTTATTGGAATTGCAAACTTGTTTGCAACATGGATCGAATAAAACTTTGACAAACGAGATATCAAACAATAGAACATGTGATATAACCAAATATCGAAGAACGGAACTTAGCCCCTCTTTGTTAAGAGGGGTTGGGGTGAGTAAAAACTGATGTGCTGATGTGCTGATGTGCTAATGTGCTGATGTGCTCTTTCTGTCTGAACTTTGATTTATTTGATTTTTGTGATTAGGGTGATTTGTTGATGTGTACCATTCAGAGACCGTAGGATACCACCCGTCAAAGTCAGATAAGACTTTGACAAACGGGGAGGCATTTTAATGGCCTTGCAAACTTGTTTGCAACATGGATCGAATAAAACTTTGACAAACGAGATATCAAACAATAGAACATGTGATATAACCAAATATCGAAGAACGGAACTTAGCCCCTCTTTTTTAAGAGAGGGGTTGGTGAGTAAAAACTGATGTGCTGATGTGCTGATGTGCTGATGTGCTCTTTCTGTCTGAACTATGATTTATTTGATTTTTGTGATTAGGGTGATTTGTTGATGTGTACCATTCAGAGACCGTAGGATACTATCCGTCAAAGTCAGATAAGACTTTGACAAACGGGGATGGCATTTTATTGGCCTTGCAAATTCATTTGCAAGTTAACATAATTTGTTGCAATTAAAAATTGCAATGCCATTAATAAAAAAAGGACCAACACTCTTTTGTGAAGGCCCCTCCATTATGAAAGCGTTATTTTATATGTTGCTTGATTTGCCTAATTAAAATTGGTAAAATTGCTTTTAACAGTTCCGCAATTCTACACATTAGCAAATCTGCATTTTTATCAAATCTGCATTTTTATCAATTTCCATTTACTTGTATCGTTGCTGTACCGCATTTCACAGGTGGACACTCTGGCTCACCTGGGGCACAATTGCCTGGATCTACTAGCTGTACCGTATTCTGACATCCTGAGTTGGCACTATCTGTGATGGTCACGGTAAATGTAGATCCACCGCCTGCGGTCCCTGGTCCTAAGGTAAATTGTGTTCCGATGCCATACGTGCCACTGGTAGGTGTGATGGTAGTACCACCATTTACTGTGACATTGTAGGTCGTGAGGCTTGCGTTGCTATTGGTCACCAATAAAGCAGCTCTCAACTGATTGTCTGTCATTTTAGCTGGTGTATTATTGTCATAACACGCTATGTTTTGTATCGTTACGGCATTGACATTACAGCAATTTTGAGGCGTAGTGATGGTCACCTGACAAGTACTACTACAGTTGTTGCTGTCTGTGATGGTCACAGTGTAGGTACCTCCTGCTAGGCCACTTACGGTTGCTCCAGACATATTGTTGCTCCATGCGTAGCTATAACTGCCACTACCTCCTACCCCACTTGCGGTGGCTGAGCCTCCCGTGAGATTGGCACAGCTAGGTTGTGTATTGGCAGCGATGCTGCACGTAGGGCCTGACGGTGTGGTCAGGGTTACACTACAGGTGCTGCTACACTGATTGCCATCGGTCACAGTGACGGTGTATGTGCCTGCACCTAAACCTGTAGCAGTTTGTGCTGTTTGTGCAGGTGTGGTGCTCCATCTATAAGTATAGATACCATTACCACCACTAGGGGCTACCGTTGCTGAGCCATTCACGAGCCCACACCCTGGATTAGACTGTACACTTGCTACACAAGTCGGGCTATTGGGTGGAGCGAGTACTACATTGCATGTATTACTACATCCGCCACTGTCTGTCACGGTCACGGTATAAGTACCTACTGCTAGATTGGTCGCTGTGGCTGTGGTCTGCTGTGGTGTGGTACTCCATTTGTAAGTGTATCCACCTGCGCCGCCTGCGGCGGTCACGGTGGCCGATCCATTGCTCTGACCACATGCGGGTGTCACTATAGCCGTGCATGATAGTAGTGGGCTCACATCATTGAGCGTCACAGGGCAGCACAAGTCTATAGGACATGCACCAGCATCTGTCGCTCGATAGATGTATGTACCCGGCATGGTCGCTACATAGACATTGCTCATCGCTCCTGGTATCGGTGTCTCTGTCACACCTACTACGGTGTACCACTGATATCCGCTATATCCTGCAGGGGCAGTGAGCGTATAGCTATCACCTGTACAGAAATTAAAATTGGATGGTGGACATGGTGTCGCACACTGTACGGGTGCACTATAAGTCTGTGTACTTGTACAAAGTATATCATTGCTAAAGGTAGCAGTCACCGTATGGCTGGCACCGTCTGCATTGAGATTGCTGATGCTATAAGACATTGGTGAGGTAAACGGCGCTGTAAGTGGTAACACTATTGCCACCTGTTACGCTGATGACTAAGGTACCCAGCAGGCGCATTGGTGAATGTCACCTGCCCGGAGAGGTATATGTATTATTGGACGTGCTACACGCCCCGGTGTAGCCGTGATATTGCTGATCACACACTGGCAGGATACTGGTGCGGTATAAGTTTCTGTGTCTGTACATGCCGCATCCGCGCTAAATACTGCTGTAACAGTATGGCTCACACCATCTGAGGTCAAGCCCGTAAGTGTATGCTTGTGGGCTCGTAAATGGAGCAGTAAATGTCCGTGTTATTGCACCTATACTTACTGTAAGGGTGCCTGTGGCTGGTGCATTGCTGGAAGGTTAGTTGACCTGTCACACTGTATTGGTTAGTGCTCAGGTTAGCACTTCGGAATTGCTGACAATGATACTGAACATGTCTGAACAACTTCAAATATTTTACCATTTGGATTTACATTTATAGCTCCGGAACCTCCACACCCTCCTACACCAGTAAAAGACGCAGTTTTAGGATTTGGTGTTGCAGCTCCAGGAACAGCAGGTAAATTACAAAAACTAACATTTGCTAATACGGGAGGAGATCCGCCATTATTATTGGCAACGCCTCCTAATGGATTATTAATCCAAACCAACCCAGAACCACCTGCACCGCCACCACCACCGTGTTGTGCATCCAGTTCCTGCACTACCATCTCCGCCTTTCGCACATAATGTGAGTAAGCCGCCAGTAATACTATTGGTACTAACTACGACTAAACCACCGCCACCACCACCTTCTCCACCTGATGCTGAATATAGTGGTAAGTATAATGAACCATTATCACCATTTGCTGCGATAGTTTGAGCATTAGCTGCAATACTATTGGCAGATATAGCCACGATTCCACCTCCACTCGTTGCATTTTGACTACCTCCACCCATCCATAGACGTGGGTCGCTGCAAGTTCCTGCAGCATCACAGTTTTGATAATTATGATATGTCCCGACTGATCCTCCTCCTGCACCACTGCTTGGCAAACCACCGGCACCACCATTTGAACCACTTGCACCTCCTAATCCTGTAGGGTATTCACCTCCGCCACCACCACCAACATATCTTCCGCCACCACCACCGCCACCTAAAGTACTTGGTGGTGCGAAAATCCCTGAATCAGCAGTGCCATTAGTATCACCAACCCCAGCAATGCTTCCTACACCACCACTTCCTCCATCGTCGCCTGCAGCTCCACCACATCCTCCAGAAGCATATCCTGCTCCTCCGCCACCACCGCCACCATGTGACCCACCGCCACCACCGGCCCCTGCTGAACTTACTCCGCCACCGCCACCACCGCCACCAGAAAATTCCAATGTGCCACCCAAAGAACTAGGATTACCACCAGAATAATTCCCAGCTTCGGCATTAACAGCACCCCCACCACCACCACTACCAAAACCACCACCACCACCACCACCATAGTATATATTGCTACCTTTGATTGTATTAGCACCATTCGCATGCTTAAATCCTGCACCATTGGCTAATATTGATCCATTGAGTATTAAATTACCTGGAGTCATTAAAGATACAATACCGCCGGTAGTCCCATTCCAATCAAGAGCTAGAATATTTGCAATTACTGTTATACTTGTAGCATTATATGGAACCCATACCAACTGTACTTTTTCGGTAGTTGGTGTATAGGTTCTATTGATAGCACTCAGTGTGATACTGCTACCTGCCACAGAGGTTACTATGGCATATTCAAACTTACCTCCATTTTGAGCAGTATTTCCAGTCATCTGTATGAGTAGTACTCGGTCATTGGCCGCTAAGGTGTGCGCTATACCTGTACCTGCACCTATAGTAATGGTATTGCCACTGATGGCAGTGACAGGATAGTAGGCATTGACAACACTTGGTGTGCCCGATACGCCTACATTGATCTGTCCTGTAAGTGTATGTCCTCCCCATGAGATGATCAGGGCAAGCGTAATGATGATGATTTTTGTTAAAGCTTTCATATTTGTTTAATTTGAAAATGTGCTAATTTGGCAATTTGAAAATGTGCTAATTTGATAATTTGAGAATTCATCTTCAAATTATCAAATTAAATAATTTTCAAATTGATTTTAATTTTTCTGTACGGTTACGGTTCCACAATTGGGTGTGGGGCAGGTGCTACATGCGGCGCTGCTCACCGTAAAGGTGGTAAAGCAGGTGCTCGTCACGGCGTCTTCTACCCGCACGGTGATGCTCGATCCATTGGCAGGGAGAGATGGGTTGCCACTCAGTCCATTGCCTACGATGCTCACGGCTTGTCCACTGACAATGCTCGGACTCGTCCATGCACCGATCTTCACTACGTAGTTACCACTACCATTGGTTACAGTACCCGTCACACTAAAGCTGAAGTAGTCGTCGGCGGTATTGCCGCCAGTGCTATTGTTGTTGCAGACGGGTGTCGTGTGGGTTTGGGTGGCGGTGCATGGATTACTACAATTGATGGTAGGTGTCGTGACTGTATAATCTTTATAACAATCATTGCTACCATTATACACGCGTACCTTATATTGGGTATTATGCGCCAAACCTGTGATGGTGCCTCCACCTGTGATATTTACGGTACCTGGTTGTCCATACCCAGGACCTGTATAAGTTGCTCCTGTACTAAAGCCTGCTTGATCTGCATTGATTACCGCTGACAAGACTATCGTAGCATCATTATTTGGTGTGGTACCTGTACACGTTCCTGTATTTGGCGTAAGTGTAGCAGCTGGCACTTCTGTACATACAGTCAGTGTGATGCTAAAGGCTCCGCACTGTTGATTGCCTGTGGCAGCAGTTGTTTTTGATAATGTGTAGGTTGCGCAACCTGATCCATTGACCGTGATGGACAAATCGCATTCATTAAATACAATACTACCTCCACTTGTGTTGGATGTTTCATCCCACATACCTTCGCATATCACACCATCTCCGCAGTCTAGTACATCCTGCAAAAATATCTTCTCACCATTGCCTTTGCTGCATATTGTTTCATTGTATGTCAATGGTGTCGTCGTAGGGCAACACTCTGTTACAATGCCTATTTGTTTGGCAAAATCCGCTGGTACATGATTACTGGCAGCAGACACATAATTCAAATCCGTATCAAATGCCGCGATACAGTCATCCATAGCTGATACATAGATCATATCTGCACTCTTACTATATACGAGTCCTCTTGCACCTGCCCAGTTTAGGTTATCAGCCACATTGGTCTCCGCACTACTATCTGTCAAGGTTTGATCTATTACTGTTTTGGTTATTGGGTCTATTTTTACAATTTTAGATGGAGGACCGAAGCCACCACCATGTGTATATACCACATACATTTTGCCAGCGGCATCAAAATCTATACCCATTACTACTTCCCCTGCTCCTGTATTGAGTCCTAACTGAGCTGTTGTCATAAAATCTTGGGTTGTTCCACAGTTGCCACTTGGTCCTGCTGTACCAGTGAATGATGCAGGGTCTATTAAGCCTCTTACAATTTTGTTGCCTTGTGTGCCGTACCAATAACCATCTGGCCCTACAGCCATACTCCATACTAAGGCTGGATACTGACATCCCACTAAATCTCCTGTACATAAATCATAAATTCGCATCTCTCCAGTATGACCAGTCGCATTGTTGGTGGCGTTAACATACAAATTATTATCTACTGAAAACAAATCATAACTATATATATTTTCTACCAAATTATCAATAGTAGCAGGGGTCGATGGATCTGCATCTACCTTCACTCCATCGCAAGTAAACTTACCGACGAAGTGCGGAGCTTGAGCTTGGGTGATGTACATAAACCCATTGATATCTGGCGCTATACCATGTGGTGCTTCTACGACGCCATTAGCATCCATCCATGGGTTGCCGATCTCTGTCAATGTGCCATTGGCTGAAGTGACTTTAAATTTGTGTATGTGATCTATTCCTGTATCATTCAGATATACCATATCATTGCAAGCACAATCACCAGTAACAGCACAACTAGCCGGTGCCGTATAAGTCTGTGTCGCTGTACACGCCGCATCTGCGCTGAATACTGCTGTCACCGCATGACTCGCTCCATCCGCAGTCAGTCCCGTAAGTGTATAGGCTTGTGGGCTGGTAAATGGTGCAGGAAATGTCTGTGTTACTGCACCAATGCTGACCGTAAGGGAGCCTGTGGCTGGTGCATCTGTGAAGGTAATACTGCCGCTTACGCTGTAGGTATTGGTAGCAGGGACACAGGCTGTGGGCGTGGCTGTGACGGATGTAATCAAGCAAGCCGCAGGCCATGAAGGTACATCTGGGCTTTGTATGATTAAGCCATTGCCACCCACACCACCTGTACCAGTATTTTCTGAATTTTTCGGATTTATTGTAATTGCTCCAGAACCTCCCCCTTGAAAACCAGTTATCCCACCAGTACCAGTGATGTTTGTATTTGGAACACTGATTGATTGGGAGCCCGTATTAGAAGAAACAGTGCTACCATATATCCAAAGTCCCCCAGCACCTCCGCCGCCCCCACCAACGCCACCATGAAAATTTCCATTGGAGTTACCATCGCCGCCTTTTCCTCCAGATACTAAAATATTTGTAGTTAAATTGAAGTTCATGACATTTAAAGCCATTTGACCACCTGCACCTCCGCCAGCACCACCAGAACCTATTTCTGTCGGATTCATTGAAGTAATAGCAGTACAGTATGGAGCTAAACCCTTAGGCTCTCCTAAAGATCGTATAGCATGACCATTGCCATTTATATTGACCACATCCATTATTATAATTCCCCTCCTAAACCACCGACTTGACAAGGTGAGTTACCACCGCTCCTCCCATGAGTAATCTTGGGTTTGTAATATTAAAAAATGGTCTATCATCAGGTATTACTGCACTTACAGGATCATTGCCTTTGGCTGTAGTTTGTGGGTATCGTGTCCCTCCAGCACCACCTGATCCACCACCAGTCCATGATCCACCACCAGCGCCACCATAGGCATCATCACCTCCACTAAATGCAGATGCGGCACCACCACCACCACCATAACTTCCACCGCCAGCGCCTCCGCTACCATCAAAGTTGCTAAAATTTCCACCATTTCCTACTCCGCCATACCCTCCACCTCCACCACCTCCTGTCGCACCACCTCCACCACCATCGGAGCCACCACCTCCATCTCCAGACTCGGAACCGCCACCACCGCCACCGCCACCAATGATACCACCTCCACCACCACCGCCACCACCAAGGTCAAAATACAAAGGCCCTCCTGCAGCAGCTCCTGAAGTACCCCATTTGTACAAGCTCCATCAACACCAGATCCCGTAGCCCCATTGACTGGATTAACACCTAAGTCCAACTGAAGCAGTTATACCAATTCCGCCACTACCATACCCTCCTCCTGTACCACCATCTCCACCTAGTAATGATGGTGCACCATCTCCAGCTCCTCCTCCGCCACATTGCCCCTCCACCTTTCCTCCATCAGGATTCGAATCATCAAATCCTCTACCAGATGTGCTTCCTATTCCGCTGCTACCACTAGTTGTTTGAGTTGATGTAGGAGGATTTGCTTGACTAAATCCTGTTCCCGTGGCGTCAATGTCAGCATTTAACGTTATCGTTCCGCCATTCAATGCAATAACTCCTCCTGTAAATCCATCCCAAATCTTGGCAGTCACAGTAGAAGAAACAGTTGCATTTGGACAATATGGTGAACGAACTAATTGAACTTTTTCAGTGCTGAATGAGTAAGGTCTTGTAATACCATCTAAAGTGATATTGCTTCCACTAACTGCGGATACCAATCTCAATTCATAATTTCCCATATTACTTCCTGTATGAATTGGTGGAATGCCCGTCATTTGGATCAATACCACGTAGTCTCCCACAGCAAAAGGTGCCGTAGCACCAGATGTAGCACCAATAGTGACTACATTGCCACTGATGTTGCTTACAGGAGCGTAGGTATTGATAATGCCATTGAGGCTTGCACAGTTCTGAGCGATGATACCCTGATGCCAGAGCACAACAAATGCAAGGATAATGAATTTGGATAAAGCTTTCATATTTTTAATGTGTTAATTTATTTATGTATAAATGTGCTGACTATTTTAATGTGCAAATTTGTTAATATGCTGGTGTACTGATGCCTTTGTCATTTGCACATTAGCAAATAGACTCATTAGCACAATATTCAGTACATCAATTTTTCCTTCCCTGACATAAACCATCTTATTAGGTTGCAGGCCCGTGATGCGATCCTTTTTGCCATCGGGCCAAGCGACTTCTATCTCATCTATAGTGGCATTGCTGCCTAGGCCAAAGATGATGCAGTGGGTGTTGCTGATACCATAGCTTTCGCCGGCTCTTACTTCTCTGACTTGTTTTTTGTGAACCTTGCTTTAGGGTGACTTTGGTGCCTATGGCACTGAGATTATTGTCCCATCCCTGTAGGATGATCGGTAGGTGTGCATTGCCATTGCCAGCATTGAGCCACAACTTATCGGGTGATGCGCTGCCCCAATAGTAGGAGGCGTAGATGTCCTGAAATCCATCATGATTAAAATCGCCTACTACAAAGGAGCGTAGTTGCTGACTGCCGCTGCTTAGCAAGGATAACGGCTGCGATGTGAAAGTGCCATTGCCATTATTTTTGTAATATCCAGCGCCCCCAGCCCCTGCATACAATAAGTCCACGTAGCCATCGTTGTCAAAATCACGCATGAGTGCCTGAAAGATGCCATTGGGTAAGCTTTCTAGTCCACTGCCCGTGGTGATATCTGTGTAGTAGCCATTGCCACTATTGCGCATAAGTAGACTTGGTGTGTAGTGATTGACGATGATGGCATCCATATCACCATCATTGTCTATATCTTGAAATTCTGTGACCCACGATTGTGAGCCATCTCTGAGTCCATACGCACTCGCCATTTCGGTGTAGTGGTTGGCTCCATCATTGACAAAAAGTTGATTGATACGGCGGCCATCATTGGGATCTGTGACGCCTGCACGGCACTTGCTGATGTAGAAATCTTGATCGCCATCATTGTCAAAATCGGTGAAGACGATACCATAATTGCCACTATTGTCAGAGGCAGGTACAGTTGTCATGTCTATGCCCATATTATCACGTACGTAGTTGCCATTGCCTGTATTGCGCCATATAGCGGAGAGTCCATCATCATGACATACGAATAGGTCTAGCAATCCATCGCCATTGATGTCTGCCATAGCAGATGCTTGGGTAAATATATTGTCGTCCGGTAGTTGTGTAGCGGCATAACTCGTGCCATCATTACTTGCTTTGACGATACGTACACCATTATATTGTCCACCGGTGAGGATATCGCAGTAGCCATTATTGTCCACGTCTCCTACGATGATGCTCAGTGGGCTGCCTGACTGTATGCCTCCGAGCGACATTTCTGTCCAAACGGTATTGGGTGTTTTGGGTTGCTTAAGTACAAAAAACTGTCCGGATGTATTGGACCTGACAATGTCGTCATAGCCATCACCATCCATATCTGCAGCTCCCTTTTGCATCCAAGAGTAAAAGCTCCCCGACTGTGGGAGCAGGGATGATGCATCTGTGAAGGTGGGTTGGGCTATTGCTGAGGTTAAACCAAAGATGGTAAGAAAGACCATTCCTAAGGTTCTGCCTGAGAAGCAATGGTTACGATTTCCTGAATTTGTAATAAACATATCCTACTTTGAAACTTAAATAAATACTGGTACCTGCACTGTACATACAGGCATGCCATTTCAAAAGAATATTATCATTCAGGTGCAGGTTGGTTCTATCACGGTTTAAATTAATAAATATGTATATATATCTACTTATTTAAATCAAAATATTAAATATGACACAAATCTATATATAGAATTTACAATAATATAATGCAACTATTCGCAATATGGAAATTACGTTTATCTATGTATATATTATGGCATTATTTGTGGATATTATGCAGGTACATCAAATTGAAAAATTTGCGGAATTGATAATGTACTGATGTGTAAATGTGCTGATTTGTTGATTTGTTGATTTGTTGATTTGTTGATTTGTTGATTTGTTGATTTGTTGATTTGTTGATTTGTTGATTTGTTGATTTGATGATTTGTTGATTTGTTGATTTGTTGATTTGTTGATTTGCTTATTTGTTGATTTGCTGATTTGATGATGATGTGTACCGGTTAGAGACCGTAGGATACTATCCGTCAAAGTCAAATAAGACTTTGACAAACGGGCATGGTATTTTTAGTGGCCTTGCAAATTCATTTGCAAGTTAACATAATTTGTTGCAATTAAAAATTGCAATGCCATTAACAAAAGCTTAGATTGGATGATGTGTTGATGTGCGGATTTGCTAATTTGTTGATTTGTTGATGTGCACCGGTCAGAGACCGTAGGATACTATCCGTCAAAGTCAAATAAGACTTTGACAAACGGGTTCTGCTTTGTCATATTTGAATTAAAAAGTTTTCTCACCACTCTGTGATTCGAAATGACAAAGTCTGATGAGGAAATGTATGAGATAAAGGGAGTTCGGCAAGGCCGAACTCCCTTTATCTCACACTTAAACTATAACACAATGTCATTTCGATGGAGCTTTAGCGACTGAGAAACCCCTTTTTAGTCTCATGTTTTTGAAAATACTAACTCCGATGGTCGAAGTTTGCAACTTCGATCCTGTATATCAAGAATTTGCAATTCGTTTTCACAAATGCTAAAAAAATCTGTTAACCCGATGAGCGATGTTTTAAATTATTCGTGGCTTAGTTTTTATTATAATGTTAATTGAATTACAAATTCATAAAATATTGCATCGCAGTTGCAAACTGCGACGATCGTAGTGGGTTAATGGCCTTGCAAATTCATTTGCAAGTTAACATAATTTGTTGCAATTAAAAATTGCAATGCCATTAACAAAAGCTTAGATTGGATGTCCAAAAGCTTAGATTGAATGTCCAAAAGCTTAGATTGGATGTCCAAAAGCTTAGATTGGATGTTCAAAAGCTTAGATTGGATGTCCAAAAGCTTAGATTGAATGTCCAAAAGCTTAGATTGGATGTTCAAAAGCTTAGATTGGATGTCCAAAAGCTTAGATTGGATGTCCAAAAGCTTAGATTGGATGTTCAAAAGCTTAGATTGGATGTCCAAAAGCTTAGATTGGATGTCCAAAAGCTTAGATTGGATGTTCAAAAGCTTAGATTGGATGTCCAAAAGCTTAGATTGGATGTCCAAAAGCTTAGATTGGATGTCCAAAAGCTTAGATTGGATGTCCAAAAGCTTAGATTGGATGTGTTCCGATTTGATGATTTGGAGATTTGGAGATTTAGAGATGAGATGATTTGATCTGCCACAGGCTGGAGTCCGGGTGATTTAAAATCGTATTTTAGACACTTCGACCTACGAGCTATTTTGGTAGATTTGAACTAATGTTATCACAAACCTATGACTTAAAACTCTTAATACAATGTTAAACTTTAAAAATTCTTAAAATTTGTGTTAAATCAACATGAAATAATAAATGGAAAATCAAAAATTAAAAAACTTATGTTCGGCTAAAATTTAAAAAGCATGGTTATAGTTTCAAAATAGCTGACTTTTGCTCATTTTGCCCTAATAATTTAAACAATGTGGATAAAATTGTGGATAACTTATATTACAACAATATATATGTAATCAAAATTCTGAGTATCTTTGTACTTTTAAAAGTCTGTGAGCGATGCGATGTATAAAGATATATCACAAATCGTAGCTGTTCCGGCGGTATGTGATTAATAAGATTCGGAACATAATTTTATTCACTTCATTAATTTTAAACACAATGAAGACACGTAGGAAGAGCGTTGCCATAATTGCCGCTCAAGACAGACTTTCGGGATTGATGAATATCGATCCAACCATTGATTTGGGTAATGGGCTGAGTGCTCAATTGTACCAAGCAAAAATTGACCACACATTTGGGAAACTAAATGCGTACGTCAATGCAGTAGCCAAAGCGGATGCTGCGTTCGATTTTAATTGATGCAGAAGTAGAGCTGAATGATTATAGTGATCATATCATGCGAGGTGTTTCTGTAAAGTTTGGATTGAACAGCGCTGAGTACGTTAGTGTAGGCGGTACCCGCAAAAAAGACAAGAAAAGACCTGTCCGAAAGACAATGTCTTCTCTTGATCTAACCGATAATGAAGGTTAATTTGCTGATTGACTTCATTAATCGATGACAACATGGGCCTCATTATTGGGAGGCCTTTTTTTTACATATTCAAAATAGTGCCATAAACATAGTAATTTGCTTATTATGCTTACTCTTCTATAGAATGTTCTATGATCAAATCAATATGAAAAATACCGGAACTTACTGCGGTAAAAGGTGAGTTTAAAAACTTTGAGTCCAGGTTGTGGTTAAAATTAATAACAAAATTGATTGTATTATTAATTATAATGCAAATATATAACATATATCATATATCTCCCATATAATTTAAGAATTATTTTGAAAATGTGCTGATGTGATGATGTGCTGTTGTGATGATGTGCTGATTTGTTGATTTGGTGATTTGTTGATTTGTTGATTTGCTGATTTGGTGATGTGGTGATGTGGTGATGTGGTGATTTGCTCCTTTTGTCTGAACTGTGATTCATTTGATTTTTGTGAATAGGGTGATTTGATGATTTGTACCGGTCAGAGACCGTAGGATACTATCCGTCAAAGTCAGATAAGACTTTGACAAACGGGCATGGTATTTTAGCGGCCTTGCAAATTCATTTGCAAGCTAACATAACTTGTTGCAATTAAAAATTGCAATGCCATTAATAAAAGCTTAGATTGATGATGTGGTGATGTGATGATGTGATGATGTGCTAATTTGCTGATGTGCTGATTTGCTCCTTCTGTCTGAACTATGATTCATTTGATTTTTGTGATTAGGGTGATTTGATGATTTGTACCGGTCAGAGACCGTAGGATACTATCCGTCAAAGTCAGATAAGACTTTGACAAACGGGTTCTGCTTTGTCATATTTGAATTAAAAAGTTTTCTCACCACTCTGTGATTCGAAATGACAAAGTCTGATGAGGAAATGTATGAGATAAAGGGAGTTCGGCAAGGCCGAACTCCCTTTATCTCACACTAAAACTATAACACAATGTCATTTCGATGGGCCTTGGCGACTGAGAAACCCCTTTTAGTCTCATGTTTTGAAAATACTAACTCCGATGGTCGAAGTTTGCAACTTCGATCCTGTATATCAAGAATTTGCAATTCGTTTTCACAAATGCTAAAAAAATCTGTTATCCCGATGAGCGATGTTTTAAATTATTTGTGACTTAGTTTTTATTATAACCTAAAAATCTAAAATGAAAAAGTTTTGGTTCAAAATTTGTTAAATTTTGATCGATTAGGGATGATAGGAATGATAGGAATGATTTTGTTTGTTGTCTTCACATGAGCAATCTAATTGATACCTTTGGGAAGGACATTTTCAGAATAAAAGCCATAATTATTTCCATAAAAGGATACTTTTAGATTGGATTAGGCATGCTTCTTTATCCCTACTCAATGGTAAGGTTAGTTTGAACACTCTTGATTTGTTTGTCCAAACCTATATCTGAAGGATTAGTTGTTCTAGTTACGACCATCTGTGGGCTGCATGGTAATATTTACTCATCTTGACGTAAATATTTCTGGCACTACTGACTACTTTTGCAGGTATCTTTACGAACCAGTCCCGAAAAGTTTTATATTCTTCTCGCCATGTTTTTTTACACGCCTGAAGCGCATTATAATAGAGATGTTGTATGCCAGCAAGATAATTGCCCAATATATCATTGCCATGAAAGTTTCGCATTCTCGTTTGACCAGCGAGTAGATGATTTTCGTTTGTTCTATCCAGTTCTCACTCTCGGCTCTTTGACCATAGATTTCATGTGTATATCACCACTTGGATAAGGCAGATTAGAACAATAACAAAAGTATTTGTACTCGGCAACACGCTCTGTTTTACCAAAATTCTCCACTTCCACATATCCAACGATCACTCTGACGGCGTGTAATGTTCTTGTAGTACTCCAGCCTTTTGCTTTGTAATTAAACCTGCTCACCGCCATGTTTGTATTGCAAGCTAATGTGCGCCAACTTTGAACTTTCAATAACGCTTTTAAGTTTTTTAATTTTACCTTACCAAATAAGTATGACCATTTTGTTCTAATAAATCAAATAATGCACCGTTAAAAATCCACTATCTGCTCGAAGGAATACTGATGTGATTTTATTAGGTAAAGTTTTAAGTGTTTGGCGGATAAACTCCACTACACCATTGCAAGTATAGGCAGAACCTGTTCTAAACCAACTGTTTACTAAATATTTAACTTCTGAGACATAACACAAAATCGGGGTGGTAACTGTTGGCTCCTTTCTTGTGTGGATTATATCCCTTAGCAGCTCCATCCTGATTGCCATATACAGTTTGTTCGGTACTGTCGAGGTCTAAAGTAATACGCTGTAATGATAAGCTATCTAAATAACTCTTGTTAAAAACCAATAATC
This sequence comes from Saprospiraceae bacterium, assembly GCA_016714785.1. Classification (GTDB taxonomy): domain Bacteria; phylum Bacteroidota; class Bacteroidia; order Chitinophagales; family Saprospiraceae; genus OLB9. The sequence continues at coordinate 25,608 of JADKCC010000027.1, forward strand.
TTTCATGTAATGCTATTGCTCCCTTTTGTCCCAAGGAACTAATGCGTTTGCCTATGGTGTCTTCGTCAATATGTTTTTTTAAGCCTAAAATGGTCTTTACCAATACGTCTTTGGTGAAAATTTCTATACTTGATATGTGCTTTACGCCACATAAAGCTGAGCATAAAAGCTCAACAGAACTTGTGTAGTACTGAACTTTGTCGCATTATGTTTAACAGTTGGAAACAAGTCGTCAAATATGTAAGGTATATTAATTTATCAATGTATTTGAACAAAACACTAAGACCACCATACTGAGTAAGTCGTTCAGCAGAGAAAGAACTTTAGTTTTTATACCTTCAAATCGGATATGTTTTGTATTTTTGACTCGCATCTATTAAGTGTATTTATATGTTACTAATTTTTATGTTTAGTAGCCTAAAATTAAACATATTATCACTAATAGATGCACTTTTTTATAGTTTTTTTTTAGATTTTAGGTATAATGTTAATTGAATTATAAATTCATAAAATATTGCATCGCAGTTGCAAACTGCGACGATCGAATTATAAACGGGTCGTTGTCCAAAGTCTTTGACTTTAGGACAGCTATCTTTCGGTCTCCTGACCGACGTGAAAATTATGATGTGCTAATTTGATGATTTGCTAATTTGATGATGATGTGCACCAGTCAGAGACCGTAGGATACTATCCGTCAAAGTCAAATAAGACTTTGACAAACGGGCATGGCATTTTAATGGTCTTGAAAATTCATTTGCAAGTTAACATAACTTGTTGCAATTAAAAATTGCAATGCCATTAATAAAAAAGGACCATCTGAATGTGATGATATAATGATGTGTTAATGTGAAGTGTATAACGGCATAAAAGCAAACAACCAAACTAAGTCTGTTATTTTTTCTTATTTAACAATACTTGATTTCCCTTATTTACCCTTCCAAATATAGATCTTAAAGATTTGGTATATGTCCGTCCAAATGGTAAATCAATAGATCCTAAACTTACTAAAGATTTACTAAAATTTACACTTTTTATTTTTTTCATTGGGACTGCGTATCTTTTATGAATCTTGACCAAATTTAAGTCTTCCAGTTCTGTAATTAATTTTTTAAAAGAAGACCTTACTACATACTTTTTATTTGAAATAATGATAGAGGAATAGTTTCGATCTGACTCTATCCACAATATCTCATTAAAATCAACAATGGAAGCAACCGAGCCCGAATTTATAATGATTTGGTTGGGTTCGTCGGATGGTGGAAATTGATACAAGAGGTTTTCAAGGGCACTAATCAAAGAAAACTTATGAAAAGGCTTTACCAAAAAACTTATTCCTTTAATATTTGATATTTTGGCGTAAGAACTTTCAGCGCCGTCTTCAGAAATTAATAGTACAGGAAAATTCTCTTCTTTCAATTTATGAAATAGATCCAATCCACTCAATTCTCCTTTGAGATGGTAATCACAAATGACTACATTGGGCTTAAAATTTCTTATTTGTATCAAAGCATCCGTGTAATTATCTGCAGTGCCCGATACTGTATAATTAAATGCACCACTTAACATTTTTACCAAACTATCTCTGTAATTGGCATCATCTTCTACTATAAACACATTCATACTTAAACTTCATCAATTTATTTAAATTTGATACTAAAAAGGGTATTTTCAGATAAATCAAATTATAGAAAATTATCATTTAAAATTTGCTCCAAAAATACAATTTATAAAACTAGACACAGCACATATAAATATAATATTAATGACTTTATGCTTTTTTTTGTACACATTATGTAAAAAATCGCACATTTATACATATTAAAGCATCATAACCGCCGTAAGAATTTACAATTTGATGATTTGCTGATGTGATGACCTACATGCTACCCGATGAGCGATGTTTTAAATTATTTGTGACTTAGTTTTTATTATAATGTTAATTGAATTACAAATTCATAAAATATTGCATCGCAGTTGCAAACTGCGACGATCGTAGGGTTAATTTGATAATTTGACAGCAATTCAGACTAAAAGCCTAATATATTAAAAAAGAGCAAATTATAAACCACTGATAAGAAATACTTTACAGATACTTTATATATTTGCTCAAAAAAAAAGATGGGCAAAATTAAAAAAAGAATCGGAAAGGTGTATTAAAACACCAATCAAAACAATTATTAAGCCGCTCAGGAGCTTTTAAGAATGTGTCGCGAATCCTTAAACATCAGCTTCCTGAGTTAAAGGAGTTGATCGTAAAAGAGATCAAAGATCCGCGGCGTAAGAAGTCCTGTACTTATCCCATTGAATCCATCGTACTCTCCGTTGTTGCTATGTATCTTTTGCGGAGTGGGTCGCGTAATAGCTTTAACAACGACGGACGAGATACCAAATGGGACAATAATTTCAAACAATTATTTGGTGTAAAGATGCCACATATGGATACCGTAGATCAGGTTATGGAACGGCTGGATGAAACATTGATGGAGAAGCTAAAAGTACAGCTTATCCGTGTGTTGTTGAGCAAAAGAGTATTCCACAAGTTCAAGAGACAAGGTAAATTTATCATAAGTATAGATGGTACAGGCGTCTTTAAGTTTTCAGAATTACCGTATGAAAATTGTCCACACAAGACTAGTAAGCATGCTAAATTGACTTATCATCAGCCAGTAGTTGAAGCTAAATTGGTCGGCAGCAATGGGATGAGTCTATCCGTTTGTACAGAGTTTGTGATCAATGAAGATGGTAAAACTAAACAGGATTGCGAATACAACGCGACGCTTCGTCTGATGGATAAACTAAAAAAATCTTTTAGCCGTCTGCCCATCGCTATTGTACTTGATGGATTGTATGCCAAACAGCCAATAATGCAAAAAATCACAGACAACGGATGGGATTTTCATATCGTGTGGAAAGATAAAACGCTGATGGGTCTACAAGATGAGATAGGTGTTTTTCGCAAACAAGGAAAAGTAATAACGAAACATCGTACCGATGTCATCAATCAAAAGACGAGAGTAGAATATTGTTACGAATACCTAAGTAAACCATTGAAACACAAAAATATTGATCTATATTACTTAGGCGTAACAGAAACTACAATTAACCTTATTGGAGATAATAAAACGGAAGAAAAAGTATCAAGTTGGAAGTTTATGAGCAGTCTGGTTCCCGATGACGAATCAATAAGAATGCTAATAGAGAGTGCGAGACTAAGATGGAAGATAGAAAATGAAGGATTTAATGTCCAGAAAAACCATGGTTTTGCGCTCCATCACAAAATGAATCGCACCAATCACATGGCCATCAAAAACTATTATCAAGCACTTCAGATAGCGCATCTCCTAGATCAACTCATTACTCTTTGTAAAAACACATCAGTACATCTATACGGAACGATAATCAAATTCTGGCAATATGTATGCTCAGAATTAAGAATATTAGAAAGCCTTGAAATAAATACCAATCCTATAAAAATCAACCTGAGATATTGACCTGTAAAATGATAAAAGAACCTTCGAACAATATTGTTCAAGGACCACAATAATCCAAATTTGCCTATGCTCATTTAAATTTCTTATCCCCTGACCCGATTAATCATCACTATGTGGTGCTGGCATCGCTATGCATCAACATAAAATGTAATACTTATTGAACCAAATAGTTTATTTTATCCTGGCTTCACTCTGAATTGCTGTAATTTGATAATTGGGTAATGTGCTAATTTGCTGATTTGCTGATGTGCTGATGTGCTGATTTGCTCCTTCTGTCTGAACTGTGATTCTTTTGATTTTTGTGATTAGGGTGATTTGATGATTTGTACCGGTCAGAGACCGTAGGATACTATCCGTCAAAGTCAGATAAGACTTTGACAAACGGGTAATTTGCTGATGTGCTAATGTGCTGATTTGCTGATTTGCTGATGTGCTGATGTGCTCTTCTGTCTGAACTGTGATTCTTTTGATTTTTGTGATTAGGGTGATTTGTTGATGTGCACCGGTCAGAGACCGTAAGATACTTTCCATCAAAGTCAGATAAGACTTTGACAAACGGGGATAGCATTTATTGGCCTTGCAAATTCACTTTGCAAGTTAACATAATTTGTTGCAATTAAAAATTGCAATGCCATTAATAAAACCCTCCGATGGTCGAAGTTTGCAACTTCGATCCTGTATATCAAGAATTTGCAATTCGTTTTCACAAATGCTAAAAAAATCTGTTAACCCGATGAGCGATGTTTTAAATTATTTGTGACTTAGTTTTTATTATAATGTTAATTGAATTACAAATTCATAAAATATTGCATCGCAGTTGCAAACTGCGACGATCGAATGATCGTAAGATACTATCTGTCAAAGTCAAATAAGACTTTGACAAACGATGGCTTTGTGAAGAATTGCTAAATTGTTTGATTTGCTGATGTGTTAATCTCAGCGTCAGGTGATACTGAACCGTAGCAGACCCAAGGACTAACAGACTTATTCCATCATATCTTCCCCTGTCCAATGATCTTCTACCCCATCGACCATATATTTCGCTGATAGTTGGAGATATTTTTTGGCAGCAAGGTCCAATGGATTTTGATCCAATACTTTTTTTAGATTCAATGCTGCTTCGGTAAAATTCTTTTGATAATAAGACTGCAAACCAACTTCGTAAAGAGATAAAGTCTCCAGTTTTTTGGCTGCTATATCTTCAGGCACTATTGTAAGAATTTCATACACATCGAGCCCAACCTTTCGTCCTTTTACTTTTACCTTACCTAGGTGTCGGAACTTAAAGTAAGGATTGTTTTTGACAATATCGTAGGTCGTTCCACTGATGATACCAGATGTATTAAATGTTTTAGTGAGTGTTTCTAATCTAGCAGCGAGATTGACTGCATCTGAGAGTACATTGGCATCATTTCGATCATCATCCCCTATTACACCTAGCATTACCTTGCCTGTATGCAATCCAATACCAAACCCAATGCTTGCTTTACCTTCTGCTATCCTACTGGCATTGAGGGCTTCTAAATTTTGAAACATCATATTGGAAGCTTCTATAGCTGATTCAGGATTGGATTTAAAGAGTGCAATAAAACCATCGCCCAAAAAGTGATTGATATAACCTTGATATTTTTTGATAGCGGGCAACATAGCTTGAAGGAAACTATTGATAAATTCAAAATTTTCTTTTGCAGTCATTCCTTCTGCAATACTTGAATAAGATCGTATATCGCAAAACATCACCGTCATCTCTTCATCTATACAATCCCCCAGATTTACGTCCAAAATATCTTTATGTCCCAAGGTCTCTAAGAAAGAATGCGGTACAAATTTTTGATAAGCTTTATTGAGTGCAGTTTGGTGTTTGTATAGATTGGCATTTTCTAATGAGACTGCCATCTGAGCACTTAGCATAGATAGTGTCTCTAGTCTCTGTGTGGTAAATGTACCACCATCTAGATCATTTTCTATATATAACATCCCTATAAGATTACTTTTGTGGATGAGTGGCAAGGTGACAAAGTTGATATATTTTCTGTTTTTCCAGTATATATCGGCCTCAAAAAGTTTATTGAATGAATCTTGGCTATTATTTATAATTTGTGGGCTCCTAATCATAAAATGTATTACACTTTGTGGTATGTCTTCATATTTAGCCACAGGCGTATGAAGGAGTGTCAATGGTACTTGTTGATTGATATCAAAATCTGCAGTGACCACCCAAACGTTCTTTTGGTGTGTGATGAGTAGTGCTCTTTGTCCTCCTATATTTTCATTGACTATTTTCAATAATTTTTCTATCAGTATGTCATAGACGATTTCTTCACTCAGCGTATTTGAAGCTTTCAAAATGCTCTTAAAGTCCATCATTTCATAAGAAGCTTCATCTGAAAATCCACTCTTGGCTTTACTTGACTTTTGAGTATTGCCATAGAGAGGTACTATTTTTTGAATGATGCTAATGGTGTGCTGAGCAGGTCGAATACAGCCTAACTCTTCCAACACATTTAGGGCCTTCTCATAATGAAAGACTGCATATATGATATTGTCTTCTCTCATCCAATGCGCTGCTATACGAAGGTGAATATGTGCTATATCTCTATTGTATTCAAACTTAACAGCCCCTTCGAGTGCTAAAAAATAATGATCTAAAGCTGATTTCATATCTTTATGATAAGAATGCCATTCTGCCTCAATCAGGTGATACTTGTGCCTGAATGTTGAAGGATTTATATTTTTCCATTGCGAAAACTGTTCTCTGATAGCATTGACTTTTACCTCGTAAATTGAAGAATTTTCGATATCAATATACATCTTATCAAAATAAATCAGTGCACTAAGCATTCTATAAAGCGAATCTTGCAAAGCCATACCCAGCATAATCGAACTATAAGGCTCTACTTGCATGATGGCAGCAAAAGATTCCTCCATTTTACCAGTCAAGAGGTAAGCTTCTGATTGATTTAAAGACAACATTGTGAGTGCATAAACATTGTGCTCATGTAAAGTCATAAACTCACTAAGTTTCAATCTATCATTGTCAAAAGGGCTAGCATCCAGAGTTTTATTCTCAAGGTAAGCTGATACCAAGTCAAAGGCTTGAATAGACCCATACGCCAACATGTGTTTGATTCTACCTAAAAATGCTAACCCATCGGGTATCCTTTGTGTCATCTTTGATAAGGAATCTCTTCCCCAGTAATACTGATCTAAGATGGAGTACATGCTCAGATATCCAGCAAAAACCATCTCTCCATTTTCCATACAAATCTGGTAGAATTTAGGAGTTTGTTTTACTAGCTCGCGTACTGGCATAAAATAAGAAGCCCCATAGTGTAAATGGATGTGCGCAGTTCGACCATAGTGTCTCATCGAGCCTTGCTTGTGGAGCTCTGCCATATTAAAACCTAGCAGTGTACAACTTGCAGCATATTCATACATATTGAGTATATTGAGTATGATGCTCAGTTCTGTAAAGGCGTAAAAACCTTCATAAGACCACCCATTTATGATGGTATAATTGATTTTGTAAAGTACATGAAGTGTCCATAAATTGGACTGCCCAGTCACATAAGTATTGGGAGACAAATTGTCCAATAAAAACATGATAGCTTGCCCTTTTTCTTCTTTTATAAATGGCAAAGACTTAAGCGAATCTACGCCATGTTCATTGAAGTAGGTGAGTATCTTATTGAGTTCTGCTGGGATGATGGCATCTGACTCATGTTGATATGGAAGCGTGAAGTCCAACTCTTTGAGTCCTTCTCTAATGGCCGAAATGGCATCTTCATAATGGGCTTGATTGGCATAGTTTTGAGTGAGTGAAAAATATAATTTGGAACGATCTATAGGCCCATTTGTTTTACTCAAAGTAAATTTCAATCGCTCTTCAGATGCTATAAAGTCTCCATTTAGATAATCAAGCTCCGCGTGTAGCTTGTTAAGTTCAAAAGCCATCTGATGATGAGAATCCCAAATGGATGCTGTGGTCAATTCTTGGGCCGTATTGACATAAAGTTGGGCTGTATTAAAGGAGCCTGTTTCACTCGCTAACTTTGCAGCCTTTAAGTTTAGACTCAATACTTTTGTGATATCTTCTGGTGTCATCAGTAGTGGCACAGCATTGTTATAATGATGTACTAAGTCAAATAAATTGTCACTATTGGGATTTGTATCCAAAAGCAAAGCAATCTTAAGGTGTGTTTCTTGTTTCTCAATATCAGTAAGCAAGCTATAACAAGCTTGTTGAATGCGGTCATGGGCAAATCTAAATTTAAGTACTTCTGTATCAGCAATTTCGTCTTGTTCTACAAATTCAAAGGAGCCTGTCAGAGGCACTAGATAATGCTCAAGGATAGGTACTTCAATTCCTTTTATTAAAATTTCTATTGGTTGTTTGGTAAATTGGGTTAAGGTTATCAAATCAAAAGTAGTGCCTATACATGCCGCTCTACTCAGTATAAACTGGGTAGAGATATCCATTTTATGAAGATTCGAAATAAGTAGATCAACAACGTTGGGTGTTATATTTCGTTGATTGATAGCCTGTAAATTAAGTATCCACTTTTTGAGAGAAGGATCATATCTTAAATCGCCATTTTGATGAATAGACTTTAGAAATTCAATAATAAAAAATGGATTACCTTGCGTTTTTAGGAAAACAAGCTCAGTAAGTTGTTGTATTTGAATATCATCTTCTTGCAGTGTATCTTTTATGAGTTCATAAATATGCTCTTCTTTCAAAGACTTTAATCCAAACTCCTGAATGGGTGCATTTTCGAGTTTTACTCTTTCTATCATGGCTAGAAGCGGATGACCAGCTGTAACTTCATTGTCTCTGTATGCGCCAATCAAAAATAAATATGGCACTTTGTTTTCTGTCAATAATGAAGCAATGAGATGAAGGGACTCTACGTCTGCCCACTGCAAATCATCACAAAAAATAACCAAAGGATGGGTGGCTGTAGCAATGGATTTTATAAAATTTTGAAAAACCAATCGAATTCTAAGCTGAGATTCTTGATTTTCTAATTTGTCAACATCTGTTTGAATTCCTATAATTTTTTCTAATGCAGGAATAATATCTGTCAATACCTTTCCTTGCTCATTTAAACTGCCCAAGATCAACTGTTTCCACTCATCGAGTAGCTCTTTGCTTTCTGTCATCAGCCTATTACAAAATTCTGTAATGGCTTCTATAAATGCAAAGTAAGGACTATTGCGTTGATACTGTTGATATTTACCTGAAATAAAAAAAGCTTTTTTACCCGTAACAGGCTTGTAAAGTTCGCTTATCAAAGCTGTTTTACCAATACCTGAATATCCTGCTACCATTAACATTTCCGTATGACCATTACACACCTTATCAAAACTTTTCAACATCAGTTTGATCTCCTGATACCTACCATACAACTGCTGAGGAATATTTAATTTCCCCGTGATATCTTCTGCTCCTAAATCAAAAATAGTGATTTTACGAGATTTAGTGTATTCGGTTTGACATTTAATAAGATCAGCATGCAATCCTTGAGCCGTTTGATAACGGTCTTCAGCATTTTTTGCCATCAATTTTTGTAGTATTCTAGATATGACCTCGGGCACTTGACCATTGATATGGCTGGCTTGAGGTATCTCTTTGGCCAAATGAAAATGAATGAGTTCTAATGGGTCATCAGAAATATAAGGCAATTTCTCTGCAAAAATTTCAAAAAAAGTAATGCCTAATGAATATAAATCAGAACGCGAATCTACTCTCCTATTGACCCTACCAGTTTGTTCTGGGGCAATGTATGATAGATTATTTTTACCAGGCTCAAATGAGATAAACATATTGACATGACTGTCAAACTTAGACGCTTTTTCAAAGTCGATCAATACTGGATAGAGGTCTTCGCTTCGGATGATAATGTTTCCAGGATTTATATCTCTATGGATGATGCCTTCCAGATGAATTGCCATCAATATTTCTGTGACCTGTATAAATAAATCAATAATTTGTTCAATCGACTTACTCTTCTTGATAAAACCTTCCGAAAGCGTCTCCCCTTCTATGTATTCTAACACCAAAGAAGGTAAGCCTTTTACACTCTCTAGCTTCAATGCTTTCCTAACACCTTTGTGCAAAATTTTGGACGTACAGGCATATTCATTTCTGAAGCGCAGTCTTTTTTCAGCAGTAAACTCTGAAGATCGGTTTATTTTTCGAATTTGTTTAAGTCCTTTGCTACTTTCTTCCAAAAGAATGACTGAAAATTCATTTTCAAAAATAATATTTTGGCTCACTTGATTAGTTTTATTGGTTTTTTATAAAGGGGTATGATTATATTTTAACCGTTAAAAAAAAAGACCTTAAGTATTAATAGGCTTGGTTTATAATTTGATTAGTGCCTATTTAATAATTTGGTTTTGATTTTTGTAATGATTATATTTATTCGTTCGGACCAAGTTTCCTTTTGCATCAACTTTTCATCTTCCATTGCAGCTGTAGGGCCCCAAGCATCTTCCATCGGAAATTTTTCCCCTGTCCAAGTTTGGAAAGAACTGACAATTATTTGAAAAAGCTCATGCTGCAATTTAGACAAATACTTTAAGTAATGTGTTCTCTTATCTCCAACCTTAAAGGAGATACGTATCTTTATCCATACATGCTTAATAAAATCTTGTATTTTGTATAAATATATATATAGATCGCTCGCATTTGATAGATCCAATTGCAGGATATCTTTAAACACCTTATCATAATCTTTTTTATCATTAAATAACTTGACCATACTAAGGATGCGCTTTGGATTCGATTTGGGTACTAAGGTATCTAAAAACTTGATCAAAGGTGCTGCTAGCTCTGGACCATTAGGGTTTTCCTTTATAAATTCTTTGGCGTATATCCTTTCTTGTACTTGCACACCGATATGGTAGTCGGTGGGATTTAATGCTGGCCATACACCCAATAATCTCCCGATAATATGCCAGGCATAATAATAATTTTTGATATCTGCTTCACTCAATTTTTCGCCGGCAGCTTCTAAACCCTTTATTACTTCTATGCTGAAGGTGTGTACAGCAAAAAGCATGTCTTGTTGATTGATGGGAGAACCAAACTTATCTTCATCCCAGTCATTAGGGATGTTGTGTTTTTTGATCATAATTAATTTGGATACACCATCTAGTCTATCTCTTACTATAGCATGGACAAGCCTTAGTTTCTGTACTGCTTTAATGCCTCTACCTTCAGGTTCAAAGGAGTTACTATCCATCACATCCAATACAAATTTCATCGTAGCAATAATCCTTCTATGTGGATGCTTATCAATGAGTTTGGTTTTTACGAGAACCTGTGTAGCATTGAATGCGGCATACTGTTTTAGAAGCGATCTGACAGCTAGTGCCAAAATGGCTTCGGTCATGTGAATACAGAAAAATTCAGCAGCATTTTTTAAAACTACTTTTTCTTCATCGGTGACAAGGAACAATTGTTTTCTTGGTCTATTTTTACTATCTACTGGGAGATCGTTAAAATATTCTTCCATAAATCTCTCGCCCATTTTTTTCCAGGTCTCGTCTGATGATTCTGGTACATCCCATTCTTCTTTATTGAGCGCTACATTCTGAAGATCAAGTATCTGATCGTTTCGGGATAATAGAGCTAGATTGGTCTGAATGTATTTATGATCCATCATAGCCATAGCTGTGGCAGCTTCTGTGGACACAATATCGTCCCCTATTTTTCTGTATTTAGCAAATTCTTCATCACTCATTTCCATTGGGTTGACTGATGGTGGGATGTTGGGGACTTTGTTCAAGACGTGCATAATGAAGTTGGTTTTATTGGTGTATGAATTAAAAGGTCTTTTAAGAAAACAAATCGATTTACTAGCTTTAAGTAACTCTTAAGTGTACGACAAATGTCATGTCAACAATTTACTATATTTTTAACCCGTCTTACGCTTTAGAAAACTTATAACTAGCTGTATGGTCTTCAAAATAAACTACTCCACTAATTTTCCTTCACTCACCATAGCGTTGACTATGAGTCTCTCACGAAAACTCTTATCTACCTACCACAATAACCTTCCGTTGAAGATATAACACATAATTCGGGTTTAATAAAACTGCACAAATAGTTGCGATAACACCAAAGTGTACATATAGAAAGTATATGATAGGACGTTTCTATTAATTGATATAATATACTTTTACTAACAATCATTGGGTACAAAAAACTAAAATTACTCACGGATATTGGGTTGCGCTATTTTGGCTTAGTGCCTACATAAAACATATACTTCCACAAATCTTTCTTATACGCTTTGTATTGATAATACGTTGACCAAGTATTTAGGGTTTGCCTTTTGTTTCTTAAACCAAGTAGCATTCCCAAATAGGTAACTGGCAATCCTACTAATGATGCATGATACAGTCGTCTTATAGTAGGATATACAGGAATGGTAACATCCTTTTTCTGACAACTTTCAAAACCTGCCAAAGACATTTTTTCAAAAAAAGCATTAACACCTGCATAAGATTGTATGGCCCAAGTATTTACCCACTTCATCATCAATGGGTCTTGTTCAATGTTAGGTATTGTATCATTGTTAAAAAAATCAGCAACCACAATTCTTCCTCCTGGTTTCAGAATACGATATGCTTCTTTAAGAAAATCTAATTTTTCTGGGGCATAACAGGAGCTTTCTACGGCCCAAACTATATCAAATGTATTATCAGGAAATGAAGTATTTAAATAATTTTGGACTTCAAAAGTGCATTGATCAGCAACCCCATTTTTAACAGCATTTTCTTTACAAACCAGCACTTGTTTTGCGCTCAGTGTAATGCCAGTTGTGAAGGCGTTGCATTGTTTTGCTAAAAAAATGCTAGAACCACCAACTCCACAACCAGCGTCAAGTAAGACAGCACCTTTTTGAATGGTTCCAAATTTAGCAAGTTCAATATTTAGATTGATTAATGCTTCTCTAAGTCGTTTGGTTTCAGGATAATAATAACCGTAGTGCATAGACATGTGACTCTTGAGATGCCATACAATTTCATAGTCTATCTGACAGTCTTCATAATATGCAATAATCTCTTGATTATAATCCATCAAATCATCAGTAAGATGTTTATCAGTAAGTGTATTGGCTTTACTAAGCATAATTATTTTTGACTTATGGCAAATGTACTAGATTTTATTTTATAAAAAAATATTATTTAAGAATTTTATTTCATTTGTTAAAAATTGTAGTTAAAAATAACTATATAAACTATTACATTCTAATGGTGTAATACTTTGAGAATCTAAGCCAAACGCAACCCTAAACTAAATTTTCTCTTACATTTTTATTATTTTTCGGTTAAAAACATTCCCACCTGATAGACTCAGACTTAAAAAATAAACACCTTTGGGATACCCATCAGTTTCTAAAATTATATTTTGGGCTTGCTCTTTTTCATACTTTCCATGCCACATAATCCTTCCTTCCAAACTGACTACCTGAATAGAAATGATGTCCAAATTTGAATTATTGGATGATATAACTAATCTTTCTGTACACGGATTTGGTTGGATTTCAATCTGTTCTGAATATAGATTTTTTTGATTAATGGTTTGAACTGACATATCAAATTGCCCATTCTCATTGTTATTTTTGTCTAGAGAACTCACTACAAATTTATACCCACTATAAGTTGAAACATCAAAATATAAATTAGAAGTAATACTTATAACATGCTTCCCATCATTCTCAAAATCTGTCGGGTTTTCATCCTCTGCAAAACTATATACCACGTATTTTATAGGTAAATCTCCATCATCCGCAGCAACAGGTGTTTCCCAATTGAGCATATTATTGACTACATTTACGTTCTTTGGTGCTTCGCAACATAAATCATCATGTTGGTCAAAGGACTTCGGAAAAGCAGGAAACCTAAACTGTTTTGCGGTAAGAGCAATATTAATATTTTGGTCATTGTTTTTAATATCAGAATAATTGTAAGCTATGCTGCCATACGTAGCAGACATGTTAGCTGATCTATTAAGTTCTATTTGGTTTTGGATTTCCAGTGCAGAGCCAAAATTTGCTTCGCCCATCCTATAATACGCTTGACTAATGTACAACTGCTTGCCAAATGAAAGTACCTGATCATTCCACCACTGAGATAATTTTATGTAGTCTTGGCTGCCACCTGATTTCCAATATAGTTGCGGTGCCAAATAGTCCACGGTACCTTGTTCCAACCATGCCAAAGGATCACAAAAAAGTGCAAAATACGAAGCATTACCTACAATACCTGCTGGTGTTCCACTTTTCCAAATACCAAATGGACTAATACCAAAAACAATTGACTTCTTTAAGGTTTGGTTGGTAGATTGTATAAGTTGATACACGCCAGACACCATTTGATTGACATTGTCTCTACGCCAATTTTCCAAACTCAGACCTTTGGGATTGTACAATAAGTGTTCTTGAGCATCCTGATGATCCGGTGATGGCTTCATGCCTCCATCAGGATAAAAGTAATCATCCATGTGAATGCCATCTACATCGTATCTATCGACTATATCTTTAACCACACTATATATGTGATCTCTGACTTGGGGCAATCCTGGATTCAATACTTGTAATTTGGCGTTATTGGCCGCTGTAATCAACCAATTGGGTGATTTATTGGATATATGGTCAGGGCTATAACTGTATAATGTGCTATTGGTTTTGGCTCTATAAGGATTTAGCCAAGCATGTAATTCCAAACTGCGTTTATGGCATTCATCTATTATAAATGCTAAAGGATCCCATTCGTCTTTTGGTGCAAGGCCTTGCATACCTGTAAGCCATCTGCTCCATGGTTCAATATTAGATTTGTACAAGGCATCACATTCCGTACGTACTTGAAAAAAGACACTATTGTACCCATTATTCTTTAAATTATCCAATATTTGTATCAACTCCATTTTTTGCACAGATGGATCAGCATTGATAGATGTGGGCCAATTTAAGTTATATACTGTCGTCAAAAAAACGCCTCGCATTTCTCTTTTAGGATAAGCTAAGTCTGTCTCCAGGACTTCTACACACTGCTGAGACGAGCCATTATTTGAAAGTAAAACCAACGCTATAGATAAACACAACGGTACATGAAATCGAAAGTACATAACAAATAAATTTTGTCGTAAATAATGTTAAAAATTGATAAAAGGTTAAAAGTATATTTTTATTGCTTTATAAGCAACAACTTATAAACCTGAATTCAAAATAAATGCGTAATTTAATGCACTAAAATCGTTAAATCTATTATTGTCAAAACCATACACTATTGATAAGCTAATAAGAAAATTTTTAAACATACTCTAAAAATAAACATAAAAAAAGGAGTTGTACATTTATGAATGCCAACTCCTTTTTTTTTAGGTACGGTTAATTATCGACTAGACGATATCATCAATTCTTACCACATCAAACACCTACTTTGGCTATTATAAAGTATTTGATAAGTGATATTCCTAGATCAATAACATCCAAATACTTTAATTTTTTACAAACCAAAGTTCAGTGGTGTGAAAATCAGCCTTATCACCACCAAAAAGTACTAAAGCATCTCTATTCCAAACAAACTCTGAGTTGAATCTTGGTCGCAATCTTTGTGCAGATTTACCATTATTGTCAATATAAAATGTAGTTGGCAATGCAAAGTTTTTATAAATATCCTGACTATATTTATGTCTGCGCATATCCACCCAAGTTTCCAATGCACCATGTACCCAAAGAGCTATATATTTTTGCTGCATCACATCACTCATTGTTAGATCATTTGCACTTTGCGGCATTGCAGCACTGGTTAAGTAAGTTGTTTGGTCAGCTGCAACCACTTTGGTAAAGTCCATGTGTGCTTTGACCCCTTTGATAAATGCATCATACGCCATATTTTTATCACCCTTTTTAAGGGCTGCTTCAGCTTTCATAAACTGTAGCTCAAAAAACGTTAATAAAAAATGGTCTGCTTTGTCTGTAAAAATATATTTGCCTGGAATAGAAGCTGCATTCGTGACAGAAGGAGATACACCCCAAAGAAGTGGCAATCTCATCGCATTATTATTGACATTGGTAGGGTCACCTAGCAAAGGAGTGGCACCTCGGTACTCACCATCTGCAGCCGGAGAATACATAAGTGGCAATCGTGGATCTACCACACCATTTAAGGTTGTGCCGTTCAAAAGATTTACAAAATATTGAGTAGCCCTGTAAGAACGCAGATTATTTCTTAATGGACCAAAGAAATTGGCATCAGCTGAGCTACTACCTGTATGAGGTACATGAAAACCCTCAGCAGTAGATCCAAATGATTTATCAACATATTCAATTACTTTATCAGGATTATAACTTGCTTTATTAGAAATATGGTGCGCATTTCTAGCTAAAACGGCATTAACAAATTTTGTCCATTTTGCTCTATCACCTTTATACACTAAGTCACCTTGAGCAAGGCTTACCACACTTACTTTCCCATCTGTTCTTGCCAAATCTACTAAAGCTTCTTCGCACAATCTTCGTACCTCAGCATACACATCTTCTTGAGAGTCAAAATCAAAGATATATCTATTTGGCTCCCATGCTTGCTTAAGAATCATTTCGCCATATACATCGGTAGAAGTTTGCCAGCTCCATGCACGGATAGCTTTGGCTACACCCACATAATCCCATTGTTCTGCAGCTGTGGCTTGCTCTATAATCAAATCAATATTTTTGCCAATTGCCCAATAATGCTGTCTCCACATTTCGCCGGCGGCATCACTATTTGGCACATAACCATGTGCATCCCATGCATTATTAACTGCTGTAGATGCCCAGTTTTGAACATATTGTCCTACATACCGTGCATCAAATGACTCTCCCCTCACCATCTGTGCAAATAAAGGTGGCAATATTGATGCACTTGTAGCTGTCTGTGGAAAAGATGGATCATAGTTAATATCTAAATAGTCGCTACAACTATTAAAAAAGAAGAGCATACTAAAAATAAATCCTGTTTTTATTATTCTATTTTTCATTATATTATATTATTAGGTTAAATTTAAAAAGTAACTGAAAGTCCTGCAGAAAATGTTCTCGGTAGTGATGTTTTACCGAAATCCATACCAAAACCTCCAGCACCACCTGTTGCTGAATTGGTTGCACTTACATAAGGGTCAGCACCTGTATAATTGGTGATAAGGAATAAGTCTGTACCATTGATAAATACACTTGCATCTCTAATTACTTTCACATTTTTGAAAACGGTTGTAGGAATTTGATACCTCAAAGTAACATCTCTTAATCGCAACCAATTTATGTCACGCTCTATAAAGTCTTCAGGTTGCAATACTGTAGTATAATATAATTCGTTGGCACTAGGTATGATTTCCTTTGTGTTCGGAGTCGGCGTTTCTGTTTCTTCTTTTCCATCTTTTAATACACCTGTGACTACAATCGGCTCGTCCCTGTTGATGGTTTTTTTGCTCAATCCTATTTGAGTCAAATACATCTCATTACCATTGAAAATATCTCCACCTTTTCTAATATCTAGCAAAAATGATAAGTTGAAATTTTTGAAAAATGTAAAATCATTGGCTAATCCAATGGTGAAATCTGGCACTCTGTCGCCAATTGGCAAAAAGTTAGGATTTGAGATAGGAAATCCTGTAGTTGGATTAATCAAGATATCTCCTTTACTATTTCTTTGGTAACTCAATCCACTAATAGCAGTAGCTGAACCCGCACCTCTACTATTCAAATCGGAATAAAAGAAAGGTGCAGAGCCTGGCTTATTAAGTCTTGCAGCAAGTACATCTGCTGGTGCAAAACCCGCTGATCTCACATTGCCATAAACCCATGTATCTGAATCGTAATACTCATTTACATTAGCTGGTAGATTATTTACAACTGTTTTGTATTTAGTAAAGTTTGCATTAATCTTCCACATAAAATTTTCACTTTTTACAGGTACAATGCCTACTTGTATATCCATACCTTTAGTGTTGAGATCTCCTCCATTAAGCAAACCAAAAATAAATCCAGTACCATAACTCAACCTTTGTGTCACTATCTGATCAGTAATACTTTTTGAATATAATGCCAAGTCCAGAGTCAATCGGTCATTGAAAAATCCCAACTCTGTACCAATTTCATAACTGACCACATTTTCTGGTTTAAGATTTGGATTGTCTCCATAGAAATCGTACAAAAATCCACCACCAGTGGATGTTTGAGAAACTAATCTAGACCTTACTGCATACGGCTTTGCAGGATTACCGACATTGGCATAGGAAAATCTGATTTTTCCAAAATTAAGTGGCCCAAAACTACCTTGTAAAGAAGGAATATCGGTAAAATTGATAGCAAGACCTGCAGAAGGGTAAAAATATGACCTATTTTGTATTGGCAATGTACTTGACCAGTCATTTCTACCAGAAACATTTAAGAACAACCACTCATTATATCCAAATTTTGCCTCGCCAAATAGTCCAATAAGCCTAGATCTCAAAATAGTTGGTCTATTCCTTTGGGTAATAGGGTCAGTATTATTAATACTATTATAATCTGGCAAATATAATTTTTCGCCATAATCATTTGAAATCTCATTACGTCTATCATCAACAGATGTTCCGAGAAGTAAAGTTGCCGATATACTGTTTCCTAATTTTGTTTTCACAGTATTTAGAAATGTTCCATTTAATATACGTCCGTGGTCTATGTAATTTTCAATCCATCCACTCTTTGCAAAACCAATGTTAGATTGAGGATGAAAGAACCTATTGGCTGATGTGGTGTAAATATCAGATCCCATCCTACCTGTGATGTTCCAATTTTTAGTTATATCCGCAATTAAAGCAACATTACCAACTGTTCTATTGGTGCTTTCTGTTCTAATGTTTTTATTCACATCAAAAAAAGCATTTTCACTATCTGTACCATAAGTTGAATTTGGTAGAGTTAGTGTTCTGTTACCCTCTGGAGTTAAATAGTTTTGCATGTCAAAATTGGTTGGATATCTCAATGTGCCTAATAAGTATCCTTGTGTACCACCCGGAGGCAGAATATTTTTATTTTGCGAAATCGAAAATCTAGACGATGCTTTTAACCAACTATTCAATTCTATTTCTGAATTTGCAGCAAGATTTAATTGATTGTATTCATTGGTTGGGATATTTCCTTTATTTTTTAAATACGCACCTGATAGTCTATAGGTAAAACCATCTGCCCCACCTTCCAAAGCTAAATCATGACGCATACTACTTCCTTTTTGGAAAAAGTTTTCAACATTATTATAAAACTGAGTGCTATCCGCATATTTAGGTCCAAAATAATCTGGATCATTAACATCAATTCCACCATTTTTACCTCTACCATATACTTGTTGTACTTCATTAAATCTATACAATTCAGATGTGGTAAAGCGATTACTATATGAAATTCTTGATGAACCAGCTTTGCCTTTTTTAGTAGTGATGATTATAACACCATTGGCACCTTCATTTCCATATAGTGCAGCTGCTTCAGGGCCTTTCAGTACGGTGATACTCTCTATATCATTTGGATTTATCTCAGCCAAACGACTGCCCACATCATCTCTGTTGTTATTTACATTGGCATTAACACCAGTGGCATCTGAAAAAAGTGTCTTGGTACTAAAAGTGCTGCTACTCACAGGTAATCCATCCATAACTAATAAAGGTTGATTGCTATTTCCTATGGAGTTGACTCCTCTTAGATTGATATTGACCGATCCACCTGCGAGCCCACTGGTAGGCGTAAGTGATAATCCAGCTATCCTACTTCCTAATGCTACGAATGCGTTATCTCTTTGGGTATTTAATAATTCTACGCCACTAACACCTTGCGCCGAATAAGCCAATTTACGCTTATCCTGTACAATACCCATCGCTCCTACGATCTCTATACTTTCTAAAAGTATGGAGCCTGATAGTATCACATCAATAGTATTGGATGCACCTACAGTAACAGCTTTAGTTTCCATACCGACCATTGAAAACTCCAATACTTGGCCTGGATTTGCATTTATTTTATAACGACCATCCAAATCAGTAATAGTTCCTGTACCTGACTTTTGAATCAAAACGGTTACGCCAATCAATGCCGAACCAGTATCATCAGTAACGGTACCAGAAACGCTTTGAGCACTGGCTTTAAAACCAAAAATAATAACCAATAACATAGCCAAATAGCTGTGTCGTAGGTTGAAATTAAAAATTTGTCGAAGTGACTTCATGATGTTAAAATTTAGGTTAATAATTGGTTAATTAAGAATTATATTTTAAAAAGTTAACAAATATATAATCTTAAATGTTATTGACAAATTAAATCTCACATTATTTACTTCACTATAAGAAATAATCGCACCATATCGCACTATCTTTAATGGCAATAATACATTTTACACATCCAAGGTAGGAATCCATTTATAACTCCCAATTCTTTAGACAATAATGGTGTATCGAAGGCGAAATATAGGTTTGATTAAATTATTTGAGCTATAATGACATATAAAACAACTTGGTACATGTTCTTGCAGTTTTTAGGCAAACACAGAAGTAAAGATATGAGTATGATAGCCTAACATTTTCAAATTAATTGTACTTTGATATCTAAATTTTATTAGTTTTTTAGCACTCCGTATTTCAATATGACAATGTTTGACCAATAAATAGCCAATTCACTATTGAATATTTGAAAAAATAGAAACGTAAAAACCATCCTATAAAGATATACTCTTAAGCTTTTAATATCTAATATCACTAAAAGACAAAATTTGTTTCCAATCATAAGCCTAATAGCTAATCTTCTTTGCTACCTTAATCTTTTTAAGGTTGGGTCTTTTTTATTAGACAAGTAGATATACTCAGTATTTCCCACTATCATAAAACCCATAAAACCTTGCCTAGTATATACCAACAATTCTCTATTCATAAGTTTACGCACTATTTCCGAAAAACTTATGCCAAATTCATCTTCATACATTTGAATAAACACATTGCCGTTAATTGGATATTTTTTATGCATATTTACAAAATCCTTTATAGTGCTTACTCCTTTGATTTCTTCGTCCCATAATTTAATTTCTATTCCAGATTTAATAAAATTTTCATGACAATTATAGTCTTGTACTATTAAGTTAAGTGGTGCATATTTAAATTGAAAGTTTTCAGGTTTGAGAATTCCATCTTCAGAAAAATAATCCTGTCTATATTCTTTATTTTCTAATAATTTGAATAATTGACTATCACTCCACAATACCGGTGGCATTGCTCCTAATTCTGCGTATTTTTTATTAAACCAAATTAAAGATGCATTTTGTTGATCAAAATCACAACCGATTCTATAAACTGATTTTTGCTGTGATAAAAGCACAGTGCTAAATGTAAAATTATTAATTTATTCATGATATTATATTTTTGTCAAATTATTATATTCAAAATCAGGCTTCTTCAAGATGCACCACTTTTTGTTTTGGAAAATAGTAGTGACTATGACTTATCGATAAAAGAATTGATATTACCCTATAGGAGCTTCTTCCTTTGGGGTAAATTCTACTTTTAACTTTCCTAACAGAGCTCATTTTAGATAAATAGGTATTATTGTCCACATTAAAATTTCCAACTATCCATCTCAACTTACTTCACTCCCACATTACCTTCTATAGTGAAAGTGCCACTCGGACTGTGGAGCATGATAGATTTTGGATCACCATTTATATCACAATTTTTCATTGCCAGCTGACCATGATTGATGATAACAGGTTTGGTACTACTATTGTTGACATGAGAGATTACCAAGTTAGTAATTTTGACATTCGCTGAAGGTGTCAATCTAATACCTGCATCTGCATTGGTAAAACCTGATTGATTTAGATCTATCTTTAGCACTACCCTATTTCCTATTTCATCTAGTAATTGTACATATTCACTTATAATGAGCGGAGACAGTAATGTGATGGTATCCACATTGGCAGCAAATCGAATGGTATCACCGTTGTGTGCACAGTTTAAAATCTGTCTTAAACTATTCACTCCGCTATCCGATGTAGTAGTTACCATCAAGCTGTAAGATTCATCAATCAATCCATTACAATTATCGTCTATCCCATTACATATTTCAGGATTATTATTTGCTTTGTTGTTATTGCCAATATAAAATTGACCGACATTCGCCACATTATTTCCTTGCTTATAACTTACAAAAGAAGGTGCGTAAGGGCTAAAATTCTCTGCAACGTCAATTGGAGATCCCCAAGTTAGTCCTTCACCATTAAATGGTCTTTTATATAGCTCATACATATCTGCACTACATCCGCCAGATACATTGCCAGGATTGGTAAATACAATACTATCTAAGGTTGCAAAATTTTGATTTGTACCATAATTATTCACTACCCAATAAGCCTTTGGCAATATCCCATTTACAAATAGCGTATCTGGCAATTGATAGATTTTGGAGACCACAATATCACCAGCGGGATAAGTACCCGATGCTGGAAAATACATTTTCAAATCCGCCAAATTAAAATGTTTCAAACCACCCGCAGTGACAGAAATAGTTTGGGATGAGCCTTTCCCTACAGGCACCCTTGATTTTACTTTCGTGGCACCCAAGTTGAGTATCAGATTATTATTGCTTACTTTGTCTATGTCCAGCAGCGGATCATCTGTATTAAACTGATAATATGCCAATAATCCAGGATCATTCGCTGGATTTTTTGTTAAGTGCATGAGTTCCCTAATTTCAGCAGTACTCAAAGCGCGATTATATATACAAACTTCATCCATTTGACCAATTAATGTACGACCACTACTCGTTGGGTCAACACCTATACTAAATGGATTGAGAAAATTGACCGATGCGTGTGTAGTATTATTGGTTGCCAATCTTCCATTGAGATAAAGTCTAGCTTGTGTGGGTGTTATAACTAGCGCTACATGCGACCACTCATTCGTTGGTACTACCAGTCCTGAACTATATCCGTACTTACCATCAGCCCAATGATATCTGAGTTCGTTGGTTGAGGTAAGATGCATCCCAGTGGCGGCTGTATTACTACCACGACAAAATACCAATCCTGCGATATCACTTGGCAATGCTGATGGTTTGATCCAGGCAGACAGGGTAACGGTATTGGAAGCAAAATTCATAGACGTTTCTTGTGTGGCATAATCTCCATTGGCTAATGCAATCATAGATTTACCCGGAATGGTATCCAAATTACAACCTGAGTTATTGACTGTAATACCTCCTGCCAACATTCCTGTATCCATACCTATACTATCTGATACTGTTAGACTTACAGTATAAGTCCCCGCAGCACCAAAAACGACTTTGGGACTATCGCTGATGCTAGAACTTATATACAAAGGAGCAGGATCAAAGGTCCAAGCAAATGCCGCATCTTTTTTGTAATGGGCAGAATAATCCTTAAAATAGAAAGTATCTTGTACACATACACTACTCAATTTGTCAGCCATGGGCTTTGACACAGGTTGACCTATAGTATGTAGTGGGCTTTCCCACACACTTTGATTACCACCTTGACGTATCTTGCCTTCTTTGTACCAAATATGGAGCTTGGTAGTGCTAATAGATTGAGGCAAACCTGTTGCATAAGGTATGAATCCGCCTGTAGTATTATCTCTATAATAAACGCTTTTGTTGGTACCTACATAGAGCCCACCATTGCTGCCACGTTGATAAACTACATCCTCTATGTTTTGATTATTTAATACTGCATTTGTAATATTGGTCCATGATGTTCCACCATTATTGGAATAAAATATTTTGTTGTTATTGCCAGAATTCCATCCATATCTATGATAGACATTCATCCACACATCTTGACTGTTGTCGCCCAATGTGATATTGTACCACATATCTGAATTGTAACCCAAGGCAGCACTACTAGGTGTAACATTAGCCCAAGTAGCTCCCCTATCCGTTGATTTCCAAACTTGTTTAGGATCATAAAACCCAGCAGCAACTGTTACCCATAAAATATTGGGGTCGTCCCAATCTATCTCAACGTCACCTACTTTGTAAGGGCTAAAATCCTTCACCAACTGCCACGAATAACCATCATTTGGGCTATACCAAAGTCCTGTTTCATTGCCTGTAAATACGCAATTATAACATCTTGGATCCCAAGCGATACGACTTACAGGATCTGTATTTGATTTTTTGTGAAAAGGTAGATATGTAGGGCTTTGTGTTCGTATAGGTGGCAATAAATCTCTACCTCCATCATTATACACAATTTTTTCTTTACCAGGATTGACAAAACCTCGTGTTCCATCTGCACTACCTGTGTATGAAATCCAACCATTGATATAGACGTCATTATTTTTCATTAAGTGACTATTGTGGTAAGTGCCACCAAGCATCACATTGGCATCTTTATGTCCCATTCCGAATCCCCAAAAATCAGTGCCAGAGATACCAAACATCCTTTTATTGAAAACTACTTTGCCACTGTCCTGAGACATAAATATACCTCCATCGCTCACCGTCCATACTTCATTGCCATAGATTTTGATATTGTGTACATCTGCATGAACATACCCTACACCTGATGGAGTGGACCAATTACCTACATTGCTGAAAGCTGTTCCTGCATTCAACGATATCCAAGGATTGATACCTGCTATATGAACTTTATTGGCATTGTTTGGGTCGGCATCCAGTGCTAGATCGTAATAATACTGGCCTCCATTTTCAGTACCATTGGATGAATAGCCTAAAATGTTGGGATTGGAAGCAGTGGCAGATCCTCCTGGGCCAGTACCGCAACATTTATGCGCCCATGTATTTCCTGCATTTGTACTTTCATAAAATCCAAACAATCCTGAACCACCATAAGCGGAGCCAGCAAGTAGCGCATATATCTTTTCAGGATTGGCAGCTGTGACTGCGATTTCTGCCCTTTTTTGATGGTCGCCTGATGCTAAGTTGGTGGTAGAGACTCCCCAATTGGTAGAAGCTCGTGTCCATGCAGCATTCATTGTACCATTGTTTGTGCCTTGCTCATCAAAAAGCGTTGTGCCAGAAGGTTCATTACACTTGTAATAATGCAAAAGATTTGGAAAATTGGCATGACTATTATTGACTTCACTATACTTCCACGCATCAATTTCATTGCTTCCTAATGCCGTATTCCATATCCTAAATTCATCCACCTGCATATCGAGTCCTCCATAAGCAAGATTGCCATCGCGACCCAATGCCATTGGTAATCCAGTATTGGAATTTAAGGTAATATTCGATGTGCTTGTCGTTTTAAGCACACCATCTACATACATTTCTTTTTGCCCTGTTGCCCTATAAACGATAGATATAGTATGCCACTGATCATCCCAAATACTTGACGTATTTAGGTCAATACGATTGGTTCCATTACCAATATTGAATGTCAATTCACCAGTGTATCTACTAGCCAATACCCAGCCATTATTATTGCCGCTGCTCCAGTTCTTATTGCTCAAAAAAGACTTATCAGCGCTAGAAGTTGGGAATTTAACCCGCATTTCGATGGTGAAATTAGGGATTGCTGCAGTACCCAAATTGTCATTTGTGAAGGTGGCATATTGATTTGAAGATACTGTTTTTCCGACATATTGATATTGATAGTTGTTGGTGCTAGCAAGGACTGGCCAAGCAGACAAAATTTCAAAAGTATTACCGCCGTCTGTAGATTTGTAGAGTTCTGTGTATGTGCCATTTACTTCATTGAGCAAAGCATAAACGGTATTTGGATCATTGGGCTTAAATTCTATTTCACCAAAATAAGAATCATTCCCTTTGATGGCCAATAGTTTTTCAAAATTATTACCACCATCATTAGATCGATATAACCCTTTATTGGACGCAACAAAAAGCAAGTTATTATTCCCAGGTTTTAAGGCAATATCATCTATACTATGCGAAATGGCATTAAATACTGGGTCGCCTACTTGAGTCCAAGATGTACCACCATTTGTGGTTTTATACACTCGGTTGTTGCCGCCAATCCATACGGTGTTGGGATCTGTTGGGTGTATTTCAAGTGCATTACAATGATTGACTGGAATGGTGCTAGATGCGTACGTCCAATTCAATCCACGGTCTATGGTTTTCCAAATGCCTGCATTGGCAGTGCCACAATAAAGGATATCTGGATTAGAAGGCGCTTTTTCTATGGTGTACACATGTGCAGCGCCTGGCGCATGACTTCTACCAGCGGCATCTTTATCAAAATCAAAAGGACCTATTGGCAACCAATTGGGTTGATTCATCATAAAACGGTTGGCAGATGTATTGTTGGCTGCTTTTATCCTGTCGGAGTCTATTCTATCTTTTTCACCTTTAGTAGGTGGATTGATATATCCTTTGTCATCCACTACTTCTTTGATGTTTCTAATCCATCGTTTATAATATTGAGTATGTTCGTTTTTGATAAATGGGTTGGTGGCATAGTATGTTTGATATTGGTTGATGACTTCTCCTACATTGGCGGTCTTGTCATACATCATACGTGTCCAAAGCGGCAATAAAGTATCACTCTGAGAGCCGTAAGCGCCTTCCTTAATGTAGGTAATTTGCCCTTGATTTTGGCCAAATATTAGTGTGTGACATAGTAAAAAAGCTGTGAAAACAAGATATCTAAGCATGTATAAAATTGGTATTAATAGGAAGCTGCAAAGATAATAACCTATGCGAGAGTTTGTTTATTTTTTTAATGCACCTTTATTCTTAAAATTATTCTCATAGAATTCAACTCCATAATCTTGATGTCGTCCAAATATAGTTCTCATAAAAAATGTGCAGATTTACTATGTGAGTTCTATTTCTTTAGGTGTCCAATGTGTCTTCTTCAATACAATTTCCACATTTTCCTTATTGAAATAATTAGTACTTGCTCATAATTGTTATATTTACATCGACAAATTAAAATCAATGGCGTATGAAGCCTTACAAAATACTTAACATAATTTTCCTTTCGGTACTGTTGATCTTTACTCGATGTACGCTAAAAAATGATGGCAAGCACGAAGCCACTTTGATTGAAAAGCTTTATCCATCGGAAGACCATTTTTTATCAAAACAGTACCCAGAAAAAAAATTCAATATTGATGCTTATGATAAAGCACTGAATGCAATTAAACAATTTGACAAAAAAAATAGCAATCAAAGAAATACTGGCGTTTGGCAAGTGCAGGGTCCTGGTAATATAGGCGCAAGAGCCAATTGTATAGCTATTCATCCAAATAATGATCAGATCATGCTCATCGGTTATTCTGAAGGAGGTATATTTAGAAGCTAAGATGGTGGTACATCATGGCATCCGGTTTTTGATGATAAAATCCGACTTTCAATAGGTGATTTAGCTTTTGATCCAAATAATGGAAATGTCGTGTATGCTGCCACAGGTGACCCTAACATTTCTGGTTTCCCGTTTATTGGTGATGGCATTTACAAATCTATTGACAGTGGCAAAACATGGAGTAACATAGGACTCAATGAAACAAGGGTTTTATCCCATGTAAAAATATCCAATCAAAATAGTGATGTTATTTATGCTTCATCGATGGGTATTCCATTTGAAAAAAGCATACATAGAGGTGTATTCAAAACAATAGATGGAGGCAATTCTTGGTCTCAAGTATTGTTTATAAATGATTCTACTGGTGTAGCGGACTTAGTAGTGCATCCAACCAATCATAATATCGTATTTGCTACAGGATGGAATAGAGTCAGAAATAATTATAGATCAGTAGTAGCTGGCCCTGACGCAAAAATTTTTAAAAGTACAGATGGTGGCAACACTTGGAAAGTACTCAGAAATGGTTTACCCGAAGATCGATCAAGTAGGATAGGCATTGACATCTCCCAATCTAATCCCAATATCCTTTATGCTTGTTATACTGATGCTGACGATTTCAATCTAAAGGGAGTTTTTAAAAGTACTGATGGTGGCGAAAATTGGACAGCACTAAACATCGGAGAAGTTGCAGGACTTGAAAGGGGAATATATGGCGGATTTGGTTGGTATTTTGGGAAAATAAGGATCAATCCATTGGACCATAATGATGTTTTTATACTTGGCGTAGATATGTATCGGTCCAAAAACGGTGGATTGAATTGGTCGCTAGCTGTGCCACCTTGGTGGACTTATGAAGTGCATGCTGACAAACATGACCTTATTTTCAATAATGATAATATGTACTTGACCACGGATGGCGGTGCTTACAAGGCAAATATTTTCAACGAAGATTGGCAAGATATCGAAAATATCCCCACTACACAGTTTTATAGAGTAGAATACAACCCTCACAATCCCGATTCTTATTACGGAGGAGCACAAGATAATGGCACATCGGGTGGTAATGCAACTACGATCAATGAATGGGAAAGAATATATGGTGGTGATGGTTTTCAGCCGATTTTCCACCCTTATGATGCGGAAATTTTTTATGTAGAAACTCAAAATGGTGGCTTGGCTGTAACTACTAATGGTGGTCAAAACTTCATTGGTGCCAATTTTGGCATTTCGGGAGACGATCCTAGAAACTGGGATATGCCTATCATGATGAGTCAATATGACCCTAATATCTTATACACTGGTACAAATAAAATATATATCAACGAAAATGGTGCAGCTGTAGAATGGAAAGCAATTAGTTCAGACTTGACCGATCCATCATCACCTTTTTTAAGACACAATATAAGTACTATCCACGAATCCCCATTAGATCCAAATTATATTGCTGCTGGTACCAGCGATGGCTTAGTATGGGTTACAAAAGATCAGGGTCAAAACTGGATTAATATTTCAGGAGGATTGCCATCCAGATATGTTTCGTCTATCATCTTCTCTAGCGAAAATGAAAACACAATCTATGTATCCTATACAGGTTATCGAGACAACGACAATACACCATATATATACAAAACCGAAAATCTAGGGGCTACCTGGACCTCGATACAAGGCGATATGCCAGCCATTGCTATCAATAATATTTTAATCTTACCCTCTGACAGGCTGAGCCTTACTGGTGTGCTAGTGATTGCAACCGATGCAGGAGTATATATATCACGAAATGAAGGACGAAATTGGACAAGGTTGGGTAATAACATGCCTTATATCACCGTTTATGACGTAGCATTTAATCCCTCACTCAATCAAGTTATTGCAGGAACCTTTGGCCGCAGTATTCAAAGTTTTGATTTAAGTCAGATCAATTATCCCATCATCTCATCGACCACTACCTCTCACATAGTCGATTTTAAAGTATATCCAAGCGTGGTATTTCAAGATCAAAACATTACTATTGCCCATAATATCGACCACATGGTTTTTGAAATTTTTAATGCAAATGGAAAAGTAGTAAACATGCACATTCCGACAACCACCAATATCACCAAAGTTAATGTTGGTGCACTTCCTATGGGTCTGTATTTTGTAAAACCTAAACAAATTAACGCTAAAGTAAAAAGATTTGTAAAAATTTAATAAATTAGTGTAGCTATTTTAAGTCGAGACATTCGTGGTGGGTACTTCATCCTACCTTATCATATTTGAATTAAATAATAAAATAAGTTATATCCCCACCAAGGCGAATCGAAATGGCGATGTCTGATGTAGAATGTGGGAGAGGAAGGGAGTTCGGCGGGGCCGAACTCCCTTCCTCTCCCACTTAAAATTTAACTCTATGTCATTTCGATGAAGCTTTAGCGACTGAGAAACCCGTTTTATAGTCACAATTTTTTAAAAACATTCCAACTTTTTTACCCACCCGACCTCCTTTATAATAGAGGCTAAGATTCGTTCTTTAATGCTTAGCATTTCAGAAAAGAGGGAGATTTAGTACTATCTTGCAATTCCAGCAAATCTAGCAATTCTAGCAAATTAGCAATTCCAGCAGTTCCAGCTATTCTAGCAATTCCGCAAATCAAGCAACATTCCAGCAATTCTAGCAATTCAACAATTCCAGCAATTCAGCAATTCCAGCAGTTCCACCAAATCCAGCAATTCAACAAAACCATTATCTCTCAGAGGCGGCACGCCTGCAAGTCGTACGACCACGACACGTGTCACTCCTTCACCCACTTGCCTCTACTCACCTTGCCTTGGCTATCTCGGATGGTGATGATGTATAGACCTGATATCAGATGGCTGGTATTGATATCAAAATTTGTCAATTGTCGCGTTTCAGTCATTAATATCTTGTCCGCAACATCTGAAATTTGTATAATGGCGGGCAGACTATATCCATCAGAAAGAGTGATAGACACATGATCTTGTCCTGGATTGGGATGTATTTTGATGGTTTCTGTGGATAGGTCTTTTGTGGAAGTCAACTTGTCACACTCACCTTCTGTAAATTTAATGGATGTGTCATCATCGCTGTAGCAGCGTAAACTTGGAAAATTTTTATAACACTCTGGTATTAAAAAATTTGAGTTAAATCCAAAAAGTTTATATATTGACCCTACATTTTCAATGATTTCATTCATTTGAATTGGGTATTGAAGGTCAACTTCATGGGTAAAATATCTTTTTAATGGTTGACCACCAACTGCATAAACGGTATCAATTTTTACTACTTTTAATCGATAAGGATTGTTTTCAATTACAATTGGATCAAAAAAAGCGGGAATTGAAAATATAAAATAAAAAGGATATTTTTTAGAAATGTGATAAGTAACCGTATCACCAACTTGTGCCGTAAAATCATACAATAACTTCCAGGTTTCATCTTCATAAAAATACATTTTACCATCTTTACTATACTCAATAATCTCACTTTCGGGAAAATACTGCCCACCAGATGTCACACCTATGATACGACACAATCTATTTTCAATCAAAGTATCACGAACCACTTTGGTAATATCTATTTTTAGCTCACAATCCCTGTCAGGAAGAAAATTTCCAGTCAAACTACTACTATACCAGATTGTAGAGCGGTCCATATCAGTAGTGTCGATAACCAAAGGTTTAACCCAACAATCATTAGGGGCGGTTTCACTTTTATAAATCTCCACTACTCCATCATACATACATACGACCTCTGGTCTGGCTATATCCCAACTCGAACAATGCGAAACATCAACAAACGGCTCAAATAAGCGTCCTATGCCTTCTATCCATATAGCAGGATCGCCAAATTCTATCTCCCCATTTCTTACACATTGTAATGTCAGACTTTTGCGATATTTCTCATCATCGAGTTGGATACTATCTTCCTTGGTGACTACCATTGTTCTTGGGCCATCTGCATAGTCCATCCTAATACTGTCACCGGCTTTTAAGTTCATATCATAAAGGAGCCGCTCTCCTTCTGATGGTGAAATATATTGATAAAACCGATTGTCTTCTTCTCTGAAAAAACGGCCACTACTTAAGAAGTCATTTCCATCTTCTTTTTCTGAAACTAAAAGCTCATAATAAGCCTTAGCATTTTCCTTTATTGTAGCTAAAAAATTAAACTTCCATCGCTCCATTTTATAATGTGGGTAAAATATACTATTTATCAAAACATATCGAACTATATTTGAATTCAAGATGGGAATCATAGCTTCTACAACTGGAGGTGATGGTTTCCAACAATGATTAAAATCTTCACTTTGCCAAAGTTGAGTCTCATCTTTGTAAAAACAAGTCAAGCTATTTTCGTTTCCGTCAATGACACAATGTAGAAAAGTCGCATTGAAAACTCCGACATCCGGCCCTATCCCTTCTACCCATCGATAGCGAATATTTGAATCCAAATCACAACTTAAATGAATAACTTTACGAATTTGCCCACTTAAATCCATCATTGTATCCACCTTGGACACCAAAAGTTTGAGAGTATTGCCAGAAAAACCAACTTTGTAAGAAAACTCGTCACCCTTTTTTAAGTTCATATCCATGATGCAAACTTCCACTGCATTTGCAGTGCTATCTATCAACCACAATTTGCCATCGTCCTCTCTGACGTATTTTTTTGTTTTTTTCCAATTATTTCCAGTACTGTCACTTGATGTCAAGATTTGCTGATATGACTTGTCACCTATGACTATTGGTATAACATCCACCTTATATCGTTGATAATGAGACTTTGGACTCCAGCCACTGCTTTCTACAGCGTACCATATGTGGTTTGGGGATAAAACTGATAGAAAATTTGAAACTACTTCCTTCCTACAGTCTGGATCATTGGTACTAGAGAATCGCTTCTCCCCACGATCGTAGTAGCAGGTGAGCGCTGTTTTGGTACCTAGTTGCCAGTCTTTGTAGTATAGGATGCCATTGGTTGAGCCGATGCCTTCTATCCAGACCATATCACCATATTTGGCTTGATTGGTTGGGTTCAGATGCTGAAGCACGATCCTTTTGCGGAGATAACCGGGAATGAGCGCTATACTATCTACCTGAGTGATGATGGCTTTGCCGTAATTGTAAGGTAGTGTAAAGGTATCATGGAGTTTTAGGGTGAAGTCGTAGAGTAGATAGAGTGGCAAAGAAGTAAATAGGTTATAATTGCGAGGACTAATGAACATCTTGCCTTCTCGCTCCCATGTGGCAAACACCGTATCTTTAGTCTCCACTCCTGTATCCAGATTTTTGTAAATGATAGGTCGGTGCCTGAGCCATCCATATTGTATGCGATCAAACATATTTGTATCTCGACCAAAAGACTGCACAAAGCGACCTTTATCATTACTAAAATACCACTCCTTGTGTCGAACATTCATCTGATCATACTGGTATAGATTATTGGGTGCATTCCAAGCAATGACATCATTGCATTTATCCTTATCAATGCATCCTAAAGAGTCCACATGAAGTATCCACGTACTGTCGTTATAAAATCCTGGTAATATTTTGTTTTGTCCATTTATAACCCACCCAATTGCATATATTCGGTTAGGCGAAATCTCTTTAATATCTAACAATCTATTAGCAGAAGAACTTCCATCAGATGGAAAATATCCGTACGATCTATTAAATTTTTCATTGCCATACTTATCAAGCCTTTGGATAAAGCTTGTACGTAGTTTATATGTTAGTGGTGACAAAATGTTATTATGTGTATTTTCTCCTACCACCAACATATCACCATTTTGACACTTTGTGTAAGAATAATGTATATTGGATTGGTCTCGATAAGATGCTTTTGTCCACAATACTGAGTCCATGGCGTTGAATAAGACTATACTAAGTTCTCCATTACTCACCTTAACATTAGTCATGCCTTTAGTTCCATCTTCATAACAAATACCACTTGGACTTTTTGTAAAATTCTTTTCAGAATCATAAAAAAAAGAATGCACTATTTTTTTGTTTTTATCCAATTTTATATAGCCTTGGTAATGTTTTGTGGTAGGTAATGTAGGGCCAACAACAAATTCTCCTGTATGGTAGCTTGCAAAAATATTAAGATTTCCATCTTTATCAATTCCATAGTCAAATAATCCTCCATAAGGCAAATCTAACTGCATCACTGTATCTAATGTAAAATCTTTATTTATCCAATAGATGTATGGTTTAAACTCTCCTTGTGGCCTAAAATTACTTTCATAAACGTCTGAATAATACAGGATGTATTGATCATTATAATTAACCAATTTAATATCAAGATATTTGCCTTGATGTGGGAAATGATTATGTACTCTAAGTTTTTCTTTCACTAATGTATCTTCATATTGAAAAATCATGATGCTATCAAAATTTCTATACAATTTACCATCATCTAATTCTTCAGCATGGCTACCTGCTACTATTATTTTATTTCCGTCTTTTATCATTCTTTCATTTACAAAAAGATGGCCTATGTTGTCAGCTCTCATTAACTTACCATCGGCATTAAAATGTGTCAAATATGAATTCTCATACAGCAAGTTTTCCTTAACCTCAAAACAATGCGAAAATGTTATCAGCGTATCATTTTGATACAGGAAATTTTTATTGCTAAACGAAGTTAATGCGAATGGTGGTCTAGAAATATTTGAAAAATAGCTTTGACCAATTACATCATGATGGAATACGATTATGGAGAATAGCACAAATATTATTTTCATCTTCTTTTTTTAATTTTAGAACTAACAATTTAAAAAGCGTCCGCATGATTTCCATAAAACAATACAACCGCTTTCAAAATATTTGTTATTTATTGTTTTACAAATTTCTGTACAGCTACACTATACTCATCATTCAATATGTTTATAAAATACATACCTTTAGGCAGCGTATTAATATCTAAAGTTGAGTGACCCAAGCCACGAAGGTTTCCTGACTTCACTATTCTACCTTGTGTATCCATGATATCATAAGTATATTTGGCATCAACTTCCAATTTTATGTCAATGTTGAGTAAATCTGATGCAGGATTGGGATAGATTTTGATTAGCTCAATATTTTCTGTATCTTTTACTTTCGAAATTAAACAATCTTGAACTAAAGAATCTTGATATACTTTGACCCCATTTTCATAAAAACATCGCAAGTCCAAAACAGGACTATCAAATATGGTGCAGATATCACTGTAAAGAAAAGCATCAATACCACCCATGCCTTCAATCCTATAATAAAAATTATTATTTTCACCCTCGCAAAGCAAATGAATTCTCTTTCTAGGCTTCGCATCTTCAAAAACTACAGTATCTATTTTTGTAACAATGAGATTGAACAATGGCCGAGATGGAAACCGTACTAGAGTGTCTCCAATCTTTACATTAAAGTTGTATATTAATTCCTCAGATCCATCATCATAGTACTTTGATACTTTTCCATTTTTTTCTTTGAAATAGCTTTGTGTTTTGATAGGGTTTGAGTTTATAGAAGTATTATAAATCAACTCGTAAAGTGGGATGCCATCTATCGTGTCTTTGGTCTCATCAAACCAGTAAGTGCGTATGCCATTATCTATATGACTTGTAAATCCTTCATAATAAACTACCCATTCTTTGTGCGTAGTTAAAAATGGACTTGTTTGGACAACTAGAGTATTGCAATCTTGTACATCACCATATCGCTTCTCTCCACGATCATAGTAGCAAGTGAGCTCAGTTTTGGTATCTTCTTGCCAGTCTTTGTAGTATAGGATGCCATTGGTTGAGCCGATGCCTTCTATCCAGACCATATCACCATATTTGGCTTGATTGGTTGGGTTAAGGTGTTTTAGAATGATGCGTTTGCGCAAGTAACCTGGTATCAGTGATATGCTGTCCACTTGATGAACCAATGAAGCACATTCATACAATGAATCTTCATTTAAAGGACAAAATCCTCTGTTAAAGAAAATAATTTCATCTTGATGCTTATAAAGCTCAGTCCCACCACTTGTCAATTGACCGCTTGGACTAATGATTTTGGTATAAAATTCTTGTGCGAAAGTTTGAGAACTAAGGATAAGCAAAAATAGTATAAAATTATGCTTCATGATCTTATATGCTTTACAAATGAAAATAAGGAAAGCACTAAAAAGTGCCTTCCTTGATTTAATTTAGATTTTTACAAATTTTGTATTATATACTTTAATAATCTTCATCTCTTAAAAAAGTTTCTAAAAATGTAAGCTTAATCTATGTGCACCTAGATAAAATCTTCCCTATTTTGTTGTTTTATTATCTAAAAGATAATGCAATGTAGGGCCATAAAAGTTAGCATGCAACAATCTTTTTGATATTTTTTATATTTTTATTTCACTTATACAATGTTTTACAGACAAGAAAAAATCCAATTACAAAATAATGTACTCAGTTAGTCCTACTATTTAAAATATATTTCGTTTTACATCAAATCATAGTTTTACCACGATATTTTATTCTTATCTTCTATAGCTTCTACATTTTCATAAAATATTCACAAAAATTGTTGCGCAAAGTTATTGTAGGATTATTTAATTAGGTGCTGCTGAAAAAGTCAGCTGTTATTTTTGGTTGTTAGTTTAACGGAGACTTTCGTTCAAAAAACAAGCAATAGAGAATGAAGAAACAAAAGTGCGTCTATTGCCATAAAAAGCACAACGGATTAAAAATGAAATACTTATGGCAATAGAAAAAGCATTTTGGTTCGAAAATGAACGGTGCTACGCAATTGCCTTTTTGAACTAGACTTTTTTGGTTACTTTTTTGGGCAATGCAAAAAAGTAACTGCTGCCTGCATAAGGCAAAAGCCCTCCCAAGGTACATGACTTTTGGATTAAATCTATTAAAAGGCTTGCATTTAATTTGATCATTTCTGACATAATTTCTTATATATCAATTGGTTGTAGCATTGTCAGCAAGCCCTAATTAACCTGTGTAGCTATTTTAGTACGAGACAACTCCATACTTACTCCGTATCAACTCCGTACATGCTCCGTACATGCTCCGTACACGTTCCGTATATACTCCCACCACATTCCCACCGAGTTCCCACTGAGTTCCCAGTGAGTTCCCACTAGTTCCCACTGAGTTCCCACTAGATCCCACTGAGAACAAAATTATCATTAGTAAAAAAGTAACAACAATAGACAAAGATAAATTGTGCAACCTGATAAGTATGAGTGCATTTCTGCAATTCGAAAGGAAATACCAAAGTACCCATCAAAGAATGAAGTCTTGTTGAAAGTAACAAACAGGCATACCATTCTATTTATTTAATTCTTACTTAAATATCTATAATGAGTTCTGTTATGAAGATCAAAAGTACATTAAAATAAGCATTTCTGACGACAAATCATAGCATCGCTATGGTACATGACTGAGTGGTGCTTCAGCAAAATTGAGTGGTAGCTCAATTTAAAAAATCAGTTTTCTCTCCACCACGGCGGAGAGAAACGGCGATGCCTGACGAGGAAATGTGGGAGAGGAAGGGAGTTCGGCGGGCCGAACTCCCTTCCTCTCCCACTTAAAATTTAACTCTATGTCATTTCGATGAAGCTTTAGCGACTGAGAAACCCCTTTTTTGGACACAATTTTTTGAAAACATTCCAACTTTTTACCCACCCAACCATCCCTTATAATGGAGGCTAAGATTCGTTCTTTGATGCTTAGCATTTCAGAAAAGATAGGGAGATTTAGCGGCATCATGCTGTTCCACCAAATCTAGCAATTCAGCAATTCTAGCCAGCAATTCAAAAAGCCCTCAGCAATTCCAGCAGTTCACAATTCCAGCAATTCAGCAATTCCAGCAATTCCAGCAATTCTAGCAATTCCGCAAATCAAGCAATTCAGCAGTTCCAGCAGTTCCACCAAATCTAGCAAATCAAGCAATTCAACAAAACCATTATCTCTCAGAGGCGGCACGCCTGCAAGGCCACGTCCGCGAGCCATTCTATCTTTTCTGTGGATAAAAAAATGAAAGTGGGTTTTTAGAAAACCTATTTTTGATTGCACTAATAACCTCACTCAACTCACTTAGTTTTATCCCTCTAGATCGGAGGGCTAGTACCAATGATAATGCAAAACTTACACTAAAATTCACAAAACCTATCACACCAATCCCCAAAATAGAGTGAAAAATATCGTATCCAGACATCTGAAATTCATACCCATAAAGACCTAAAGCAAAATTGCCTGCTGCAAAAGTAATGTGTCTGATATCCAAATCTAAGCCAATGATGACCCCAACTGTTCCAACAGAACCCATAAAAACACCAAACCAAAAGTTACTAACAATACCTGCCCAATAATAATCAATAAATGCTGCTATTTTTGTTCGAATATTTAAAGTGGTAATCTGTTTAAGCACAGGATGGGCTATGATCCTTTGGGGAATATGTTTGACCTTATTTCTATTGGATATATTACCAGCGATCAATCCAGAAATAAATAAAAATACACCCGCGATAGCAGCATGTAATATAGCTGGAGATGTAAAAATATTTAGATCACCGATAAGGTAGTGCGCCTTCATTTCAGCAGCATTCTCCCCAAATACCCAAAACCACGAAGCGATGATCGCTAATGCGACTGGAAATGCCATAAATACATTGCCCACAAAGGCAATAAATTGCGTTCGCCACACTCTAGAAACTAAAGCCGCCAATTGTTCATATCCATCTTTACGTTCTTTGTCATTGTCTATATTTTTGGCAAGCGTAGCTGCTGTCATCGCTGGTTGTTTGGTAGCCAGAGTTAAATGCAGCAAATAAATCGCAATAAAAGCCACACTATAATTCATACTATAATAAAATGCTTTCATCAGCAAACTGGTCTCTACAGATCCCATCTTAAGCTTGACCATACAGGCTATGGCTACAATGGCGCCACCACCTAAGGCAGCTCTAAGCATTTTCCAGTAATCCTTGACAGAAGTGGTGATGTATTGTTCCCCTTTAATGGCGATATTTCTGGTTATTTCCCGCGCATAGATTTGGGTCGATTTGTTTACATAATCGGTGATTTGGGATTTGCCAGCAGTAAAACTAACTAATGACTTACACAAATCAACTAATGCCGCTTGACTACTTCTATCATTCTTAACCACAATCAAATCTATCGCTACATATAGTCTTTCTAGCATTTTTTCTACCATCATTAATTGCTGATGCACTTTGAAACTAATGCCAAACTCAGGTATATTTTGGTAGGCTTTTTGTATGTAATCACTGCATTGCGCCAATAAAATAAGGGTTTGTTTATAGTTAATATCATCTTCACTTCTCTCGCTGTTATCTATGTCTATATCGGCGATAAAGTCATTTATTTCATTATTTAGCGCAATGAAAGGATTGTTGTGATGCGCATACTCAGGTACTAATTTTATAATACCTGCATCCAACGAATAACCAGATATCCTATGAGATAACACTTTGATAGCAAACAATAGATCTTGAATCAACCCATCCTGATTGTCTTTTTCATGCATACCTTGGATACCTAATACTTCTACAAGACGAATACACTTCTCTTTTGATAATTGTGCTATCCACTTGCCATCATTTTCTTTGTAAAACACATCGGAAATGATGGCTTCTGCTGAATTTCTATCTGTATGCTCTGGAAGGAACTTGAGTATAATCCTATCCCAAAATTCAGTAAAAAATGCGGTACCAGATACCATATTGGCTTCTGTAATGATATGGACTATTTCTTTTTTGCCACATAGCCGTTCAATATATTTTTTAAGCCCAATACCTATATCTGGATAAGTAGTCACCCAAAATACCAAATCATCAAAATCTTCATTTTGACCTTCTTGCATTTGTTTTTTGGAGGCTCTTATGACATTTACCAATGCCACTAAAAGGGTTGTTTCATTACCGTCGTACTCACTTATTTTTAGGAGTATCTCAAGCATATTCTTTTTGTAATCTACCATAAAACAATATCACCATTTACACATATTACCAACGTGATTATGCGTAAAAAGTTGTTTAATATTCGATTAGTAATGATTTCCGTATTTATTAACATAGAAGTTAAGAACATTAAATACATACCTACCTACAAGAAAATAGCTCTTATAAAATATTCTTAATTGAGTCCACTCCTAAAAGTCAAAAGTGATGGAATGCTACTAAGTATCTAAGGTTTATACAGTATTGATTATTGAATATCTGGAAGTTGGGATATTTTGTGTTTTTGTAGCTTGATGGCAAAATTATACTGTTCGGAGCTTACTCTTAACTTAAAATAAATAAAAAATTAGCTAATCAAAACGGATGTCATACTCAATGACCCTGCCAGTAATTTATCATTGAACAAATCTAGTTTGTCACCATCCGACTTGAGACCTAAGGCGTAAATTAAAGGGAGATAATGGTCTGGAGTTGGCGCTGCCATTTGGATAGCTTTCCCTTGTTTGGTATAGTCAACAATGGGTGCAAAATCCCCATCCAACATCCATTGATTAATTTTTGCTCTTGCTTCTATAGCCCAATCAAATCCGTGATCTACCTTATTCATATTGGGCCAATCTACCAATCCCAAATTGTGTACAATATTGCCCGATCCAACGATCAATATCCCTCTATCCCGTAGAGAAGTTAGTCTTGAAGCAAGATCGAAATGGTATTGAGGGGACTTTGTGTAGTCTATGCTCAACTGTATAATGGGAATATCTGCCTCCGGGTATAAATGTTTTATAACACTCCAAGCACCATGATCCAATCCCCAATTATGGTCTTCTTCAACCATGACTGGAGCGAGCATTTGTACGGTTTCTTTGGCTAATGATGGACTTCCTTTGGCTGGATATACTACGTTGTAAAGATCTTGTGGAAATCCACCAAAATCATGAATAGTTTTTGGCATATCCATTGCTGTCACTTTAGTGCCTTTGGTGTACCAATGGGCCGATATACAGATGATGGCTTTTGGCTTAGGAATACGCTTGGCTGAGTTACGAAAGCCTACCACAAATTCATTCTCTTCTATCGCATTCATAGGGCTACCATGACCTAAAAACAAAACTGGCATACGTGGCGATTGGGTAAAAGTGGTAGATATTTTCTCTAGTTGATAGAGGTTACCCAGTCCCAAAGCCAAAGAAGTTAAACCTAACATTTTTACAAAAGATTTGCGTTGCATAAATAAATAATTTTAAAGCAAGTAAAACGATCTATGCTAAATATTTGTTGCAACAACCAAAAAGCTACATAAAAAAAAAGAGTTCTTCCTTAGAAAAACCCCTTTTTAACTTTAATTACGCTTAAAAAATTAATGATCGTCACTACAC
>JADKCC010000028.1 GCA_016714785.1 Saprospiraceae bacterium
ATTGACAGCTGATGGCGCGAGCCATACGGTGACGGCAGCATTTAGCGATGATGCGGCATGTACTGATACAGAGACCTATACCGCACCGGTATCCTGCCAGTGTGTGATCAGCAATATCACGGCTACACCAGGAGCGTGTAGCACGTCCAATAATACATACACCCTCACAGGGCAGGTGACATTCACCAATGCGCCTGCAGCAGGGACCTTAGTCATCAGCGTGACAGGTGGCAATAGCGTCACACTCACCGCACCGTTTACCTCACCGATGTCGTATAGCATCAGCAATCTCAATGCAGATGGTGCCAGTCATACGGTCACAGCAATATTTAGCAATGATATACTCTGTACAAGTACACAGACTTATACCGCTCCGGCACAATGTAGCACACCATGTCCACCATCCAATTTTAATTTCTGCACAGGTGATAGCTATACGCTCACTGCCCCTGCAGGATATAGTGGATATCAGTGGTACACCGTAGTAGGTGTGACAGAGACACCGATACCAGGAGCGATGAGCAATGTCTATGTGGCGACCATGCCGTACCTATATCTATCGAGCGACAGATGCCGGTGCATGTGCCATCGACCTGTGTTGCCCAGTGACCCTCAACTAATGTGAGCCCGCTACTCTCATGTACGGCTACAGTGACACCTGCATGTGGGCAAAGCAATGGCTCTGCTACCGTGACTGCCGTAGGTGGTGCAGGAGGATATACTTATAGATGGAGTACATCTCCTCAGCAAACATCAGCCACAGCAACCAATCTCACTACAGGCATCTACACCGTGACGGTGACAGACAGTGGTGGATGTAGTAATACTTTAATGTAAAATCTGGCACCACCCAATAGCCCGACTTGTGTAGCAAGTGTACAGTCCAACCCAGGATGTGGACTAAGCAATGGCTCAGCAACGGTAGCCCCAAGTGGTGGTAATGGTATCTATACCTATGCATGGAGTACCACACCTGCACAAACAGCACAAACCGCTACAGGTTTAGGTGCAGGCACATACACGGTCACCGTTACTGATGGCAATATGTGCAGCAGCACTTGTAGTGTGACCTTGACCACACCGTCAGGCCCTACGTGCAGCATCGCCGCCAATACACAACCTAGCTGTGCTGATCTTACGGGAGGCTCAGCCACCGCAAAGTGGCGTAGGAGGCAGCGGTAGCTATGGTTACGCATGGGGCAACAATATGTCCGGAGCGACCGTAGAGTGGCCCAGCAGGAGAGCTGCCTACACTGTGACCATCACCGACAGCAACAACTGTAGTAGTACTTGTCAGGTGACCATCACTACATCAAAATGCTGTAATGTCAATGCCGTAACGATACAAAACATAGCGTGTTATGACAATAATACACCAGCTAAAATGACAGACAATCAGTTACGAGCTGCTTTATTGGTGACCAATAGCAACGCAAGCCTCACGACTTACATTGTCACAGTAAATGGTGGTACTACCATCACACCTACCAGTGGCACGTATGGCATAGGAACACAATTTACCTTAGGACCAGGTACCGCAGGCGGTGGATCTACATTTACCGTGACCATCACAGATAGTGCCAATCCAGGATGTCAGAATACGGTACAGCTCGTAGATCCAGGCAATTGTGCCCCAGGTGAGCCAGAGTGTCCACCTGTGAAGTGCGGTACAGCAACAATACAAGTAAATGGAAATTGATAAAAATGCTGATTTGATAAAAATGCAGATTTGCTAATTTGTGGAATTGCGGAATTGTTAAAAGCAATTTTACCAAATCAAGCAACATAAAAATTAACGCTTTCATAATTGAGGGGCCTTCGCAAAAGAGTGATTGGCCCTTTTTTTCTTAATGGCATTGCAATTTTTAATTGCAACAAGTTATGTTAGCTTGCAAATGAATTTGCAAGGCCAATAAAATGCCTCCCCGTTTGTCAAAGTCTTATCTGACTTTGACGGATAGCATCCTACGGTCTCTGACCGGTGCACATCAACCTAATCACAAAAATCAAATAAATCATAGTTCAGACAAAAGGAGCAAATCACCAAATTAGCACATCATCACATCAGCATATCACCACATCATCCAATCTAATCTTTTATTAATGGCATTGCAATTTTAATTGCAACAAATTATGTTAACTTGCAAATGAATTTGCAAGGCCAATAAAATGCCATCTCCGTTTGTCAAAGTCTTATCTGACTTTGACGGATAGTATCCTACGGTCTCTGACCGGTATAAATCAACCTAATCACAAAAATCAAATAAATCATAGTTCAGACAAAAGGTGCACATCAGCACATCAGCAAATCACTCACCCCACAACTCCCCCCATCGGCCTAGCAAATCCACACCCCACATCACATTAGCAAATCAGCACATCATTATTTACTCACCCCAACCCCTCTCTTAAAAAAGAGGGGCTAAGTTCCGTTCTTCGATGTTTGGTTATATCTCATGTTTTATTATTTAATATTCTCGTTTGTCAAAGTTTTATTCGATCCATGTTGCAAACAAGTTTGCAATTCCAAAAAATGCCATCCCTCGTTTGTCAAAGTCTTATCTGACTTTGACGGATAGTATCCTACGGTCTCTGACCGGTGCACATCATCAAATCACCCTAATCATTATTTACTCACCCCAACCCCTCTCTTAAAAAAGAGGGGCTAAGTTCCGTTCTTCGATGTTTGGTTATATCTCATGTTTTATTATTTAATATTCTCGTTTGTCAAAGTTTTATTCGATCCATGTTGCAAACAAGTTTGCAATTCCAATAAAATGCCATCCTCGTTTGTCAAAGTCTTATCTGACTTTGACGGATAGTATCCTACGGTCTCTGACCGGTGCAAATCATCAAATCAACAAATCACCCTAATCATTATTTACTCACCCCAACCCCTCTCTTAAAAAAGAGGGGCTAAGTTCCGTTCTTCGATGTTTGGTTATATTTCATGTTCTATTATTTAATATTCTCGTTTGTCAAAGTTTTATTTGATCCATGTTGCAAACAAGTTTGCAACTCAATAAAATGTACGCCCGTTTGTCAAAGTCTTATCTGACTTTGACGGATAGTATCCTACGGTCTCTGACCGGTGCTCACCACCCTAATCACAAAAATCAAAAGAATCACATCAGATCAAATCAGCACATCACCAAATCAGCAAATCACCAAATCATCACATCATCACATCATCAAATTAGAACATCGCCACATTAGCGATGCAATATTTTATGAATTTATAATTCAATTTACATTATACTAAAAACTAAGTCATAAATAATTTAAAACATCG
This sequence comes from Saprospiraceae bacterium, assembly GCA_016714785.1. GTDB lineage: Bacteria > Bacteroidota > Bacteroidia > Chitinophagales > Saprospiraceae > OLB9. The sequence continues at coordinate 3,293 of JADKCC010000028.1, forward strand.
CTCATCGGGTTAACAGATTTTTTTAGCATTTGTGAAAACGAATTGGAAATTCTTGATATACAGGATCGAAGTTGCAAACTTCGACCATCGAAGGGTTTTCTTAATGGCATTGCAATTTTTAATTGCAACAAGTTATGTTAGCTTGCAAATGAATTTGCAAGGCCAATAAAATGCCATCTCCGTTTGTCAAAGTCTTATCTGACTTTGACGGATAGCATCCTACGGTCTCTGACCGGTACAAATCATCAAATCAACAAATCACACAAATCAAATAAATCATAGTTCAGACAGAAGGAGCACATCAGCACATTAGCACATCAGTACATCATCCAATCTAAGCTTTTATTAATTGAAACAAGTAACGTTAACTTGCAAATGAATTTGCAAGGCCATTAAAATGCCATCCCCGTTTGTCAAAGTCTTATCTGACTTTGACGGATAGTATCCTACGGTCTCTGACCTGTACAAATCATCAAATCACCCTAATCACAAAAATCAAATGAATCATAGTTCAGACAAAAGGAGCACATCACCACATTATCCGATCTTCAAATTTTAAATTTTCTCATTATCAAATTAGCCATAAATCTAAATAATGTCTATATTTGCACTGCACCCCAAATATGTCATTAAAGGTTTAGTAATTTATTTTTTATATCTAAAACATAAGTCATATTAAAAAAATATTGATGGAAATTAATTCTTCTTTGTTAAATTTAGGATAGTTTCATTAATAAAGTGAATTTAATGTATATTGATAGATTAGTCAACACCAACATGTTGGATAAGTTATCAAGAGATTTAAAGTGATATACTGAAGTGAAAAATCAAAATTATGTTATTTCGTGTAATAAATAGCAATGTGTAGAAAAAATAAAATTTTGTTTGGGTTCTTTTTTGGTTTTACTCAATTATACTCACTGGACAACTGTACCAGAGTGATTCGTTAGAACGAATTTTAAGAAGTGATACGATTTCGGATAGTCATAAGTTTGATATTTTGCAGGATTTGTGTTGGGAATATATCGCATCCGATCATCCAAAGGTGACCCAATATATTGGTGAGATGGTGGTTTTGAATCTAAAATTAAATGGCAGCAAAAAGACGTATAATGTAGAAAATCTATTGGGCTTGTACTATAAAAGTCGGGGGACATTTGATAAAGCCTTTTATCATTTTCATGAGGCGCTCAAGGTGACCGAGTCTGAAAAAAATACGACGTATATGTTTTGGACACTGTTCAGGTTGGGTGATTTGTCAAATTTTGCTTATAACAAAGTCAAGGGATCAAAATCTGATACAAAATACTTTTTGAAAGCATTGGATTATTTTAAAGGTAATTATAAAAATCCAAGGCTTTTGGTATTATTACAAAATGGATTGGCTGGCGTATGCCAATGACAATAAAAATGATCAAGCACTTGAGATGCTTAATAAATCCGCAGTAGTTTTTGAAAAGAATGATTTTCAGGGTAAAGAATTTAATTTAGGTTTTTTCTATAATCAATTGGGCAGGGTATATATGCAGCTTTCAGACTATACTAAAGCTGAAAAATATATTAACAAGGCATTGACTGTAGCTGAAAATTTAAGCATTGTCGATTTAAAGATTTCAGCTTATTATTATATGGGTGAAATCCTTTTTCATCAAAAGAAATGGGATGCCGCTGAAAGCTATTACATAAAGAGATTAGCACTAGAAAAAAAATAAAAGTTATCTGATAAAATCTGATGCTATACAGGACTTACTTTATTCTACCAAAAACCCAAAATAAGGATAAAATATTGCAACTAATACCTCAATATATATCTATACAAGATAGCGCCACACAACAAATAATTGAAAATAAATATGCGGAGTTTGAAGTAGCCTTTAAAGTAAAAGAAAAGGAGCTGCAAAACGATATACTCACCAAAGAAAAGGATTATCAGAAAAATAAGGCCACTATATTGCAAATTCTTGGATCTGCTTTATTGTTATTGTTAGGATTGGTTGTGGGTCTATGGTATCGACTTAAAAAACATTCCACAGAACTAAAAAAAGCGAATGAATATAAGGATAAGATACTCAATGTAATGGGCCATGACATCCGTTCACCTTTGATCTCTCAGCTTACTGTTATTCAAGATTTATTGGAAAATAAAGATAAAATTTCACGAGATAGTCTGAATGATATTTATCAATTATCCTCAGTGTATTTAAAATCAGTGATAATGTATATAATTGGGTGAAAAGAACCCGCGGATTGCAAAATTTCAGATATGAAGTCTGCCAGATATATTATGAGTTGTTATTGGTCACAGAGCAATATGATCCTGTTTTTAAAAATAAAAAATTAAAACTGCACTTATCAATAGATGCTATCAAGGCATCCAAAGTATTTGGTGATCGTCTAGGCATACAGGCAGTCATCAGGAATTTGGTGGATAATGCGAGCAAATACGCGCCTGAAGGTAGTGATGTATTTATTGAGATGCAACAAGATGATAAAAGTGTATATTTTCAAATAAGCAATGAAAGTGTAGTACAACAAAAAGAAGGTATTAAAAGAAAGGGATTAGGCTTGCAACTGGTAAAAGAGATACTTGAATACAATCAAGGGGAGGTAGTATTTGTTAGTAATAATCAGGGTAGATACATTACAAAAATAAGTTTACACTGGCATCTTGATCACGATACTAATTAAGTGTATGTATCTTAAATACTGAAAGCAAGCCTTGTAAGTTGTTACGTTTTCGTTACACAATTTACATAATTAAATTTCCAAATCCTCAATTCCGTTTGTCAAAGTCTTATCTGACTTTGACGGAAAGTATAATGCGGTCTCTGACCGGTGTTTAAATTTTATGCTTTGCAATGACTGTTAGTCACATCAAAAAAGGCGCTTAGATTTCTCCCACTTGTTGAAATGACAGTGCAGAAGAATAACTGAGGTGTGAATGATGTGGTAGCTGCGGAGGGCTATCACATAGGAGTCAGTGAAAAAGATAAAGTCTTCATAAGAACCAATATTGAAAGTTATTTGAAAAAAATAAATATAAAAAAATCATAATATTATAAAAAAACCTATTTTTGTGGCTTAAATGTAATATATAAACACTATTTGCGTTTTAACGTTAGCAATCAACACAAAATAAAATCATGTTAAATCTTTCATTTTTATTATTTCAATCTCCAGACGTTGTAACTGAAGAAGGTGCAGCAAAATCTCAGAATTTAGTGGATATAGTGGTTTCAGGTGGCCCAATAGGTATTGCAATCGTATTGATACTATTGATATTGTCATTTTTGGCTTTAGTGATTTTTGTAGAGCGGTATCTTACCATAAAAAAGGCAGGTAAAATAGATGAAAACTTTATCAACAATATCAGAGCATCTGTGGGTTCGGGAAATATAGAAGGAGCAAAAGCACTTTGTAGAGCTACGGATACTCCTGCGGCAAGGATGATCGAAAAAGGGCTTATGCGAATAGGTAAGCCACTTAAAGACATTGATGCAGCCATCGAAAATGTAGGAAATCTCGAAGTATTTAAGCTGGAAAAAAATCTTTCGTCATTGGCAAGTATTTCAGGTGCAGCACCGATGGTTGGGTTCTTGGGTACAGTTACAGGTATGATTTTAGCCTTTTATGAGATGTCCACACAACAAAATGTGACACCTTCAGTATTGGCTGGTGGTATTTATCAAGCATTGATCACTACCGCATTTGGGTTGGTTATAGGTATCTTCGCATTTGTTGGATATAATTATTTGGTATCAAAGGTTGAGCAGGTGATTTTTCAAATGGAAAAAACAACCCTTGACTTCATGGATTTGCTTCAAGAGCCTGGTAATTAAGAATATTTTTTAATAAAAATCACCTAAAGTGGCTGTCAAAAAAAGAAGTAAGGTAACTGCAGAATTTAATATGTCATCTCTGACTGATATTATATTCTTGCTACTTATATTTTTTATGCTTACATCTAAGGCGGTGCAAATTAGCATACCCTTGCCAGAGTCAGACTCTACCACTATTGCCCCATCCAACCTTCCAGTTATGATGACTGTAGATGGCGAGATAAAAGTAGCTGGAAAGGAAAGTAGTATAGCAAATATGGAGAAGGATATTGCATTGGCAGTGCGCAAGACAGACAATAAAGAAAACGCTACACTTACCATCATATCTGAGGTAGGTGTGCCTTGGGAGACGGTGTATAGCGCAGTAAAGATCGCAAGTGGACTAAAGATAAAAGCAATTATTGCAACACAACCTACCACCAATTAAATAACTGAATAATGGCAGTAAAAAAACGTAGTAAGGTTACAGCAGAATTTAATATGTCATCACTGACAGATATCATCTTTTTGTTATTGATATTTTTTATGTTGACATCATCCATAGTGACTCCCAATGCCCTAGACTTATTGTTACCAGGCAAAAAAACAAGTCCGCCACCACCAAAAGCAAAAAACAAGGTGGTCAACATAGATGAATCAGGTACTTATTCTCTCAATGGAGTTCCGATCAGTTTGGAAGGCATAGAGCGACAGATGGAATCTCTCAAAAGAATTGATAAAGAAAAGGCAGCGATAGTAGTCACACCTTCTGCCAAAGCAAGTAATGTTCCTGTTATAGCCGTCTTAGATTTGGCGTACAGGATGCAAGTTAGGGCGGTACTTACAGATCCTAAATAAGCGAAGAGTCAACTTACATTTTTTATTATCTACTATCTTACACACATACACTTATTCTAACAAGAGTAAGCATTGAAGTAATATAAATATAACTGTAAAATGGCCAGTCAGGACAGATTGTATCACGAAGAAGAGCATAAAAGAAGGGGAATCATCATTAGTTTGGTTATTCATCTACTTTTATTATTATTTTTTCTTTTACCCTTTCTGACTACGCCGATCTTACAACAATCTGAAGGAATTCTCATTGCTTTTGGTGATCCAGATGCAGGGAGTGACGACGCACAAGAAGTTGTAGAAACCAACTCAGAATCCGCTACGTCAACTGCGGCACTACCTACTAAATCTCAAAATGAAACTATCACATCTACCGATCCTGAGGAGGAAGCACCTATAAAAGTAGTGGATAAAAAAACAACCAAAACCGCCGAAGCTGACAAAAGTAAGTCAAAGGAACTGTCAGAGTCCAAAATTAAAGCGGAAGCCACAGCGAAAGCTGATGCTGCGGCAAAAGCAGAATCTGAAAGGGTGGCAGCTGAAAAAGCCAAAGCGGAAAAAGATGCCGCCGAAAAAGCGAAAGCTGCAGCAGATCAAAAGAAAAAGTATTCGGATTTGTTGGGAAAGGGAAAGGGTAATAATAACAGTACAGGAAATCAAGGTACTGCTACTGGCGATCCTGATGGCAAGGCACTTGAAGGTATAAGTAAAGGGTCAGGAATAGTGGGAGGAGGTCTAAAGGGGCGAGGTATCGAATATTCACCATCTTTTACAGATAGTTCGCAAAAAACTGGTAAGGTCTCATTATCAATTTGTGTAAATATAGATGGTAAAGTCACAAAAGCTGAGTTTACTCAAAAGGGATCTACTACATCCGATAGTTATCTTATAGAATTAGCAAGAAAAACAGCTATGAAGTATAAGTTTAACAAGAGTGAAATAGATAGCCAATGTGGCACAGTCATTATAGATTTTAGAGTTCAGTAGGTTTCTAGAACCAAAGTGTAATCATATTTTTTTTTATTGGTCAAAAAATAATGGATCCTATATACCTTTGTAAGATCGAATATTAAGACAGATAAACCTAAACCTACATAGCTCCTACGACATTAAAGTGGTTCAAAAAATACTAGATCCAAATATAGTCAACCTACAAAATGCCATTTTTACAAGATGACAAAGTTGACTTGTAATGTTTTTATGACTTTGTACCAAAATGTTTCATGTAAAAGCGGAAACAAGTTTTAACCCGAAATATGCATTAGAAAATCTAAACTGCTGCAAATCAGAAGCTTCGCCTATTTTTCTACTTTAACCATAGCAGTGCTACGCTTTTCGCATACAAATAAATAGAGGCTGCTGATAAAGTCAGCTATTATTTTTGGTTGTTAGTTTAATGGAGACTATCGTTCAAAAAACAAGCAATAGAGAATGAAGAAACAAAAGTGCGTCTATTGCCATAGAAAGCACAAAGGATTAAATATGAAATACTTATGGCAATAGAAAAATGCATGACTAAGCGATCTTGTAAGGTCGAGAATGAACGACATTACACCAAGCTGATTTAAGTTTAAATCAGTGCCTTCATTTTTGAGTGATTTCGTATCACTCAAATGCAGCAAAGCTGCACCATTCAGTTACCTTTTTTTGAACTAGACTTTTTTGGTTACTTTTTTGGGCAATGCAAAAAAGTAACTGCCGCCTGCATAAGGCAAAAGCCAACTCAAGGTACACGACTTTGGGACAATATCAATTAAAAGGTTTGCATTTAATTTGTTTATTATAGACATAATTTATTATTTTTCAATTGGTTGTACCATAGTCAGCAGACCCTAAATAGCTGATTTATTGCATTTTAGCTTCTCATGACGAAGTTCTAACGTATAATCTGGGTTTAATTTTAAAACTCGCTCACTAAAACAATTGATAGGCTACTGAAAATGTCAGAGCATCTGGTGTTTCTAAAAACCTTGATTTTCTATTTCCGTAATATATGTGATCTCCTATAGTTCTAAAGGCTTTGTCAAATTTGATATCAAAACTAAATTTTTTGTAATCATAACCTACAGCTCCACTAAATCCAAAGCTTACTGCACGCATTCTTTCATTAAAATAGGTCTCATCTTTGAGGTCTGTTTGATGGGCTGCCAATACATGTGCTACAGGACCAACACCTATTCTGAAACCATTACTAGTAAGTCCACCCATTACTTGCATATCAATGTATTGATAATTCTCTGATATTGTTTTCATATTTACATCGTCAGAATTACTGCCGTAAACTTCATAATTCATGCCGTAACGGCTATAAAGTACATTGGCATCAGCGTATAAAAACCCAAATTTTTTCTGGCCCCAGAGTCCAACAGATATTTGAGGCGAAGCGCTAGAAAATTTAATTTTTTGTGAAGTCATTGACTTTTCATTGATCAATGTAGTTGTTTCTTTACTTGTTGTAATAAACCCAGTTGTAACTTTTATCCCATATTTACCTTTATTTAAATTGGCAACATCGATGAGCTGAGCATAAACTGATATAGTAATCATAGTAAGCATTCCAATTAAAAATATGTTTTTCATTTTATTTGATTTTGTTTTATGACGGATTTTTTATTCTACAGTGAACTTAAGCTGAGTTAATTATGGAGCATTAAAGTTTTCGTATTTATAAATGTATGTTTTATAACGATTGTGTAGAATTTAATATTGTGTCTGATGTTATTTTTTTTGCATTTCAGTATTTTATATGGCGTTACCTTATTGAAGGTAATAGGTTTTTTACTTTTGGATCCTTTTATACATGATTTGATGGATGGAACTAATGTGTTTCATTTTTATTTTGGGCGTTATATTTATACTTAAAGTAAATTGGATTACTAAAATTTTATGCTTTTAAAGGATGCTTTTTCAATACCCTAAAATGTATAGTTTTTGCAAATCAAATTCTTCTTTCAATAAGTAGCGGAGAGATGTTGCTCATTAATACTTTGTTAAATTTTAAAATTAGATAAGTTTACAAGGATGTCTAATTTATCTTTGTACCAAAATATTTATCCTTATGTTATCTTATAGATTTCTTTATATTCAATCGATATTAATAGTATTTTTTACTGGGTATATTTCAGCTCAAAGTGGTATTAATACTAGGGTTTTTAATTTTGGTGTACATCGCAATCCCACCGAACTTTTATTGCCTAAAGCTTGTGAATTAATATCTCTGGATGAGATACAATCAGCACTTGGAGTGAAAGATATTCAAGTGAAATCTACTGGAAATCCGGGTGATGTAAAAGTGAGTAATTGTTTTTTCAAATGGGAAGATCCTGCCATGCCCTATACAGGTATGTTATTGCAAGTGATGACCAATCCTCTCTATGATGACAATCCTGAGTACATATCATATTTGATCGAGTCAAAACTAACTGAAGGTGAGTCTGAACAAGGGTCAACGAAAAATTTATTATTTAAAGAGGCCATGGTTGGAAAAGTAAAGGTGGTCTATGCTATTGAAAATGGTCGAGTTTATTGGAATATTGGAGACAATTATTTGTTTATGTTGACATTTAATATTGCTGGCTTGAAAACTGAAAAAATGTTGACTATTGCTCAGAAACTTATACCTGTTATAAATAAAAATTTATTAGGAAAGCTTTTGGAATAAAAAAAAGCATTTAGTTATTTTATCCATTCAGGAATCTTGATTTTAGAAAGTTTGGAGATTAATTGTCACAATCTGCTTTCATACATGAATTAAAATCAAAATCTTTCGCGTGTTAATTTCTTTTGGCTATATATGTTATTATAGTATCTTTACACCGATTATTAAAAATTAATTATTGGAATATGAGTAGTATATTAGGTGTAGGATCAAGAGTTAAGCATCCTGCGTTTGGTGATGGTGTAGTGATAGGAGCAGAAGTAGTAGCATACAAAGTCTGTTTCATCACTTATGGTATCAAATTGGTTGGAAAGGAGTATAGCTCTTGGGATGTGATAGAGCGCATAGAAGCCGATGAGAAAGTGTCATTTTCTGAAGCTGAAAAGGCATTGATTAAAATCTTAAAAACTTGGTCAGATATTTCTGAAGTGATACCAATGGGCGATAAATGGAAAAATGGATTAATGATTTTGAAACCAGAAGATACTTCTTTGAAACCCAAAGAAATTCCTATTGATGCTTTTTTTCATAAAATAGTAATGGTGAGAGATAGATTAAGGGTAATGGAGCAGCGCATCAACGCATCTGAACTAACTGATGAGGAAAAGGTTAATCTTCAACAATATATTACCAGAATCTATGGTAGTCTCACCACATTCAATATCCTGTTCAAAAACAAAGAAGATCAATTTGTTGGTGAAAAAAGCGAATAGTTGGTCTCATTTATTATTTACCATGCAGTAGTATGCAAATGTGTGCTGAATCTCAAGCAAATATTGATGTAAAAGTTTAAAAGTTTCCTCCATGAAGTATTGTGCAATTCTAATCTTGGTACTATCTCTATTTAGTTGTGTAGAGCCAAATCAAACTTTCAAAAAAATTCCTCCAGGAATATGGCGAGGTGTTTTACTTTTAGATCGCACACCTACTATGAAATACGGCGATGATAGAGATATCGTAAAAAAGTTTGATTATGATACTGAATTGCCATTTAATTTTGAAGTGGTTTATGATGATGATTCCACTTTTCATTTGATTATACATAATGCAGAGGAGCGAATCGAAGTTAAAGACATCACATTTGGACGAGATAAATCTACCGCAAAGGACACTGTTATCATTGATTTTCCAGTCTATGATACACAGATTAGGGCCATTTATGAAGATGGTATTATGGAAGGCGACTGGATAGTCAATTATAAAGATAATTATAGGATTCCATTTAAAGCTGTACATGGTTTTGCAGACAGATTTGAACGAATCTCCAAAGACACTTTAACAAATATTGCAGGGAAATGGGAATGCACTTTTGAAATTGGGACTGAGGATGAATATAAGGCAATTGGTCTTTTTAAACAGGAAAAGGAAATTATCACTGGTACTTTTCTGACTGAAACAGGCGATTACAGATATTTAGAAGGAAAAGTTATAGATAAAAAAATATATTTATCTGCCTTTGATGGTGCACATGCGTTTATGTTTTTGGGCAAAGTCTTGGATGATGGTTCTATAACAGGCACTTTCAGATCTGGAAGTCAATATACGACCAATTGGGAGGCACGACGCAACGATTCCGCAGCGCTACTAAGTCCTTATTCGCTTACCAAATCAACTGGAAAGCCACTTGATTTTGCATTCATCAACGAGAGCGGTAAACTAGTGAGCATATCGGATGAGCAGTACAAAGGTAAAGTGAAGATTATACAAATTATGGGTACTTGGTGTCCAAACTGTATGGACGAAACAGTATTTTTGAAAGAATTTTTTAAAACAAACCAAGATGCAGAAGTTGCTATTATTACCATTGGTTTTGAAAGATATAAAGAAGAACAAAAATCATTGGACGCATTAAAAAGATTTAAAAATAGAATGAAAATAGACCATGAAGTGTTGTACGGAGGGTACTATGACAAAACGCAAGCAGCCATTAAGATACCTCAACTAGATAAAATAATGTCTTATCCAACACTCATTATTGCAGATAAAAACAACAATATAGCTCATATACATACTGGATTTTCAGGACCCGCTACACCAGGCTATCAAACATTTATGGATGAGTTTAAGCAAAAATTAGCTGATGTAAAACAAAAATAGAAATATCATGGATACTCCAATTAAGAAAATAGCGTTTATCACTGGCAGCACATCAGGTATCGGCAAAGCTACAGCCAAAATATTTGCTAAAAATGGCTACAATTTGATTTTAACTGGCCGCCGTAAGGAGAGATTGGAAGAAATTAAACAACAGCTAGAAGGAAAATATGGTATTCAAATCATTACCCTTTGTTTTGATATTAGAGATAATGCAGCCACCAAAAAAGCCTTTAAAGCACTAAAGCCTGAATGGAAAAAGGTAGATGTTTTGGTCAATAATGCAGGTTTGGCCAAAGGTTTTGACCCGATACACGAAGGTAATATTGCAGATTGGGAGTTAATGATAGATACCAATATCAAGGGTTTGTTATATATCACTAGATTGGTAAGTCCAGAGATGGTAAAACTACAAAAAGGCCACATTATCAATATTTGCTCAACTGCAGGTCATGAAGTATATCCCAATGGGAATGTTTATTCGGCAACAAAATACGCCGTCGATGCACTCACTAAATCCATGAGATTGGATTTGTATAAGCATGGTATCAGGGTCAGTCAAGTATCACCAGGGCATGTCGAAGAAACCGAATTTGCCTTAGTACGATTTGACGGTGATGAAACTAGGGCTAAAATATATGATGATTTCACACCACTATCAGCAAAGGATGTGGCAGAAACGATCTTTTTCATCACCACAAGACCCAAACATGTCAATATCCAGCATATATTGATGATGGGCACACAACAAGCAGGAAGTAATTTCATAGATAGGAGCGGTAGGAAGTGACTGCACTCAGAGTAAGACATATTTACATTGAGTTATGATTCAGATACATTTAAGATATCGGCATCATGTTGTCAAGTCATATCACTTTTCGTGGATATAAAAAAATTACTTAAAACTGATTGGTATCCTTCTGTAGTGATTGTAATCAGGTCTGTTGTATAGGTGTTAGTGCCGACTAATGACTGAAACTTAATAGAACTATAACAGGTTGTTCCATTTATTTCTGTAACGCAGATGGTTGCACTATCTACTTCAGCAGTAAGTTTAGTGTTCTGATGGCAAGGGTGTTTACTTCTAGAACTATTTTGGTAGATTCAAATTAAATAATAATATAATATAAATTATATACAATTTTTGATTATTATGTCTTCATATTGCTATTATATATATGTATATAGCTTTATTTTACAATTTCTAATAAATATGTTTGCATGTTATATTAAATATATATAATTTTGCATTATATTTAATACCAACCTGAGAAGCGAAATATATCGCTAATTTTCATTCAAATGTGTCATTTTCTCTATTTTGTAATCAAATTATTTACAATGTGTAATGCATTTGATTACATAGGAGAACAAATTAAAAAAATAATATATATATTTCAATAGTTTTTTGGAAAAAAGTGGGAAAAAGTGGGAATCTGTGATATCTTTGCCTTGTCAACCAACAGAAAGTGTGAAACAATATCAATTCACCGGAGAATATGAGTGTAAACTTGATGCCAAAGGAAGGCTTAAATTGCCCACAGCAATTGTTAAGCGTATCGGCGGCGACGGAAATCTCAAGTTTACCATCAACCGTGGATTTGAAAAGCATTTGATGTTGTATCCCAATGACGTTTGGGAAATGAAGACGAACGAAATCAATCAATTAAATATTTACAGTACGCAGCAAAGGCAGGCGATCAGGTATTTTTATCGTGGGGCGACAGAGCTTGAGATGGATGCAGCAGAACGTATCAATCTACCAAGCAGTTTGATGGATTATGCAGGTATAGATAAAGACGTAGTACTATTTGCATATCAAAATCAGATAGAAATCTGGGCAAAAGACAAGTATGATGAAATGCTTGACAGCGAGCCTGAAGAATTTGGTTCTATAGCAGAATCCATATTCGGAGGTATCAAACCATTAGGTAATATGCAGGATCCTTTGTCATGAGCGAGTATCATGTATCAGTTTTATTAGACGAAAGTATAGACAATCTCAAAATTAAACCAGATGGTAAGTATGTCGATGTGACGTATGGCGCCGGAGGGCATTCGAAATCGATTTTAAATAAGCTAAGTGCCGAAGGGCATTTGTTTGCTTTTGACCAGGACCAAGATGCCGTGGCCAATACTGTTTTAGATTCTAGATTTACCCTTATTGAAGCCAATTTTAGATATTTACGTAGATTTCTTAGGTTGGAAGGAGTAGTTGAGGTAGATGGAATCCTTGCAGATCTTGGTGTCTCATCTCATCAGTTGGATATGCCCGAACGTGGGTTTTCTTACCGATTTGATGCGCCATTAGATATGCGGATGAACACTGAAGCGGAGCTTACTGCTGCAAAATTGTTGCAGACATATAGTGAAGAAGCATTGGTAGATATATTGAGCAGTTATGGTGAAGTACGCAATTCAAAAACACTTGCTAAAGTAATAGTTAATGCTCGCAAGCTTTCTGAAATACGTACCACTTTTGATCTTAATAGGATATTAGATCAGCATATTATGGGACCAAGGATGAAGTATCTTTCACAAGTCTATCAAGCGCTCAGAATGGAAGTCAATGACGAAATTGTAGCATTAGAAGAGATGTTGGCTGAAGGATACGAATTGCTAAAGCCTGGTGGAAGATTTGTGGTGATTACTTTTCATAGCATTGAAGATAGGGTAGTGAAAAATTTTTTCAAAACTGGAAACTTTGATGGTGAATTGGAAAAAGATGAGTTCGGTAATATTTATAGACCGTTCACATTGGTAAACAAAAAAGTGATCATGGCGGATAGTAAAGAGCAAAAGGTTAATATTAGGTCGAGGAGTGCAAAATTAAGAGTAGTAGAAAAAGTATAGATAATTGGTAATTACAGCAATTCAGAAAACCATTAAGGGCAGTATGAATAATTAATAGAAGATGTAAGCATTAATAATTAGTAATTAAACATTAGTAATTTAAAAATATAAATTCATTTGTGTATGGCTAGTTTCCAGGATAAGAAAGCTACACTTTTTAGACTGAAATGGGTCGAATGGATTTTTGTCAATTTGCCGTTTGTATGCTATCTGGCGTTGTTGGGAGTGATCTATATTTCCAATGCGCATGCTTCTGAAAAAGCCGTAAGGAAGATCGAAGCTTTGAAGCAGGAAGTACGAGATACAAAATGGAGAGCCATGAATCTCAAGCAAGAAGTGATGCATGGTAGCATACAATCGCAGATTGAAAGTAAAGTGGAGGGTTCAGGTTTATTACCTTCGACAACACCACCTTATAAAATAGTAGCAGAAAAAGTTAAAAAAGTGATTTGATATAGTAATGGATCGGAAGAAAGAGATGTTATGGCGGGCTTATTTAGTGATGTTTGCATTTTTGCTTGCATCAGCCATCATCCTTGTCAAGATATTTAATATCAGTGTTTTAGAGAGAGATAAGTGGCGTCAAAAAGGTGAAGCCAATGTAAAATGGAAGGTGGTCGATGCCGATAGAGGGAATATTTATGCTGAAGAAAGCATACTCTTATCCACATCGATACAGTTCTTTGAGGTTCGGATGGATATGAGTGTCATCAAATCTGATGTATTTAAAGCAGGTGTTGATTCATTAGCTTACTTTTTGAGTGTTTTTGATCCAAATGTGATCAAAACAAGAAGCAAAGCTGAATGGCTCAAAGATTTAAAAGCTGCAAAAAAGAAAAACAACGGGTTCTTTTTTATAGGTAAGGGGTTGGATATTGAAGCATTTAATAAACTCAAAAAGGCTCCTATCCTTAGATTAGGCAAACATCGTGGTGGCTTGATTTCCAATCGATATGGTAAGAGATTTAAACCTTTTCAAGAATTGGCTTCTCGTACTGTAGGTGTGGATAGAGAGAATGCTGACAGAATAGGCCTTGAAGGCTATTTTGATAAGTTTCTTAAAGGGGATACTGATCAAAGATTGATGAAGCGATTGGGTAGAGAAGGTACACCTGATGGAAATGTTTGGGTACCTGTTTTTGATCCTTCAGAAAACGAAATCAAACGTGGCGATGATATCTATACCACCATCAATATCGATATGCAAGATGTGGTTCACCACGAATTGCTTAAAGCTGTCCAAAAAAATAAAGCGGAAGGAGGCGTAGCTATTTTGATGGAAGTGGGTACTGGTGCCATCAAAGCCATATCAAATTTGACCAAAGGTGCAGATAGTACATATTTTGAAATGTACAATCAAGGTGTAGCAAGGTTGAGTGAACCAGGTTCTACCATGAAATTGGCCACTATGTTGGCGGCACTTGAAGATGGGATGACCAATATTGATACCGTGATAGATTTAAATTATGGTGTCAAAAATTTCTCTGATCGTACCATGTTTGATTCTGAAAAACATGGCAAAAAATACGCTACTATGGCAGAATCTTTTGAAATATCATCCAATGTTGGTGTAGCAAGTATTGCCAATGACTTGTATAATTCTAGAGATGGACGGATTCAATGGATTAAAAGACTCAAGCAGTTTGGGTTGCATGAACCTACAGGGATTGATTTAGGAGGTGAGGCACTTCCTGAAATAAAAGATCCTGTAAAAAACAAAGATAAGTGGTACGGTACTACTATTCCTTGGATGGCACATGGATATGAATTGATGATGACACCATTGCAGATGTTGAATTTTTATAATGCTGTGGCTAATGATGGTAAAATGATGAAACCGTACTTGGTAGGCGAAATAAAGAGAGGAGAAGAACTCAAAAAGCGATTTGAACCAGTAGTATTAAAACCACAAATTGCCAAAGCTGAAAATATTTTGAAAGCTAAAAAAATGATGGAAGGTGTAATATTGAAAGGTACTGGTAAAAGTTTGAAATCAGAATATGTGTCACTTGCTGGAAAAACAGGAACAGCCAAAACCAATTATGCCAATAAAGCAGAATACGCCAAATATAATGGTAGTTTTTGTGGCTATTTTCCTGCTGAAAACCCAATGTACTCCATGATCGTGGTAATCTATGAGCCAAAAGCTGGCGCATATTATGGTGGTGCAACAGCTGGACCTGTATTCAAAAATGTGGCGGAAAAAGTCTATGCCATGAAGACGAAACAAGTTAAGTCACTGAATGATTCAGTTTATGTGACAACAAGTGTACCTGGGAAAGCGGTCGGTTTTGGCAAAGATTTTAGTCAAATATTTGATTTCTTACAATTAAAATATAAAGATAAAGCGGATGATGGTTTTGCCATCGTCAATCCATCCGATAATGCTATGATGATAGCAGAAAAAAAGATAAAAAAAGCCTTAGTACCCGATGTAAAAGGTATGGGCGCAAGAGATGCAGTGTATTTGCTAGAAAATGCAGGATTGAAGGTGAAAGTCAATGGTGCAGGTAAAGTACATCATCAATCCGTCCATGCTGGCACAAGTGCCAAAGGTCAGTATATAGTATTAAATTTAAACTGAAAATAGTATCAGTTTATGAAGATAAAAAAGTTGTTTGACATATTGCCAGTAGGATTTGAAGTTAAAATTGTTGGAAATGATTCCATCGATATAACAGGGATTAGTCTTGACTCTCGAAAAATCGAAAGAGGATATATCTATGCAGCGCTCAAAGGTACCTTGTCAGATGGGCATAACTACATAGACAAAGCCATAGAAAATGGTGCCATCTGTATCTTGTGTGAAAAGGTGGATGAGGTAAGATCTGGTGTTACTTACATAATTATCAATGATGTAAGAACGTATCTTGGTGACTTGGTAAATCACTTTTATGATCATGCATCTGATTCCCTTAAATTGGTAGGAGTAACAGGGACCAACGGGAAGACAACGGTTAGTACTTTGTTGTTCCAATTGTTTGCTGCCTTTGGGTATAAATGCGGTTTGATTTCTACAGTAGAGAATAGGATTGGAGATGAAGTGATACCAGCAACTCATACAACACCTGATGTGGTCAATTTGCATAAGTTGATTGCACAAATGAGAGACGAAAAATGTGAATATATTTTTATGGAAGTGAGTTCGCATGCGGTAGATCAAAAGCGGATTGCTGGGTTGAAGTTTGAAGGGGCATTATTTACCAATATTACCCATGATCACCTAGACTATCACCTCACCATGAAAAATTATATCGCAGCAAAGAAAAAGTTCTTTGACGATTTGCTTTCTGATGCTTTTGCATTAGTCAATAATGACGATAAAAATGGAAGTGTAATGTTGCAAAACACAAAAGCCAAAAAGTTGACTTTCGGATTGCGTACCATGTCTGATTACAAAGTAAAAATCATCGAAAGTTCTGTGCAAGGTTTGCATTTGAAGATCAATGATAGAGAAGCTTATTTTAGACTCATTGGTGAGTTTAATGCTTACAATTTAGCTTTGGTATATGGGGCTGCAAGAGAATTAGGCATGGAGTCGGATGACATTCTAGCAGTATTGAGTGGTTTGAGAGGGGCAGAAGGTAGATTTGATCAAGTTGTAGATAAAAACACCGGCAAATGTGGCATTATAGACTACGCCCACACGCCTGATGCCTTGGAAAACGTATTGGAAACCATCAAAAAGGTTAAAAATATTAAAAGCCAAATTATCACAGTAGTTGGATGTGGTGGCGACAGAGATGCTACCAAAAGACCGATCATGGCTAAAGTAGCCTGTACATGGTCAGATAAAGTGATTTTGACAAGTGATAATCCTAGGTCTGAAGATCCAGATGCTATTATTGATGAAATGGAAGCGGGTTTGGATATAGAAGACAAAAAGAAGATGATTCGCATTACGGATAGACAGCAAGCTATAAAGACTGCAGTCATGATTTCGAATAATGATGATATCTTACTCATTGCTGGCAAAGGTCACGAAACATATCAAGAAATAAAGGGAGAAAAGTTTCCTTTTGACGATAAAAAGATTTTGAAAGAGTTTTTAGGGTTAGATTAATAGTTTTATATGGAATTGGGTTGGAATTTCATATTACATACAAAGACTATGAATCAGATTAAGTAGATTACTTATTTTTATCTTTACAACACCCTTTCAATATCAAAGATTTAGGTTCTATTATCATTCTCAGGTTGGTTTAACAGTTGCAGTGGGATCTTTTTGGAAAAAGTTTCAGACTGCTCACTGCACTGTTAAAATTTTTATTTGCAAATACTTTCACAAGCCATTAGGTTCTATCAAAATGGCTTTAAATAACATACAAAACAAATAGTTAAAATACATAATACAAATGTTGTACCACTTTTTTGAATATATTGATAAATATTACAATGTGCCAGGCGCAGGGTTATTTCAATATATTACATTTCGTGCTGCATTTGCTATCATTTTGTCTTTGATTATATCTTTAGTGTTTGGTGGTAAAATCATCAGTAAGCTGAAGAGAATGCAAGTTGGCGAGACAGTGAGAGAGTTGGGTTTAGAAGGGCAAAAAGCCAAAGAAGGTACTCCTACGATGGGAGGTATTATAATCATCATGGCTATTTTAATTCCTTGCTTGCTTTTAGCAAAATTGGACAATGTCTATATTTGGTTAATGATATTTACCACGGTATGGTTGGGGCTCATAGGTGGTGCAGATGATTATATCAAAGTATTTTTAAAAAATAAGGATGGGCTAAGTGGTAAGACTAAAATATTCGGACAAGTTATTTTAGGTTTGATAGTGGGTGTAACTATGTTGATTTCCAATGATATCGTAGTCAGGATGCCATTAGATGATGCCAATGCTGGAGGATATAAAGTAATCAAGGAGTATGAAATACCTTTACCGAGAGTCAATGATATCTCGCGCATGACTGAAATGGCGTATGTAAAGACAACGCTTACCAATGTTCCTTTTATGAAGGACAATAATTTTGATTATAAATATTTGGTTTCATTTATTGGTGATAATGCAGATTTGTGGTTATCTATCATATTTACCTTAATTATCATTTTTATCGTTACGGCAGTATCTAATGCAGCCAATCTGACAGATGGAATAGATGGTTTGGCCGCAGGGACATCGGCAGTTATTGCAGCAACATTAGGCATATTTGCTTATGTATCTGGCAATACGATCATCGCTGATTATCTCAACATATTTTATATACCCAATTCTGCGGAGTTGGTAGTATTTACAGCTTGTTTTTTGGGGGCATGTATTGGCTTTTTATGGCATAATTCCTTCCCAGCTAGAGTGTTTATGGGAGATACGGGTAGTTTGACCATTGGAGGTATAATTGCTGTATTAGCGATTTTATTACGCAAGGAATTATTGATACCTATATTATGTGGGATTTTTGTAGCAGAAAATTTGTCTGTGATGCTTCAGGTTTCTTATTTCAAATATACCAAAAAGAAATACGGTGAAGGAAGAAGAATTTTTAAAATGTCTCCATTGCATCACCACTTTCAGAAAGAGGGAATGCACGAAGCAAAAATTGTGACTAGGTTTTGGATTATAGGTATTTTATTGGCGATTGTTTCGGTCATTACACTTAAGATTAGATAATGATGGAGAGTGTAACGATTATAGGAGCTGGAGAAAGTGGAGTTGGTGCTGCACTATTGGCCAAAAAAATGGGTTTGAAAGTTTTTGTCAGCGATTTTGGAATGATCGCAGAACATTATAAAAAAGAGTTAATTGATAACGATGTCCCTTTTGAAGAAGGTGGACATGATTTTGAAAAGGTTTTGGTAACTGAGGTGGTTGTTAAAAGTCCCGGTGTTCCGGAACATGCGCCAGTCCTTCGCATGTTAAAAGAAAAAGGACGGAAAGTGATTTCCGAGATTGAGTTTGGTCACTCGTTTTATTCCGGACTGACCATTGCTGTTACAGGCTCAAATGGGAAGACTACAACATCGGGACTTTTATACCACGTACTGAAGACAGCAGGATTGAATGTAGCATTGGGAGGTAATTATGGACGTAGTTTTGCACGTATCATTGCAGAAGATGCACCTGAGATAATGGTTTTGGAGATTTCTAGCTTCCAATTGGATGATATTGATACTTTCAAACCTTATATTTCTATCCTGCTCAATATCACACCTGATCATTTGGATAGGTATGATTACAAAATGGATAATTATGTAAATGCAAAATTTCGCATTACAATGAATCAGTCAGCATCGGATCATTTTATTTATAATGGTGATGATGCGGAGATTTTAGAAAAGTTGAAAACATTTACTGGTCAACCAAATAAAATCAGTATTACTCATAATAAATATATTAATGGCATTGTATCAAAGGATACAACTCAAAGTTTTGAAATAAGTATAAAAGGAAGACATAATCTTTTCAATGCTGCTTGTGTAGTGGAAGCTTGTCGAATATTGAATCTATCTGAGCAAGAGATTGGCAATGGTCTTAAGACATTCGTAAATCTTCCACACAGATTGGAAACCTGTGGTACTATCAGTGGTATCGAATTTATCAATGATAGTAAAGCGACCAATGTAGATTCAGTATATTATGCTCTAGATGCGATGACAAAACCAGTTATTTGGATTGCTGGTGGCACAGACAAAGGCAATGATTATAGTGTGTTATTTCCTTTGATAAAAGATAGAGTGAAAGCCTTGATTTGTCTTGGTTTAGACAATGAAAAGTTAAAGAATACTTTTAAACCCCATATTCCAGCTATTTACGAGACGACTAAGGTATCAGAGGCGGTGGAGACAGGACTGAAATTGGGCGCACCCGGTGACGTAGTCCTGCTGTCACCAGCATGTGCAAGTTTCGATTTGTTCAAAAATTATATGGATAGAGGTGATCAGTTTAAGCATTGTGTGCAGATGTTGAATGTTTAAAGTTTAGAAAGAGTTAAAGTGTAGTAAATTCGTCATTCGTAGTTAATAATTCGTAATTAAAAATAAAGTTTGAATATACAAAGTACATATCAAAATCTAAAGGGAGACCGATCAGTATGGCTCATTGTAGCTCTATTGTCTTTGTTTTCGATGCTGATAGTATATAGCACTTCTGGTAGTGAAGCTTATAAATATAATGCGACTCACGGTACAGAGTATTATTTGATTAGACAGTTGGTATTCATTGGTGCAGGATTGATGTTGATGTACACGGCGTACAAATTGCACTATATGGTGTATGCTAAATTGGCGCCTATTTTGATGGTTATTGCTACACCATTATTGATCTATACAGCGCTTTTTGGTGAAAAAATTAATGAAGCTTCTCGATGGATAAAGATCCCAATTTTGGAGTTGTCATTTCAGACATCGGATTTTGCCAAGATAGCTTTGATTATGTTTGTAGCAAGATCATTAGCCATTAGGCAAGATTATATTAAGAGTTTCAAGGATGCATTTTTGCCTATAATAGCACCTGTTATTTTGTTTTGTGCCTTGATTGCGCCATCCAATTTATCAACTGCAGCTTTACTTTTTGTTACTGCCTTTATAATGATGTTTGTAGGTCGTATCTCAATGATGTACGTAGTATTACTTTTGATTTTAGGAGTTGCTGTATTTGCTGGAATCTTTATCATAGGGCAATATTTCCCTGAGCATTTCAGGGTAGATACTTGGTTGAGACGTATCAATGATTTCTTATATTCCGACGGTGGATATCAAATCCAGCAATCTAAAGTTGCCATCGCAGAAGGTGGCTTTTTGGGCGTTGGACCAGGAAATAGTAACCAAAGAAACTTCTTGCCGTTTGCTTACGCCGATTTTATTTATGCGATCATTTGTGAAGAATATGGATTTTTAGGTGGTGCAGTTTTATTGCTTTTGTATTTATGGTTATTATTTAGGACTATTAGTTTAGTTACTAGGTGCCCGAAAACTTTCGGAGCTATGTTAGCAATGGGATTGATGTTAAATATTGTGATTACGGCTTTTGCAAATATAGCTGTTTCTATAAAGTTAGTACCAGCTACAGGTTTGACTTTGCCAATGATTAGTATGGGCGGTACATCATTTTTGTTCACATGTCTTTCATTTGGTATCATATTAAGTGTGAGTCGGTATGTTGAACAATCTTTTGAAGAAAAAAAGCAATTAGATAAAATGGAGTTGGATGGCACGAGTGATCATTAGTGGAGGAGGTACCGGCGGACATGTGTTCCCAGCCATTGCCATAGCAGATGCGTTAAAAGTTGCCGCACCTGACACCGAGATACTCTTTGTAGGTGCCAATGGTAAGATAGAAATGGAAAAGGTCCCGAAAGCGGGATACAAGATAGAAGGTTTGAATATTTCGGGTTTTCAGAGGACACTCACTCTACGCAATCTAGCTTTCCCTTTTAAGTTGGCTGTCAGTATGATAAAGGCAGTAAACATTGTAAGAAAGTTTAAACCAGATGTAGCAGTAGGCGTAGGAGGATATGCGAGTGGTCCTGTGTTAAAGATTTCCAATACATTGGGTATTCCTACAGTACTGCAGGAACAAAACTCTTTTGCTGGTGTCACTAATAGGATTTTAGCATCAAAGGCGAGTGCTATTTGTGTAGCTTATGATGGCTTAGAGCGATTTTTCCCGAAAGATAAAATAATATTTACAGGAAATCCAGTACGTAAAGATATATTGGACAATAAAATAAATGCTGTACAAGCAAAGCAATCACTAGGGTTAGACCAAAATAAGAAAACAGTTTTAATTTTTGGTGGCAGTCTCGGGGCAAGGACGATCAATGAAGCCGTCCTTGCCAACGCAGACACTTTGCTTGGGTTGGATAATGTCAATATCATCTGGCAAGTTGGTAAGACATATTTTGAAGAATATAAAAATTGTCTTTTGGCGAATCGAAAAGACATTAAAATTCTCCCATTTATTGAAAATATGGATGTTGCTTATAGTGCATCAGACATGGTTGTATGTAGGGCAGGAGCTTTGACTATTTCTGAGTTGGCTATTTTGGGCAAAGCAGCGATACTCATCCCATCTCCCAATGTAGCCGAAGATCATCAGACTGTCAATGCGATGTCCCTTGTCAATAGAGGTGCGGCAATTTTGGTCAAGGATTTAGAGGCGAAGGAAAAATTGGTAACAGAAATTCAAGCATTATTGACTGATGAAACCAAGAAGAGTGGTTTGGAGAGTAATATTCAATACTTTGCTAAACCTGAGGCAGCAAAACAGATTGCTACTGAAATTTTGAAAATATGTGCAAAGAAAGGGATATGAGGTTGGATGATGTAAACCATGTGTATTTCATTGGCATTGGAGGCATAGGTATGAGTGCGATTGCGAGATATTTTGTTGCTCAAGGCAAACGAGTGACAGGTTATGACAAAACGCAGACTGTTCTTACTGATCATCTTGTGGCAGAGGGAATGAATATTCATTTTCAAGATGAATTGTCGTTTATTCCAAGTGATATAGATTTGATCATTTATACGCCGGCCATTCCGAAGGATCATAAAGGGTACAATCATCTTTTGACTTCAGGTATCCCTATGATGAAAAGATCTGAAGCCTTAGGCTTGATTAGCAATGGTAAGATCTCGGTAGGTATTGCTGGTACGCATGGTAAGACGACCACAAGTGCGATGACCACTCATGTTCTTAAAGTAGGAGGGATTGATGTGTCAGCTTTTTTGGGTGGTATCACTGCTGATTATAAGAGTAATTTTTTGATTGGCAAAAGTGAAGTGGTAGTCTTAGAAGCGGATGAATATGATAGATCATTTTTGAGATTGAGCCCATTTATTGCTTCTATTTCATCTATGGATGCTGATCATTTGGATATCTACGGTGATAGCAAAGTGATGGTGGATGGATTCAAAGCTTATGCTGCCAAAATCAGAGACAATGGTTTTCTGATTATAAAAGAAGGTTTACTAGATCAGTTTAGTATTAATGAATTGATGGCATTGACCAATAGAGGTATTTCTGTTTTTGAGTTTGGAACTGGTGATGTGCAGATACAAATTACTAATATCAGAATAGAACAGGGGAAATATGTTTTTGATTATGTCGGTATAGGGCATGTGATAAAAGATATTGTAATGAGTATGCCAGGAAAGCACAATATTGAGAATGCGAGTGTTGCCATTACAGTAGGTATATTGAATGGTGTAACACATGAAAATATAAAAAAAGCATTGGTTGAGTTCAAAGGAATCCAACGCAGATTCGAAAGGATCATTGACACTAAAGATTTGGTTTTTATAGATGATTATGCACATCATCCTAGTGAACTTAAAGTGGCCATTGATGCAGCAAGGACATTGTATCCTAATAGGAAGCTCACTGGTATTTTTCAGCCTCATCTATACTCTCGGACAAGAGATTTTGTGGATGGTTTTGCTGAAGAATTGGACAAACTAGACGAAGTTATTTTGATGGATATCTATCCTGCAAGGGAATTGCCGATAGAAGGTGTCACATCAGAACGGATATTCGAAAGAATGAAAAACCAAAATAAAAGATTGGTGACCAAAGAAACATTAATGGATGTTTTGAAAAGTTACCAACCAGAGATATTAATGACATTGGGTGCTGGTGATATAGACACTTTTGTTCCCAAAATAAAGGAATTTTTTAACTGAATATAATATTTATCATTAACAAAAAAGTAAAGTCCTGTTTAAGGATTAGCCAAACACAAATCAACAAATAAGCAAATAAGCAATTCAATAATATAAAAATGAGCGATAGAAAATTAAATATGAAAAGAGTCAGAGACGCCATTGTATGGCTGACACTGATAGCCGGGATTTCGGCCCTGCTTTTCTTTTCTATCTTGCGCAAGTCCAATGCTGAAGTAAAGACTTTGGTAGTAACGATTGAAGGTGTAACGAGTGACGAGCAAATCATTTCAGAAAAAGAGGTAAAACAAATATTGCAGTTGGCTGCAGGGAAGTCCCTCACTAAGACCAATATCAAAACCTTGAATTTACGAAAGCTCGAAGCCAAACTCAATAAAGATAAAAGGATCGAAAGAGCTGACCTTTATTTTGATTCTAAAGATAGACTGAATGCACGAATAATCCAGAAGAAACCAATCATGCGGGTGGTTGAAGAAGCAGGAGCAGAATATTATTTAGATGAAAATGGCAAACAAGTACCCGTGACACGAGGTAGTGCCGTGAGAGTCCCATTGGTTACAGGCATTAGAGATACATTTAGCACTGGGTTTTTGAGCGCATCAAAGCCTTCTAAACTAAGGCAAGTATTTGATATCATGAAGTATGTGTCCAAGGACGAATTTCTTACTGCACTCATTGAGCAGGCACATGTGGAGCATGACAGCATTGGAGACATCGTATTGGTACCAAAGCTGGGAAGAGAAAAGTTGATTTTCGGTGATGCTAATGATATTGAAGCAAAATTTGACAACTTAAAAATATTTTATAGAGATGGCATGCCAAAACTGGGATGGAGCCGATACAAAACACTCAACCTTAAGTATTCCCAACAGGTAAGAGGTATGTTGGCAAATCCAGAAGTCGCTACCAAAATAAAGCCCATCATGAGAGATACCTTGACGGCAGAATTAGTAACAACAGACAATAAAAAGCAAAGTATTCAAAATTAAATAATTTGTGCTATGAACGATCAGATAAAAATCAAAAACACAGCTGTAGCGGTCGATATTGGGACCACCAAAGTGTGTGCTATTGCAGGTCAGCTCAATGAGTATGGCAAACTAGAGATAGTAGGGATGGGCGTAGTCCGTTCAGAAGGAGTGTCTAGAGGCGTAGTTTCTAATATTGATAAAACCGTCAAAGCCATCAGGGAAGCTGTAGATATTGCTGAGCGAAATGCTCATTGCAAATTTAAAGTTGTCCATGTCGGTATTGCTGGACAACATATCAAAAGTCTTCATCATCATGGGTTATTGGTAAGACATGATTCTAATACCGAAATAAATCAAGATGATATAGATAAACTTATCAAAGACATGTACAAATTGGTATTGCCACCAGGCGATAAGATTTTGCATGTAGTGCCACAAGAATATACGGTGGATGATGAGCAAGATATTTTTGATCCAATAGGTATGTCTGGCGTAAGATTGGAGGCAAATTTCCACATCATCACAGGTCAGATTTCAGCTAGTAGGAATATATTGAGATGTGTGGAGAAGGCAGGTCTGGAAGTAGCAGACGTTACGCTTGAGCCTATTGCATCTGCTGCATCAGTACTAAGCGAAGAAGAGAAAGAAGCGGGTATTGCTTTGGTTGATATAGGAGGAGGTACTACTGATATCACAATATTCAAAGATGGTATTATAAGACATACTTGTGTCATTCCTTTTGGTGGAAATATCATCACTAAGGATATCAGAGAAGGATGTACGGTGATGAACGAGCAAGCAGAAAAACTCAAAGTTAAATTTGGTTCTGCAATGGCGGATGAAATTGTTGACAATAGAATCATTACAATACCTGGTTTCAAAGGTAGAGATCATAAGGAAATCTCTGAGAAAAACTTGGCTAGAATCATTCAGGCTAGGGTAGAAGAGATATTTGATTATGTACTTTGGGAAGTTAGGCGTTCAGGTTATGATGGAAAACTTATTGCAGGTATGGTACTGACTGGAGGTGGATCATTATTAAAACACATAGATCTTTTGGCGGAGTACCATACGGGATTACCGACACGTGTAGGACAACCTATCGAGCATTTAGCTCATGGTTATTCATCCCAACTGGCAAGTCCTATATTTGCTACGGCAGTTGGATTGTTGAAACATACCATTGATAATTATGGTGATAAAACAAGTTATGTAGAAGAATTCAAACGCATCACTGACGAGCCAAGTTATTCTAATAATTATTATCCACCACTCAACAATACCGTACCTAAAGTAGAAAATAAGGTAGAAGAGCAGCCAGATATAGAAGAAGAAGAAACGCCTGAGACAGGCAAGAAAAAAGGCCTTTTCAATAAGTTGTTCACACTGACCAAAGATTTTTTTGAGACAGTACCAGATTCCGAATTTTAACCTATTATTTAACAACAGAAATTAAGAGAAATGAAGTTTGATATACCAACAAATGAAAAATCCATCATCAAAGTTGTAGGTGTAGGTGGCGGAGGCGGAAACGCTGTAGGGCACATGTTCCGACAAGGTATCACTGGTGTGGATTTTGCAATATGCAATACCGATGCTCAAGCGATGGAGAATAATCCCGTACCTGTGCGTATCGCTTTAGGACCTAATCTTACGGAAGGTCGTGGCGCGGGTAGTATGCCTGAAGTAGGCAAACAATCATGTATAGAATCTATAGAAGATATACGCAAATGGTTGAGTGATGGTACTAAGATGCTTTTTATCACTGCCGGTATGGGTGGAGGTACAGGTACAGGTGCAGCACCTATTATTGCTAAAGTAGCCAAAGAAATGGAAATCTTGACCGTTGCGATTGTTACTTTGCCTTTCAAGTTTGAAGGGTTGAGAAGACAACGCCAAGCACATGAAGGTCTAGAGCAATTAAAGAAAAATGTGGATTCTATCCTCGTGATCAGCAATGATAAGATGAAGATGATTCATGGCAATCTAGCTTTGTCTGCGGCATTTGGACAGGCAGACGATATCCTAACCACTGCTGCTAAAGGAATCGCTGAGATCATCACGGTACCAGGATACATCAATGTAGATTTTGAAGATGTCAATACAGTCATGCGCAATAGTGGTGTAGCCATCATGGGTAGTGCCATGGCAGATGGTGACGATAGAGCGCGCAAAGCGATTAATCTTGCATTGGCATCACCGCTTTTGGAAGATAATGACATCAGAGGTGCACAACATATCTTACTAAATATCACTTCAGGTACTAAAGAAGTGACCATGGACGAGATAGGTGAAATCACAGAACACGTCCAAGAAGAAGCAGGCTACGGCACTGATCTTATCTGGGGAAATTGTAAAGATGAGTCACTCGGTGAAAAGATATTGATTACGCTGATAGCCACAGGATTTAGGGAAGGTGGTACAAAACGAAAAGATGTAACACCTGAAAAAGTAAAGGTATCATTAGAAAGCGAAAGGAGTAACGAAATAGTCGAAGAAGACTATACTGTTTTCGATTTTGAGAATACTTACTCGGATAATGTGGTAGATTTTGATACGGATGATGTCAAAAAAACCATCAATATGCTTGGTGTAAAGTCAGAAGATCCTTTCGTAAATAAAAGGGGACATCTCACAGAAGAGCTGAAGAAGAAAAGTGAAGCAGATGCTGCAAGAAGAGAGTATCTTCGCAAAACCAATAGCAAACCATTGGACAATCCTAAAATCATAGCTGACATGGAAAATGTTCCTGCGTATGCTCGAAGGAATGTGATGTTGGATGATACAAACAAGACAAGTAGTAAGCAAAATTCTACTTTTATGGTCAATATGGATGATGATAACAACATTTTTGTATCCAACAACTCGTTTTTGTATGACAATGTAGATTAGATATCAAGTTATAGCACAATAAGTTTTAGTTTAACAAGGTGGTGAGTATAGGTATGTTCACCACCATTTTTCCCCCATGATATTTTCAGATTATTATCTCAATTTTTCAATTTCTCAATTTTCGATTTCTCATAATAATGTTGTAAGTAAAGACCCTAATTTTTTCACAACCTGAAGTAGATAGAATCCAATAAATATAATCCTGCAATATGGATTAACGTCGGTTTTTAACTGACCAATAGTATTTGGATTTTCGTCTTTATTTATAAACTTTTTTATTGAGATTGGTTTATTAATTACAGGTCCAAGGCTCCCCGCCTGGACCTTTTTTTATTTCTTTTTTAAGACCCAAATATTACTGTTTTCGCATGGTGTATTATTGAAGTAGAGGGACTCAATCATAAACAAACCGCCACAACAACTGCCACTAGTGACCCGAGTATTGATATCGATGGTGTCTAAATCTCTATTGTTCCAACCGATAAAATATTGGCTTACTGATTGGGTATTAAGCGTTGCTATAAATATACTATCATTTGCGTCTGCTTCTACTAGATAATCAGTTCTAAAATTATTGCCATTCTTTCTTTCAATTGAAAATAATGTTATGCTATCTCTAGAGAAACGTTGGTATGTACCACTTAACAAATTTTGATTGGTAAGATCATCCGTAAGGGTAAAATGTTGTCTGTTTGGATCATTACAATCACATACTTTGGTAGCTTCACATGATGTGTATAACAATGTAAGTATTGCAGAAAAAATTATAAAACTGATGATTTGGAACTTTGCCATTACTTGATATTTCAAAACAAATTACTTTTCTCTATTGCTACCATCATATCTTTATACTTTCCTTGCGGCTCACATCTATTATTTTTTAGTTTTAAGTATTGAATATATACGATTGTATTTCTAAATTTATTGTGAATGGCATACATGACTGTAGGATAATTTTTTTCATTGCCCAATACAAAATAAGATCCAATCATCCTTAAACCATAATTATCATCAATATTCATGATCAATCTTTTGACTGGTAAAGTTGGATTCATCTTAAATTAAGGTAAAGATTTTATAAAAAGTAAGTCTTTATTTGAAATTATATTTTGAACTTCTGCAAATTGTGCTGCAAGTAAAAGTAAATTCAGTGTTCTACCAAACTTATCTAAAACTTGCTCCGTTTTTTCTTCTGAAAATAGTGATCGGGAATTATACCTTTGACTTTTAACAAGCAATATTTCTGTATGTATATCTTTTTGATCATACAATATTTTAAAATCTTCTTCTCACTGTATTACCCTAGGTTGAAAATTTTCTGGTAAAGGTATGTCCACGAAATATTCAGCTGTTTCATTTTTATTGCCACAAGCAGCAAAAATTAGAATGGTAATCAAGGAAAGTAATATCGTCTTCATAGTGTATTTGGTTCTGCTTATTGATCAAAAAATCCTGGTTAATATTACAAATGAAACATAAAATGCTAATACATCAATAACCATTTTCTCCATTTTCTACAACAATCACATCATTTTTGCATTTCTCCGTCGTGAATGTCCTTTTTTACACTTAATTTTGCGCCATGATCAACGAAAATCTTAGACCGCTCAGCGATTGGCTGCCTATTACAAAAAAAGAAGTTGAATCCCGTGGTTGGGATCAGCTAGATGTTATCCTTATTTCAGGTGATGCTTATGTAGATCATCCTACCTTTGGTACCGCCGTGATAGGACGTATCATCGAGAGTGAAGGGTTTCGTGTAGCCATCATCCCACAGCCCAATTGGAAAGACGATCTTCGCGACTTCAAAAAACTAGGCAAACCTAAATATTTCTTCGGTGTGACGGCTGGATGTATGGACTCTATGGTCAATCATTACACAGCCAATAAGCGTCTTAGATCTACCGATGGATACACGCCAGGTGGCGAAGCAGGATTCAGACCCGATTATGCAACGATCGTTTATACCAATATTCTCAAAGAGTTATATCCTGATGTACCTGTGCTGATCGGTGGTATCGAAGCATCGTTGCGTAGAGTGACACATTACGATTACTGGTCGGATAAGTTGATGCCATCTATCCTTGTGGACTCTAAGGCAGACATGCTCGTTTATGGTATGGGAGAGCAACCATTGAGAGAAATCTTGAGACTTGTAAAAAAGGGCGTGCCACTCACATCTATCAAAGACGTCAATCAGATTTCTTACTTAACAGACAAAGTGCCCGCATCCAAAAAGTGGCAGGATTTATCTTTGGTCAGCCACGAAGTCTGCTTGCAAGACAAAATCAAGTACGCTTCCAATTTCAAAATTGTAGAAGTAGAGTCCAATAAATGGCAGGCCAACCGTATTTTGCAAGATGTAATGGGAAAGGTTTTGGTCATCAATCCACCCTTTAAGACCATGACGGAAGCGGAGATGGATTATTCGTTTGATCTTCCATACACCAGATTGCCGCATCCAAAGTACAACAAACGTGGAGCCATCCCATCATACGAGATGATCAAGTTTTCGATCAATATGCACCGTGGTTGTTTCGGTGGTTGTAGTTTCTGTACCATTTCCGCACATCAAGGGAAGTTTATTGCATCCAGATCGGAAGAGTCTATCCTACGCGAAGTGGAGCAACTAACCAAACATCCTGAGTTCAAAGGTGTGATCTCTGATATCGGTGGTCCATCTGCCAATATGTACAAGATGAAAGGCAAAGACGAGAGTATCTGTGCACGATGTCAAGCGCCAAGTTGTATTCATCCAGTCATCTGTTCTAATCTAGATGTATCGCACAAACCATTGACACAAATATACAAAAAAGTAGATGCCTTCCCAGGTGTTAAAAAAGCTTATGTAGGATCAGGTGTGCGGTATGATTTGTTGGTTGATGATTTTAATAAAAACAATCAAGATGGCAATCATGACGAGTATCTAGAGCAATTGGTGACCAAACATGTGTGTGGAAGACTCAAAGTAGCACCTGAACACACAGGAGATGCCACGCTCAAAATCATGCGTAAACCATCATTCAAATACTTCAAAAAATTTAAAGAGAAATACGACAAGATCCAAGAAAAACATGGACTTAAACAACCTTTGATTCCGTATTTTATCAGTTCGCACCCTGGAACGACAGAAGAAGATATGGCCAATCTTGCTGCTGAAACCAAAGAACTAGGATTTAGACTAGAACAAGTCCAAGACTTCACGCCTACACCGATGACGGTAGCGACAGAGATTTATTATTCAGGTGTACATCCTTATACTTTACAACCAGTAGAAACACCCAAAACCAAGGAAGATAAAATCACTCAAAACAATTATTTCTTTTGGTACAAACCAGAATTTAGGAATTGGATCAGAACAAGACTTACCAAACTCAATCGACCGGATCTAATAAAACAACTCCTAGGTGATGACAAGCCGATGCCTGCCAACACTTGGCGTAAAAAAGGCAAGGAAGCTTTGGCGAAAGAGCAAGATTACCTTGATAAAGGAAGACCTAAGCCAAAACATCAATCGAGCACTCATGCCAAAGACATGTCTCAACCCAAGGTGAAAGCTAATGATTTTCGAAATAGGGATATACGTGGAAAGAAAAAGTGATTCTTTTAAGGTAAAAGATTTTCTTTTTTGCTAATCTGTAAGTGATGGTTCAAATTAACAAGATATTATAAATGAAGAGAATGTCTAGATGTTGGGTTTAGTAGAGATTGATTGTTAAGCTATAAAAACTCAATCAAATTTAGACTATGTAATGGTAAATGGTTGGCTGTGTTGATTGTTCTCTAACGTTTTACCTGTTTTTTTTTGATTAGATTGGATATATGTTAAAAAAGTACAGCCAAACAATAAATAAATGTTATTTTTGCGCTCTCATTTTTATATTTAAATCTTTCAAATGAATCGTATATTAACTTTTTTTATAGCTTTTGCTTTGGTAGGCTTCTTCATGGCTTCATGTAATAAACCTGCAAGTACTGATGCAGCTCCAGTTTCAAATGATGTCAAATCAAGTGGTGACAAAATTGTTTATATAGATATTGACACATTAATCAGCAAATATGACCTATATGTTGATAAAAAAACCGAGTTGGAAGCACAATCTAAGACGGCGGAATCAGCTTTGGCGGGAAAAATAGAAGCTTTTCAAAAAAGGGTAGGGAAGTTCCAACAGGAATTGGCTCAGATTCAACAAAATGCTGCCAATATCGCACCTGTAGATTTAAAGAAAATGGAAGAAAAATATGGACAGCAGCAGCAGAATTTGGCTAAAGAAGAAGAAGCACTTATGAAGCAAAGGGACAATGCCGCAATGGATTTAGACAAAAAATTGCAAGAAACACAAAAAGACCTACAAACTAAAATTGATGCATATTTAGACAAGATAGCTGAAGAAAAGGGTTACGACTTTGTCTTAATGAAGGGAGCTGGAGGAAGTGTGATGTTTGGTAGGAAGACATTGGATATTACAGAATCAACACTCAAGCAACTCAATGATGAGTATGCTGCCGGCAAAGAGAAGAAATAGTGTTTAGCTATTTCTTACAAGATTAAATTAAGGGAGTTCGTGGTTTTTTTTCATGCTTTTTGTCAAATCAATATTGTCATTTAATTTTGTTAATTCTACCAAGGTCCAATTTGCTTTATTTGATAAAAGCGTTTACCGTCAAATCGATAAAGTCCTTGTCCTGTTCCCCACCACATTCTTCCTGATTTGTCTTGAAACATACTTTGGACGCAACATGTAAAACCATCTACGGATGTAAACACTTTAAACGCATTTGGATTAGGCAAGGGAATTGAAGGGTCAAATCTTGTGGTACTGCCTCTCGCTGTAACCCAAATTATACCCGATTGTTCGATAAGTATGCCCCAAAATTCTGTCCCACCTAATCCATCTTTGGAGGTGTATTCTGTTAAAGTTTTTCCATCATATTTGCAAATGCCGTTTTTCATAGTAAACCACATATTTCCAGTATTATCTTGTGCTATGCCTCCTGCATAGTTTTGCCCTAATTCTTCCTTTTCTGCAATATTGATAATCGTTTTGCCATCATAACGAAAAACACCTTTGTCAGAGGAAGCAAACCAAATGTTGCCACTTTTGTCTTCCATGATCCCAGCATTATTGAGAGGTGGAAGTTGTTGAAATAATGAAAAACTTTGTCCGCCTTTGCTTTCGATAGACGGGTCATATCGGTAAACGCCGCCATGTGTACCTACCCAAAGAGTACCAGATTTGTCCACAAGGATGCCTTTTCGACTTATATCAATATGGTTCAGTCCATCTTTTTGATTATAATTTCTAAAAGTTTTTCCATCATATCTATAAACGCCTTGATCTGTCCCAAACCAAAGATTACCATTTTTATCTTCATTAATAGCAAAAACACTTTGTGAAATAAATCCCTCAGCATTGGAAAAATAGGTCAATGTTTTTTTATCATATCTTACTACTCCTTCGCCTATTGTGCCAAACCATAAATTCCCTTTAGAATCCTGAAAAATACTTCGGATATATTGGCTGACAAGGGTAGTGTCAATATCGGGAGTCAAACCTACTGCCTTAAAGTTTCTTATGACTTTGGGATTTGATATGGAAGTATCGGTGTTTGGGTTTTCTTGTCCTTTGCAGGAAGTGAAAATTGTCAAAAAACAAAGAAGTAATATTTTGTTTATTGTCATAATTAATATCTTTTATTGTTGGCAAGTTCTATCTTAGCATGCGCCACAAATTAATATGCTAAACTCACTTAATATCTATTATTCAACACTTATATTCCGTTTGTTTATGTCTATCTTTCTGTCTTCCAAGGGCAAATATAAAAAGCAATCCAATACATTGTTAGCATTTCATAAAAAGAACATAAAAAAGAAAGCGGATATGAAATTATTTCTATAATAAAAACATCAGATCTTTAGAAAAATGCAATAATTACAGGCTCAAAAAAAACTAAAAACTGGCCCCAAATACCCCAAATAAGTACAAGATGAAGTGAAAATACCCGATATATGGCTAAAATGTGGGTATCCGCGGCGGAGAGCCTTGTCTAACGAATATATTTGGGTTTCCGTGGCGGAGATAGGCGTAAAAACCGTAAAATTAGGGTATCCATTTTGGAGATGGTCATCTAAATCGTAAAATTGGGGCATCCATTTTGGATACCCTTAATTTACATGTATTTTGGGTAGTTCCGTGGCGGATACCCTTGGTATAGATAGAATTTGAGTAGTCCCGATTTGGACACGCTTATCAAACCAATATTATTCCGCACCCCAACTTGGAGTTTGGTTTCAAGTTAATATTATTTGCCGCTCCAAATTGGGACAGAATAAAATTTAGATTTTAGGTGCAATTTTTAAAGTTGTTGGTTGAGAAAATGGTCTTGAGCCTAAAAAGGATAATCATCACATTTAATTCCACTTTGTCAAATTAGTATTTTAAAAAAATTGAGACTAAAAAAGGGGTTTCTTAGTCGCTAAAACTCCTTCGAAATGACCTCGTATTAGAGTTTAAGGTAGGGAGATGAAGGGAGTTCGACCTCGCCGAACTCCCTTCATCTTCCACTTTTCCTTAACAGCCTTGGCCATTTAGAACCACAGAGTGGTGAGAAAACTTATTTTATTCAAATAGGTCAAAGTAGATTTAAAAATTATTTTTTAGAATTTATTTAGGCTTATGTACTATTTAATTACTTTGGGACATCTACTGCACCAAGTTTCTTTTCCCTTTCTTGTGCATCTACCACTGCAATGGTTGTCATATTGACTATTTCATCCACTCTTGCTCCCAACTGCACAATGTGTGCGGCGCCATCCATACCCATTAAGATGGGCCCTACCGATACAATATCACTTAGTTCCTTCATCATTTTATATGCAATATTGGCCGATGATAATTCTGGGAATATCAGTGCATTGACTTTTTTTCCTGCCAATTTTGAAAAAGGAAAATGGTCTGTCATCATGTCTTTATTCAAAGCAAAGTCCGCTTGGATTTCGCCATCCACAATCAAAGTGGGATGGGTTGTATGCAATATTTTGACGGCTTTGCTTACCTTGTCTGAAAGTTGGTGATCGGAAGTTCCAAAATTTGAATATGACAATAAGGCTATAGCTGGTTTTATACCAAACATGGACATAGTCTCGGCTGTCATTTTGGTGATACAAGCCAATTCTTCGGCATTAGGATCTATATTTACTGCAGTATCAGATAAAAAAAGTGGCCCTTTAGGTGTCAACATCAGATTGGTGGCTGAGATGCGTTTTACCCCATCTTTACGGCCTATTACTTCCATCATGGGTTTGATCACACTGGCGTAGCTTCTGGTATAACCTGATATCAAA
Source organism: Saprospiraceae bacterium (assembly GCA_016714785.1). Lineage (GTDB taxonomy): Bacteria > Bacteroidota > Bacteroidia > Chitinophagales > Saprospiraceae > OLB9. Next base: position 38,409 of record JADKCC010000028.1, read on the forward strand.
GCATCTGCTTCCCCTTCTATGATCATCATAGCAGCAAAATAATTGCGTTCGAACATCAATGATTTTGCATCGTACAATTTGACCCCTTTACGTTGACGTTTGGTCCAATAGTCTTGGGCAAATTGCTCTCTTCTTTGTTTTTGATCATCATTTTTTGGATCTAAAATCAATACTTCCCCTTTGGTGAGTTCAAAACTGATTTCTTGCATCAATTCTTTTATGATATCTTTGTTGCCCAATAATATCGGTTTGCAAATCCCTTCATCGTAGGCAATTTGTGCTGCTTTTAATACATCCAAATGATCTGCTTCGGCAAACACTACACGTTTTGGGTTTTCCTTTGCTTGATTGGTTAGTTTTTTGATCCATTTACTACCGCTTCCTAAGCGTTCGGCCAATTGCTCACGATACTTTTCCCAATCCTGAATTGGTTCCTTAGCGACGCCAGATTCTATAGCGGCTTTGGCTACAGCCACGGGCACTACTTCTATCAAACGGGTGTCAAATGGTTTGGGAATGATATAATCTCTACCAAAAGCAATGTGTTTTTCGCCGTAGGTTATATTTACTTGTTCGGGCACAGATTGTTTGGCCAAATCTGCCAATGCGTACACGGCTGCAATTTTCATTTCTTCATTGATAGTGCTAGCTCTAACATCTAGAGCACCTCTGAAAATATATGGAAAACCAAGCACATTATTGACTTGGTTGGGGAAGTCAGAACGTCCCGTAGCTAGGAGTACATCGTTTCGAGTCTCCATTGCCAGATGGTAATCTATCTCTGGATTGGGATTGGCCAATGCAAAGACAATAGGGTTGGGGGCCATTTTTAGCAACATATCTGGAGTCAATATATCAGCTTTGGACAAACCTAAGAACATATCGGCTCCTGCTATGGCTTCGTCCAATGTATAAACGTCGATACTCGTAGCAAATTCTAATTTTTCATTAGAAAGATCGGTACGGTCTTTACGGATCACACCTTTACTGTCTAGCATAATCATATTGTTTGGGTTGATCCCCAGTTTTTTGTACAGTTGCGAACAAGAGATTGCGGCAGCACCGGCACCATTTATAACTATTTTTATATCATTGAGCTTTTTTTCGAGGATTTCACAGGCATTCAACAATGCAGCTGCTGAAATAATGGCTGTACCGTGTTGGTCATCATGCATCAATGGAATATCCAATTCGGCTTTTAAACGTCTTTCTATTTCGAATGCTTCAGGCGCTTTGATATCTTCCAAATTGATACCTCCAAATGTTGGGGCAATGGCTTTGACTATTTGAATAAACTTTTCTGGATCTTTTTCGTCAACTTCTATATCAAATACGTCGATGTCAGCAAAAATTTTAAATAATAATCCTTTGCCTTCCATAACGGGTTTGCTGGCTAAAGCACCAATATCTCCCAAACCCAATACAGCTGTACCATTGGATATGACCGCCACAAGATTACCTTTCGATGAGTATTTATAGGCATTATATGGATTTTTCTCTATTTCCAAACAAGGTGCTGCAACACCTGGTGAATAAGCCAAAGCTAAATCACGTTGGGTAGCATGTTTTTTGGTAGGTACTACTGAAATTTTTCCTGGTTTCGGAAATTCATGATACAATAATGCGTCTTTGTTTAATTTTTCATTTGAAGACATAAACACTCAATTTTTGTTTTACAGCCGCAAAAGTAGTTTAATTTTTAATTTATAAGACTGATTCATGTCATAATGCAATATTAGGCAGTATAAACGTATGTAAAATTATTTTCTTTGAGTATGTTAAAAAAGTTCCTTAGTTGCTAATCTATAGGTTATAGTTTTACCTATAAAAAAATTGAAAAAAGCCACTTTGTTGACTTAGTACCTTCAATAATTTATAGTTGAAATAGGGATTTATCTTCCCTGTTCTTACTCAAATTTTGTCATTTTAAATCATGATTTTTTGAGAAAATGCTACAATGATAACATTGGTCAAATCAGAACTAAATACAAAACAGTATTAACATTTGGGCAACAAATATTCTGAATATGGTTACTAAAGGGTAAATATATTCGCTACAAAATTTTCATAAAAGTGCGTACCTGCATGTAATCCAACTGATGCAAAAAATAAACAAATACCTAGGTCCTTCATGAAGTAGATGGCGCCATTATTGATGTAAGAATGTATGACTCCTAGCCCACCATACCGACTGATTAATAGTGCAGCCAATAAAGGTCCCGCAGCAAACCCTAATTTAACTGGTACTGGCAAGGATGGTATCATGATAGGAATAGAGCCAATAATGATACCAATGACTAGTCCGCCAAAAAGCGATAAAAAATCAGGTTCTAACAACCTTTTTTCTGAGTTGCCTATTATTTTTTCCACTTCGGCTATGTCATCCTTTGTACCTACCACTCTAAGTCTATCTCCATAAAACAGTTCTAAAGAAGGGCTGGCTAAAAGCTCCATGCCTGAGCGATACACTCGTGTGACTTTTAGACCAAATTTGTTAAATAGATCTAATTCCGAAAGTTTTTTATGCGAAGCTGATTTTCTTGTTACAAAAATTGTTTTAGTGACAATGTCGTTTTCGGATTCGATCTCTTGGTCTTGAGATTCCTTTCCTATTATACTCATAAATTGCTCCACACTCGCTGGGAGACCCACTACCATAACTACATCTCTTTCGTTCAGTTTGGTATCTAATGTAGGTGAGAATACTTCCTTCGATTTGCTATGTTTAATTCTAGTAATTATCAGATCATTTAGGTTGTTCGCTTTCAAAATGTGGTAAATACTCTTACCAAATATGTCAGGGTGTGACACTCTACATTTTTTACGTATAAGCAAGGACTGTTCTTGTTCTTTTTCAGTGGTTAAAAGTTGCAATTCATGATTCAAATCTATTCTCAAAACTAACTTAGATAGTATAATCATCAGAATCACGCCTAGTACACCGAGAGGATAGGTGATGGCATAAGCTACGGCAGGATCTGCAAATATTCGATCAGGAAATTGTGTTTGAATCTCATTTAAACTTGCTTTTGCCGCTCCTAATCCGGGCGTATTGGTTACGGATCCTGACATCAATCCTACTACGTTTTCTATACCAATGTTGGCTACTTTATATAGGATGAAAGCGATCAATCCGCCTAGAAGTACCGTCGAAACGCTCAAGATATTAAATCGAATTCCTTCTTTTCGGAAGGATGAAAAAAAGGATGGCCCTACTTGAATACCGATAGCATAAACAAATAAAATTAAACCTAAATCTCTAATAAAAGTAGAAATGTCTGCCTCGATCGTATAGCCAAAATGACCTAATGCGATACCTACAAACATGACAGCTGACACACCAAGGGATACACGTTTTATTTTTAAGCGTCCAGCAAATACACCTAAACCTATTGTCAGTAATATGACAATTAAGGATTGTGTAATATCAGGCGACGTATCTGGAAGGAATAAGTTTTTAAACCAATCGAACATGTTTTCTATTTTCAAAACAAAGGTACAGCTTTTGTCATTAGTACAGTGCAAATAGAGCTATTAAATTCGAAAAGGCTTTTTAGGATATTCAATTATAGTGCTTTAGTATTTTCAAGCGCTCTTTATATATTAAATACTGTATGTTTAAGGCTAAACAAAAATGGCCATCCGAAGACAGCCATAGTTATTTATTGTATTTTAAGTGCGATTATGCGAATACTTCCGTCCCCGCAAAGTGGAATGATGCTTCAATACCTGCATTTTCATCACTATCTGATCCGTGTACTGCATTTTCACCGATATTTTTAGCAAATCTTGCTCTGATGGTTCCAGGTGCAGCTTCAGCAGGATTGGTAGCGCCGATCAATTTTCTAAAGTCCTCTACAGCATTATCTTTTTCAAGGATTGCTGCTACGATAGGTCCTGAAGACATAAACTCAACCAATTCACCATAAAATGGTCTTGCGCTGTGTACTGCATAAAACTCACCTGCTTTCTCTGCTGATAATTTGGTGTACTTCATGGCTACGATTTTGAAACCAGCTTCATTGATTTGAGCTAAAATTGCACCTATGTGACCTGACGCTACTGCATCTGGTTTGATCATTGTAAATGTTCTTTTTCCTGACATTTTATATAATTTTAAATTTGGAATTCTGAAAAACGGTGCAAAAGTATAAAATCATATTTCATATCTGACGAAAAAACAGAAAAAAATTTTGACATTTCCGAAATATTGTGGACTTTTGCACCCAATATGACAGAAGAAATTCAACAACTCAAACAATTATTATCCTTCCCCAAGGAAATCACCATCGTGACGCACCGCAATCCGGATGGGGACGCTATAGGATCTTCTATGGGATTGGCGGGATATTTGCAAAAGTTGCACCATAATGTAAAAGTAATATTCCCGAGTGAATATCCTGCAGGATATGGTTTTGTGCAAGGGGTACAACGCGCTATCGTTTTTGACTTGGATCAAAATGCAGCACGTCAAGCCATTGAAAAGTGTGATGTAATATTTTGTTTAGATTTTAATGGTCTTGATCGAGTAGATAAGCTGGGAGAGAGTATTCAGTTTTCGAAAGCTAAAAAAGTTTTGATCGACCATCATTTGGATCCCGAACCATTTACCGATATAGAGTTTTCGGATACCGCTGCGAGTAGTACATGCGAGTTGGTATTCAAAGTCATAGACGAGATGGGCGACCGAGCCAAAATCGATGCAGCAACAGGAGAATGTTTGTTTACAGGTTTAATAACAGATACAGGATCTTTTAGATATGGCACAAGACCTTATACTTATGAGGTAGCGGCTGCTTTGAAGGAAATAGGAGTAGATGATTATCGTCTTGCTGACAAGATTTTTAATTCGCAAAAGGTAAAACACCTTAGATTGTTGGGGCATTGTCTTGCCAATAGGATGGAAATCATGGATGATTATGGCGTAGGCATTATGTGGCTTACTAGAAAAGATTATACTGATTTTGATATACAACGAGGTGATACAGAAGGGATAGTCAATTATATGCTCATGATAGAGAATATCAAAGTGGCTGCATTCATCCTAGAGCAACCAAGCATCATAAAAATATCACTAAGAAGCAAAGGGGATATATCCGTGCAAGAAATTGCTCAAAAATATTTCAATGGTGGAGGACATAAAAATGCTTCGGGTGGAGGTGTGTATGCCAGTCTTAAAGACATCAAAGATAAAGTCAGAAAGGTAATGCCTGAATACCTTCCTAAACTAAACAAATAATAAAAAGTAATTATTAATTTATTTAATCCAATAATATTTAAACACAATGAAATTTAATTTTTTCGCATTATTGACAGCTTTTTCGTTTTTGATTATATCCTGTAAGCCTTCTGTTACCACATCTAAGACTCCTAGTGGGTATGAATATTCTATACTTACAGAAGGAACAGGCGAAGGAGCGAAAACAGACGATTATGTCTTTTTTACAGCTAAAATAACAGGTAGTGACAGTGTTGTTATCAATGAAATAGGGGAAGGACCACAAATGCCAAGCCTTCAAATACCAGCGGAATTTGCCAAAGGTAAAGAAGCTAATCCAATCCTTGAAATGTTAAATGGGGCAAAAGTAGGTAGTGTTTATAAATTAGTTATGCCTATGGATTCATTTCCACAAGCTTCTCCTGAAATGGCAAAATTGAAATTTATGGAGTACGAAATTGGGGTTAAAAAAATATTGAACAAAGAACAATATGAGAAGTATCAGGCTGACCAACAAGCTGAAATGCAAGCAAAAGCTGCTGCAAATCAAGAAAAATTACCCGCAATAGAAGAATTAGTTAAAACTACTTTAGCTGATTATAAAGCTGGGAAATTGGAAACAAAAGCTACTGAATCTGGGCTCAAATATTACGTTGTCAAAGCTGGCGAAGGTGCAAATGCTATGAAAAGCCAATCGGTGACTGTCAATTATTACGGAACACTCATGGACGGAACAATGTTTGACAACTCATTCCAAAGGGGCCAGTCATTTCCTTTTACTTTAGGTACAGGTCAAGTGATCAAAGGATGGGATGAAGGTATAGCTCAATTGAATAAAGGAACCAAAGCATTTTTATTTATACCAGCTGCTTTAGGTTACGGAGAGGCAGGTAGCCCACCAGTGATTCCAGCAAATTCAGACCTTATGTTCTATGTTGAGTTAGAAGATATTACTGGTAAATAACCAAACGATATAAACTTTAATGCCGGATTTTGGGTTATAACTCCGAAATCCGGTTTTTTTTTAATCATTTTAAACATGCAGGGCAATGACCAATGAACAGTTAGCTGATATCAGGGTGCGATTGACATCGGTAAGGAGGTATCTTTGACGTCGATCACCGCAAAATCCAAATAGAAGAACAAGAACAACTATCGCTAGATCCTACATTTTGGCAGGATCCAGAAAAAGCTGAAGCTATATTAAAGCAACTAAAAGACAACAAGAAGTGGGTAGAAAAATATCAAATGCTCGAAACATCTGCAGATGATGTAGAAGTACTGCTAGAGTTCCAAAAAGAAGGTATGGCTACTGAAGTGGAAGTAGATGAAAAGTACAATGAACTTTTGGCCTATCTGGATGATATTGAATTCAGGACTACACTGGACAAACCAGAAGATTTGTTAAGTTGTACGCTTGAAATCAATGCAGGAGCAGGTGGAACAGAAGCTTGTGACTGGACATCTATGCTCATCAGAATGTTTATCATGTGGGCAGAGAAAAGCGGATATAAAGTTACCGAATTGGATAGGGTAGATGGTGATGTAGCAGGTATCAAATCTGTATCCATAGAGATAGATGGTGAGTATGCTTACGGTATGCTTAAAGGAGAAAATGGGGTACATCGTTTGGTTAGAGTAAGTCCTTTCAATTCGCAAGGCAAACGCATGACATCCTTTGCATCGGTTTTTGTACATCCCATGATCGATGACACAATAGACATAGTCATCAATCCCGCAGATATAGAGTGGGACACATTCAGAGCGCAAGGTGCTGGAGGTCAAAATGTCAATAAAGTAGAAACTGCCGTAAGGATCAAACACATTCCTACAGGTATTGCCATTCAATGCCAAGAAGCTAGATCTCAACACATGAATAGAGATAAAGCCATGCAAATGTTGAAATCTCGACTATATGAGATCGAGCTAGAAAAACAACGTGCAGAACGAGATAAGATAGAAGCACAAAAGATGAAAAATGAATGGGGATCTCAGATAAGGTCTTATGTACTAGATGACAGACGTGTCAAAGATCACCGTACAAGTTTTGAATCTCGAAATACCGATGCCGTTTTGGATGGTGGCTTAGATGGATTTCTCAAAGCATTTTTGATGTGGGATGGCAATTAAAATAAAACATCTCGAACATTATGCTATTGCTGTAAATGACTTAGCAAGAAGCTTAAATTTTTACCATGATATATTGGGTTTGGGTATTTTGCCTAGACCCAATTTTGATTTTGAAGGTGCTTGGTTGGACTGTGGTAATGGCATGTCCTTACACTTGATTGCGCAAGTAGATACGGCACCAATATTTTCAGGTAGTAGGCATCTTCATTTTGCTTTTGCCGTTGATGATTTAATGGCTACCAAGGAAATACTAATCGGAGCAGGAATAGTTATCGCTAAAGACATAAAGCCAAGACCAGATGGTGTGCTGCAAATGTTTATACAAGACCCAGACGGCTATTTTTTGGAATTGACAGAGCTTTATATATAAGCTTTCAAAAGTTGTTCAATTTCTTTCTCGAAGAGAGTATCTTTTTCTCCTTTTGAATACTATAACTCATTTAGAAAATCTATAGCGGATGTAGTTTGTAGTTTCCCTTCTTTAAAAAGTTTCATTTCTTCAAATCCACTCTTTATATTGCTTATTATCTCTTCTTTTGTTGGTTCATCATCGGTTTCAATTTTTTTAACATAATGCAGATTTTTAACCAATTTTACGAAGTTGTTGTACTCCTTATCTGTCGTGTAAATGGTGACTTGTCTCATAAAATTTTATGGATTTTGTATAAATTTAAAACCATAACACCAAAACTTATCCAAGAGTTTCAAAACTTTTATGCAAGATTTCCGCATTATGCATCCTAGGATGCACCATTTTCTTTCACCTTATTCCTGATCGATAAGTGACCATTGGACAGCTGCTAATCTTAGATAATTAATATGCTAATCTGGTTGATATTTTATAACTTTGCAAGGTCTGATTTTGTAAGTCAAATATATTGGAAATAAGAATTATATTTTTTACTTTTGAAGTTGCAAATTTAGTTTGTACTATAGAATCCATGAGTTTTTGCTAAAGGAGCTGAGTGAATCGGGTATAAAGATAAAGTCAGTGGAGATACAGATGTTGTAAGCTATTGAATTATTTTGCAGTAATCCCGGTCTAAAATATTGAATACTTATTGTATTTTGATGTGATATTTTACAGTGGAAGTTAAAATTTTCTTAAACTATTTGGTTTGGGGTAAAGTAAACGAAACAAACTCATATTATATTCGTTCACCTTTAAAGAAGATTTGGTAAATTAGTTAGTATAATTTTTATTAATTCAAAAATAAACAAATAAATATGAAACGTACTTTTATCGCAGTTGTAGTAATTTTACTTTCAATGGGTTTTGCTTTTGGGCAAAATGAAACAGACGCTGCTACAAACAAAACTTTCAAGAAAGTAGCGTGGCAATATGATTTTGGGTTAGGAATACAACGTTTTGACCCTACTTTGCTTAACTCATCGCTTTTGCGGAACAATTACTCATCTGATTTGTCCAATACACTTTTTGGAATTAATTACAGCATGAAGGCAGTATTTTTTGATAAATTGTCAACTGGACTTGCAATTGAATCGGGATCCACTTCAGATTTAGGTAGTACTGAAACAAGTGTTAGTTTAATCAAGGCTGGAATTGGCTTGAAAATTGGTTATGACATTTTTACTTCTCCGAAGAGCAAATTTTCACTTAATTATGGAATTTATGGAGATTTTAATAGTTTGACATTGACCGACAGCGCTGTGGATGGACTTACTTTCGACCAAGCTCTGAACCAAAGAATTTCACAAACCTTATTTAGTGTAAATGCATCTAATAAATTTTCTGTGAGATATGATTTCCTATTTGTAACAAAACAAACTGAGAAAGGAACTTACACGCCATCCTTGGGTGTTGAAATGGGTTATGGCATTGCAGGAAATAATAAATGGGAAAATATAAGAAATGGACCTGAAATTGACAACAGTGGTTTATTTGTCAACATAGTTTATGGTATAAGATTCAATAAATATACCACATCAAAAACGAAAAGATAGGGCTATTAACTAGCATATTCTCATTTAAATTTTTGCTAAGCCGAAATGAATCAAATAAGTGCTAAGTAAATAATTCACCTTTATAATATTGAAGGAAAGTTCGTTTTTAAAAAATAATCCACTTATATTTGCATTAAAATAGCATTTTATGGGACTTCCAGAAAAGCAATACATTTCAGCAGAACAATATCTCGAAACGGAGAGAATTGCTTTAGAAAAGCATGAGTATTACCAAGGCGAGATTTTTGCTATGAGCGGCGCATCCTTTCGACACAATCAGATATTCAAAAATACTTACATAAAGTTAGGAATGAAATTAGCTGGCAAACCATGTCAACCTTATGGAAGTGATTTACGAATTCATATACCATCCAACACTTTGTACACTTATCCGGATATTTCTATAATATGCGGTAAACCCGAAATGACTGATACCATTAAGGATACAATTACCAATCCTTCTGTAATCATAGAGATATTGAGTAAAAGTACTTACGATTATGACAAAGGGCAAAAATTCACCTTGTATAGAGATATAGAAAGCTTAAAAGAGTACATACTTATAGACTCAATTTCCGTGAGAGTAGAGCATTATTCAAAAAATGAAGATGGCAGTTGGACATTAAAAGATTACCGAACCATAGACGATAAGGTAATAATTGAGACCATTGCATCTGATTTGTTATTATCCGATATTTATGCTGATGTTTTTGAAGGTGAGCCCGAAGCATAGTTCACTTGATCACCGATCACCTGATCACCCAATAATTGTAATCATCCATTCATCAAGTCTTCAATGTCATTGACAAGAATCTGCATATTTGGATAGTTTTTTAACTTGATTTTTTTTGCCATTTTTTTCAGAGCATCATGTATCTCCAATATAAGGTCCAATGGATCTATCTCATGCCCATACATATTGCTGTCAAAATCTGTCCCTAGAAAGAATCCATCATTGGCCATGCCCAAACAAAATATCTCAATAAAATCATCCAATGGAATAGATATCGTATGGTAATCAAACCATTCATCTTTAGCACATGCTTTTGCTTTAGCTTCTTCCGACCAAAAACAGATCAAACCAAGTGGCTCACCTTGTCCGTTGGTATATTCCCATGAATTGGATAAAGCCACACCATCTTTATTTTCTAAGCACCAAACAACTTCAGATGCACATATTTTTTGGATGAATGCTTCATGTTGCTGTTGGATAGCTGTTGTATCATCGGATCTCATATTCGTATCTTGGATTGTTTCGTTACTATAAAAAAAGCTAAATAAACACTAGTTTAAGGCGGTGCAAATGTACAGTCTTACTTTTATTGATACTACTTTTAGATGGATTTTATATTTTTCAAGGGCTTGTTTATTTCACCATATAGGTCAAACAGCCGCAAGGTCCAATTGGTCCAAATGTGCATACTTTTCAAAGTCTGGAAATGCAAGCTTAGCTTCTCGCAATGTTGATGTAAAAAGATCATCCTTTCTTAACTGATAATAGCAAAGGATTTTATTATAATAAACATCCGCCACATTACCGTACACAAGTGTCATTTTGTCGAAAATATCTAGTGCGTCTTGGTGAAAACCCCAAATCATAGAATAATCCAGCCACTTCATAAGATGTGCTGATTGGCTCATTGATATCAAAATATGCATGGTCTATTTTATGGAGGGTATCCGAAAGATGCGTCCTATCATCTGTGGTCATACTTACAGATTTTTTCTTAATAAATGGAAGCAATTGCAAAAATAGGGTAGAGTCGTAAAATCCTAACCTTATGGTGGTGATTAATTCCAATAAAGTAAGTTCTTTGACCAGTCGGTACAACAATTTTTTGGTAACATTATAATCATCAGGACCAAAATCTGTGACATATTGGTCATAAGCTTTGAATGTCTCTGTATAGTCACTTGGACTATTTACCATCAATAAACAAGCCATTTGCAAAGATGCGTCACCAGATGCTGCAAATAACTTAGTCCCTTTGCATTCATCACAATATCGACCCAATGCATGGAAATTGACATAAAGCGAAAAACTACCATGCCTGATGATTTCTGGCTCGGGCCTTCCTTCTAGATCTGTGATTGCAGCATACCCTTTATCGATAGAAAGCAACATGATTCCACTTAAGGACAATGATCTTAACAAAGTAATACACTGAATGGCTGTTTTTGGAATGAGCAAGTATGTTTCTTTCAGTAAAGCACAATATTCTAACAATAATTGGTTTACGAAAAGATCTTTTTCTTGGTTTTTGCTTGCAATATCCTTGTGAATGGTTGTTTTTAAATATTTTAAGAATGCGGTTGGTGTTTCTTTGTCAATATCCTGATAAGACTCTACAGTCATATTACATGGTGTGGATTTTCCGTTTTGCACAAAATATAAATCATTGGGCAATGAATCAAAAAAATAATTGGCAATGACTATCAAAGGATGTTGGAGAGATTGGTGGCTTATGGTGATATTGCTTCTTTTTAATATCAATTCATTACTGGCAGTGCCATCAAAAAAAGCTACATCCAATTGGCCATTTTCTAAATACTTCTGGAATTGATGATGTTGTTCAAAAAATGAAAGATTACTTTCAACGATGTCTGTCAATATATAACAATAAGGTGGCAACACGTCAGACTCTAAAGATATCAAATAATCTAGTTGGGACAGTATGTGATATGCTAACCTACCATGACCAGAACCTAATTCTATAATGTAAATCTTTTCTATCTTTGATAAGCTTTTTTGGGCAATATCCTTTAGGAAACCTAAGATGAGTCCTGCATAAGTTTTGCCAACATACGCATTGCTTGTCATATTGTGTGGTACTGTACCTTCGCTCCAAGCTGATAAACCTGCTTCTTGATAATAAGTACGATTGATATCCCATATTATGCTTTTCGCAAAAGGCACATTGGCTTCTAATATCTTATAATCTACGCGCATAACTTTAGGAATAGTGTTACTAAATAAATGAAATTAAGAATGCTTTTATAGTCAAAGGTTAATAATGTGTAATTTACGAATTTTATTTTGAAATTTTGAGTATAGGCAATAATTAATGTAATAATTAATTTTAAGATACGGCTTGGGCAAAATAATGTTATTATCGAAAATGGCAGCTGTCCGAACTAAATGTTATAATAAAATGAAATGTAAAGTCTGTTAGGAGATGTTAAAATTTGCATGTCTTTTATGCCAAAATGACATATATAAAAAAATAAAAAATGAAATCCTGTCAATTTTGACTGCCATAATGATAGCAAGATGCACACGAATAGGTTTTGGCACATTTAATGATGCATAAGAGTGTAATTAATCATATTTTTAATTAATATTAAATAAAATTCAGATATTATATGAAACCTATTAATGACAGAGTAGTCGTAAAACCAGCTCCAGCTGAGGAGAAAACAATCGGAGGTATTATCATACCGGATACAGCAAAAGAGAAACCACAAAGAGGTACAGTGGTACAAGAGGTCCTGGTAAAGAAGGAGTAGCATTGACCGTAAAAGAAGGTGATGTAGTACTTTATGGTAAATATGCTGGACAAGAAATCAACCATGAAGGTACAGATTTTTTGATCATGAGAGAGGATGACATTTTGGTTATTCTGTAATTTATTATTTTTAAATCTGAAGAAATTCAATCATTCATTAACTAAAATTTAAAAAGTTCAAATATGGCTAAGATAGTTAGCTTTGATTCAGAAGCAAGAGCAAAATTAAAATCAGGTATTGACCAATTGGCAAATGCTGTGAAAGTGACATTAGGACCAAAAGGAAGAAATGTAGTTATTCAAAAAAGCTTTGGTGCACCTATTATTACTAAAGATGGTGTGACTGTAGCTAAAGAAATAGAATTGGAAGATTCTGTGGAAAATATGGGTGCACAAATGGTAAAAGAAGTAGCTTCAAAAACTGCTGATGCAGCGGGTGATGGTACGACTACTGCAACAGTTTTGGCTCAGGCTATGGTAAATGCAGGAATGAAATATGTAACTGCAGGTGCCAATCCAATGGATCTTAAAAGAGGTATAGACAAAGCAGTTACAGCTGTAATTGCAGATCTTAAATCTCAAAGCGAAGTAGTAGGTTCTGATTTCAGTAAAATCAAACAAGTAGCATCTATATCTGCAAATAATGATGATGAAATCGGTTCATTGATCGCTGATGCAATGAAAAGAGTAACCAAAGATGGTGTCATCACCGTAGAAGAAGCAAAAGGTACAGATACTTATGTGGACGAAGTAATAGGTATGCAGTTTGATAGAGGTTATTTGTCTCCATACTTCATTACCAACACAGAGAATATGACTACGGAGTATGACAATCCGTTGATCTTGATTCACGACAAGAAGATCTCAAATGTACAAGAGATCGTTCCAATATTAGAGAAAGCAGTTCAAACTGGTCGTCCTTTGTTGATCATTGCAGAGGATGTTGATAGTCAAGCATTGGGTACATTGGTGGTAAACAGATTGAGAGCAGGTCTTAAAATCGTTGCTGTAAAAGCGCCAGGATTCGGAGATAGAAGAAAGGCTATGTTGGAAGATATCGCTATCTTGACTGGTGGTGTAGTTATATCTGATGAAAAAGGATATAAATTAGAAAATGCAACCCTTGAAGAATTGGGTCAAGCAGAGAAAATCACTGTAGATAAAGACAATACTACTATCGTGAATGGTAAAGGCCAACAAGCTGATATCAATTCAAGAATTGGTCAAATCAAAGCACAAATCGAAACAACAACTTCAGATTACGACAAAGAGAAGTTGCAAGAAAGGTTGGCTAAATTGGCTGGTGGAGTAGCTGTTCTTTACGTAGGAGCTGCTACTGAAGTAGAAATGAAAGAGAAAAAAGATAGAGTAGATGATGCATTGCATGCTACAAGAGCTGCGGTAGAAGAAGGTATCGTTGCAGGTGGTGGAGTAGCATTAGTAAGAGCTATCTCAAGCTTAGTGAACCTTAAAGGAGTAAACGAAGATGAAAATTTAGGTATCCTTATCGTTAAAAAAGCATTAGAATCTCCATTAAGAACAATTGCAGAAAATGCAGGTGTAGATGGTTCAGTAGTATTGCAAGAAGTAGCCAAAGCAACAGGCGCAAATGGATACAATGCTAGAACTGATCAATATGAAGACCTTAAAAAAGCAGGTGTTATCGATCCTACGAAAGTAACGAGAGTAGCCCTTGAAAATGCAGGTTCTATCGCTTCTATGGTTTTGACCACAGAGTGTGTGATATCAGACAAAAAAGAAGAAGGTGGCGCAGGTCATGGTCATCCACCAATGGGTGGCGGCATGGGCGGCATGATGTAAGATAATGCTTCCTAAAATCATAAAAGCCTTGTAGAGCAATCTGCAGGGCTTTTTGTTTTTTGATCAAATATATATGTTTTAAACGATGGATGAAAATAGTAAATCGTCTTTAAATTAAATGCTCTATCATGCATTATATATTATGGCTGGTTGGAGTTATCCAGTAATTCTTAGTTATTACATCCTTCTACCTTGGCTTTGAATACCGTACCATAATTGGCCCTAAAATTGTTTTGAAGAATAATAGCATCGCCTGCTCTGTATTCTACATTGGTACCAGTTCCGCCATATATATTTTGAGCAGAATTAATGGTCAGATTGGCTTGAGAAAGAAGTACGCCTTTGATATCACCTGTAAGTGAATGAGTATTAGGGCATGTATTTTGGTATTGTTGGGTGTACCAGATCCCACGACCAAAACTTGAAATCCAAACTTCAGGTGTGGCAGGAGGATTATCGGGCTGAATACCTGACATTGGAAAAGGCACCGGCCACAACTCGATTTCTGAAACTGGAACAGGTGGCAACCCATTGCTAAACTGCTGCCAATAATTAAGGTTTGAAGCTTTATAAAAAACACCAATAGCAGTTCCTGCATAAATGCCGCCATTTTGATCCTGCTTTACTGAGAAGACTGGTACATTTGGCAAGTTAAATGAATAGTTAGTCCATGATCCGCCACCATTATTGCTGTAAAATACTTTTGTGTTACTAGTAAAACCAGCTACTCCAATGACTAATATATTGTCATTTTGTCGGTTTACATCTATATCTGTAATTTTTAAATTTGTATTGTAGGGCGCTGGCGGTGTGATATTAGTCCCATTGTGAAAGATACCTGTTGCAATATTATTACTGCCAGCATAATACACATTTTCTGTCGCTGTGGCTGAATTGCCTACACACCAGTTTGCTGGCTGATTGTAAAGTGTTGTCCACGTACCTCCTGCATCTAACGATCTCCAAAGTCCATTAGCATAGCCTGCATAAATCCGATCCTCATACACAGGTGACATCATAAGGTTTGCAAAAAACTGACTATTATTAGGAACAGAAATGTTGCACGGACCAGCTATACAATCCTTATATATAGAAGCATTCTGGCTATAATATACATCATCACCATCTCCATCATACACAAGATAATCATGATCTGTCATGACATCATACCCATCACCAGTACTAAAATTATAAAATGAAGTTCCATTAGTTTGTTCTAAAATACCATTGTCTTGTGCTCCACCCCAAATGTCTCCTTCATCATTTTCCCTTTCAAAATGATAAAACTGAGTAGCGTTCAATCCATCGGATTTAAATGTCCAGGTACCATCTGTTTCCAGTCGATACACTCCCCCATCTGTCGCGGCATACAAATAGTTGTTTACAGTATTGTATTTTAATGCTTGGATATCCGGATGCATATAAGGATTGTCACTTGGCCAATAAGCAGAAGCTTGTGACCATGAGGTTCCATTATCATTGCTTCTCCAAACTACCAAACCACCAACAAAAATTTCATTTTCATTTACAGGGGATATAGCTATGCAATTATCATACACTGACTGATCATTCAAAACATCAGTACCTATAAAGCTAAAAAAAAGGTTGGGTGTTTGTATGGGAGTATTGAAAGTGAGTCCCGCATTGGTTGAGATAAATAATCCTTGAAATGTAATTGCGTTTATTGCTGGTCCACAAAAAAGTACAACTTTATTACTATTGGCAGGTGTGACACCAATAGAGATTCTATTGTTGGACGGCAGTCCTGCTATATTCATATTGGTAAAAGTATTGCCCCCATTGGTAGATTGAAAAAATGCGGTACTGTCTGTAGCGAAAACAGTATTGCTATTATTGGGTTGATATTTTACATCAAAAAAATTGCCACTGGTGATTATCGTCCAAGTATCACCTCCATTGGAAGTTTTAAATATTCCTCGATTAGTGGCAGCCATAAGATTATTGCTATTAGCTGGGTCTATGATTAGTTCTCTGCCACGATGGGCACCTGTGATTGGAAAATTACCACATGCAAACCAATTCAGACCACCATCGTAAGACTTGAATACACCTGCTCCCGTAGGTCGGTAAAGGTAGGCATCAACCAATAATCCATCTGATGTATTACCATCTCCGGTGAGTACATAAATGATGTTTGTATTATTGGGGTCTATAGCTATCCCTGAAACACCAAGCGAAGGAAGATAATCACCAATAGGAAACCAATTACTACCTCCATTGGTAGATTTGAAAAGTCCACCACTGGCAGACCCGGCATATCCTATGTTTGCATTGCTTGGGTCAAAGGCGATTTCATCAACTCTTCCCAAACCCTTATCACCATCATTTGGGCCAGCAGAAATCCAAAAATTTGGCTGGTACCTTTTGTCTTCGTTTTTATGGTTTCTTTTCCATAGCTTGTGTTCGTCGGCATTGATTTTATCAGCATCTTGTACAATGCCGAATTCATTAGTATAAAATTCTGAAATATAGAACTTGCGGTTCCATTTTTTTAATTGTTTTATTACCTTGCTTTTCAAGTTTTCATCATTACTTGTTAAGGCGTTATTGTATTCCCTTTCATAGTGTGATAAAATCTCATTTTTAATATCAAAAAACTTTGTTTTCCCGATCAATTTTGTTTCTAATTCAGGTGTTAAAGTTTGTGACTGTACTTGTAGCCCAATGATTAGAAAAATGGCTAAACATAAGTTATTTTTCATCTCCTTGTGTTTTAGCTTTGATAGATTCTATTTCTTTTTTCAATTCGATGATATATAGTGTAAGCTCTTCTATTTTTTCCATCATTATTTTTTGGGTTGCTCCTAATTGTTGTCCGTTTGTTTCCATTTCCTGAGCATTGGGTACTCCGGGAAGGTGACGATGTGTCTTGATGTATTGCTCAACATCTTTTAGGTTACGAAGACTGTAATCATCTGCAAATACATAGTCAGGCCAGTTGGCTGCTTCTACAATGACTTCTTGGCTTCTAATAGTGCCTTTTACACTTAGCTTATGTGAAGGAAACAAAGTACCAACTCCTATATTTCCACTATTAATATCCATAACTAATCCATGATTGTTAATAGGGAAACTGTAAAATCCAATCAAATCATCGCTAAACATGCCTACATAACCTCTGTGTTCAGTATTTGCTGCATTTGTAAATTCTATACCACTATATAACCCATTGGTAGAGCCCGAAAATAATATTCTGCCTCTATATATCTCTAGTTTTCTGCTAGGCGTATATTCGGTACCTATACCAATATTACCACCATAAGGATTGAGTATAATATGTGAAGCTGATGTTCCTGATAATGGAAATGGTTTAGGTTTCTGAGCTTGGATACTAGACTCGTCCATAACCATATAATAACCATTAGTATTATTTTCTGAAATCAAATTTCCACCAGAGGTTAAATAACCATTAATTCCTGGAACCATTGAAGAATTTTTAATTCTGGTTGTGCCATTTACTTCAAGTTTGTGAAAAGGATCGCTGGTACCTATGCCAATATTTCCTAGCCCAGGTAAATCATTTAATAATATATGAGAATCGTTTTTTCCACTCCTGATGTAGGTGTTTTCGCTTGCACCATAATTAAAGTGAGACATAAAATTGGTGCCTCTGATTCCCAATACACCTTGGCTTCCACCATTGATATCTGCAAGGCCAACTTCTAGTGTGTGAGTTGGTGCACCATTTCCCATGATACCTATTCCTGTTCTTTGATAATTTGTCCCAATGTAATTATTGGAGGGAAATCCATGTTTAAATTCTGCCACTGTATTTCCAAAACTTTTTATGATTACCGGTTTATTATCTGTAGTACCAATAAAGTTTTGATTTTCATCTGTATTGGAATTTCCTGTAAGATGCCAAGAAGGAGCATTTGATGTTGATGAGCTGTTATAATTTTTGACTACCCATTTTTGGAGTATGCCATCATACAATATGGTGATACTTCCTTTAGAATAAATTTCCAGGTTTTCACCTGTACCTGTAATTATTTGTTCAGTTAGGATTGCATTAGCATCAGCGTTAATTACTGACATTAGATAATCTGTGTTGTTAAGCAGCAATATCATTCTTCCATCATTTGCTACGGTGAGCCCTGATAATGAGAAGTTTGAAACAGGTCCGGATATTCTGAAATTTGAAAATGCATTGGAATTTATATTGACACTCAGATTTGCTCCATCCGATAAGGTCAAATCTGAAGACCTCAAAGAAAAATCTCCGTTTAGATCAAGTGCACTTTCTGGGGTCATTGTATTAATGCCAACATTCTGCGCAAATGAGGAATTTGTAGCAAATAAAATTAGAAGTGATAAATAATAAAATCTTTGTATCATGTGTATCAGAATTTTGACCAAAGATATTCGTTTAAGATAATATCAAAATAGTTGGGTTTGTGTTTGACATTTATAGGTTTGTATTTGGGGATTTACATTGAACTATAAAGTATATCGATTGCTTCTTACCCAAATCAAAATATTAGAAACATATGGTTTTGGGAGTTCCTATTGCTTGAAAGTTGGTGAAATATTGACAAAAACACTTGATTTTGCAGCTTATCTAAATTTTTACAATCCTTTTAAGTAATTTGTACCCTAAATATCTAACACGATCAAATGAAAACCCAATTTAGAGGCCTGGATGACCATGAAGTATCCACAAATAGGGCAAAGTATGGAGCTAACATCTTTGACGAAAGTTTGGACAATAAATGGTATCATATTTTTATGGTATCTTATCTGAACCTATGTTTTTGCTATTATTGTCTGCTGCTTTGATCTATTTTGTTGTAGGTGAGACCAATGAAGCCATCATCATGATTTTGGCTATATTTTTTGTATCCAGTATATCTTTGTATCAAGAAAACAAAAGTAGTAATGCTGTAGATTCGCTGAGAAAGATAGGTAATCCAAAAGTTAGAGCCATCCGTGATGGAATAGAAAAAGAAATCAGCAACGAAGAACTTGTGGTAGGTGATATAATTTTGCTTGAAGATGGTAAAATAGTTCCTGCGGATGCTAAGATTATACAAAGCAATGACTTTTCTGTGAATGAAAGTTTGCTCACAGGTGAATCTATCCCTGTTTTTAAGTCTATAAATATTGAAGAAGATCAAATCAAAAGTGGAACTATCGTAGTTTCTGGGGCTTGTATATGTGAAGTCACACAAGTCGGAAAAGATACAGAAATTGGAAAAATTGGCGAATCTTTATCAAATATTGGCCATCAAAAAACACCGCTTCAAAAACAGATTGCTAACTTTACCAAAACGATGGTAGTTTTTGGAGTCTTTGCATTTATTTTGGTTTGTGTATTGAATTACTTAAGTAATGGAGATTGGGTCAAGAGTTTATTGAAAGGTTTAACACTTGCGATGTCTGTTATTCCTGAAGAGATTCCAGTTGCATTTAGCACATTTATGGCTTTGGGTGCTTACCATCTTTATTGTAAAGGTGTGATAGCCAAAAGTCCTTACACAGTTGAGACCTTAGGAGCGGCAACAGTAATTTGTACTGACAAAACAGGAACTTTGACTGAAAATAAAATGCAAATTGCTACCATTTATGATTTGGAGAATGATCAAATGTTTGATTATAGGAAAAATGCCATCACTTATACCGAAGTTTTGGCTTACGCGATGTGGTCATCTGAGGTCACTCCTTTTGATCCTATGGAGATATCTATTCATCAAGCTTATGGTGAAGTGGCTAAAGATGATTTACGCGACGAGTTCACTATGTTTAAGGAATATCCGCTCAGTGGTACTCCGCCCATTATGACACATATATTCTATAATAAAAATTCGGATACATTTGTAGTTGCAGTAAAAGGCAGTGTAGAAGGTGTCTTAAAACAATGCAATCTTGCAGAGTCGGCACAACAAAAAGTACTGCAAAATAGCAATCTAATGGCTGAACAAGGTCTTAGAGTCTTAGGTGTTGGTCGAGGTACATCAAAGAAGCCACCTTTTGCTAAAGCACAACAAGAATTTTTATTTGAGTTTTTAGGATTAATTGGATTTTATGATCCTCCCAAAGCCAATATAGCCAGTGTTTTGAATCAATTTTATGATGCAGGTATCAAAGTGAAAATGGTCACAGGAGATTTTGCAGCAACTGCTTTAGCCATTGCAGAGCAAGTAGGTATGCAAAATGCAAGTATGGCAATAAATGGTACTGAAATTATGACTATGTCGCAAGATGAATTAGTCAAAGTTGTCTCCAAAATTAATGTATTTGCTAGGATGTTTCCCGAAGCCAAACTGAAACTCATAGATGCACTAAAAGCCAACAATGAGATAGTAGCTATGACAGGTGATGGCGTCAATGATGCACCGGCACTTAAGGCTGCACATATTGGTATTGCTATGGGACAAAACGGCAGTGATGTAGCAAAGGGTGCTGCTTCTTTGATATTGATGGATGATGATTTGTCTTGGATGGTCGATGCAGTCGCTTTAGGCAGACGTATTTACGAAAATCTCAAGAAGGCGATTATGTACATCATTTCCATACACATACCGATCATTTTGATTGTTGTTTTACCTTTGGTATTTGCATGGTCTTTCACGGATATTTTTTCTCCAGTTCATGTTATTTTTTTAGAATTGATTATGGGCCCAACTTGCTCAATCATCTTCGAGAATGAGCCAATAGAATCTAATTCCATGCAGAAAGCACCTAGAAAGATGACAACTAATTTATTTGCATTCAAAGAATTAATGATGAGCTTAATTCAAGGGATGACTATCACATTGGCTTGTTTAGGTTTGGGCTATTACTTCATTCAAATCGGTGCAAGGGAAACCACAGTGCGTACCATAATTTTTACTACATTAATATTTAGCAATATTTTGCTGACTCTTGTCAACAGATCAATGTCTTATCCTTTTTGGATTACCATCAGGTATAGAAATAGATTAATTCCTATGATTATTCTCATTTCTATTATATTTCTAATGTTATCCATCTATCTTCCAACTTTGCAAAACATATTTAGATTTGAAGCTTTATCAGCAAAAGATTTGTTTATTTGTTTTGTTACCGCAATGATAGGTGTAATGTGGGTGGAAATAAATAAAATAAAACCACGATAAAGGCATTTTCTGAAGAATTGGACATATACAATACGGAGTCCACTCCCAAAAGCTAAAAATGATGGAATGTAATTAAAACTCCAAGACTCTAATGGTTGTAAAGTATTGATTATTAACTATATGGCATTTGGATTATTTTGTGTCTTTGTGGCAAAATTATACTTTTTGGAGGTATTAGAATAAATAAAGTTACCAAGCGTTCCACCATTTTGTGTGATACATTTTTGCTATGTTTTTGAAATGGCTATCGTTTTTATGGGGATCTTAAATTTTTAAGAATCATTTAACTAATTATTATGTACTTTCGGGCTTGAATTTGCATCTTAATGACAACATCATGAAATGTTTATGGTGTATTATACGTTTAAGATTTTAGATTTAATTCAAATATTAATGAAAACCATCATCACCACTTTAGCTATTCTCATGGGAATAATCACGACTGGACCGTCAGACAAACAATTTGATTTTAATAAAGCCTGGGCACAGGTTGAAAAATTTATCAGTGAAGGCTTACCTCAGTCTGCACTAGAAAAAGTGGAAGAAATCCATAACCAAGCTATCGTCGAAAAAAATAACCCACAATTGGTCAAAAGTATCATATACATTGCTAGATTGTCTATCAATACGGATGAAAAGGGTATAGAAAATTCTATTGAGCGATTTCAGAAAGTCATCCAAACTACTCAAGCCCCTGTAAAACAAATCACGGCAAGTTATTTGGCTGAATTATATCAAAGGTATTTTGATAACTATAGATATGAGATATCTCAACGTTCAGAAGTAATTGGAGATCAAGGAGTTGATTTTCGTACTTGGACGACACAACAGTTTTTAAGAACAATAGAGCAATGGTACTTATCGTCATTGGAAGATAAAAAAGCCGTTAATAATGATTTGAGTGAGTATGATATCATCTTAAATAAATATGACCAAGAAGCTAAGATATTCAAACCTACACTATATGAAGTATTGGCCGATAGAGCTTTCAGTTATTTTCAAAATTATGATAGTTATTCCAATGAAAATGTTGAAAGTTTTCAAATAGATCAGTATGCTTATTTTGATATTGGGAAAAAATTTGTAAATACAAAATTAAAGACTGAAGATATTCATGCTGTTAAGTTTAAACTTTTGAAACTTTATCAGGAAATCATTGCTAAACAAATCGAAAACAATAACCAATTTGCTATTGCGCAATATGACTTGTCTAGGTTGCAATATGTATATCAAAATGCGACCTTAGAAAATAAGGAATCACACTATATAAATAGTCTTACAAACTTATCCAAAGAACATAGTAATATAGCGTATTACTCGGAGATTTCTGCTGTTTTGGCTACACAATTAAAAGGTGTAGCTTCAGATTCTTTGGCTAACGTTAAGGCCATCAAGGTATGTGAAGATGCCATCAAAAAATATCCCAAATCTATAGGAGCTGCTCAATGTCAAAACATAATTAATGACATCAAAAAGCCAACGATTCAGTTATTTGGAGAGCAAGTTTATCCTTCCAAGCACGCGCTATTATTTGCTTTAGATTACAATAATGTGCCACAAGTGAGTATTAGTGTTGTAAAATTGGGCAAGGATTTTAAGGATTTCAATCAAAGGAATCAAGAAGACATCATTAACTTTCTCACTAAGGCTAAAAAGCTAAAGGAGCAATTTCTGACCCTAAAAGCAAGTCCATCTTATCAGGCTCAACGACAAGAGTTTTCTTTTGAGCCACTTGGCTTTGGACAATATGCGCTGTTGGTTCAGTCTAAAGAACAAGCTATCAAACAGTACATTATATTTCATCTTTCCGATCTTTCTTATGTATCCTATCTAGCTGATGGTAAGAGAACATTTATAGTGTCCGATAGAGTTTCAGGACTACCGATAAAAGATGTAAATTTGACTTTTTATCATCAAAATTACAACCCTGGTAACCGAAAGTATGACTTTGTGAAAAGTGGAGAATACTTAACTAATGGTAAAGGGAAAGCAGTGGTCGCTGATTTGATGGAGCGTAATTTCAAAGTTATTTTAACAAAAAATAAAGACGTACTTGACCTTAACCAATACCATTACAACTATTTACGTAGTGAAAATCAAGAGTACAAATTTGCAGAATTTTATACTGACCGCTCCATCTATAGGCCTGGGCAAGTTGTTTATTTCAAAGCTATATTATTAAAAAATGATACTAAGCAGATTCCGTCTTTGCTAAAAGGAGAAAGAGTTGATGTAATATTTAGAGATGCCAATTATCAAGAAATATCTAAGATAAATCTTACATCTAATGATTTTGGAAGTGTCAATGGTAGTTTTACCATTCCTTCAGACAAATTGAATGGAAACTTTACGATCGAAATACAATCTAAAAGTGGAATCAATGGTCAGAAAAATATTCAGGTTGAAGAGTACAAACGTCCTACTTTTGAAGTAGAAATAGATCCATTAGTAGGTGAGTATAAGCTCAATGATAAAATTGAAATTAAGGGTACGGCACAAACTCTCGCTGGCACAACTGTGGATGGTGCTGAAGTGACTTACAAGATCGTCCGAACCGCTAGATTTCCTAATTGGGGCTGGTGGTGGCGTATGCCTTATAACAGCACGGAATTTATAGTGTCACAAGGGAAGGTCATTTCTGATATTGATGGAAAATATCAGTTTGATTTTGAAGCGATTCCTGATTTGACTGTAGCTAAAATTGACAACCCAATATTCTCTTATAACATCCAGGTCGATGTGACTGACCAACGAGGTGAGACTAGATCTGCCACATCAACCGTAGCTGTCGGTTACACTGCGTTTTCTTTATCTTCTAATCTGCAAGGTGAGCAGGATCTTGTTGACATAAAACCACTTA
Source organism: Saprospiraceae bacterium (assembly GCA_016714785.1). Taxonomy (GTDB): domain Bacteria; phylum Bacteroidota; class Bacteroidia; order Chitinophagales; family Saprospiraceae; genus OLB9. The sequence continues at coordinate 63,027 of JADKCC010000028.1, forward strand.
AAATTTTTGCAAATGCTACAAATGGGCAATCTTTAACTTCCAAAGGCAGTTTTAAGTTTTTGCAGTTGAAAGAACCAACCAATGTACAGATTAAAAAATATTGGGACGGTAAAATTCATTTTCCATTATCCGCTACGATAGGTAAGAAATCATTTCCCCAATATCCTAGGGCAGCAGAAAATGATTTTACTACTTGGGCCGTAGAAAAAAATGTATTATCCGGAGATTTTACTACTAATGATTCTCTGCCAATAGCCTATAAATTGGTAGCAGGAGTGTATAGATTGGAATTATCAGCGAAAGATAAGTATGGAAATGAAGTACTTGCTACACAATATGTAGTAGTGACCGATTTTAGTAAAGATGTATTTCCAAAGTCAGACTTCCTTTTTGTAAAAACCAACCAAAGCAAAATGGAGCCAGGTCAGAAATTGGAGATAATTCTTGGTGCAGCTGAAAAACCTATCCAAGCATTGGTGATCATCGAAAAAGATGGACAAATCCTTATGGAAGAAATAAAAAAAATTGACAAAAAAGGGAGTATTACTTTACCGATATCGGAAGCCCATCGTGGTGGATTTAATGTAAAAGTGGCTTACACCATTCAAAACCGAACTTTCGATAAATCTTTTGCTATAAACGTGCCATGGACAAATAAAGAGTTATCTATCCAATACGAAACTTTTAGAGATAAAACGTTGCCTGGAAGTCAGGAAGAATATCGAATTAAGATATCAGGTACTAACAAGGATAAAGTTGCGGCTGAAATGGTATCTGCCATGTATGATGCATCTTTGGATCAGTTTATAGGCCATGAATGGAGACATAGTTTTTATCCAAATTCCTATGCACAAATTTCTTTAGAAGTCCCTGGTTTTCATCTGGTAACAGGCAATTACTTCCATTATGGAAATAAAGATTATTCTGATATTAAAGACTTACTTCTGCCAGCTTTAATACCTTTGATAGTATATGATAATTACGGTGGAGGAAGAGGCGATATGGTCATGATGAAGAGTATGAGAAGTAGTGCGCCAGCTCCAGAAGGTGCGATGATGCAAAACCTAGAAATGGCAGATGAAGCAACCTTGGAGGTGCCCAGAACTGCAGAACCATCTTATAATTCCATAGCTGAGCAAGAAAAAGGAAATAGTGCAATACCTGTACGTAAAAATCTCAAAGAAACAGTCTTTTTCTTTCCTGAAATGAAGACGGATGCAGAGGGCAATGTGATTTTGTCATTTACCATCAATGAAGCACTAACCAAATGGAAATTAATGACTTTTGCACATACTCAAGATTTTAAGACGGGATATGACGAACGCTTTGTGCAGACGCAAAAGGAATTAATGGTATTTCCTAATGCACCTAGATTTGTGCGGGATGGAGATGTACTCTCTTTTTCTGCCAAAGTAACCAACCTAAGCAGTGGGAATCTTACAGGCAAAGCCAATTTGCAGATTTGGGATGCCATCACCATGCAGGATATTACAGCAGAATTATTGAAGTCGCCAGCAATGGTAAATATTGATTTGGCCAAAGGAGTATCACAAGGTTTGAGTTGGGATATTGCAATCCCTGATGTAAAGTATTCAGCCATCACTTACAGAGTTACAGCTATCGCAGGTGAACATGCCGATGCCGAAGAAAATACCATCCCTGTAGTGACCAATCGTATGTTGGTCACAGAGTCTATGCCATTGTGGATCAAAGGCAATACAACAAGGAGTTTTACCTTTAATGCCTTCAAAAATAATGTTAGTAAAACTAAAAAAGATTTTAAATATACTTTTGAATATACTTCCAATCCAGTATGGTATGCGGTACAAGCCCTGCCATATATACAACAAACCAACAATGTAAGTACCCAAGCATTAGTAGATAGGATGTATGCCAATGTGCTGGCTGCCAAGATTGCCAACGCACATCCTAAGATAAAAGCCGTGTTTGATCAATGGAGTAGTAAAGATAAACAAGCATTAGTCAGCAATCTCTCAAAAAATGAAGAGCTGAAATCTGCCATTCTCGAAGAGACGCCTTGGGTAAGGCAAGCTATGTCAGAGTCAGAGCAAAAACGCAGTATTGCCGTACTTTTTGATCTAAACAAACTGGCAGATGAGCGCACGATAGCTATTCAGAAACTCAGTGAACGTCAACTTTCCAATGGTGGGTTTCCGTGGTTGTCAGGTGGCAGAGACAATGTCTTTACTACACAAAACATTATGGAAAATATAGGACATCTCTACCATTTGGGTGCATTAGAGATCAATGATCCAACTTTAAGTGGTATTGTATCCAATGGACTTAGATATATGGACGATGAGTTGGCCATGAGATATGAAAAACTCAAAGAAAATGTCAAAAAATTTGGTGGCAATATGGAAGATGATCATTTGGATGAACTAGCTGTTCATTACTTATATGTGAAGACATTTTTTAAGCACGTCAATCCAAATGCTTCATCCAAGGTTGCGCGCGAATACTATTATTCCCAAGCGAAAAAATATTGGCTCAAACGTGGCCTTTATACCCAAGCCATGATCGGTTTGATCTTCCAGCGCAATGATGATAACTTAGTGCAAAACATTGTAAAATCTCTCAGAGAAAAATCTTTTAGTAATGATGAGATGGGCATGTACTGGAATGAAGGCAATGGTTTTTATTGGTATCAATTGCCTATCGAACGTCATGCTTTGATGGTAGAATTATTTACAGAAGCAGTGGATAAAAAAAATGAAGCCGACAAGATGAAAATTTGGTTGCTCAAAAACAAACAGACCAACCACTGGAAGACATCAAAATCGACTGCTGCGGCCATTTATGCTCTGTTATTGCAAGGTGAGGGTGGCGATATCTCACAATGGGTAACAGAAAGTGTCCAACCAGTAATCATGGTAGGTACCGAACTCATAAATACAGCTACCACACAAACAGAATCAGGTACAGGATATATCAAAAAGGCCTGGAATGGAGATGCACTGAATAAAGAGATGGCAACCATCAAAGTGACAAATAATAACAAATCTATCGCATGGGGAGCAGCTTATTATCAGTATTTTGAACAATTGGATCAGATAATAACCTTCTCAGATACACCACTCAAACTGAATAAAAAGTTGTATAAAGTCGTATCCACAGCAAAAGGGGATGTGCTCACTGAAGTTTCTGAAAGTACATCTCTCAAACCAGGTGATAGGCTTAAAATCCGTATCGAACTGCGAGTGGACAGAGCAATGGAGTACGTACAGATGAAAGACATGCGTGCTAGTGGATTTGAGCCTGAAAATGTCATCTCTGAGTATAAATATCAAGGACAGTTAGGATATTATGAAACGACCAAAGATTTGGCTACGCATTTTTATTTTACTTATCTACCGAAAGGAACATTTGTATTTGAATATCCGGTACGAGTAGTGCATAAAGGAGATTTCTCAGGTGGCATCACCAATATCGAATGTATGTATGCGCCTGAGTTTAGCAGTCATAGTGAAGGGATAAGGGTTAAGGTGAAGTAGTAGCCAGTAAGGTTTTGTCTGTTGTAGGAAAGTAATTATAGATTTTTGATTTTAATTGCTCGGGTCATTTCTCTTTTACCTGGAGGCCCTGGTAATGGTTCTACTTTAAATCCTACGGTTTTTAAGTTGCGTTTGAAAGCACCTTGCGCACAGAAACTGACTAATACGCCGCCATCTTCTAAGCAGTCAATCATATTGGAAAGCATGTTTACAGTCCATAATTCAGGTTGATTGGCTGGTGCAAAAGCATCAAAAAATATCACATCAAAAGCGCTTGGTAGATCAATATCTTCCATTTTGCAAAGGTGCTTTTGAAAAGTAAACGTTTCTGATAATGAATGATTTTGGTTCCAGTCTAATAGATGTAGTGATTGAAATATATTTTCTTCGTGACATAATTTTCCATAATTGAGACTGCTAGCTATTTTATTGGATATTGGGTAAGCTTCCACGGTTTGATATTGAATGGGAGTATGATGCTTTTTGGCCCAATTGAATGCTAAAATTGCATTAAGACCTGTGCCAAATCCCATTTCTAAGACCCTTATGCTACGGTAGCCGTGATTAGCCAAATAATCCAATCCAGCTTCAATAAATACGACAGTACTCTCTGTAATAGCTCCGTGTTTGGAGTGATAAGAAGTATCAAATGTCGATGAAATCAGGCTATGAGAACCATCACCTGATAAAAATACTTTTGGCTGTTCAGACATGCCATCCAATAGTTTCTTTTAACTCTGCTACTGATATGTCAAAATGGGATGCATCATAGATGCAAGTTCCTTTCCTGATGAGCAGTATTTGTGGCGATTCGTGCGCTACAGACAGTTTTTCAGCTATAGCATTTGATATTTCTCTATGAGCTCTAAGATCAAGGAAGTAGGGCGTAATTTCATTTTCAGCAAAATCCCAACTGCTCTCCAATCTCATTTTTGCCATTTGGCTTATAGAGCAAGTGGTGCTATGTTTAAATAGTACAACATCTCTTTCTTCAGAAAGCTGAATGGCTTCGTCTAAAGAGATTAACTTGTCTAAAGGCTTCCAGCTAATCACTGAAAATTATTTTATTACTAAAGGAGTAATCACTTTTACTGCTGTCTTCAATTCATAAGGACATCCATACCCTCTGTTGCAAGAACTGAAAGAAATAACCATCATTAACAATGCTACAGCAACAACTAATTTTTTTGAATTTCTGATATTCATGATATTAACTTTACAAATTTTAACGAACAAAGGCACAAAATTATTATTTATTTTAAATATATAGACACAAAAATTAATATTTCAGCTACACTTTCACTAAAATTTAACAAATAAAGCTGAAATGGGTTAGTTTGAATTACCAAATCACCTGATTACACGATCACTAGATCTCCAAATCTATTAATTCAAGCAATATATCCACATCACTCCGCTTTTACCTTCACACCGACAAAAAACGTTCTTGGCATTCCTGGTCCATATACATAATTGCTATCTCTGTTTTTGCCTATATCAAAGTCATTTTGGTAGGCATTAAAGATGTTTTTTACACCACCAAATACTTCTATATCTGAGCCGTACTTATTGTGTAAATGAATGGTATAAGCCACTCTTCCACTGATTTCAGAAAAAGGATTGGAGTCTATGATCACATCTTCTTTAAAGTTGTCAGCACCACCAAAATGCACCACTTTCATAGTTCCTGTATAGACATAGTTTAGGTTGATAGCCCATTTTTTATTTGGATTTAGATTTAAATTGGCAAAACCATAGTGGTTTGGGGTACGGACAAACTGAGTGATAGGCGCTACTTCTTCTATATATGTAACTGGCTGGGCAAAAGCACTGTTTTGGAGAGTGTAACCAGTTTCTAATTGGACTTTTTTATTGTAATTTCCTCTTAATTCGAGCGTGATACCTTGTACCGTCGCCCCAGAACCATTTCTTTTTTCAAAGATTTCTCCAAAGGCATCATTTCCAATATTTTCCAACACAAAAGCATCATCCAATCGGGTATAAAAGGACTCCAAAGTAAAGCCTACAATATACTTATCTGTGGTTTTGTCGTAATTGATAGATGCTGATAGACTCTGAGATCGTTCATGGGTCAAGTTATCATCTAGTTGTACCCGAGATACACCACCTCCAGCAAATGCAATATGTAAATCAGTATCAAACGCTTGTGGTGCTCGAAAACCTGTACCATATCCCAACCTAAATTGAGTGGTTTTATGCTTGTACAATAGAGCCAATCTTGGGCTAAATAGTAGATCGTTGATGAGATTGTGACGATCCATACGCACACCCGAAAGGAAGTTGAGCGAAGGCAATATTTCCCAATCACTTTGAAGGAATGTGCCCCAATCTCTGGATAATTGATCTATATGGTATCTGTAAGCAGGAATATTGTCAAGGATCTTGTCCGAGATATATTCTGTGCCTAAAGTTAGTACATTACTACCACCTAAAAAGTTAGTCAATTTGTGGTTGAGTTGAAAACCACCTTGTAGCGTGAGATTGTCTGAAGTACCATAAGGTGGATTTGCTATATGTGTCTGAATATCGGATACTTCATCAGGGAATACGCCAGTATAATGCGTTCGTTTGGTATTTTGCCATGCACCATAAGTGATAAATGCGCTTTTATCATCATTAAAATTTATTTGATAATCTGCACTTCCTAACCAAATATCATGATTTCTTTCTTCAGATTGTAGGGTTAGGTAGGCAGGTTTATCTGTCATTTCGCCACCATAACGATACTCATTCAATTTGCTTAAACTCAATTCCAATTTTTGATTGGCAGTTGGTTTTAAGAAGACATTGGTGCCTATTGAGGTGCTTTTTAGTTGCGGCAATTCAGAAAAATTATCGCCATTGTGGTCATAATATGCTCTGTCACGGTGATTCATAAAGAAAGAGACTCCTGCATTTTTGGCATCATTGACCCAAGTGGTATTGCCATTAAGTACCAGATCGTTGGTTTTTCCATTGATATTATGGAAGGTCGAACTCAGTTCATAATGGCTTTTTTTAGGTATTTTGGTGATGACATTGACCGTACCTGCGATGGCACTCGATCCGTATAAGGTAGATCCTCCGCCACGCAATACTTCTATTCGATCTATCATATTGATAGGTAGTTGCTCCATACCATATAGACTCATTAGTGGACTGAATATCGGTCTGCCATTAATAAGGATTTGAGAGTAGCCACCTGCTAATCCATTCATTCTGAGTTGAGTGTAGCCACAGGTTTGACAATCGGTTTCTACACGCAATCCTGGTTGAAATTTTAAACCCTCAGATAGATTGCATACCTGAAGGTTTTCGAGCGTTTTACTATCCAAAATATTGACTATCACGGGACTATCTGTCTTGCGTTTGAATGTTTTGGTACCAGTTACGACCACTTCATTGACTGAAATGGCAATTTCTTCTAGTTCGAAATCCACTTTAATTTTTGATTGGCTAGCATTGATATGAATTTCCTGCTCTTTGGATTCCATGCCTACCATATCTGCCTTAAGTGTATGGATCCCATAAGGGATATTGTCCAAAGTATAAGAGCCATTGATGTCTGTGCTTGTACCCATGTTGGTACCATTGATATGTATTGTAACAAATTCTGTAGGCTTCCCTTGGATATATACTGAACCTATGACGGTACCTTTTTGTGCGTATAAGTAGGAAAAGGTAAAAGATATAAAACAAAACAAAGTGATGTTTCTAAGCATGGGTGGTTGTTGAATGGATTGTTTTGAACAAAAATCTACCTAATAACAAATTATTATTTATAATTGTTCTAAATTGTTATTCTAAAGAGAGAGGTGTGTGCCTGTTTAATGTATCTTTTTTGATGTCTTCCTGTGTTGGTTTTTGCCACATTTTTTTAATATCTTTTCTAGTTTTTACCGATACATCATGTGTTTTATGAGCGCAAAATTGGTGACCTGTCAACTCGCAAGGACAAGATAAGGTGGCTAACCAAAGTAACAATAAAGCTTTCATAAAGAACTTCATAAACAGATATTTTCATTGTATAAAACCATGCAGCAGCAGATATTGTTTAGGAAGGACAATTCCACTATAATGATCAGAATTTTATTTGTAGTAATAACATTATTTCCAATCTATTGCTTAATGGCTCAAGAGGCGAGTATTATGACCTACAATATCAGGTTGGATGTAGCTTCTGATGGCGAAAACGCTTGGCCCAATAGAAAGACCTATTTTATTCATCAATTGAAATTTTATGAACCAGATATCATAGGTTTTCAGGAAGTAACACCCAATCAGTTATTGGATATAGCTGCAGAATTAAGGGATTATCATCATGTAGGAAAGGGTAGGGAGTTGGACAATCAAGGAGAGTCATCCAATATTTTTTATAAAAAGGAAAAATTTCTGCTCAAAGATTCGGGTACGTTTTGGCTATCTGATACTCCCGAAAAGGTTTCTATGGGTTGGGATGCTGCTTGCAACAGGGTCTGTACTTATGCCTTGCTATACGATATAAAAAAGAAGCAATCCTTTTATGTATTCAATACACATCTTGACCACGTAGGTGAAATAGCACGAACCAGAGGATTGGAGCTTATCGTGCGTAAAATCGAAGCAATTAATCAAAAAAAATTATCTGTTTTTCTGATAGGTGATTTTAATACTACGCCAGAAACAGAAAGAATAAAATGGCTCAATACTATGATGGACAATACCAAAACCATAAGCCAAACACCTTCGTATGGCCCAAGTGGTACTTTCAATGGATTTAAACATCATGAATCTGTAACATTGCAGATAGATTATATATATTTGTCCAAAGCAAGTAAATTCAAGATTTTAAAACATGCTGTACTGAGTGATTCGAAAGATTTAAGATATCCTTCTGACCATTTGCCAGTTATGGTGTTTTTTAAATACGAATAATTAATGTTGAGTCCACTCCTAAAATTCAAACATGATAGAATGCCACTAAGGCTCGAAGACACTAAGGTCTGTTACAAATTGATTATCAAATGTTTGAAATTTGGGAAAATTTGTATTTATGTGCTTTTGTGGGAAAATTATTCTTTTCGGAGCTTACTCAATGTTATAATAAAAAAAGCCGTATCACCTTATGATGATACGGCTATTATCAACTAACCTTTTGCTATATGAAATTAATTACAAGAATCTTTCAATGCTTTGAGTTCTTCTTTACTATTTACAGTCACCACAGTACCATCTTCCATAGTAACTTCAATAGGGAATACCAAAGTAGGATGAACCCTCACGCCTGGATTGGCTTCTTTATATGCTTTGATAGCCTCATGCAGTAAGCTGCGGTCGTCTTTGGATGTCAATGTTACAATAGTGCTATCTGGTAAGCTCACACTGAATGGGAAATTGATTTTAAAACAAAGTTTACCTTTACCGTGGTGTCCTTTTGGATCAAGATTACCGAAATTATCTTTACCGCAAGCCACCCTTAATGCCTTTTGTTGTGCTTCATCTACCACGGTAATGATCTCTCCTTCACTTGTAATTACATCATAAGGAAAAGCAAAAGATGGTCTCGTACGTACTCTTGGATTTTCTTTTCTCCACGTTTTGATGGCAGACTTTAAAGTTTCATAAGAGTCGATTTCTGCAGTACTTCCATCAGGGAAAACAAGTGTTACAGGAAAAACCAACTCATAGCAACCTAGCTTACCTAGATTGATTGATTCTTGCGTCCTTAGTATGACTTCTTCTGCATACGCATCTGCCGTGGTGTCGTCCACACTTTCGCTGCTATCAGTACAAGACACTACAAACAATCCTAGCACAAGGATAAATAACCATTGGAATCTTAAAAATGATGTTTTCATGGAATAAAAATTTAAAAGTTTAGAATAAAATGTTTTACAAATAAATAAGTCAGTAATGGATATTTTGTACTCATTATTTTTGGAAAAAAAATAAAATTTCTTTTTTATGCTTATTTGTAATATTGAGTTAGTTCCGAAAAGTTAATTGATTATCGTAAATGGATTATGGATAAATCCACTTTGATCTTCCATATTTATAATAAAATCATTTCAACAATGTCAAAAAATGTAAATCTGATGTAAATATTGGAAATATTCTTGCTAATATCATAATCGATCATTCAAAAAGTTAAAACTATATTGTAAAAACTTAAAACGCTGATTTAAATAATTAAAATGATATTGTAAAAATCTAAAACGCTGATTAAAGAATCTAAAATGATATTGTAAAAATGTAAAATGCTTATATAAATACTTAAAATAATTGTATTAATAATGGAAACGCTTATACAATAATATAAAACAATCATTCAAAAAGTGTAAACAATCATTCAAAAAGTGTAAATAATTATTCAAAAACTGAGATGTAATTTTTAAAAAGTGGGATGTAATTGTAGATGGATGAAGATGGTGTAATCAATACGACTTCCTGCATAATGTAAATCTTTTATTGATAAGTATTTAGTCCAATGATTTGCAATTATTTCATAAATGTTATTCTTTTGAAAATACAATTACTTATAAATCAATATATTAGTTTATTTTAGTGATAGAAAAGATAGAGTTTATCGTACGTATATATTATGAAAACTGTTATTATGGCTTTGGAAAAATACCTGTATTTTTGTTTCATTAAAAATCATAAGCGACTGCGAAGACATTTTTCTTAATGAATTTTATTTTTTAGAAAAACCCGAAAGTTGTTAGATTTTTTGTGCGTATAATATAAGTTGTCATCCAGTAGAGAAGAAAAGTCTCCTCCAAACAAGATGACAGCTATCAAAAGTGAGTATTCTCACGACGGTAGTTGCTGACGGTACAGCACGGTCAAAATGCTTTGGAATTATGAAAGCGGTAAAGGATTATTCAATCTCGCAGCGGAGTGTTATATGATGTCACTCCTTAATAAAAATATCATGATGAAAATATACCAAGTGAGCAAAACTCACTACCTTTAAACTTTATAAAATTATCAAATCATGAGAAATTTTAAATTATTTTACTTATTAGCCTTTATAGTTTCTGGGCTTTTTATTGTTTCATGTAACAAAGATCAAAATCATGAAAATTCAGTCGATAATCAATTATCTGTTGATACACGTTCTTCATCTTTTAACCCTATGGTATCTGTGACAAAGGAGTCCGATTATCTTGTTTTTAATTCATTTTCTGATTTGGATCAGTTTCTTGCCGAAGCTAATACTACATCGCACACATCACTCAATTCGTGGGAAAATCAGAAAGGCGTTATATCGCAGAGACAAGTGTTTTACAATGTAATGACCGCAGAAACAAATTTGGATTTGTCTCTTGAAAATCTTTCAGAGCAGGCTCAACTTGTAGAGAAAGGCAAGGAACCTTATCATTCTACTGAACATAATCAAGCCTTGAATTCAGGGTTAATAAGATATTATGGCCAGGCACCTAATTCCTATTGGGATTATTCTTTAGTAGAACCAATGGTTGCAAGTGCTGTCAACTTAAACGGATTGGTGAAAGTGGGTGGTCAATTGATAAAGTATTCGAATAGCAGCTTTATTTATATCATAAAAGATGGCGATATAGCAAAGCTACCTTTAGCAATTTCAAAAACTGATGATTTTGAAAATACAGATATTAAAGTTATCAAAACTAAACCTTATAATCCTGAAGGTTCTGGCCCTAATACTGAAACTGAAATAAGGAGCTTGTGCTATTCTCTACCGCATGAAAATACATTTTCAAAAACTAACGGATGGAGGACAACTGGTAAAAGAAGAACGAAAGTTGAGATTGACGGCAGAGCAAATGCAAATTTTGGATCAGTAGAATGTGTGTATGGTACAGGATGCACATTCCAAGTAAGAACTCAAGCTCAAAAAAAGAATTTCTGGGGCAATTGGGGCTATCATTCTGATTTTGGGCCATCCTGCACCATTAGTGGTGCTAATTGGTCTTATTACATGACTCTAATGCCTACATGCTCAGACCAAGCCACTGCATATTACAATAATATAACTGGAGGAAATCACCCTAAGCCAGTTTGGAATAGACATATACCATGGACAAATAACGGTTTCTTTCCAATGCATCCTACTACAAGTGGATGGTGGGTATGGAATGATAAAAAAATCTGTACAACCATAGATATGCAAAGCTACAACATTCCTCTGACATATAATGGGGATAGCACTTGGGGCCTAGTAAGATAAATTAAAATTTATTATTTTAATCCTAAATGGTTGCTTCAATTGAAGCAACCATTCTTAAAAAAAATCTTTATGAAATACAAAAAAATAATTTTAGTAATATTGTTTGCAATGTCTTTATCGGCTCCATGCTACTTGCAAAATATTGATTATGGTTTAGTCTTAGAGACCAATCTGTCAAGTCAAACAAATACAGATCCGACCAAACCCGATGACGGAAAATTTCAGTGGAACTCACTTAATACTTTTGGTGTAGGAATGTACGCTTCTAAACAGGTTTACGAACACTTGCATGTAACAACAGCTTTATTATTTAGACAACGTGGTTATAAAGAAAATGCTCAAACTGGAGTGATTTTTACCCCTGACCCAATTCCGTTTAGTTACCCAAGTTTACAAAACAGATTTAATTATATATCCTTAGATGCGAAGGTGAAATACTTAAAAAAGAATTCGAATAAACTCAAAATAAGTCCTTTAATTGGATTCTCTGCAAATTTCTTAGTTTCAGATAATATTGAATCAGAAAGAATGTACCCTATAAATGAGACATATCCAGTAAATCAATACCAAGACAACTGGAAAAGGTTAAATTTAAATTATGCCATTGGTTTTTCTTTATACCAGCTCAATAAATATAGTTTGGATTTTGAGTTTAATAGGAGTATCACTCCATTACTTAAGGTAGAAACATTGGTAGTTAAGGACTGGATATGGTCGATGAAATTAAATATTTCAGTTCAAAAGTTATTAAGTTCAGATAGTAAGTAAAAATATCGAATTACAACAAGCGAATTAACGACAGCCGCGTCTATCAGGTGCGGCTGTCGTAGTTTTGTACCTACTGGCATCCATTATTATAGTATTATCAAAAATGGAGACGAATTAATAAAGCCTAAAGCTGTCATTGTCATAAAATAGGTATAAATTTGTATATTATTGGGCAAGAATTGTGATAATTCTTGCCCATTTCAAAACTCTGTACTAAATCAATAATATGAAAACTTTTAGCAAGATTTGGGTAATTTTTATTTTGTTTACTACAATAGAAGGCAATGCTCAAAGCGAGACTTTTAGCAAATTATATCCTTTAAAGCCATTTCCTGCATCCGTTTTTAATGCTGTTTTGGTGTCAGATACGGCCTATTTTATAACTGGAATCGTTGCGGATTCTGTTCCACCTTATGGTACTAAGCCTTTGTTTGTTCGTACTGATACAAATGGTAATATAGAGATTGTGCATGTGCACAAAGATGAACAAAAAGACTATGAAACTTGGTATCAGGGATTGTATTTTGATAGAAACAATAAGATTGTAACCAATGGGTACATATTTAATAATCCCGCGAGGAAGGGTCTTTTTTTTATCAGATATACACAAGATGGGGCAGTCGATACTTTAATGGAGTTTTCACATATTAATATATATGGTGACCTTCCTTATCCTATGTTGCAAAGTCAACGGAATCAATTCATAGTACCAGTTCAATCTGCACCCAATAACTGGGGAACCAATATTTTATTTTTTCTCAATAATTCAGGTCAAGTTATAAAAAAAAATACATACAATCCACAAAATGGCAACCTATTATTGATCCGAATGGATACTACTAGAAATGGTTTTGTACTTGGTGGCTGGCAAGCACCAGGTGGACTTGTCAAGAACGGAATACATCAGAGCATTATAGTAGAGTTTGATAGCTTAGGTAATAAAATATGGGAATATGAGTCGCCTATTGACGAAGATTGGACAGGAACCTTAGGTGGTATTGTATCAAATGATAAAGATGAAATTATTTATGTCAGTGGGAAAGGGTATCTATTTGATACATTTGCAATTAGTGACGTTTTTAAAAACAAATGGTACGCCACGAAATTAAGAAAAGATAAAAAAATAATTTGGCGCACATCAATACCTACTTTTGCAGATATTTCAGTTGAAGGATCAAGATTTTGGAATATTCTTAAACTGAGGGATAATATAAGTTATATAAGTATGGGTATGCTGGCAGATTCCATAACTGGTATTTATTCATGGATCACAAAGTTTTCTGATGATGGTGAAATACTTTGGAATCGAAATTATAAAATGGAAAGCGATACAAACGGCTATCAATATGAAATCAGAGATATGGCCGAAGATAAAGAAGGTAATCTGATTGCGGTAGGTGAAAGACTAGATTTGGTTAGACAGGGATTTAATACTCAACAAGGATATCTTATGAAATTGGATCAATATGGATGTCTTACACCCGGATGTCATTTAGTAAGTACAAAAGATAAATATAAGGAGGATTTTTACCTTAAAATTTATCCCAATCCAGCCTCAGATTTTATTAGTTTCTATATAGACGAAGATACAAAATTAAATCAGTATTGTATCAGAGATATGAAGGGGCAATTAATAAAAGGAATTGTGTCACTAATGCCTGACATACATTATGTTATTCAAACCCATGATTTTATTTCAGGCTCATATATTATTCAGTTTTTGAAAGACGGACACCTTGTGAAGTCAGAAAAATTTATTGTTTCACGTTAAAATTTATTGTTATGAAATATTTATTTGTATTTTTCATTTGTATTGCGGAATTCAATTTTTGTAATGGCCAGAATGAGTATATTCCATATGTAAAGGAAAATAGCTTCTGTTTAAATTATTATTTTTTTAATACAGAACCTTACCCCAAACCTTCAGGCGCTACATTATCTTACTTTAAAGGTGACAGTACTTATAATGCAAAATTATATAGGAAAAGGTATATCTCAAGTTTGTCAGGAACACACCCGTGTCCTTTGGAGCAAAGACCTTGTTTTATTGTTGATGAACCATATAAGCCAATTGATAAAACTTTTGATGGTTTATATAGAGAAGATACTGTACAAAAGAAAGTGTTTTATATCCCGCTTGGAAGTCTTGAAGAAGTTGAGCTTTACAATTTTAAATTAACAGAAGGAGAAACTATTTCAAATTACCTAAAAAGTTTAATGCCTGAAGAATATTATGGAGAAGGTATAATTGATTCAATATCATATGACAATATCAATGGAAAGGTGAGAAAAGTGTTATATTTTCAAGCAAAATCGCAATATTGGCCTTTCTATACATACTTTATAGAAGTAATAGAAGGAATTGGTCTAAAATGTGATTATTGTGAAGGTACCTTACCCGACTGCAACATCATCAGCAGCACAAAAAATGATCGTGATTCACGTTCAGATAAAATAGCGATATATCCTAATCCGGCATCTGATTTTATCACTTTTCATAACACTACTCATTATAGTAATTCGGTAAATGGATACTGTATCAGAGATATGTCAAACCAAGTAGTGAGATGTGTACAAGAACTACAGTCAGAGACCAATTACATCATCCATACACTTGATTTTCCTTCAGGGATGTACATTATACAGTTTTTAAAAGATGGGCAAATCGTCCAGTCAGAAAAATTAATGGTTTTACATTAAATACTTAAAAAAATGAAATACTTATCTTTTCTATTTTTATTCATTGTTATTAATACAATGTATGCCCAAAAATACCAACCTTTGGTGGAAGAAAGGAAGTATTGGACATACGCAACCTATGATACTGGTGATAATCCTTGTGATTTATGGTGGCCAAATCAAGCGGAAATCCATCATTTTGGGGAAGATACTTTATTGAATAATTTAAAATACAAAAAAATATTAAATAGTTCACTTGAACTTACAGGAACAATGGGAAGCATAAAGTTTCCATTTGAAATCAAGCAAACAAACGTGATGGGCTACATTAGGGAGGATACAATAGCAAAAAAGGTATATGTTATTCCAAATAATTTGTTTTTTTATCCATGTAAGGAAGAACAAAAAGAAAATCTTTTGTTTGATTTTTCATTAATGCAAGGAGACTCTATCAATGATTGTTTAGCATATTATGTTTACCAAGATGAACAATCTAATTACCCTAAAATTGATTCTATTAAATACGAGTTAGATTTCCAAAATAAATTAAGGAAACATTTATATTCCTTCGGATATTTTGAGCCTTGCAGTTTTTGGCATGTACCTGGATATATCATTGAAGGTTTTGGATTTAAAGATGGTCCGTTCAGAGGACAAATAAATAGACGATTGGTAAACTACTGCGAAGGCACACTCGAACAATGCAACATAATCAGCAGCGCAAAAGATGATCGTGATACACGTTCAGATAAAATATTGATATATCCTAATCCTGCATCTGATTTTATCACTTTTCATAATACTACTCATAATAGTACTTCGGTAAATGGTTACTGTATCAGAGATATGTCAAACCAAGTATTGAGAAGTGTACAAGAACTACAATCAGAGACCAATTACATCATCCATACCCAAGATTTTCCTTCAGGGATGTACATTATACAGTTTTTAAAAGATGAAAAAATCGTCCAAACAGAAAAATTTATTATTTCACATTAAAAACTTAGAAAAATGAAATACTTATCTTTTCTATTTTTCTTCATTGTTATTAATACAATGTATGCCCAAAAATACCAACCTTTGGTGGAAGAAGGAAAGTATTGGATTTACAATCACTATGCATCAAATGAATGCTTTCAACTGTGGCAGACAGGTATTGAAATAAGGTATTTTTCTGGAGATACTATCATACAAGGACTATCATATAAAAAATTAATATCTTCTAGTGTAGTTAATAATGTACTGCCTTATGAAATTACTACAAAAAGTTCCCTTTGTTACATGCGGGAAGATACTTTGCAAAGAAAAGTATTTATGGTAAATTTTGATGAATATTTGTTTCCGTGTGCAGATGGAAATGAAGTGTGCATTTGGGATTTTGGATTAAATGTTGGTGATACAATAAAAAATTGTACTTATGATATATTTTATCCATTTAGCTTTGGAGATTTAACACACAACATTGTAGATTCCATACTGATTTTACAAAGTAGTTGGGGATATGAGCAAAAACACTTTTTCACTGTGGGGATGAGTCCTGGGCAATGTAATGATCCTGGGTTATTTGTAGATACCTACATAGAAGGTTTCGGCATGCAAGATGGTCCGATTTATAAAAGATTTGGTACTTATTTATTTAAATACTGCGAAGGTACTTTAGCTGAATGCAACATCATCAGCAGTACTAAAGATGACACGGAATCCAACATCGTACTATGGACTATGTATCCCAATCCTGTATGGGATAATTTACATATTGAAACAGAGCTGGACATACAAAAGGTTGAAATCGTTGACCAGAACGGACGCATTGTTATATCAAGTTTTGAGAAAAATATAAATGTAAGCCAATTATTATCTGGAATATATTTTGTGAAGTGTCTCACAACTAATAATATGTATTGTTTTATGAAATTTGTTAAAATATAGTGCGAAGAAAAAAATGGATTGTTTACAAGATTGGATAGCTGTAGGTAGATTATATTTTGTTCATCTTTGGGCAAAATATTGATCAGATTCTGTATTCTAAATTTTTGGTTCACATTTTACCTAACACATTAATTTTACTTTGTCATATTTGAATAAAATAAGTTTTCTCACCACTCTGTGATTCGAAATGACCATGTCTGATGAGGAAATGTGGGAGAGAAAGGTAGTTCGACGAGGCCGAACTACCTTTCTCTCCCACTTAAACTCTAATCTTATGTCATCTCGAAAAAGCTTTAGCGACTGAGAAACCCATCTTTTAAGTTATAATTTTTGAAATTACTTAGGGCTTGCTGACTATGGTACAACCAATTGATAAATAAAAGTCACGGGCGCCTTACAAATTATGTCTATAATAAGCAAATTAAATGCAAACCTTTTAATTGATTTTGTCCAAAAGTCGTGTACCTTGAGTTGGCTTTTGCCTTATGCAGGCGGCAGTTACTTTTTTGCATTGCCCAAAAAAGTAACCAAAAAAGTCTAGTTCAAAAAAAGGTAACTGAATGGTGCAGCTTTGCTGCATTTGAGTGATACGAAATCACTCAAAAATGAAGGCACTGATTTAAACTTAAATCAGCTAGGTGTAATGTCGTTCATTCTCGACCTTACAAGATCGCTCAGTCATGCTTTTTCTATTGCCATAAGTATTTCATATTTAATCCTTTGTGCTTTCTATGGCAATAGACGCACTTTTGTTTCTTCATTCACTATTGCTTGTTTTTTGAACGATAATCTCCGTTAAACTATTAACCAAAAATAATAGCTGACTTTTTCAGCAGCCCCTACTTAATTGATAAAGTTGAATTAAGTGGGAGTCAATCTTCAAAGAGATCATCCAGCTTACCAGTCTTTTTGAGTTTTATAAAACTTCTAGCGGCTGCAATCACATCTGCTCTAGCATTTCCCGCTGGCCCATAAGTTTGTCCAAAACATGTAGCATGCAGCTCAGGAAGGGTAGGATATTTATACCCACCACCTTTGGATGGAATTTTACAGTAGTAAGTGCCTTCTTCCATCAAACAGTACCTTTTTTTAGAAAACATATTGATACTTTTTTTACATCGCACATATTCAGCACCAAGCAAATTTTCATTGTAATTCAGATTGTGCGCAAATAGGTATTCAGCTTTTTCTGCACTTGCACTAAATTTGTCCAAAACATCTTCAAGACTTATGCTCTTTTTATTGATGTCTTCATCATCTATGTGTGCTTTTGTTTTTGACTTATCGTCTATGGTGTATCCGATGGGTATAGGAATGCAATCAAAATCTTCGATTGGTTTATAATCTTCTCCCAGCAAAATCCAGCTGATATGCAATAACCTAGGCCATGCCTGTGTATCGGTAAAATTGGCTTTGAAATCAGTATAAGTGGCCATCGCCGAACAATCAAAAATTAAGTACATTGTTTATTGAAATTTCTATATTTATGAATGAAATGATTGAATTATTTTATCAGCTAGTCCAGCGGATGTTGATTGTGATAATCTAACAGTTTGGTAATGGTCGTTACTTCTACCTACTATTAGGTGATAATATCCTACTTTGTCTTTGTAACAATATGCTTGTGTAGCTGTTGGGCCTGACAATTGTTGTACTTTTCTCTCCACATTGGTTACATCAGCGGTTGCTTTTTGATGAATAGTTTGACATGCTTTTCTTATAGCCATATTTTCTGCATGTACTAAGTAGGCAAATACACCACTGCCAGGTTGAGGTATCATTTCCAACGGGTGAAGACGGACGATCTCATATTCCGTTAAGATAGAAGATAAAATATTGGCGCGCAACTGCGAAATAACTATGCCATCTATAAGTTTATTTTCCAATTTAATTAACCATTCTTCCATATTATCAATTCCCATAATTATATTCAAATCGGGTCTCAGCTTTGATAATTGTTGTTTTTGGTATAAATCGCTGACCAAAATTTTGGATGCTGGCTGTAGCTTTAGGTCAGCATTTAGATCCAATACATCTTTGTGTATGATCACACACTCGCCTGGTAAGGTTCGTTCTGATAACCCAGCGATCACTATTTCGTCCGTTTTATTTATTGGGACTTTAGACAATGGGTACACTATCACTGAAACATTCTGATTAATTAGTGCTGAAGAAATGATGGTTGAAGGATCTTCATTATTGGATAAGTTTACTATTTGTACTTCATTTCCAAGCTCTATCAACATTAATTTTATCTTTTCTGCTTCATCATTGCAAAAAGATTTATCTATAACTCCTATTTTTATATTATTGGAAACCATTGAAAGCAATATTGTTACGTTGTGAAATGGATAGCGCATACTTTTTAAAACCTACATGGAATTCTTCTTATCATTTGCTTTGAGATAGGAAGATCACATACCAAAATTTACTTACTTTTTATCCATTCAAAGCGCAAATATATAGATTAAAACAGGTTGTTTATCTTTTTATTAAAATTCCTACCAAATTTCTCAACTTCAAAACAAAGTTTTATATTAACTTTGCCCGATGCAAATAACAGCTCAACAAATCGCTCATATCGTAAATGGATCCATCATAGGTAATCCTGAAATACCAATAACTGGTCCTAGTAAAATCGAGGAAGGAACTAAAGGGACAATTACCTTTTTGGCAAATCCAAAATATAAAGATTACTTATATACTACAGAAGCTTCTATCGTATTGATATCCAGTGATTTTATACCTGAAGATCCTGTGCTACCAACACTTATTGTGGTAGGAAATGTTTATCAAGCCTTGGCAATTTTGATGGAAAAATTTAATTCTGGCATTAGCCTTTTGTCTGGTATTGCTCCTACAGCTGTAGTAGCATCATCAGCCGAAATTGGAGAAAATACTTCCATAGATGATTTGGTCATCATAAAACCTGGAGTTAAGATAGGGACACACTCTAAAGTATATGGGCAAGTATTTATTGGGGACAATGTAACTATTGGAAACCACGTTACCCTATTCCCAGGGGTCAAGATTTACCATAATTGTGTTATTGGCGATCGTTGTATCATTCATGCCAATACAGTGATAGGTAGCGATGGATTTGGCTTTGCAAGAGATGAAGAAGGAAATTACAAAAAAATTCCACAAACAGGCAACGTTGTACTAGAAAATGACGTTGAAGTAGGTAGTAATACAGTAATAGACCGAGCTTCTATGGGTTCAACAGTAATCAAAAGTGGTGCTAAATTAGATAATCTTATTCAAATAGCACACAATGTGAGCATTGGCAACCATACAGCCATAGCAGCCCAAACAGGTGTAGCAGGTAGTGTAAGTATTGGGTCGAGTTGTATTATTGGTGGTCAGGTAGGTATAGCAGGACATTTGAGTATCGCAGATGGAACTATGATACAAGCGCAATCAGGCATTTCATCCACTATCAAAGGTCCAAATGCAAAATTGTACGGATCTCCAGCTATAGACTATCAAAATTATTTGAAATCTTATGCTTATTTCCGTAAGTTTCCAGATATCGTCCAGCAACTACGGCATTTACAATCCACTATGGATAAGCTTAGTCAAAACAATAAATAAATTAATGATATTTTAATTTTTTGGATAGAATGAAGTTGAAGAGTATCATAAGACAACCCATAAAAATATCTGGTGTCGGATTGCATTCTGGTGTGATGGTCAATATGACTATAACCCAAGGGGAAGATGGAAGCGGCATCAAATTCATACGGTCAGATTTGTCTCCCCAAGCTGTGATAGCAGCGGATGTTGCAAATGTTTCTACCACATCGAGAGGGACTACGTTAAAAGTAGGGGAGGCTACCATTTCGACTATTGAGCATCTGATGGCTGCCTTGAATGCCCTTCAAATTGAAGATGTTACCGTATTGGTAGATGGGCCAGAAATTCCCATATTAGATGGAAGTTCTGGTATATTCGTTGAAAAAATGCTCGAAGTAGGCTTGGACCAAGTAGAAACATCCAAAGATGAATATGTGGTCACAGAAGCTTTTAATTTTACTGACCCCGACACGGGTTCTGAATATGCAGTGTATCCTTCTGATCATCTAGAACTAAACACTATTTTGCATTTTTCTGAAGATACCATGGGCGACATGATTGCCATATTAAAGGATAAAAATGATTTCGTCAAAGACATTGCCGCTGCAAGAACCTTTGTCTTTCTTTCAGAAGTAGAGCCATTATTTGATGCAGGATTAATCAAAGGTGGTGATATAGACAATGCCGTAGTTATTGTAGATAAAAAACTTTCGGAAGAAGAAGTAGCACATTTGAGAGTAAAACTTGGTAAACCAAATGCAAGCATAGATGATGGTGTCATCAGCAGTACACCTTTGCGATTTAGGAATGAACCAGCAAGGCATAAGTTGCTGGACTTACTAGGCGATCTCGCATTGGTTGGCAGAGACATCAAAGCCAAAATAGTCGCGACTAGGCCGGGACACACTTCCAATGTAGCATTGGCAAAAATACTCAAAGCGAAATACCAGGAGCATAAAAAAAATGCAGGAAGGCCCATGTATGATCCAATGGCTGAACCAGTGATGAACTCGGAGCAAATCAAGAATTATCTACCACATAGATACCCATTTTTGATGGTGGACAAGGTGATCGAAATATCGCCAACTCATATCGTTGGCGTAAAGAATGTAACTTTTAATGAAAATTTTTTCTTGGGTCATTTTCCAGGTAATCCTATATTTCCGGGTGTTTTGCAGATGGAAGCACTCGCTCAGACAGGTGGTATTTTGGCACTGACCACCTTAAGTGATGGTGAAGAAAAGTGGGATACCTATTTTCTAAAAATGGATAATGTGAAGTTTAAGGCTAAAGTAGTACCTGGCGATACCTTGATATTAAAAATGGAGCTTATGTCTCCCATCAGAAGAGGTATCATACAAATGATGGGTACGGCTTATGTCGGCAATAAATTAGTATCAGAAGGTGAGTTGACAGCTCAGATAGTAAAAAGACAAAATGATTAGTAACTTAAGTTTTGTACACCCAACCGCAAAATTGGGGCAAAGTGTAACCGTAGAACCTTTTGCTTATATAGGCGAAAATGTAGAGATTGGTGATGGTAGTTGGGTAGGTCCGCACGCCACCATTTTGCAAGGGTCTTATATTGGTAAAAATTGTAAAATATTTCCAGGCGCAGTTATTGGTGCTGTACCGCAAGATCTAAAATTCAAAGGTGAAAATTCGACTTTGATTATTGAAGATAATGTCATAGTAAGAGAATGCTGTACACTCAATAGAGGTACTGAAGCGAGTATGACAACCCGGATCGGAAAAGGTACACTTTTGATGGCTTACGTGCATGTGGCGCACGATTCGTATGTGGGTAGTAATTGTATCTTGGCCAATAATGTGAACCTTGCGGGACATATAGAAATAGGTAATCACGTCATCATCGGTGGTCTCTCAGCGGTGCATCAATTTGTGAAAATAGGGGACCATGCTATGATAGGTGGAGGATCACTAGTACGCAAAGACGTACCTCCTTATGTCAAAGCAGCTAGAGAACCATTGTCTTATGTGGGAGTCAATTCTATTGGCTTAAAACGTAGAGGCTTTACAGCTGATCAGGTCAATCATATTCAAGATATCTATAGGATACTTTTTGTAAAAGGAAACAATGTCAAAAAAGCCATAGATATCATAGACGTTACTATTAAGGATTCAGTTGAGAAGGAAGCTATTCTGGCATTCTTAAATCAAGCTGATCGAGGATTGATGAAAGGCTTTAAACAATAATGACTCAAATATTAATTGATCAATTATCCAAAAGATATGGTTATCATTGGATAATTAGGAATTTTGAATACACATTTGCTTCAGAAACTATTTATGGGATATCAGGTAGCAATGGTAGTGGCAAATCTACACTAATTAAGATGATTTCAGGGTATCTAACGCCCACATCAGGTATGATAGACTATCGAATACAAGGAAGCAAAATAAATGTTTCATCTATCTTTCCCTTTATTTCATTAGCAGCACCATATACGGATTTAATCAATGAATATACTTTGACTGAAATGTTGGATTTTCACCAAAAGTTCAAAAAGTTTAAACATAAAATTACATTTAAAGAGTTTGAACAAAAAATCCATCTATCTGGACAAAAAGACAAAACATTACAGCATTTTTCTTCGGGCATGAAGCAGAAGATACAATTGGCGTTGGCACTTATGAGTGATACTCCAATCCTTTTATTGGATGAACCCACATCCTATTTAGATTATGATGCTAAGGCTTGGTTTGCAGCCTTACTAGCTGAAAATGCGAAAGATAAAATCATCATTATTGCATCCAATGATGGATATGATCTTGATTTGTGTAATACAGTGGTACAATTAAAACCTTCGTAGCATTTGGACACTATTTTTTTATCCCTGTAAAAGCGCACTTGTCAGGAAGACTAGTCCCTGCAGGTATCAACAAGCCATTATAATTTAAATCTTCCGCATTTGCTATATTTACATCCATATCACCCGTTAATTTTTTAGCATCACTTGAAAGTGTCAATTTGGATTTTAATGTGATATTTGCCTTAACAGGTGTGTCGTCCAGTATAGGTAAAATAGCCTTTGCATTTACCGATAACCCTTTGATGATGGTGTCTATTACTATTTCATTTTTTGTGATTACTGCATCAAAGATAATATTGCCAGCCAACGAAGTGATATTGAAGTTTACCCGATCTTTTTTACTATTTTCTTTAATTTCCATCGTGGCATCTTGAAATATAGCACTAGCTTGGCCACATAATACACTGATATCGTATTGACTTATAAAACGTTTTTGATAGGTGCAGCTCCCATCATCCACATCTGCTTTGGCATTATAATTATCTCCATCAGGATCTTTACAACCAGTAATGATAGGATCTATTTCTGGTTCTTTTTTACAAGAGGATACAGCCAGTCCTACTATGATCAAAACGCTTAAAAGTGTGGTGGATATTTGCATGATGGTTTGTAAAGGTTAAAGATTATCTGACAAAGTTATATTTATTATGGTTTATTTTCAAGCATATTGACATAATTTAAATCTCCAATTCTAAATCTAAGTGGAATTTTGCTTTTTTTCTCAATATTATGTTCGATTTTACAAAAAAATGGTAAGTTATTAGCTTTAAAAGTATTAAAAGGAGTGTTTGTTTTTTTAGTTTTAAATGCCCAGTTGGGTTTGAACGAAAGTGTAGTTTCATTGATGGTGCTTTGACGGAGCGTATCGTTATAGGTTGATTGTTGACTGTACACGGTGAGCTTTGTAAGCAACAAACCAAGGCAAAGGATGGAAATGCTTACAAGTTTATTATTGTTGGTCCTGGTTTCCATACAGTTTCTGCCATTTTTGTTTTTTGCTCCCTTGATACATCTCATATTTACAATATAATGAGGGGATGCTACCATTGAGCAATCTCTTTTTTACAGCAGGTCGCAAACCTACATTCTTCATAGCATCTACATGTCCAGATAGAATCCAAGCATTACAATTACTAAATGACAACTTAAGTTTGTCACCAATATGTCTATAAAATTCCAATACATCTTCTTCTTTAAGCCTACCGTCATAAGGCGGATTAAATATCAGGGTAAGATCTTGTGCTCCCTCTTGATAGAAAAAATCTTCTTCTTCTATACTAATGAAATCTTCTAACTGTGCTGCTTCTATGTTTGATTTGGCTGCGTGGATGGCTTTGGGTAGAATGTCAAATCCTTTAAGGGTTGGTATGCGAGATTTATCTATAGCTTTTTGGGCTTCGCTACACACTTCTTCCCAAATAAGTGGCTCGAATGTTTTCCATTTTTTGAATGCAAAAGCTTTATCTTCAGCGTGTGGTGGGATGTTGCCAGCTATTCTTGCAGCCTCGCACAGGATGGTAGCTGATCCACACATCGGGTCCATCAAGGTACTAATTTGGTCCCATCCAGACAACAGTACCAATCCTGCTGCCATTACTTCATTCAACGGTGCATCAACCTGCTGTCTGCGATAGCCTCTTAAGTGTAGGGAAGCACCAGAACTGTCTAAACTTAGGGTAACTATATTTTCACGAACATGCACATTGATTTGTAAAAATGGATCATTGGTGTCCACATTAGGACGTTGATCGTATTTATCTCTAAATCTGTCAGCGATGGCATCTTTAGTTTTCAATGCGATGAAATTGGCATGTCTGAATAGGGTAGAGTTGACCACGGAGTCAATGGCAAAAGTTTCATTTATACTAAAATACGTTTCCCAAGGAATTTTTTTTACTTCTTCATACAAATCCTTTTCATTTCTTACTGTAAATTCTTTAATAAAAACTAGGACTTTTATGGACGTACGGAGTAATAGATTGGATTGGTATAATAATTTATGGTCTCCAGTATAGGAAACTGCACGATTGAGTACCGTAATATCTGTAGCACCCAAGTTATTGAGTTCGTCTGCGAGTACCGCTTCAAGTCCTTCAAGGGTTTTTGCTATCAGCTTCAAATCCCTAATTATTTTGTGAAAGTGAGATAATAATGGTTGTTAAGTATGAATTTAAAACAGCTACCCAAGAAAATAAGGCTGGGTCATTGGTATTAGCCACCACATTCTTTACGTAACTCTACAACAAGAGTGGCCCAAAGATCTTTTACCTCCTGTACCTCATCTTCGTCACAATAATCAGTGATCTCAAATATGGTTTCATTGGTGACATCTGATTTGTACATCCTGAATTCCAAATATTCGTTTTCATCTTCGGCTTCATCCCACTTAAATCTAACTCGCTCATCTTCAATGTCATCTATCAAATGAGCTGTTTCGGTGCTGCCACTCCAATAAAAATTATAGGTATCACTTGTGATATCTACTTCTTCACAATACCACCTGACTAAACAAGCAGGCGTAGTGACGAAGTTGTAGATAATAGTTGGCGAAGCTCTGAAAATAAACTCTAGATCAATTTTTACTCTTTTCACTGACATCTATGTATATGTTTTGATGAAATTATGCTGTTTTAAATAATAAAGGCGCAATTAATATTAATTTTTCCATTTAACAAAAGAAATGAACTTTTTTCACAAATATTTAATTATACTTAATGTAAATTTCATAATTGGATACTTGTTTTAATAGGTTACATGATAAATAATAAAAAGTTGTATATTGGTAATTTAATTTCTTAAATCAAATGTGTATTCAACCAAAAATGAAGGATAACTTTTTCTATTTTAATCGAGTATAATAGAAATGATCTTTTTCCCTTCTTTTGCGTTGATGAAATAATATAAACGTGTTGAATGGATGAAAAGTTGCTTGTTTGGATCTTTATTGTGTAATATTTTTAGGTTTTTTAGCCATAAAATTAAAAACAGCTAATTAATTGATTTGTAAAGTGATAAAAAAAATTATCTTTGCGGCTCTTTTCTAAAAACGACCACTAAATCGTCATAAATTTATATAATGAGACAGTTAAAAATAACTAAATCTATTACGAACAGAGAGAGTCAGTCTCTCGAAAAATATTTGCAGGAAATCGGTAAGGTGGACTTGTTGACACCTGAAGAAGAAGTGGATCTAGCACAAAAGATAAAAGATGGTGATCAAGAAGCGTTAGAGCGTCTTACGAAAGCCAATTTAAGATTTGTCGTTTCTGTTGCTAAACAATATCAGAATCAAGGTTTATCTCTCAGTGACTTGATCAATGAAGGTAATCTAGGTCTCATAAAAGCGGCACAAAGATTTGACGAAACAAGGGGCTTTAAATTTATATCCTATGCCGTATGGTGGATTAGGCAGTCTATTTTACAGGCTTTGGCTGAGCAGTCAAGGATCGTAAGACTGCCTCTCAATAAAGTTGGCTCTTTAAATAAAATAAACAGGGCTTTTTCAGAGCTAGAGCAAGAGTTCGAACGAGAGCCTTCTGCTGAAGAATTGGCTGAACTTTTAGAAATACCTACCGAAGAAGTAGAAACTACACTTGGCGTTGCCGCAAGACACGTATCTATGGATGCTCCTTTTATTGATGGAGAAGATAATTCATTGCTTGATGTATTAGAAAATAATAGTACACCAGATACGGACTCTGCATTGGAGTACAGAGAGTCATTGCGTAAAGAAATAGAACGTTCTTTGAATACTCTTACTGATAGACAAGCAGATGTTATCAAATTATATTTTGGGATTGGAATAGAACATCCTATGTCTCTGGAAGATATTGGTGATAGATTTGGACTCACGCGTGAACGTGTACGTCAGATTAAAGATAAAGCCATCAACAAATTAAGGTCTATCAATAGAAGTAAACTTTTGAAAAATTATTTGGGAACTTAATACCTCTCACTACTATATTTTGAACGATTGAATATATTTAGCCTGCTTTTCTTAATTGAAAGCAGGCTTTTTTTATCGTTAAAGGCAAGCTCCTCCTGTTCCATATCGAATCTCTCAGGTCATAATTAAAAGAGATACCATCATCTTGTTTAAAATATTTAACTTTCCTTTCCTTTTAAGCAACATTTCCTTACTTTTGTCCACTTTATTAATTACCTGAGAATTTTATATTTTGGCCAAACAAACTGTCACTTCTGTAGAAGAAATGAGTAAGGTAACGCCGCTCATGGCTCAGTATTTTAAGCTGAAAGCCAAACATCCCGATGCCATTTTACTATATCGGGTAGGGGACTTTTATGAGACCTTTGCCGAAGATGCCATTAAAGTGGCCGATATACTCGGTATCGTACTTACCAAACGAAATAACGGTGGCAATGATATAGAATTGGCAGGATTTCCATACCATTCACTTGATGTCTATCTGCCTAAATTGGTGCGTGCTGGCTATAGAGTGGCCATCTGTGAGCAATTAGAAAAACCGAGCAAAGAGAAAAAAATAGTGGATCGTGGTGTCACTGATGTGGTTACACCGGGCATAACCATCGACGATACTATCCTTGATCGCAAATCAAATAACTATCTGGCTTCCATTCATTTCACACCGAAAAATGAATATGGTGTAGCTTTCTTGGATATTTCTACCGGTGAGTTCTTGGTGTCTGAAGGTAACGCTGCCACCATAGAAAAACTCATCGACGGATTTAGTCCATCAGAGATCATATATTCTAAGGCTTTTGGTAAAGATTATAAAAAAATATTCGGTGACAGATACTACTTTTACGGTATAGAAGAGTGGGTATATATGCAGGATTATACCCGGGAAAAACTGTTGGATAAGTTTGCCGTAACGAATCTTAAAGGATTTGGTATCGAAGAAATGCCTTTGGCACAAATAGCTGCTGGAGCTGTGCTACATTACCTATCTTCTACTCAAAATGACAAAACAGCGCACATTTCTGGCATAACACGCATTCAGTCCGAAAATTATGTTTGGCTGGATCGTTTTACGGTAAAAAACCTTGAACTCATACGTAGTCCACATGACACGGGTAGTTCATTGGCGCAGATTATGGATAAGACGGTTACACCTATGGGCGCTCGTATGCTGCGCAATTGGATACTGCTACCACTATTGTCTATAGATCGGATTCAAGCTAGGTTAGATATGGTGACCTATTTTGTAGAGAAATATTTTGATCAGGAATCACTATCATCTATTTTACGTCAAGTCGGAGATATCGAACGTATTGCTTCTAAACTAGCTATGGAGAAAATAGCTCCACGTGAATTGCAGCAACTAAAAAAGTCTTTGGAACTGCTACCCGATATATTGATGGTACTCAAGGCAAGTGGCAATGATGCGCTAAAAATATTGGGTGATAAACTCATCCTTTGCGAAAAGCTTAAAGAAGAAATATCTAGAACATTGGCCGAGGATCCACCATCTATGGTATCAAAAGGCAATGTCATCAAAGCAGGCTGTCATGATGAGTTGGATGATTTACGCAATGTGATACGCAATAGTAAAGAGTTGCTACTGGAAATTCAAACCAAAGAAGCCGAGAAAACAGGCATTTCCAGCTTGAAAATTGGATTTAATAATGTCTTTGGCTATTATCTTGAAGTCACCAATAAGTACAAAGACCATGATCGTATTCCCGATACTTGGATCAGAAAACAAACACTGGCTAATGCAGAACGATACATTTCAGAAGACCTTAAAATATTAGAAACCAAGATACTCACTGCCGAAGAAAAAATAGCAGAACTCGAAGAGCGCTTGTACCATGAATTGGTGATCACTGCCGCAGGATACTTAGATTCTCTGCAGCAAAATGCTAAAAATTTGGCCATTTTGGACTGCATTTTATCTTTTGCGCACATTGCTACCAAATACAATTATTGCAGACCTGAAGTAGATGAGAGTTATGTGTTGGAATACAAAGAAGCACGTCATCCCGTGATAGAACGACAGTTGCCTTTGGGACAAGCTTATGTACCCAATGATATATTTTTGTCCAATGAAGACACCCAAGTAATGATGATCACAGGTCCCAATATGTCTGGTAAATCAGCCGTATTGCGTCAGACAGCATTGATTGCTTTGATGGCGCAGATGGGCTCTTATGTCCCTGCTACTTACGCAAGGGTTGGTTTGGTGGATAAAATATTCACCAGGGTAGGGGCGAGTGATAATATCAGTAGTGGTGAGTCCACTTTTATGCTCGAGATGAATGAAACAGCCAGTATCATGAACAATATCTCCAAGCGCAGTTTGATATTACTCGATGAGATAGGACGTGGTACCTCTACGTATGATGGTATTTCTATAGCATGGTCACTAGCTGAGTTTTTGCACAATGGTAAAGTACAACCCAAAACTCTTTTTGCCACCCATTACCATGAACTGAACGAGCTTGCTGAAAAATACCCACGCATCAAAAACTTCAATGTAGCAACCAAGGAAATCGGCAATAAGGTCATCTTTCTCCGTAAGCTGACGGAAGGTGGTTGTGAGCATAGTTTCGGGATACATGTGGCAGCCATGGCAGGAATGCCCAGAGACATCATCACACGCGCCATGGAGATACTTCAAGACTTAGAAAGCAAAAGCATCGAAGGCAATGATGGGGCAACCAACTCGGACACCAGACAAAATGCTAAAAACATTATCCCTAATAACTTTCAACTCAGCCTTTTCGAAACATCCGACCCAATAGCTGGCGAATTGAAAAACAACATCAAGACCCTTGATCTCAATACCATGACACCTATAGAGTGTATGCTAAAACTCCATGAGTTGAAAAAATTGGTGGAAGGGTGAAAACCAATTATTAGTAATTTAGGGGCATCTTTTGCACATCATGGGAGTATGCTAAAAGGTGGTACTTCAATGTTTTTTTTGATTAAGCTGGTACATCACAACTCATCATCCAATTGATACCAAATTTATCTGTACACATACCGAAATAGGAGCCCCAAAAAGTAGCTGCAAGTGGCATAGTAACATGGCCATCTTGAGATATTCCATTGAATATTCTATCTGCATCAGCCGTCGAATCTACATTGATAGATGCGGAGAAGTTATTTCCAGCCAAAAAAGATGAAGCCCACTCGCCACCTGTATCACTACCCATGATAGCGGTTTCTTTCGAGATAGGAAGCGATACATGCATGATTCTGTTTAGCTGATCATCAGGCATTCCTTGTCCGTCTTCACTAGGTGGCATCTCTCCAAACCTACTAAAATAAGCAAATTCGCCACCAAATACAGATTGGTAAAATCTAAATGCCTCTTCACAATTGCCATTGAAAGTTAAATATACATTTACTCTTGTCATATCTTTAATTTTTATGGTTATATAAAACGTGGTGGTGAATATCTTACTTCTTTTTACTTGCCTTGGCCTTTGGGTTATATTCCAAACATAAATTTACCCAAGAAGCTAGTTGTTGCTGTGTTTCAAATCCTGAAGATTCTACTATCAGAAATCCTTTCATTGGCCTACCTGTGAATTCCATAAGTTTACAATGCCCACCTTCTAATAAATCATCCATTTTTACAGGATCGACTCTACACATCAATTCATCTTTCATGATACCAACACACATCTTTTCATCTACCATAAAACACAAACCACCAAACATATTTATTTCTCTGACGTGTTCTGTATTTTGAAGGGAAAATCTCACCCTTTCTGCCAATGCTTCACTATAAGCCATACGTTGTTTTTTGTCTGTTGAAAGATATAGAAATGGATGCGTTTATAAGTCATCGTAACATGAAGTACATACTATGGAAACCATCCTAAAATTATGTTGCGAAAATGAAAAAAAATCTTTAGCGAGAAAAAAAATACAGAAGCAAAGATATACGAACTATCCAAATGTCAAAACTAAAAACCTTTATTTTAGACAAAAGCATTAATGTGTAAGATATTATTTTAGCAATTACGGACTTTTCGACGAAAATCTAACAAGCTATGTAGCTTTGGTTTATATTTGTCAAAACATTCATCACATTATTTCTTTGTAAACCTTTCTAACTTTGAGCCTCAATGGCGTTTTTATTTCTGGCATTTCGCAGTGGACTTTTGTGTAGAAGATATTTGTGATACATTCTTTTAAATGATAACATTAAAAACAAAAAATGGAAACATGTAAAAACTGTCAAGAAGCCTTCACAGGGAATTATTGTAATCATTGTGGGCAGAAGGCATTTAGCCCATCAGACAAGTCCATAAAAAACATACTGAAAGAGATATTTTATTTCTTTACCAATTTTGATAACGGTTTTTTGAAAACCATATTTACTATTATCATTAAGCCAGGACAGTTGACGGTTGATTACTGTGCAGGTAAACAAAAGACCTATTTTAAACCGATATCCCTTTACTTTTTGATTGTGGTTATTTATTTGATTTTCCCTGTTTTTTCTGGTCTAAATCAAGATTTAAAATACTATAAAGGAAATAGAATTTTTGGAATAATCATCGAAAATCAAATCAACGAAAGACTGATCACCGATTATATGACTTTGGAAGAATTAAGTGTTCCCTTTAAGGTAAAATCTGAAGTTACCTCCAAGGTAGCTCTTTTCTTATTTATATTAATTTCCATATTTTATATTTATTTGCTTTTTTATAAAAGTAAGCGCGTAGCATTTGATCATTTGATTTTATCGACGGAGATCAACATTTTTTATTTATTGGTACTTTTTATTCTGTTGCCTTTGGTCATGTTGACCATTTTTACTTTGTTTGGCATAAGCGAAACATACATTTCGAATGAATAGTAGCTTTGGTACTTGTTTTTTTATTTGGCGTGTATTGTACCGTAGTTTTTCGACATATTTTCGGTCAGAATTGGTATTTATCGGTCTTGAAAGGAATGACTTTTTCGGTACTCCATGCTATATTTTTCATTACCATATATCGGTTTATTGTTTTTGAGCTGTCGTTTTTGCAGCTATGATTTTTCATACACTGAAGACTTTATCAGGTTACTGGTAGCTGAATAGAATAACACAAGCCATATATGTTGGTGCCACTTTTGTTTTTTATATAGGATATGCTATATGCATTTTAATTTTGTATCTTTGTAATAAAAGTAGTTTATGTCTCGAATAGTAACACTCACTTTTAGTCCTTGTATCGACAAAAGCACCTCGGTCGCAGCCTTGGCTCCTGATATCAAGATGAATTGTACATCAGTGACTTTAGAACCTGGTGGTGGAGGTATCAATGTGGCAAGAGCCTTGTCTAAACTCGGCACCAAAGCAAAGGCCATGTATATATCCGGTGGTTGTAATGGCAAGGAATTTGAACAATTGATGGCGCAAGAAAATATCCCATCTATCATCATCGCAGGTGCTCATGAGACTAGAGAAAACATCATCATTGTAGATGAGGCTAACGGCAAGCAGTATCGTTTTGGTATGCCTATGACTGCCTTAGATGAGAAGGAATATCATCAGTTTTTGTCTGAACTTGAAGCAATAAAAGATCTATCTTATATCATAGTCAGTGGTAGTGTTCCACCTGGTGTGCCATTGTCTATATTTACAGAGATAGCAAACTTTGCCCATCAGATAAAGGCCAGATTGATCGTCGATACCAAAGGAGACGCTCTTAAAAAAGCTGTAGAAGCAGGTGTTTTTTTAATCAAACCCAATCTTGGCGAATTGTCCGCTTTGGTAGGTAAAAGGGAATTAGAGGTAGATGAGGTCAAAGATGTTGCTAGGTCCCTGATTAGAAGTGGTAAATGCGAGGTAGTCGTGATATCCATGGGTGCGGAAGGTGCATTATTGGTAACAGCCTCCATTACAAAACAGATAAAACCACCCAATGTAAAGAGAATAAGTACGGTAGGAGCAGGAGATAGCATGGTGGCCGGTATTGTTTATGCACTTGCTCAGGGCAGTGAATTTACAGAAGCTGTCCAATATGGAGTAGCTTGTGGCACAGCTGCGACGCTTAATCCTGGCACAGAATTATGCAGAAAAGAAGATGTGTTATCACTTCTCCCGAAAGTGAAAATCATTGATAAGTACTAAGTGTAAGTTCAATATCAAGTGGATATTTTAGGGTCAGCGTTTTGTTTTTTTTTTACTCCATAATTGATCCCACTCCAAAAAGTCAAAAATGATGAAATACTACTAAGATTCCAAGACTCTAAGGTTTATAAAGTATTGATTATTAACTAAAGTTTCGGGGAAAATTTTGCACAATAACTACTCTCATAACCTTGAATCCAAATTCAATTGTGCTCTTTGGGGCTAATGATTATACTATAGGTTTGGCATTGTCGCTCGAGCCGCGCTCCCCATC
>JADKCC010000029.1 GCA_016714785.1 Saprospiraceae bacterium
TTTTGTATCCTAAACCTATCAGACTTTGAGCAAACTACATATTTCAGGCACTGACAAAATATTAGATTTGGAAAAAATGAAGCCCTTGATTGGTTTGCAAAAGGAAACAATTTGTAACATTTGGCGAAAATATAAAAAACACAAATCTTTTCAAACTGAAAGGAACATTGATATAAACTAATGATATAGTATATTCAAACCTTATAGGTTTCAAAAACCTATAAGGTTTATTAATACATTTATGTCAACAGATCAACAACAACCTCTTCTGCCCATTCATTTCCTTTGGTGCACGATGCAGACAAGGCAGCACTTTGCTTTCAGGGTGGTCTATCGCCAATCTGCCTATATGGCCTAAACCCAATTTTATAGGTTGTGCATCAGGATTTGCTTGATAATGTAGATCAAAGAAATTTTCAATCAAAAAAGATTCGAAATCTTCATCTGCACCATCATATATTTTTTTGAGTTCATCACGTATTTCGGGAATAAGTATTTTTTGTTTGCCTTGAGCATTGGGCAAGATTTCGCTGCACGCACCAAAGTACGTACATAAAATGGTATCGGTTGCAATAGGGGCACGATCTACATGAAAAGAATACACATCCGTAGGAAAAAACGGGTAACTATCATCTCTCTCATAGTGATGGATAATATTAAGTGATGGAGATGCACCGTGCGCTTCTAAGAGTTTCATATCATTCAAAAGGATATCACGTGCCAACTGCCCTTGATCGCTCAACACCAACTCAAGAAGGTCGTCGGGATGAACTTCGACCATGTTGTCGTCAATTTCTATCGAATTAACTATCTCCCCAAAATCACCCATCAGCTCACGACTCCAACAAATCGCATTAGTATCGCCCTGAAAAGGTATGGCCACAAGGTCTTGAAAATTATGGACGTATTGGATTTGGTGATTGGGATGGGTGGTATATGGCATGGTGGGTGGAATACTCTATTATTTTATAAAAACAAATAAGCGGTTGGCATTTTATTAGTAGCAACTATTAATTGGCAGCAAATCTGTACGCCTTGGATGACAAAGGTACTGCTAAAATGTTAGATTTACAACTACTATATTGGAGCTTAAAAGCTTATGATGTGGAAGATGGTTTGTAGTAATATTTAATGAATGAAATCCAAACCAACTTTTCCAAGCATCTATTTTCTGTTTAACCTAGTAATATTTCTTCACTGGCTTTTTGTAACAAGTCTCTTGTTTTATCTTTTAGGGCTTGGGCTTAGTTTCTTATGCTTGTAATATGGTCGGCTATTTCTTTTTGTTTGTCAAGTGGTGGAACTGGGATTCTCTCTTTAGTAAACTTACCATTTGCCAATACTACTTCCAAATCCGTGTCTGATTAGTTCGACATATAAGTTTTGCCAATAAGAGCCAGTGCTTTGCATAGCTACAGAAGTGGTACCATTTTGAGCTAACCAAAGGCAAATAGCGACTAAATCATCAGCATATACACCAAACTCTCTGACATCACTTAATTCTGTCCAACAGCCACAAATGGCTTCGACTACCGATATCAATTCCAGCGCAATTGGGATTGATGACTTCCATTTTTACATTTTTCTTCTCCATTTTTTAATATTAACTGATTAATGAATTAAAAAGGCTCAAAGAGAATGTATATTTGTACTGAGTATTATTCTGAACGGGATAGCGAAAGCTTCACCACTGAAATTATCAACTAAGCCTTGAACCTCACATTCAAGGCTTTTTTTTTTACATTCTAACCAGAATGACGCACGAGCTATAATGCACCAATGCTTAAATGGGTCTCACAGTGAGCCAAAACAAAGATATATCAAATTGCCAGAAATAGCGCCTCGTTAGCACTAGAAATTATTTTCGATTCAGGAAAAATGGGGAATATCCGCTAACGGTGGCGGTATGAAACGTTGGGGATTTCGGAGCTACTTCACTATCAATTTACAACGAACTTTGATGCGAGAACTGAATCTCGAATAACCACTTCACCCCCAATGTTTTATGACCGCGTGTTAGCCATAGTTTTTATTGTTTTTTTATCCATTCATATGCTGGGTCAATACCACTATCAAAGTCAGAGAAACTTGGTTCTAGTTTTATATCGGGGCTAATAGTATTTACTTTTTCGTCAGTTCGTTTAAAGTATTTTGTAGAGTAATCAACTCTTATTCCAGAATTTGGAAGTTGAAAACTTTTTACTTCTCCAAAATGATTGGGCTTACCAGATGTTTCTTCCCCAATGAAAGTTGCATTTGTTATCCGCTTGAAATCCATGGCATTTAATATTGCCGAAGAAAAAGTATTCCTGCCTAAAATGACATATATTTTCATTTTAGGTTTTTTTT
Organism: Saprospiraceae bacterium; assembly: GCA_016714785.1. Classification (GTDB taxonomy): domain Bacteria; phylum Bacteroidota; class Bacteroidia; order Chitinophagales; family Saprospiraceae; genus OLB9. The sequence continues at coordinate 2,350 of JADKCC010000029.1, forward strand.
CCAAAACCTTTGCAAATTTTTCAACAAATTCCGTTCCTTGAGAAGAATTCCCCCCACCGTTGAACCTTATATCAAAAACGACTTTGTCAATTGGATTTTGTTTTACAGTTTGAAATACCTTTTCTTCAAACTCTTTGAAAGATGGCATTTTTCTGCATTTTGGGCATTACCATACTGTATTTCCAACTCTTTACTCCAGCATCTATTGTATTGCAAATAGTAAACATTATCTATCACTTGATAATAATCAATAAAGAACGCCCTTTCATTTCTATAGCAAAGTGCTAATGAATCTGGCTTATACATCTTTCTGTTTTGTCTGGTCATTTCTGCGGGTTTTAAAACATGAGTCTTTTCTATTCCATTTAAGTCCTTTAACCCTAATTCTATTTCTTGTCCTTTAATAAATCCAAAACACTCAAGAACCTGAACCAAAGGAATGAGCTTTGGAATAGAATTTTTAATAATAGCCTGATTATCCTTTGTAGTCAAAGTACTCAGACTATCTGTTATAGTTTTTAAAGGAATTCCATTTACTGACAATAACTGATGACCTAATATTTCAATATTCTCCTGTGTCGTGTGCAGAATATAAAGTCCATCACTAAACCAATACAAATGCAACGGTAATATTTTGTTTTTATCAATAAGTTGTCCATAATTCACACCTGTATGTGAATCACCGAAACCTGCAATTAATTGCTGTAATTTTATTGCAACCTCTATATCTGTTAACTTTGTACTACTTAATTTTATTTTATCCAAACCGACCAAAAACTCCTTTTTGTCTTTAACTGTAAAAAAATCATAATGCTTTTGTGGCAATTCATTAGCAAGAAAGTCAATATCGGCTACCCAATCAATTTGCTTTAAAGTCTGTGCATTACAAAGCAAATACATTAGTAATCCAATTATTAATAAGCTTAAATTTCTCATATGTGTGATTTTAAAATTCTGACTAACGTTAAATTTTACCATTGATTATCAATTTGTTGCAAAACCTAAGTCTGCATTTGTCAGTGCAAATTTATCAATTTGTTTTCGAATCCGAGATACTAAACCGAGTTTTCTTTTCTCGTCTAGAAATAAGTATTCTGTTGGTGGCTTATATGGGATTTGTTTTACTACCATATTCCAAATTATCACAGCAAGTTTTCGGGCAGTAGCACTTACCGCGACTGTCCGACCTTTCTTGTAACAAACTCTTTTGAAGAAGTTGGAAAGGTGAGTATCCTTTAGGTTTCCGATGGCATTGGCTGCATTGCGGAGTGCGATTTTCAGTCTATTACTCCCTTTTGGTGTTTTAGAACTCAATAGTTTACCTCCACTTATTTTATTATTAGGTGCCAGCCTTAGCCACGATGTAAATTGCTTAGCAGTTGGAAATTCTTTAAATCCTTCTGGACCAACTTCGCTGATGATAGATAAAATAGTTGAATGACTTACTCCTTCTATTGTCATCAAGTCAACTCCGCCAAAATATTGATAGGAAGCTTGATTTAGGTCTATACCTTTAATGGCATTTTTATTTACCCTCTTATGCTTTTTATCTGGTGCTTTAAGTTTCTTTTTTGTTGGATCTGTGTTGATTTGTTGCTTTAGGAATTGATTGATCATTTTTTCGCATTCTGTAATCTTTTTCTGATAAAAATTATAACTTTCATATTCTTGTTTCAATCCAAACAGAAAATCTTCTCTGTTATTTCCTTTTAATGCTTTGGCTATTTCCTCTTCAGATTTTCTGCAATTGTAATGCCTGTGTTTAGCCAAAGATTCAGGGTCGAGATTGCCTTCACAAATGTCTTTGATAATTGTCAACCCCGTAAGTCCGGTCACATCCCGTACTACAACATCAAGTCTGAAATTTAGTAACTTAAGATATTTCTGCATTTTATGCGTAGCTTCCGCAGCAAGTGTAATCCAATTCTCTCTTTAGTAAACTTACCATTGGCCAATACTACTTCAAATCCGTGCCTAATGAGCTCAACATATAAGTTTTGCCAATAAGAGCCAGTGCTCTCCATGGCTACCGATGTGATACCATATTCATCCAACCAATGACAAATAGATACTAAATCATCAGCATATACACCAAACTCTCTGACATCACTTAATTCCTGTCCAACAGCCACAAAATGGCTTCGACTACCGATATCAATCCCAGCACAATGGTGATTGATGACCTCCATTTTGACATTTTTCTTTTCCATTTTTCTAATTTTAACTGATTAATGAATTTAAAAGGCTCAAAGAGAATGTATATTTGTACTGAGTATTATTCTGAACGGGATAGCGCAAGCTTCACCACTGAAATTATCAACTAAGCTTTGAACATCACATTCAAGGCTTTTTTAAATTCCAACCAGAATGACGCACGAGCTATGATGCACCAATGCTTAAATGGGTCTCACAATGAGCCACAACAAAGATATATCAGTTGGCTGGGGAACACGCCTCGTTAGCACGAGAAATTATTTTCGATTCGGAGAAAATGGAGAATCATGCACAACGGTGAGCTTCGTGACATCACCACCCTACGCAATCGTGGTTCACCCAATATCAATTTATCAAAATGAGTCCACTACAAAACACACCATACCATCCATCTATCTTGGTAAAGTTATCCAACACTTACCTTGGCAGTGCTATACGCATATCGATAAAAATTAACAGCAAAATAAAAGAATTGACTACGCTGATATCACTCAAAAAGATACCACACCACCTATAGTCATTCGTTCTCCGACTCCGGTGGCGCTGAACACCGTATATTCAAAAGCCCGTTTGGCATTTGTGCTGGCTACGCCTTGACTTTTGTGTTGGGCTTTAGTATATACGGCTTAATGTTATGCGTTCGTATTTATTTTTCGTTTAACCATTTTAACCAGTCGTTTGCTACTTTGTCCCAATTAAAGATGTTGTAATTTGGTTTGTTCTCTGCTGTCATAGGGAAAAAGTTGTGTTCTGTTCCAATGTATGCCTTAAATGTAAAATTATTTTTTTTCTGTCTGATAAAGTCCACACGCAAAAGGTCGTTGTAAGGTGAACACCAATCTTTCGTTCCATATGCGACTAAAACTGGAATTTTGAGTTTTTCTAAGTATGGAATCATTGGTTCTGAAAATTCATAAGTAGCCTTATAGGTGTCTCCTTGTAAACTACTCATGTCATTCTTGTTTGCTACAATATCTGTCCAATAGCTTATGTTGTATTCGCCATAATTTGTGCTGTCTGTGTCAGTTTCGTATGAACGATTTTGTTCAATTATAGACAATATCCGTCCTGCTGGATTTCCTCCTGCATAAATTAAATGAGTTACACTTTTCAACTCACTCGCCATTTTTGTCGCAATAGTGCTTCCTTCTGAATGTCCAGCAATAACAAGTTCTTTCGTGGAAACCCAGTTTTGTTTTTGTAGGTATTTAACAACAGCAATGTTTCTTGGAAAGTAAAAGCTTAATAAGTTTCTGTCCATGTACCCTTTGGGGAAATTACCTGTACTATCAACGTAGTTATTGTTTGAAAGTGTGCTAATGTCGGCAATAAGTGGAATGTCTGGTTTGCTAACAATAACCAAATGATATTTGCTGAATGGGGTTGCTGTGCAAGTTGGCAAACTACCTTGGTTGGGGCTGGGGTGAATTGGCAAAGTACACTCGTCAACACTAACAGCTGTGCTGCCAGCCACGGGGTTGAGCACCAATATGATGGTGAAATCCCGTTCCTCGTTAAGCCAGCTTTGCTCTTATCTTATCAAGTCCGTACACGCTGCCTAAACTTTCCTTCTATCGGTTTCTTTCTGGGGCTCTGATTTGCAATGCCTCGGTCTTCCTATGGTTTTGCCGCAACTCTATGCCTTGCTCTTTAGGAAGTTTCGATTCTCTCTGGTACAATATATCTTATCCGCTAATACCTTCCTGAGGATAACAACCCATTCTCCTTTGTGTTTTCTACCTCAATTTTAATCTCGCCCTTCATTAAATGCTTCAGTTCAATTCGTCTTGAACACAAAGCCGTCCATCAAACTTGCTTGTATCTTTGCTCCAAATTCTGTTCCGAATTTTTCTTTCCTCTTATTGGTCTCATGTGGTTGTTGAATACTCACTTGGTTTTCGATGCTTGTGTCTTGGTATCATCATAGTTTTTGTTGGTCGTCAAATGTTGTTCACTAAAAAATACTATAGCCTTTTATCAAATACAATAAACTCTATCTGTCAACAGCCGTGGTGTTATTTCTTTGAGTTGCGTTGCTGCCGTCCCTTTCTAATTTCAGAGCGGCTCCTTGTCTTCTTGCGCTATCTTTAAATATTGTTTGCGTGCTACCTTCGTACGTCCTGGCTTTTTATTTCTTTGTAGTCCCTCGCTTATGTAAGCCATCAATCCATCTATTAACTTCTCACACTGTCGAGATTCATTTAGTAAATCCAAATCTGTGGGATATGCTATCTCCTGCGGACTTACCGTTGCGTCCAGTCAGTGTACCACGTAATTCTCTTTTGGGTTTGCATTTTCTTTTCCTTCTGCCGAAAGTCACTGATTGTTTCTCATCATCTTGTTTGGGTCATCAACAGCTGGAAGTGTCTCATCTGGTTTAACTGTATGATCAACAATTCTTTTTATGGTCCCATCTTTGCTACTCTCATCCATCGTTGTTGATAGATTTTTCAATTTCTCGTTTATTTATTGATGTCTCAAACTTAAACGATTACGAAACTCTCAAAGTGGAAGCATCAAATGGCGCGATTACTAAAACTACTGTACAATGAAGTACTGTGTACACATTCTCCTGTATTTGAAGCACTGTCTCTGTCACTAAAATCATTCTGCTTAATAATCATTGCCCCTATTGCTCGCGAGGATTTTGCTGTCGGCTCCCAGTTTCTGATTCTTTAACTTTGCAGGTAAATATTTTATGTTGTCCGGTGTTGAGCTAACTTTCCAACGGTTGTTCTTGTCAAATTTGGTCAAGGGTCAGAACAATTCCTCTGGACTGGTTCAGCTTGTGGCTTTTTTGGATTTTGCCATATACTCTTGCACTTTATCATGCAAAGATAATAGCTCAGCCTATATTTACTCTTTTTGACCTTTCAGCAGACCCTAGATAGACTGTCAGGATTGAATGGAAAAGTCCCATAAACGTCTTTGTCATGGTAAATTATTAAAGGTATAGGCAAGCTACCTTGACAAAAAAAGAAAAGAGGTTTCGGAGTATTTTCTTCACCTTTTTTTGATTTTATTAAAATGTCAACTTTGTCAGTTTTGTATTTAAAAACAAGATGTCTAAAACCAAAGTCTTGTGCTGTTTTTGTTTGCCCAAACACCGATGAAAATGTCAAGAGCGAAAATATGTAAATTAGTTTTTTCATTGTCTGCTGTGTTTTTATAATATGAGCTATAACGCCTAGGCTATGTGATGTTTTTGGCGATAGCCAAAATATCATTCAATACTGTGTTATGGCTTCGTGTATTTATTTTATTCCTAATTCCTACAATTGCATACCTTCTTAATTGCCTTCTCCAAATCTTCATCTTTAAAATGAAGCGAATTGAAATCACCAAGCTCAAAATAACCACTTCGTTCATCTATTCTTGTAAATGTGCTGCCACTATTATACTTCTTACCCTGTTCTTTTGTCCAATATACAATTTTTTTATCATAGAATTCATTGCATGTAAGTTTGATATGTGGTACACTAAAACCAAATAATTCTCTATATTTATTCTCTTCAACAGTATAGCATGGTTTTGCACCAGATTGATTTTGTGAACTATTAGAACTATTGTAAGAACCAGAAGATCCACTACTACTACTATTTGTACCAGAGGAAGTCGAAGACCCACTATTGTTATAAGAACTTGAAGAAGTTGAAGTGTTTGAGCTTGATGACCAAATATTTGAAATTACATTAACAAATGCTGCGGCAGTTGCAATAGTTCCCAAAACATTATCAATTTTATATCCCTTCGAACTGGCATCATATACGTATTTTGTATTGTCAGAATAAAAAATATCAAGATTCCCCAAATCATCATTTGAATTTTTATAAACAATATCAATATTATTCTTTTCTATTAATTTGTATTTATATGAGCTAACGTAATAATCCTTTCCTAACATAAATACAGAACCAATGCTAAAAACGTTATTAATTCCATAATAATTTGCTTCCTTTATCTTTACTACAATTCTGCCTTCGTCATTGTTAAATATTGAATTATTACCTTCATATCTAAAGTCAAATGCTACACCTGTATATATACCGTCTGGTTTTAATTTCTGAACATATTTAACAGAATTTGAAACATATTGAGGTAAAAGTGTTTTAAGTAAATCATCAGCTACTTTTTCTAAAACTTTGTTTGGTGGAAACTTAGTTAAATTAAGTTCAGAATAATAATAACCTTTATTTGTGTTGGTTCCATTTGAAGAACTTGTGTTAGAAGGTTTTTTATAATAATCTAGACTGGTGGTTTTGTTATCATGCTGAAAATGTTGAGTATATGAATCTGGTAAAGTCTCTTGGGCATAAATTACGTGCTTTTGAGAAATTCGTGAATCCTGTGGTGAAATTAATCTGCACTCATTACTGTATCTAGCAATTGTAAATGGACCAAAATAATGGCTTTGAGAGGTTGAACCTTTAAGTTCATAAATTAGTTGCTTCTGGAATTCCAATTCAAATCCACTGTTATTTATTTTTATAACTTTTGCAACTGGGTTTCCTAATTTAAAACTAAAGTTAGAAGCTGGTTTTATTTCAAAGCTATTGATTGTATAGTTTGCAAATTCTTTAGAAATTTCTACCCAATCTCCAACTTTAACCTTATTATAATCTCTATCGTATGTAGTGTTTTGTGCAATTACTAAGCTAGAATTAAGTAATCCCAAAACAATAAAAATTAAGCTTCGAATAACTAATTGTGATTTCATCTTTTCTATTTTATTAATTTATCATGAGCCATAACGGTTAGTACACCTGCCGTACGACCGATAGGGAGTATGGTCATGGTGTACATTGTTATCACCTTTTTTAATCTGTATCTGAAATGCAAATCATCAACATTTCATCTCTATATAGATTGATTAATAGAAATGTTAATGCATAAATCGGTTGGTAACTAAACCACCTGTTCCAAGGTTCACTGATTTTTATGTAATGATACATTTTATATCCTTCCTTTAAATTGTCATCGATAAATTGTTTTGTTATTCTAATAATTTCATCATTACTCAAGTTAGAACCACTTTCCGTAACAACCACCTTCTTTAAGGATACTACACAAATCTCCTATTAAGTTGAATAAATTTCCACCTATTGCGATTGGTTGCTTCAATTCGAAGTATTCGTCAAATGGCATTAAATCCACTATAGAATTTTTCAGGTTTGAACTATTGAAGAATTCATTTGTAAATTGTTGCATTCCCATACTTCCCCAAAGCATGTCATTTTGAGCATTAATTTTCAATTTTATGATTTTGACATTTCCAAAATGCTTTTTTAGCTCATCATAAAAGTTTAATTCATCGTCAGGCTGAATTAATTTGTCTGTTAAAAAAGTTGCTTTCGCCAAATTTTCAAGCTCAACTTTCCTTCTTTCTTCTGTACTTAGGTTGCTTAGGTCCATATTAATTGGTGATAACGGCTAGGCTATGTGATGGATGAAGCGATAGCGAATCTGTCATCATAGCCGTTGTTACATTCAGTTTAAGTCATCGATTTTACCCTTCGATATTATACTTTTAGTACTTAATTTATTATCGTTCCCAGTATTTAAAATGTTTGCATCTCCTGTAATTATGTTGTTATTCATACTTTGAATTATTAATTCGTTAACTTTTGTTTTTTGAATGATAAGGTCATCTAAATCCGTATTACCATATTTGTCATCAATTTCTAGCATCAAATCCAATAGTTTTGATCGTATTTCGGATAAAACTTGAACAATAGCAGTTTTGGGAAATTCCTTATATGCAGAAATTACTTCGAAGAAATGATTTCCCATTCTTTCATAACCTTTGGTAATCATACTGCATATTTCAGCTGGTAAGTTCTCTTCTAATACTCCAGACTTGTCCGCATCTAAATATGATTCTAAAGATTCGACACTCATGTTCAATTTTGCCTTATTCATGTATTCTGCCAATTTTGAAGGAAGTACACTTGCCACTAGTGGAGCATTATTATAAACTTGATATCCATTTTTATAGACTCCTTTTAATTGAGCTGCTACAATTCTATACTTTGGAAGTGAATCAGTATTACTATAACCTGAAAGTTCATTATTAACCCAGAATAATAATTCTTGGTTCTTTAACTTTGATGCTAATACTTTAGTTTTTAAAATAGGGCTTGTTAAACTCTTGTCACTATCTATTAAGTCATTTATAATTTGAGCGATTAATTTCATTTTTAATTTTTCTTAATTATTGAATGTAACTTGGTGCTAGACGCAACTCCATTTTTAAATTATCTTTACAACTCCTTGATTTACAATTCATATTAAAGTCTAACATAATACGAAAGTTTGTTAATACCATTCGTTTTTAAACGTTTTATATACATTTGTACACGAAAACTGATAAAATAATGAAGACTATCGCACCAATCATTCATCCACCTATTTCATTACGCTTAGGCAAATATAGGATTATTTATGCATGTTGGATAACATTATCCCTATTATTTTAATAAAATTCCTATCCCACCTAACATACCGCTTTAGTAGCTATGTCCCTGCGTTAAAAACATAATCAACACAAAATCGCACAGGTATAATCTTTAAAACATTCTGGCAATATAACTTTTGTTATATCTATGTCAGACTTGGAGCATTACTTTGCCTTTGATCTTGGAGAGCTACATATACAGGTCTGAGTGTGGTATGCTTATTAAAACTTCCAATTTAGCTTCAAAAAACTTAAGCGTAGCTTCGAAACACTTAAGCGTAGCTTCGATTTACTTCGGTTTAGCTTCGATTTACTTCAGCTTAGCTTCGATTCACTTCGGTTTAGCTTCGATTCACTTCGGTTTAGCTTCGATTCACTTCGGCGTAGCTTCGATTTACTTCAGCTTAGCTTCGATTTACTTCAGCTTAGCTTCGATTTACTTCGGCGTAGCTTCGATTCACTTCGCTTAGCTTCGAAACGCTTCAATATTTGCCCTGCAAAAAGGCGATTTTGATGTCCAAAAGGATAATGGTGGTCCGTTTTAAATGGCAGTGCTTATTTTTTAGCACTTAATTTCAGGAGAATATTCTTTCATGAGAAATTGGAGATTTTGTTCTTCATTTTTACAGTTGTATATAATATTTTTCAATGTAGATTGATTTTAACTTTTTTTTCTTTTGCCCACGCTAAAGACATGGCTGGTTATGACACAAAAGAAAGAAAAAGTCAAGGCTTTTTCAGCTTCTTAACACCAAAACATTATTACTGACATAAATAACAGAAAATTCTGATTACATGTTGCAAAATGAACAATTGCATGCAAGGGTTAATAACTGATGTTTCGGAGCTTACAAATGGATTAATGTCAACTAATTATTTAAATTAACACAACTACTTAGGTTCTGCTGACTATGGTACAACCAATTGATAAATAATAAATTATGTCTATAATAAACAAATTAAATGCAAACCTTTTAATTGATTTTGTCCAAAAGTCATGTACCTTGAATTGGCTTTTGCCTTATGCAGGCGGCAGATACTTTTTTGCATTGCCCAAAAAAGTAACCAAAAAAAGTCTAGTTCAAAAAAAGGTAACTGAATGGTGCAGCTTTGCTGCATTTGAGTGATACGAAATCACTCAAAAATGAAGGCACTGATTTAAACTTAAATCAGCTAAGTGTAATGTCGTTCATTTTCGACCTGCCCATCCCTTACGGGTTCCTTCGCTTCTCGCTTTCCCCATTTCTCCCCACCCACCCGTTTCACGGTTCACTCCGTCAAAGGCTTGCCGCCTTTGGTGCTTTGCACTACACTACGTTCATTTTCTCTATTGCTTGTTTTTTGAACGATAGTCTCCGTTAAACTAACAACCAAAAATAGCAGCTGACTTTTTCAGCAGACCCTACCATACACAAAAATAGTAATAGATGAACAGCCAAAATACTTCTACAATCACTCATTTCAGTCCACTCTGAAAAGTCGGAAAATCAATTAAAAATCCAGAAAGGAATGAATATGAATAAACACAAGTGAAACCTACGGCACAATGAAAGAACAAAGTTAAACTCTGAAATAATGAGTCAAAATCAATGTGTTTTTCGGAGTGGACTCTCATTTGAAATTCTTATAAAGAAGTAATACCACTTTATCGTTTTCAATAATTCGATCAAAATAAAAACCTATTTTTTCAAGTAATTTTATTGAATTTATATTTTCAGGCATTGTTGTTGCGAGTAATTTTGCATATTCATTAGTCTGAATTAGTTCTTCATAAACTTTATGAGTTGCTTCGAAGGCAAATCCTTTTTTTGAAAAATTTGGAAGAAATGCAAAACCAATGTCGTTATGTTCTAAATAGTCTCTTTTTATCAATGTAATTATTCCAACGGCAACATCTGTCTCTATAAGCCGTACTGTCCAATACGTTAGGTTTCGGTTTTCATTTATTCTTCTAATGTAGGCAATGGCATCATTCTCACTATTTATATTTCTATTCCCAATAAATTTAATCCAACCTTCTGTATTTACTAATTCAAGAATAAAAATAGCATCGTTTTCAGAAAGTGGATTAATTAAAAGTCTTTCGGTTGTAAAATTCATTTTTTATTGATTTAATTATACAAATATATATTGCGATACTTTTGATGTCCTCCCCTATTCATCTATTCGTTGCTCATGGGTACAGACTAATACTGCTCTAAAAACCAAAAACTTAGTGGTTCCAGACTTTTTATTTTGCTTTCCATATTGCTGCATCTCTTTAAAATGCTTCACTCGGGTCATGGTTAGTGCTGCACCTACCGCGTAAATCATTGTGGTCATGAACTGGTCTTTTGCTGGCATTAAAGATAATCTTTAGTAGTCGGCATAGGAATAGTAAGAAAGTAAATTATTACTGCTAGCGTGACGGTGGCTGTAGTGATAAATGCGGTGGTTGCACCAAATTTAAACCAAATAAGTCCGGTCAACGAACTTGCCAACATGGTGCAAATACTTTGAAGCCCTGAAAAAGTCCCGATGGCTGTTGCTGTATCCTTTTTGTCGGTGATGTTTGAAATCCACGCTTTGGAAATGCCTTCTGTCGCAGAAGCATATATACCATAAAGAAAAAACAATCCAAAAAAGATATAGACGTTAGTGTTTGCCGACATACCAAAATAAACAGTCGCAAATAAGCCAAGACCGATGATATAAATAGTCTTTAATCCCACTTTGTCAGCAAGCATGCCAACAGGAAATGCAAACATGGCGTAAATAAGATTGTAAAAAATATAAACTCCTATAACCATGGTGTCATCTAGTCCTGATTGCTTAGCTTGCAGTAGTAGAAAAACGTCTGAACTGTTGAATAAGGTAAAAAGTAAAAGCCCTATTACAAGCTTTCGATATGCTGATGGGCTTGCTTTCCAATATTTTAAAAATGAAAAAAATGGCGTTCTCACTTTTACTTTATGTTCCTTTAAGCATGTGTCTTTGAGATAAAATGATGCTATCACTGCAAATAATCCTGGAATAAATGCCATGAAAAAAAGTGTTTTATAATCTTGTGGGTAAAAATATAAGTAAAGCAAAGCCAATGATGGACCGATAACTGCTCCTAACGTGTCCATAGAACGATGAAACCCGAAAACTTTTCCTTTTGTATCAGGTGTTGCTTCATCAGAAAGGATAGCATCTCTTGCACCAGTCCGAATACCTTTGCCAATGCGGTCGATGGTACGCGCAAAAAATATCCAAAGTGGAAATGTAAAAATTGCCATCATTGGTTTTGAAATGGAGCTAAAAGCATAACCAATTTGCACAAAAGGAACTCTCCTACCCGATATGTCAGAAAGTTGACCAAAATAACCTTTGCTTAGTCCAGCCGTTGCTTCTGCCACACCTTCCAATATTCCAATAAGCACAATTGAAAAACCAATAGACTTTAAATAAAGAGGCATTATTGGATACAGCATTTCGCTGGCTATATCTGTAAGCAAACTCACTACTGATAAAATCCAAACTGTTCGTGTTATATATTTCAAATTAAGTGCTTTATTGTCCGTTAAATTTTCGTGCTTTTAGAACGACTGTTATACTCACCGCTGATTTAGGATTGTCTATCCTTTCAGATTTGGTTCAATTTATCTCTCACGGAGCGCATTTTATAATTTTTTTATGAATTTGGGTTTGTCTTTTATACCTACAAAATATAGTCCGTTTGGCAAATCGGAAATATCTATTTGTGATGTTTGTAATGTTTGATGTACAGAAAATTCTTTAAGTAATATCCCCATTGAATTAAAAATTTGAATTTGTCCTTTGGTGCTTTGATTGTCGAAAAATCTAATTGTCAGGGTTTCCGGTGGAAGGGTTGGGAAAATGTGAAACATCGGTCTATGTTCATATTCAAAATGGTCAGTATTAGAAACAAGACTAGTATCACTAGGATTTACGTAAATTATATAAACATCTCCATCAACAAAGTCATTAATAAAAATACTTGTAGAGTCTCCAGTAAAAGATACTGCGCTAAATAAAACAGTTACAGGAGAATTTAACGGAATAGCATAAGGAACATTCGTGCTTGGAATACGCTGAATGGCAATTGGCATTGTACAGCTTGAACAATATGGATAATTATTGATTTTAATTTCAACATTTGCGCAATCATTGTGCCAACCTAAATTAGGGTTGTCATATCTACCAACCATAATTTTTATTTCTTGAGTTATGTTTTCTTTGCTTGCCAACGCAACTGTTTTTAAATGAGAAGAACTCGTTTGGATGCGCATATTATTTAATTCAGCATAAGCACGATGAACCCAATAATTTGGTTGAGGCGTTAAATTGTCATACATAAAAAGCCCATTTAAACCAACTTCGCAATTCGACCAAAATTTATTACCATCTGTTTCGTTCCAACAACCATGCGAAACCCATTCAACTTTTGACTTTTCAAAGTAATATAACCAACCAACATTCCAACCTGGTACTGTGTGATTGGTGGGTCCAGCATATCCGGAATTAATATATCAAGATTGCCAATCCAAGGGCGGACTGCTAAAGAATCTCGGACTTGTTTGACATGAAGGAACGTCATGTGGGTTGCAGAACTCGTGCCAGGAAACACCTGAAACGCTTGAACCAGCTGCATACAATCTATCTAAAATTGTAATATTGAATTTACATTAAAATTGCATCTACCAAAGCCAAACTCAGGACCAATGATTTTAGCATTTGGTATAATGTCAGTTAAAATACTATCAGTTCTTCGATACATTTCTATCCATTGGCCATAAGTGCCTGTCCAATAATTGTCAGGTTCTCCCCAAACATCCCAATAGTCTATTTGTTCATTATTAGTTACTGAATTATTGGCGATAATAGTGACCAAATTGTCCCAATCCACCCAATTTCCTATCCAAGGTTTACTTAAATTTTGAGAAGGTATTTGATTGACAATCATATATAGATTGTTAATATTAACCGTAATTTTGGGATTAAATCTTTTTGTATTTTGATAACCACTTCCAGCCAAAAAATATGCGCCAATACGCCAAAAAGCAGGTTTCAATTTAGCCACTTTGACAGAGTCTAAATATTCGGAACCACCATGTATAAAACCTTGCATTAACTTTGTCTCGCTGCTTAAAGTTTGGTTCGCAAAGATTGTTATTTTCTCCTGAGAAAATATGTTGATGTAAAGCAATAATATTAAGAGTATGCTTATTGATTGATTGATTTTCATACATTAAATTTCCAATAGTGCTAAGACAATTAATTATATGGAAAGAAGATCAAATTGATATATTAAAAAATGTATCTAATCCACTGACTGCCAATCTATTTTCCTTTTACACAAAAATAAATGATCTTTATCTATTCCCCAAATTTATTTGAATTAAAACAGCTACCAAGTATAGTTGCCTTCATAATTATATATTTTGCCATTAAAATTGGTCGTGAAGTGAAATGCTTAGGGGGAAAGGTTACGCTATGACTTGTCCATTGATTTAATATTGTCTTTGACTTCTTTCCAAGTAGGTTTCGCTGACAACTAACGGTCTAGCACTTTGCGACTGTATCGTTGATTAACCGATATTTCGCCAAAATGCCTGTTTTCTCTCATGATTCGCTCACTGTTTAAAATATCTTTTTGTTAATGTCATGGTTCCCCAATGTTTAGGCTTATATTCTACAAAATAAAATCTTCCAGGAGCTTGTTCAATTTCATAAAATTCGGGCTCTAGTTCCACATGGCCAAGGTTTGAAATTAATCCCCATTTTCCTCCTATTCGAAATTTAGCATATTGCGCTTGAATTAAGCTGTTACCTTCTTGTTTGTTTTCAAAGTTTGGAACTATTTCGTCTGCCCAAATTCCTTTTAATCCAATAGAATTATAATGAACAAATATATCAAATTTATTATTCTTGATCACAATTACACTTTTGGAGGAAAATGGAATTACATCATCAAAAGTAAAGTCGCTAATTTCATATTCAGCAGTTGGATCGAATCTTCTTTGATTTTCGAAACCCTTAGTGTTAAGTATCCATTTGTTGCCAACTTTATCAAAAATATCATTTGGTTTAGAAGCATATTCAATACCTGTTCCACAATATCCAATTACAATGCCTTCGTTAAGTTTCTTTCCATATCTATCAATAGTTATTCTTTTACCTTTTTTAGTAACAATTGCTTCATTAAGATTAAAATATCCAATACTATCATATTTTGGTTTAATTAGATATTCGCCTTTATCATTTATAAACCCGTATTTTCCATCTTGTTTTACTGAAGCTCTGTCCCCAGTGAAAAAGGTTACATTCTCAAACTGAAATGGAATTATTAATTGACCTTCTTCATTGGCATAGCCCCACAAACCATTTTCTGAGATTGGATACAAATTTACTTGTTTAAAAGGATAAACATTTCGTTGTGTTTTGCATCCAATTAAAAGCGTCAACAATATAATTATGAGTATTGGTTTGTATGTCATTTTTTGCTTTTCATTAGAGACATCTCGTTATCAAACTAACAAAAAATCCAGTAAATTTCTTGCTTTTCTGAAAAATGAATTCATTATTGAAAAAGTATTTAAAGTCATCTTGAAATTTTATTCGACTACACAAATATATGATTCCTTCTTCAATGGTGCAAATTTATTATTCTTACCCAATGATAAGGCGATACTGCAAATCTATGGACTAGCATTTTAGTCGTGATATTGAGCCCAACCTTGTATAGGGAGCAAGATATCAATAGGTCAAAAATAAGCATGAACTTTCAACAAACATTTGCCAATCTACACTAATGAAGAAATATAGCCAAAAGAGTACAAAAAATACAAGTTTTGTCATAACAGAATCCAAAATAGCTAAATTTCCAATAAAAATTTGTGTTTATACTAATAAACAGTAAATTTGCCTGATAAAATCATATTTCATAAAATGATCGTGAATCTATCTTACTCAGTTGTCTATTTTCATGTTAATTTTATATGACCTTAATAACAGACACTAAGATAGTGTACAACAAAACTTACCTTTATGAAAACAATAATTTACATCTTTGCCATTATAGCACTTTTTGCTACAGACGTGTGTGCAATCCACATTATAGGGTCAACAACCCAATACAAAATAGAAGTTAGCGCAAATGGAACTTTCAACCTGACAGGAAAAATCATTGTTTACAGAGATGCCAAATCTAATGGAGCCCCGCTTGACAATCCATTGGAAATAGGCATTTATCAAAAAATAGGGTTAGATTGGAAGTTTTATAAATCTATAAACGGTATAATAATGGATACTTTAATTACGACTAAAGATCCTAAAAATACAAAATATTGTGTACAGACATTGCGACAATATGAAAAAGGTATATATCCATTCTCCGTGTCATTACCTCAGATAAATGGTGAATATATGGTGGCATATCAGCGGTGTTGTAGAGTGGAAAATATAACCAATATGTTAAACTCAGGAGAACAAGGTAGTGCAGTAGGATTTATAATAACAGAAGAAGGTCAAAAAGTTAATAACGTTTCGCCTGCAATAAAAGAAGATTTTTTCTCGCCATTAGAAATTGGCAAAAAAAACTATATTAATTTTAATCACAAAGATGAAGACCAGGATAAAGTAGCCTATAGCTTGAACGCTCCATTTAACGGAGGTGGTACCGATGGCGCTACCACACCAGGCAGTCCTATTTCATGCTCAGGTGTAACTCCAAAACCAAGTAATTGTTTGCCACCTTATGACCAAATAAAGTATGCCAACGATTATTCAGCACTCAATCCTTTTGGTAACAATGTTATTGCTTCATTCGATCAAAATAGTGGTCAATATGAAGTTACACCCAGCATACAAGGTTACTTTGCCATAGGTTTAAAAATGGAGGAATATCGTGATGGCAAATTACTATCTATCAACTTTTTGGACATGGTAACATTTGCTATAGTTGAACCTTCAATCATTTATAAGGCTTATGGTGTAAGGTATTACGACAAAAACCAAAATGCAGTAAAAGATCTAGATGAAATTAATATTAATATTCCTGTAAAACTTGACAAATCGTATTGTGAATTATTCTATTCAGAAATGGGAAGATGGGATGCAAATTTATATCTTGATTCATCTTACATGATAGCATCATCTGATTCACTTTGGGTCATAAACGCACCGAATGGCAATCTGTTAATAAACGCATCATCCATTGCGGGTGATAGTATCTTATTGGATATACCTATGATTCCTGTTAATGCTACTACTCACAGGTTGTCAAATGATTTGTACATAAGTAATCCTAGATGTAATGAAGATGTCACATTAAATATAGTTCTAAACAATACGGGAAGCGTCAAAATCACTTCAAATGTAATTCTAAAACTAGACAGTTTGGTGAAATTTTATAATGCAGAAGGAAATCCATTTAGTTTAGATAGTATCATTATTTGGAAAGATATAACATTAGATATTTTTGAAGAAAGGAAATTGCAAGTTTATATTAAGATGCCAAACGAAACACATACTGGCAAAGTGTTAAACTTTATTTTGCAATGCAATAATGCAGCAGATAGTACCATCGTTAGTAACCATAGTTTGAATACTGTTGTCAGATGTTCATTCGATCCTAATGACAAACTGAGTTATCCCGAGAGAGATCTCCAAAAGTTGACCAAGCCAGATGAGAATATTTATTACACTATCAGATTTCAAAATTTAGGAAATGATTATGCTGAAGATATTTATATAAATGATAATATAGCTAGTATTCTTGATTTAAGTACCTTTAAAGTATTAGAATCTAGTCATCCATGTACTTGGACGTTAAATGCAAATGGGCTTCTAAAAGTTGAATATAAAAACATAAAATTGCCTACAGACAAAACCAGTATCATTGAAAGTCAAGGTTATTTTATGTTTAGGATTAAACCCATACCCAATTTATTAGAAGGCCAACAAATAAACAATTCTGCATCCATAGTTTTTGATAAAAACAATCCCATTTACACGCATTTCACATTAAATACAATCAGTTATTTTATAAAAGATGATATCATCAAAACACAACAAGTAAAAGAAGTAAATACTGAAACTAATATATATTTAGCCCCCAATCCTGCATATAATGATCGTTTCAAAATAATAAATACTGACTACTGGAATGCAAGTGATATAAAAGTCCACATTTACAATAAAAATGGCCAATTAATCAAAGAAGTGAATACAAAGTATAACACAGACATCAGTGCCAACGGCCTTATTGATGATGTTTATTTGATTCACTTGCAAGAAGGCAGTAAACTTATCAAATCGATGAAACTGGTTATCACCCATTAAATATCCTTGAGGCAGGTTTGAACCTCAGGAAACATATTTTACACTTCTTTTACACTCATTTACAATTTAAATGCCCAATATTGGCAAAAACATCTTTCCTTTGATCCAAAATAGAAAGATATGTGGATGAACCAATGGAAATATGTATTGTACTGTGGCATCATTTTTTTCTTGTCAGCTTGTGGCACGAACAAAAATAATCAAACTATGATTCCCTCTTCTTTAGAAAATGATGGCATCACAAAGGTACGTGCATCCATCGTGCAAAAGCTGAAAGAACTAGACCACAAACCTGTAGAAGAAAGATTAGCACTGTACAAAAAACTAAAAAAAGAAAGTCCCGATGCCTATAATTTCGAGAATGAAGATGAACTCACCATGTATGGTTATGGATTTTTGTGGGCAGATAAAATAGATGATGCCTTCGCTGTATTTCAATTGATTGTAGATGAATTTGGTTCGGCCAATTCTTATGACAGTCTCGCAGAAGCCTATCTCAAAAAAGGAAATAGGGACGCATCATTGGCAAATTATGAAAAATCATTGGCTATGAATCCTGACAACTTTAATGCCGAAGACCAAATAGCATTGATCAAACATCCTGAGATAAAAACACTGACTCCTGCCGAGAAATTTACAAAAATATATTCCGCCGAAGCGTACAAAGCCGACTTAGATCAACTAGGCAAATCACTACTGAAAATCCATCCGAATGCACTCAAATTTATATCTCAAAAAGACTTTAATAATAATGTAGAAAAAGCCAAATCAGAGATCACCGATAAGACCACTTTTGGCGAGTTTTCTTATATCTGCAACACAATCATAGCCAGTGTCCATTGCTCCCACACGGGCATGGGCGGCTTTTATCCCGAACATGAGATGTTGCCCATCTCTCATTTATTTCCGCTACAGACAAGATGGATTGACAATCGTTTATACGTCATAGATCCGCTCAACAATAGCAATCAAGTAAAGACCAAGGACGAAATATTGAGCATCAATGGCGTCGCAGCAGCAACCATTATAAACGATATCTATCAACATATACCTGCACAAGGCTATGTCAAAACGACCAAAAATCATGTGTTTAATAAATTCTCATCGAGTATGATACCTTACGCGCTTGGTTTGCCAGAAACTTATTCCATTACCGTGAAAGGCCATAAAAATCCTATTGTTTTGCACAAAGCAGAAAAATTATTAAGCCCTTATTGGGATTATTTGCAATATTGTCAAGATCAATTGTGTATTGAATATATGGATGATAAAAAGACTGCATTGATGACCATTGAATCATTTAACTATTATTCGTGGAACAATTTGCAAGTTTTTGTTGATTTTGTTGATCAAAACTTTAAAGAAATGGAAGATAAAGGCATCAAAAATCTCATCATTGATGTGCGTTTCAATGGTGGTGGCTCTCAATCAGCAGCCATTCATTTACTAAAATATTTGGTTGACAAACCATTCACCTATTACTCCAAAGCTGAATACGCAGGCAAAATAGGAAAAGCAGAAGGGGAAGAACTCATCCATCCCGTGGCGAATGGATATAAAGGGAAGGTCCTATTTTTGATAGACGGCATTGGCAATTCCACTACAGGACACTTTATGTCATTGGTCAAAGTCATGAAACTTGGCACCATCATCGGCGAAGAATTGGGTTCCAATCAGTTTTGCTCCGCAGGTTCCACCAGTTGCCGACTAAAAAACACCAAACTCAGTTACTACGTAGCCAACAATACACACATATCTACAGCCACATCGCTCCCTGATGAAAAAGGCATCCTACCCGACCATTATGTCCATCAGAGCATTGACGATGTTATCAATCGAAAAGATGTGGTGAAGGAATTTGCTTTGGGGCTTTTGAAATGATTTGATATGAAAAAGAGTTTACTTTATACCATTTTTTTACTGAATTTCATAGTAGTAAATGCACAACATTCTGATGTAACAACACAGTCCGAGCCAATTAAACAGCCTTACAAATTGATCATTCCAAAAGGATGGACTACGGAACAGTTTCCTATACCCATAGGCTTTGCCCCCGAAATTCCTTATGTTGGAACGGAAGATATCAGATTTGCTCCAAGATGGTCGGATGCAAGTAGTGATGAATATTGGACGTATGCATTTTTGTGGTTTCTGGATGGTGATCAAAATATAGATGCTGGCACCATCGAACATCACTTACAATCTTATTACACAGGATTAATCAAAGTGAACAATGATCATAACGAAAATACTAAAGTATCTATCGTGACTACTTCTTTTATTCTTAAAAAATCGACAAACAACGATCAAAAGACATTTTCGGGTACTATTGAAATGGATGATTACAAGAATGGTAAACCTATCACACTTCACTGTATGGTTCATGTAAGAAGTTGTCTTGATGAGGATAAAACCGCTATATTCTTTGAATTAAGTCCCAAATCATTCCACGATAACCTGTGGGTGACATTGGAAGATATATGGTTGAATTTTAGTTGTTGGTAGATCTGCAATAAGTTTCCATTTTACCCTCACTAAAGTTTTTAACCATTCAATCATTTCCAATGTTATGTTTTACCGTTGCTATTGCCACATCAAAAATAAATATAGAAAAATGATAAAAGTATTAATTGTATGTTTAACGCTGATCGTGTCGCAAACTTATGCGCAAGATACAATGATCAGGCAAATTCTTTGGACGGCAGACTGGAGTCCCAATGGAAAATATATCGCTATCGGCGGCAATCTTGACACGCTACAGCTATATCAATCAAAAAACCTGCAACATTACAAATCCATTCCGATGGGCAATACCATCACTTGTGTCAAATGGCATCCTACTCAAAATGTGCTCGCAGTAGGGACACAAATGTCAAAGGACAAGGTTTGTTTGTTGTTTCTTGATACAGGCAAAAAAATTGAATTGACAGGTATTTCCACTGACGGAGCAAGGGGCATCGATTGGAACTTCAATGGTGAATATCTTGCAGTGGCAGACAATGATGGTCAGATTGCTATTTTTGACGTAAATGGACATCTTGTCAGCAAAATAAATCATGAGAATACTAAAGGCATCACAGGTATCGACTGGCATCCAACAAAAAATATCTTTATTACAGTGGGCGACAAAATTCGGATCTTTGATATCGAAGGTACTTTATTAAAGACTATCATGCATCGCAAAGAAGCTACCTTACTTCTGAGTGTGGCATGGCATCCATCGGGATCATTTTTTGCTACGGGCGATTATGGCGATGATCAGGAAGGCTATCAATCTTTGCTCCAGTTTTGGACAGCTAATGGTGACTTGATCATGACCAATGATACCAGCAAAGGGGAATACCGAAATCTACGATGGAACCATAAAGGTACCAAGCTGGCAACCGCAAGTGATGCCTTGAGACTCTGGGATGCCAAAGGAAATCTCATAGCTGACGGTGCATCCGATGATTATTTATGGGGATTGTCATGGAACAAAAAAGGGCATCGAATCGTCACATCCAGCATCCGTCAGGAAGTCATCATTTGGGACGACAACGCAAAGAGAAAACAGAAATTAGATTGAAATGCAAATAAACAGTCCTATGATAATAGGCAATAAAGGATGTGTGGGGGAATAAGTACTGACAATGGGAATAGATGATACAAGTATAATTATGGACATCGCCAATATGATGTCACCAAAGATTAAAACATAAACAAGCGACTTAAAAAAATACCGACTAACAGGAATTCTATACTCGTTAAGGGAAGTTTTATACTCGATTAGGGAAGTTCCATACTTGCTAACACAAATTCCATACTTGCTGAAGGCAATTCCTTACTTTTTGATAAATTTTTATAGAAGTTATTTTTAGTATGAATCTAAATAATCAAATAATTGTGTGTTTACCTAAGAAATTAAACCTCACCAAAAAAAAAATCCACTTCCCAATTTGACTTAGGAAGTGGATCTATAATTAACTAAAACTATCCGTTATCTATATCTCACATAGATTACTCGACGATGATCATTTTCTTAGTAGCTGTGAAGTCACCGCTTACTAATGTGTAGTAAAGTACACCACTTACACCTAATTGCTCTTTGGTGAATACTTCACTGTTCAAGCCTTTTGCTGCGTCGATGTTTCTTACTGATACAACTTTTCCAGTTACATCATATACACTCAAGGTTGCTGTTGCAGCCTCTGACATATTGAAGCTTACTGTTGTTTGACCTTTGAATGGGTTTGGCTCGTTTTGGAACAACTCGATACTTGCTACCGGTGCTGTTCTTACACTCAAGCTTACATTGCCTACTTTAAGATCACTGTTGTATGACTCTGCTCTCGTTACATCTGAATTCATTGTGATCATTTCACTTACGTTCATCGCTTTGTTAGCTTTTACTACCAATGTGAATAATACTTCTCCTTCAGTTGCATTGACTGCTTCGTTGGATGCATAAGACATAGTCAATACACCATTTTCTAATACTCCTACGTTGCTTGCTGTTACTTCTAACGAAACCACTGTTGATACCTACGAAGCTTGCGCCATCAAGGTTCATGGTATATTGGAATCCTGCTACATCGTTGAAGTTTGCTGCTGTTACTGGTATTTCTACTACTTCGCCTGCTGCTACTGCTGCATCAGCTACACTCATTGCTACATTGTTGTTGCTTCTAGCTTCTACGGTTGGGTTGTTGATATTTGTTGTTACGTTGCCGTTTACATCTCCTATCTTAACTGCTACGAAGTCATAACTTGGATTAGGATTGATAAATGTCGCCATGACATTTTCTTTGTAAGGGAATGGATCTGTATTGTCCATCACTTGATTTTTGATTGGGAATCTCCAGCTAGAATTATTGCTATATCCATTGGTCACTCCTAGTATCAATTTTCTAATTTCTGTTAAGTCGCTGGCGGTTACCTTTCCGTCATTGTTTGCATCTGCGGCTATCAGTTTGTATGGACTATTCATTGCTTGTAATCCTAATATGTGTCTTTGGATGATAACTAAGTCCAACGTACTTACTCCATTGATATCATCGCCATCCTTTTGTGCTTTAAGGTCGGTATCTACTATGATTTCCATGGCATAATTACCACTCTCATCGGTCATATCTACTCTTGGATAATCAGGCAGTGCTGCACTTGCTATAATTTTGGTATTCATTACACCTCTATTATCTTCAGTCGCTATTGTACCAGAAACTTTTGATCCGTTACCACCACCTCTTACGTCAAGTACTACTGTACAGTAATCGGTATTCCATGCTTCATCCCATACATCTACATTCACATTGTAACTACCTGCTGCAGTCCATACTTTTCCTGCACTTCTTGCTGATGGTAACCATTTGTATGCTTTACCTTGTGCATATTCTGCTGCTGTTGCATTGACACTTCCGTTTGCTCCTGCTTTGTAGAAATGCTCCTCATTTACTCTTGAGTATATCGGTGCTACGCCGTCAAATGTAAAGTACAATTTAGACTGTGGTGAACAGTTGTCAAAAGCACCTTTGTCAAAGTCTTTTGCCCACAATTCTACCATTGCTGGTGTTCCTTGCATTAACGCTGTACTGATGCTTACACAGTATGGTGTTGGTGCCTTTTTGTCCACTACCATTACTGTACTCTCACACTGATCTACGTTACCACATCCGTCTGTTACTTTCCACAATACTTTGTGGCTGATATTCTCTGCATTTAAGATAAACGCTGTTGCGCCTGTTCCTACTGGTACTTTCACTGTCTCGCCGCTTGCTTTCGTTGGCTTAAGGTATGTTACATACACTAAGTCTGCCAATGGTGCATTCGGGTGTTGGTTTTGTAATGCCGTCCATACTGGGTTTGGTACGCCTGCTATCAATCTTGTCTGTGGTACCCAGATACCATTCCATGATTTGTTCACAAAGCTTGATGCCAATCTGTCAACTGTACCATCTGCCCAACCGTCAAAGAACATTTGCCATTTGATCCAGCTCTCATCTGCACATACTAACGCGTCTGATGCTGATGCTTCCAATGCTACTTGTGCCTCACAGCCTCCGTTTGGATTTTGTGTGTTTGGCGTTGCTGCAAACATTTGGTTGGTACATGTCAATACTGGTGCGATATCGTCTTTGTATGTATAGTAGTGTACGAATCCACCCAATGTGTTTTGTCCCGTAGGTGCACACCAGTTGATATAAGTATATTCTACTCTCCATTTTTTACATGCGCCATCCTCGAATAAGAATGTATCTATCTTGATATTCTCTCCTACGATGTCACACTGTCCGTAATTTACGATTGGTTTTTTGATCGTTGGATTGCTCGCATCTCTCGCATCATCCAATGTAAAGCTACACTTATCCCATACAGTCGTTTGGTTGTTTTGTGCAAACGTTACGGTAAATGGTGCTGTGATGGTCGTTACGGTGATGTGTTGTACACACTTCACTTCTACGGTACCTTTCTTAACGGTAAATGTTCTTCTTACTGTGCCTGAATTACATACTTCGTTGTAACCTGGCAATAAGATATCTCTATAAGAGATCGCCAAGTTGCTACATAAGTCATACGCTTTAGGGTATCCTGTCATCGTTAGATTTACACTTGATACTTCTGTGTCAACTCCTACACTTAGGTTCAACTCCATGTCACACGTTACTGTTACATCTGGTGGGCATACTAACTGTGGTGCCAATTTGTTCTCCACTCTCACGGTTACCCATGTGGTGTTATAATTGTCCTTCATACCATTGATGATTAAGTTATCACCATAGATACCGTTCATATTACCATCATCCCATACTCTCAACTCTACATCATGTAAGCCATAAGACTCTCCTGCTGGAATATCCTCACAACAGAATTTTACAAACTCTCCATTGTCGGTATCCAAATTGCCTAAGATCGCATCAAAGTTACTATCTTCCTGGGTGGAACCATACGCCTGGATTGTTTGGCAATTGCTGTAAGAAGTTGTTACCATTGTATGTCGTATTGTTATTGTGTGTTCCATTCGCTCCGATGTTGCCACATGATGGGGCTCCTGTCGGTCTTCTTACTTCAAATCTTACATCTGAACATTGGTCATAAGAGCCATTGTCTATTTGCCAACCGTAGATCTTTCCTGCGCCATCTGCACCTGTTCCTGATCCTGTCAAGCTCATTACGATGTTCTGTTTAGCTACTGCTACTGGTGCACTCGCGTCGATTACTGTTACAAAAGCTACTGCCTCTGCTAAGTTACCACAACAGTCGCTTGCCCAATACGTGATTGCATGGGTACCTTTTGGCATTCCACTCAATCTGTAATTTGGTTGTGTGCCTGTCACTGTTACTCCTGCTGGTGCTTTTACGCCCCATTTCAACTCCTCTGCTTTCGCACAGTTGTCTTGAAGTTCCCATGGTAAGTCAACATTCCAATTCGCTGCACAGCCCCATGGATCTACACTGATCGTTACGTCTTTTACGTTGAATGTCGGTGCTTTCTCGTCTGTCGCTTTGATTACTTGGATATACGTGAATACATCACCTGTACACCAGTCTAAGATCGTCCATGTTCTGATTACTTTCATATTTCCTCCACATCCGATGCCACATGCATTGATCATTTGGTCGGTGTATGAAGTATAGATATTACATATTCCATTGTCCACTTTTTGTGGGTGCATATTACCATCAAAACCTCTTTGTAGGTAAGTGAAATATCCGTTTGCATATCCTTCGTTCAACTCTACTACCGTTGGTGTAGCAGCATAATCATCTGCAAACGCGCCGATATTCGCTGCCGACGCTGGTTGTGGTCTTGAGTCGATATCTGTGTAACCTGCTATCGCTGCTGGACTTGCATCCAATCCACAGCTAAGGTGTACTTCTCTCGTTGGTACTGCTAAGTCAAATACTGATATTTGGTTGAAAGTGAATGTTTGGCTGCAGATTGCACTATTGCCAAAACCATCTACATATTTCCAATCTCTGATCAATTTACTTGCGCCACAGTTGGTACTTGTTACTCTATCTTCAAAGGTAACACTTGTTACTCCACAATTATCTGTGTAAGTAGGAGGTGTCGTCAATTTGCTCTTGTTAGCATTCAATCCTGGGATGTTGTATAACATACCTACTGTTTCTCTCTTCACTATCTCGATATCATAACATGCAAACTGACATGCTGGATCTTCTGATGGATTTACTATTGTAACAACCTGACCTGGGCCTGTGATTGTGACTGTATATCCTCCTGATGGTGCATCAAATGGACTCCAGTTGGTAAAGATATAGTAATATGTTGTTCCTGCTGTAAGGTTTACTGTAATCAATGGATCTAATCCACCTGCTCCATCATCATTTTGTGCTATATTTCCTGTACATGGATCTGCTGCACTAAATGTATTGGCATTGATATATGCATACGTATCACCTGCTGGACTGCTTGCTGTAAATGTATAGTTACCAGTAGTTGATACCGTAAACTCATATACATCATAAGGCCATGTACCATATCCTGTAAATCCACATCTGTCGAATACTGGGTCTGTAGCATCTAATGAACCTGCAAATGAAGTAACTGGTGTTGGGATGTCTATATCCTGACAGTTACATGTTACTACTGGTGCAATCTTGTCTTCTACAATTACATATCCCCAAGCACGATTTCCTGTTGCAGGATCTAGTACTTCTACTTCTATTCTCTTTCCTATGTCTGAACAGTTAACCCATACGCCACCATAAGTGTAGCCTGGGTACGCTGGATTTGTTGCAAGTGGTATAGTCAATGCTTGTGTAGGTGGTGTACCACTTACTACTGGATTTCTCCTCATCAAATAACCATCGTAACATCCATAAGGTCCACCTTCTAATATCATATCTGTAGTGACCAATGACCAACCGTCATCGTCCAAGCTTACATTTACTTGATCGTTTGCGACCAAACTACTCGTAGGATTAGAGTAATTGCCCACTGTGATAGTAAAGCAGCATTGATCAGCTACTCCGCCTCTCGGGTCTCTTAACTCGTAACACATCTGATAAGTACCTGCTCCAACAAAACTTCCTGCAACTGGTCCCGCTGTCTGCACAATCGTCCATGGTAGGGTCACTTGCGCCTCTTGGAATTGGAAGTTATTGATGGTAGCTGTCAAAGGTCCACCACCTCCATCATCTGTTCGGTTAACTAATGAGAAGATCTGACCTGCTGTTACAGGTATAGATACTGTACCTGAAGCAGTCACAGATGCTAATTCAATTGTTGAAGCCTGTAAAGTGGTACCAAACATTCCTGTTGGTGTATTCGGGTCATTGGTCAAACTATATCCAAAGTGATCCCATGTTGGGTCATTGGTCTGAGTCGCCCAGTTGAAGGAAATTGTACCATTTGCTGGTACTCTCCATGCTACTACTGTCCCGAACCAATTACAAGTATTACCTCCGCTTAGTACGTCTGCTGATTGTAATACCAACGTTCCTGGAAGCCCTGCAATATTGGTACATGGTAGATTACCATACGTTGGATCTGAGCCATTGGCTGTATTGTGGAACCATCTGTTCGCATAAGCAAAGGCTCCTGAAAAACCTACAACTGGTGGTGGAACGATATCTAAATCTTCACAAATCCCTGTTTTTGTAACCAAATTTGGTACTTGCCATTCGCAAACGCCACCTGGTAATGTAACATTTTGATTGCCACTACACACTAGTAAACATAGATTCGGCTCTACGGTAATGATTCTCGATGCGGTCGCTGTGCAGCCATTGGAATTGGTTACCGTAACTGTGTATGTTGTGGTTGCCATCGGTGTGACAGTGATATTGGCGGTTGTTGCGCCGGTGCTCCATAAGTAGGTGCCACCACCACTCGCTGTCAAATATACTACTGCACCCTCATATACCATTCCATCATTGTCCACTGGACCTGATGTTTCTGATAGACTGATCGATGCTGTCGGTAGTGGATTGACGGTTA
The DNA here is from genome assembly GCA_016714785.1 of Saprospiraceae bacterium. Lineage (GTDB taxonomy): Bacteria > Bacteroidota > Bacteroidia > Chitinophagales > Saprospiraceae > OLB9. Next base: position 30,285 of record JADKCC010000029.1, read on the forward strand.
TTGTTCTTGATGTCGATGCGATACATCCATTGTTCGTTACAGTGACGGTATAAGTACCTGCTACTCCTGTAGTGATGCCCGCTGTCGTCGCTCCATTGCTCCATAAGTAGGTACCTCCTCCACTTGCTGTCAATGTTGCAGTCGCTCCTTGACAAATGATGCCGTCATTATTTGTTGTACCTGATACGTCGGTAACTGCAATTGCAGCATTAGGAAGTGGTGTGACTATAATCGTTGTTGATACTGGGAAAGCACAACCTGCATTTGTAACTGTCACTGTATAAGCTCCAGCAGTACTTGCTGTAATTGAAGCAGTAGTTGCGCCAGTTGACCAAGCATAAGTTCCACCACCACTTGCAGTTAAAGTTGCTGTTGCTCCAGCACATATAGTTCCATCATTAATCAACAAGCCTGAAGTTTCTGCTATAGAAATTGTAACAGGTACTTGCATTCCTGTACTTGGTGCACAAGTTGAAAAATAAACATTATCTACATATAAAGTTCCTTGACCTGTAGGTAGTCCGGATAAAATCAATTGTGCTATTTGTGCTCTTGACCTTAAATTAGTAAAACCACTTAACGGTATGTGAAATGAATTCCAACCTGAAAGTGACGTGCAATTAAGAATAACTTCGTGTTCACTATCATCACCACCACCAAAATTTCTATTTGGTCCAAAATCAACTAATTTAACTCTTATGGTAGTCATATTTGGCGTCCATATATCTAAGTGCATGTGAGTCATATTGGTCAAATTCAATAAATTTGGACCTACTGTCTCTACTCCTACAAAATCAAGATTGGTATAAAGTTTTGTATCATTTCCAGCAATCTGAATGTCAGCTAAAGTTGCTGAAGACCATGGTGTTCTCCAAGTGTCAACTGGAACATTTGTATAAGTATTACTGAACATAGATAAGACATTTGCAGAAGGGCATGTTGGCGCAGGGGCTGCCATTGTCGGGGCAGATGGAAGACAATTAGTAAATAGCATATTGTCAATATAAAAATCTGCAATAGCATTGGGCATTGCTGACAATATATATTGTGCAAGGTTAGCTCTAGATGTTAATCCTGTAAAACTAGAAAGCGGAATATTGTATGTAATCCATGTATTCAAGGCAGGAGCATTAAAAGTCAATTCTGATTCAGAATCATCTCCACCACCAAAAGCTCCGTTTGCTCCAAAATCTACCAATTTTATTCTGAATTGAGTCGCATTTCCTGACCAAACATCAATTTTGAAATGTGTCATGGCTGTAGCATTAATTCTATTGGTAGTAGTTTCAATTCCCAAGAAAGTTACATCCTGATAAAACTTTGCATTGTTACCGCTAATGTTTACATCAGTCAAAGTAACAGGGGCTGCTGACCAAGGTGTCAACCAAGTATCAACGGGTACGTTTGTATAATTATTACTGAAAAGAGAAATAACATTGGCAGCAGGACATACAGCAACTGCTGGTGCAGCTGATACACATGAACCATTAGCAAAGTAAAAATTATCAATATAAAAATCAGCAACAGTATCAGGCATGGCTGAAAGAATGTATTGAGCTAGGTTGGCTCTTGAAGCTAATCCTACAAAATCTGACAATGGTATATTATAAGAAACCCAAGAATTCAAAGCTGGATTATTAAAAGTAAGTTCATGCTCTGTATCATCTCCTACACCAAAGTTACCATTTGCGCCCCAATCTACCAATTTGATTCTAAACTGAGTCGCATTGCCAGACCAAAAATCCAACCTCAAAGTTGTCATATTAGTAGCATTGATACGATTAGCACCTGTAGTCTCTATACCTAAGAAAGTAACGTTTTGATAAAATTTTACATTATTTCCACCAATTGCTAAATCAGTTAAAGTAACTGGAGCAGCAGACCAAGGTGTTAACCAAGTGTCCACAGGAACGTTAGTGTATGCATTACTGAAAAGTGAAATGACGTTTGCACCTGGACAAACAGGATTTGGTCCACCTGTCGTAGGTGCTGCCGGTGGTGGAGCAGTAGCAGGACAAGATACCACTGTGGAACTACCTTGTCCACCTGCTGCCCAGTTAAAATACATATTTAAAACATAAGGAGTAGCCTGACCAGTTAAGTTGTAAGTAAAGGTTCCTGAGCCATTTGGAAATGATATTGGATTTCCAGGTCCTCCTAGAAAACCAACCAATCCTGCTGGATTGTCGACAACCGTAACTGAAACGGTGACATTACCACTGGTTGGTCCAGCTGTAATGGTGTAATTCATCCCATTGGCTAAGTTCTGTATTGGAACATTGCCCGTACATATCGTTGGGGCAGTAGCAGCAGCACAAGATACCGCTGTAGAACTACCTTGTCCACCTGCTGCCCAGTTAAAGTACATATTTAAAACATACGGATTAGCCTGACCAGTTAAGTTATAAGTAAAGGTTCCTGAGCCGTTTGGAAACGATATTGGATTTCCAGGTCCTCCTAGAAAACCAACCAAACCTGCTGGATTGTCTACCACTGTAACTGAAATCGTGACATTGCCACTCGTTGGACCAACAGTAATGGTGTAATTCATCCCGTTGGCTAAGTTCTGTATTGGCACATTGCCAGTACATGTGGTTTGAGCATTTGTATTTTCAATAAATGATACATTGAAAACAAAAATACTCATAATTAAAAATGCAGCATTTTTTACTGCGGTAAATCTGTTCCATATATCTCCAAAGTTTTGGTTTTGGTAATGAGATAAAATGTTCAGATTTCGATTTGGTAAATCTAATCTCATGAGAATTGAGTGTGAGTTTGGTTAAGAAAAAAAATAAGTTATAAATTGTAAAAAATATAAAATGATCGAAAAATATTCACAAATGTATCAAAGTAAGATTCTAAAATCTAAAAAAACACTACATCAAAGATACATCAAGTGCCTATATATAAAGGAAATTCAATCGTTTTCGGCTTTAAATGACAAATTTGTTTTAAATATTGAAAAATATTATATCAATTTTATCATTATATAATTATTTATATGGAACTTAATATATTACAGTGACATTTCCAACTTTGGTTTCTACCTTTCCGTTTACTAATTCTATAACTGCAACATAAGTATAAACACCCGGGTTTACAAAATTACTTTTATAAGTACCATTCCATCCCTTTTGATCGTTATTAGAAATTATATTCAATTCTGCAAAAACTTTAGATCCCCATCGATCATAAATTTCAAATCTAGTTACTTGTTTTATGTCAGAACCTATAAATATTTTCAATTCATCATTTACACCATCACCATTTGGACTAAATATATTTGCTATCCATCCAGAAGTTTTATTACAAGATGGTCCGGAAATATTATTGACTATCAAAGTGGTATTAAACATGCAGCCATTAACGTCTTCAATGATTAATGGATAAATGCCCTCAGATAAATTACTAAAAGTTGTGTTTGTCACAAATCCTAAATCATTAAAATTATATTCAAAAGGAAGTGTACCGTTTGTAACTTCACCCAGAGTAATTGAACCATCTGACAAACTACACATGGCATGCGTAATATTAGAAACTACTGATGTAGGGCTACTTAACACATCAATATTCATGTTGGTGGGTGATCCACATTGATTTGCTGCTGGTGTAAATGTATATGTCGCAGAACCCACTGTAGCTGTATTGATTACGGCTGGTGACCACGTACCTGTGATGCCATTAGTAGAGATTAATGGTAATACGCCTGGTGTAGCATTCAAACAATACGGCCCTAATTGCGTAAAGCTCGGTGCTACACTATTGGATACTACGATGGTCATGTTGGTGGGTGATCCACATTGATTTGCTGCTGGTGTAAATGTATATGTCGCAGAACCCACTGTGGCTGTATTTATTACGGCTGGTGACCACGTACCTGTGATCCCATTGGCAGAGATTAATGGTAATACGCCTGGTGTAGCATTCAAACAATACGGCCCTAATTGCGTAAAGCTCGGTGCTACACTATTGGATACTACGATGGTCATGTTGGTGGGTGATCCACATTGATTTGCTGCTGGTGTAAATGTATATGTCGCAGAACCCACTGTGGCTGTATTGATTACGGCTGGTGACCACGTACCTGTGATCCCATTGGCAGAGATTAATGGTAATACATCTGGTGTAGCATTCAAACAATACGGCCCTAATTGCGTAAAGCTCGGTGCTACACTATTGGATACTACGATGGTCATGTTGGTGGGTGATCCACATTGATTTGCTGCTGGTGTAAATGTATATGTCGCAGAACCCACTGTAGCTGTATTGATTACGGCTGGTGACCACGTACCTGTGATGCCATTAGTAGAGATTAATGGCAATACGCCTGGTGTAGCATTCAAACAATACGGCCTAATTGCGTAAAGCTCGGTGCTACACTATTGGATACTACGATGGTCATGTTGGTGGGTGATCCACATTGATTTGCTGCTGGTGTAAATGTATATGTCGCAGTGCCTACTGTGGCTGTATTTATTACGGCTGGTGACCACGTACCTGTGATCCCATTGGCAGAGATTAATGGTAATACGCCTGGTGTAGCATTCAAACAATACGGCCCTAATTGCGTAAAGCTCGGTGCTACACTATTGGATACTACGATGGTCATGTTGGTGGGTGATCCACATTGATTTGCCGCTGGGGTAAATGTATATGTCGCAGAACCCACTGTAGCAGTATTGATTACGGCTGGTGACCACGTACCTGCGATGCCATTGGCAGAGATTAATGGTAATACGCCTGGTGTAGCATTCAAACAATACGGCCCTAATTGCGTAAAGCTCGGTGTCACACTATTGGATACTACGATGGTCATGTTGGTAGGTGATCCACATTGATTTGCCGCTGGTGTGAATGTATATGTCGCAGAGCCGACTGAAGCAGTATTGATTACGGCTGGCGACCATGTACCTGTGATGCCATTGGCAGAGATTAATGGTAATACGCCTGGTGTAGCATTCAAACAATACGGGCCTAATTGCGTAAAGCTCGGTGTCACACTATTGGATACTACGATGGTCATGTTGGTAGGTGATCCACATTGATTTGCTGCTGGTGTAAATGTATATGTCGCAGTGCCTACTGTGGCTGTATTTATTACGGCTGGTGACCACGTACCTGTGATCCCATTGGCAGAGATTAATGGTAATACGCCTGGTGTAGCATTCAAACAATATGGCCCTAATTGCGTAAAGCTCGGTGCTACACTATTGGATACTACGATGGTCATGTTGGTGGGTGATCCACATTGATTTGCTGCTGGTGTGAAAGTATATGTCGCAGAGCCTACTGTGGCTGTATTGATTAAGGCTGGTGACCACGTACCTGTGATCCCATTAGCAGAGATTAATGGTAATACGCCTGGTGTAGCATTCAAACAATACGGCCCTAATTGCGTAAAGCTCGGTGCTACACTATTGGATACTACGATGGTCATGTTGGTGGGTGATCCACATTGATTTGCTGCTGGTGTAAATGTTATGTCGCAGTGCCTACTGTGGGCTGTATTGATTACGGCTGGCGACCACGTACCTGTGATCCCATTGGCAGAGATTAATGGTAATACGCCTGGTGTAGCATTCAAACAATACGGCCCTAATTGCGTAAAGCTCGGTGCTACACTATTGGATACTACGATGGTCATGTTGGTGGGTGATCCACATTGATTTGCTGCTGGTGTGAATGTATATGTCGCAGAGCCTACTGTGGCTGTATTGATTACGGCTGGTGACCACGTACCTGTAATGCCATTAGTAGATATTAATGGTAATACGCCTGGTGTAGCATTCAAACAATACGGCCCTAATTGCGTAAAATCAGGAAGAACGCTACCTGTGATTACTATCGCCATGGTTGTAGGCAAGGCGCATTGGTTTGGATCTGGGGTAAATGTATAATTTGATGAACCTATAATAGATGTATTAATTATACTAGGTGACCATGTTCCTATGATTGGTTGGGAATCGTTGGATATGGATGGTAACACATCAGGAGTTCCATTCTGGCAGTAAGGTCCGAGTTGCGTAAAATCTGGCAGAACGCTACCTGTGATTACTATCGCCATGGTTGTAGGCAAGGCACATTGGTTTGGATCTGGGGTAAATGTATAATTTGATGTTCCTGTAATAGATGTATTTATTATTGCTGGAGACCATGTTCCTGCGATTGGTGGCGAATCGTTGGATATGGATGGTAACACATCAGGAGTTCCATTCTGGCAGTAAGGTCCGAGTTGCGTAAAATCTGGCAGAACGCTACCTGTGATTACTATCGCCATGGTTGTAGGCAAGGCACATTGGTTTGGATCTGGGGTAAATGTATAATTTGATGTTCCTGTAATAGATGTATTTATTATTGCTGGAGACCATGTTCCTGTGATCGAAGGACTATTAGTTGAATTTATAGTTAAGATTCCTGGAGCTGCATTCTGACAATATGGGCCCAATTGTGTAAAGGTAGGTAATACATTAGGTGTTACAGATATAGTCATGCTAGTAGTTGTACCACATTCCCCAGGATTTGGTGTGAATGTATAAACTTGCGTACCTGGTATAGCCGTATTAATTATAGCTGGAGACCAAGTTCCTAAAATTGGAGGTACATTGGTCGAACTAGTAGGTAAAACATCTGCAGCTGCATTTTGGCAATATGGCCCTAATTGCGTAAAGGTAGGTAAAACATTGGGAGTGACCGTTATAGTCATAGTGGTGGTTGTGCCGCATTCTCCAGGATTTGGTGTAAATGTATAAACTTGTGGGCCTGGAATAGCCGTATTAATTACAGCTGGAGACCAAGTCCCTACAATAGGAGGTACATTAGACGAACTTGTGGGTAAAACATCTGGAGCTGCATTTTGACAATATGGCCCTAATTGCGTAAAGGTAGGCGTGGGTGGAGTTCCAGAAGGTGTACCCATACAAGCCACGCAGACACTGCCATCACAATTAAGAATCGTTTGCACATCATTGATGGTGCATGGATTATTATCATCACAAGCTTGCACTGTTGTCATTGGAGCCAAACATCCAGTCCCTGTACATGAAATATTATCAACCACAACATCTACGCAAATACTGTAATCCACGACAATATATCCAGAACTTATCAAGGCATTCCATAATGGACAGCTACCAGGAGCACCAACTGGAACAATATCCACAGCTATCACTTGATTAAAATCAGGAGGCATTGCTTGTGTAAAAGGACAATTAAAAGTATTTGAATAAGTTCCATTAAGTGTTCCAAAAGGGGCCTCATATAAAATATTCGATGTAGGACATGAAGCAGCTCCACCATAAGGACAACCACTGTAAATATTAATATAAAATTGATTACCAAATAGACAAGGAGGAGGGACACCAATAAATGTGACTGAAGCATTAATACTTACATTAACTTGGGTGATCTTAGCACAAGGTCCAAAAGTATTACTTGGTATTTGAAAATCATTCATATAACCTTGACTGTAAGGACCACCAAAATTTTTCCTATCTAGATCTATTGCAGTTGGATTTGCTTGGGTTAGGCATGGAAGATTTATGGTTGTTTGTGATGTCAAATTTACCAAATATATCGCCAAAATTAAATTAGTAAAAATATATCGAAGTATTTTAACATTGGATTTTCTATAAATAATAGTTTTTAAGTTTGAAATTTGTTTATGAATTTCTTCAACAACTAAAAAACTCATTTTATTGATATAATTAAACATAAATGTGGTTTGATAAAAAATTGTAAAAACAATATATAAAGAACAAATTTAGACTCTTGCGCCAATATCCAACTACCATCGAGTACATCAATACTACATCATAGTATCAAAAATCGAAAAATAACTCTCTATGAACTAAAAGCTTAATCCAACAATCAAATTGAGTAGTAACATGTGTTAAATTAAAAAAATGGATATATCTTAAATGTAGTTTCTAAATGAAAAATGATTAATAAAAAAAAAGCATTTCGGAAGAACCCATGATCTCCTTAATGCTTAAATTTATTGACAGGTACTAAAAATTAAAAAATTGGTGAACTCACAAAAATTCATTTGTACTTTAACAAAAAATGTATGATTACCTACTTCTGTCAAAACTTAATAATCCCACTATTTCATTGGTTCTGTATTTTAAAAAGGGCTACCGTTGAGTAGCCCTAACATTCTAAAATGATATTAACCACTCACAAAAGAAATAAATTGAGAAATCAAAAAGTAAGCAAAAAATAGCTAAAAAATGTAAATCAATATTTAATATGTTCATATTGAGATCCAAATTTTAGCCATTCAATGTCGTTAAATAGGTTATTTAACCACTAACTTAACAGTTGATTCTATATTTTCAGAAATTTTAAACTTAATGATATACATACCTTGTGTTAAGTTCAGGTTTTTGAACGTGTTTTGATTGCCAACTTCCATGATTTGGCCATTTATATTGTAAAGTTCAAAAGTCTTAAAATCAGTGTCAACATTCAAAGTACTACCGCTAACAGATGGGTTTGGATAAACAGTAATATTTTTTAGACTAACAAAGTTATTGACACTGGACACCTTATCATAAAAATAAATATTATCTATAAAGACAGTACCTGCTGCAGTAGGTAAGCCAGAGAAAATCAACTGCGCGATATTTTTCTTTCCAGCAAGATTAGCAAATTGTGTTAACGGAATATCCAAACTGTTCCATTGACCTAGTGCCGGATTTTCAATTACGATTTCATGCTCCGTATCGTCACCACCTCCAAATGCTCCATCTGCACCAAAATCTACTAATTTGACTCTGAAAGTCGTCATATTTGGCGTCCACATATCTAAGTGAAAATGACTCATGCCCGTGACATTAATCTGTTTGGTCACTGTCTCTATACCTACAAAGTCAAGGTTAGAGTATTTTTTGGTATCATTTCCTTGAATCTGAATATCCTCCAACATAGCTGCAGACCAATCTGTACGCCAAGTATCCACTGCTACATTGGTATATGCGTTGCTAAACATAGATATCACTCCTGAAGCACTTCTTGTAGGTGTTGGCGCTGCTGTCATTGGAGTTGTAGGTCCGCTTACTGCAGTATAAAAATAAACATTATCAATATAAACTGTACCTGCTCCTACTGGCAAGCCAGAAAATATCAATTGAGCTATATTTTTTCTAGAAGTAAGATTTACAAACTGTGTCAAAGGTATATCTAGAGCATTCCATGTAGATCCTACAACATTTTCGAATACCACTTCGTGATCTTTATCATCACCACCACCAAAAGCACCATCAGCACCAAAGTCAACCAACTTTACTCTAAAAGTGGTCATATTAGGTGTCCACATATCGACATGAATATGAGACATACCTGTGATATCTATTTGCTTTGCCACTGTCTCTACGCCTACAAAATCAAGGTTTGAATATTTTTTTGCGTCATTGCCTTGGATCTGAATATCTTCTAATACTGCTGATGACCAGTCTGTGCGCCATGTGTCCACTGCCACATTGGTATAAGCATTACTAAACATAGATATAACATCGGCTGCGTTACGTGTTGGTGTCGGTGCAGCAACTGTAGGAACTGGTGAAGCAATGGTACCCTGGAAAAAATATATATTATCCAAATACACTATTCCTGCTCCTACTGGCAAGCCTGAAAATATCAATTGCGCTATATTTTTTCTAGACATCAAATTTGCAAATTGTGCCAAAGGAATATCCAAGCTGTTCCATTGATTAGCTATTACGTTTTCGAAAACAACTTCGTGCTCTGTATCATCTCCACCTCCGAAAGCGGCGTCTGCCCCAAAATCAACCAACTTAACTCTAAATGTTGTAGCATTAGGCGTCCACATATCAATATGGAAAAAATTCATTCCTGAAATATCTACTTGTTTAGTCACAGTCTCTATACCTACAAAATCTAAAGCACTATATTTTTTAGTGTCATTGCCTTGGATTTGGATATCTTCCAATAGCGCAGATGACCAATCTGTACGCCAAGTATCAACAGTCAAGTTGGTGTATGTATTACTAAACATAGATTTAACTTTTGAAGCTTCACGTGTAGGTACTGGAGCAGCTACTGTCGGGCTGGCTACAGCTACGGTTCCGTTAAAAAAGAAAACATTGTCTATAAATACCGTACCACCACCTGCTGGTAAACCAGAAAATATCAATTGTGCTATATTCTTTTTCCCAGCAAGATTGACAAATTGTGTCAATGGAATGTCTAAACTATTCCATTGATTAGGAGTAACATTGGTAAACACTACTTCATGTTCGGTATCATCACCTCCACCAAATGCTCCATCTGCACCAAAATCAACCAACTTCACTCTAAAAGTGGTCATATTTGGCGTCCACATGTCAACATGAAAATGATTCATACTGGAGACATCAATTTGTTTGGTAACTGACTCCACACCTACGAAATCCAGATTACTATATTTCTTAGTATCATTTCCTTGAATTTGGATATCTTCTAATAGTGCTGCGGACCAATCGGTTCGCCATGTATCAACCGTTAAGTTAGTATAAGTATTGCTAAACATAGATTTGACATCTGCAGCGTCACGAGTAGGAACCGGTGCAGCAGATGAAGGCTGAGCAAATGCCTGTACTGTTATAAAAAAAGAGAAAATAAATGTTAAAATTTTCATGCTTTTAAATTTTAATGATTAAAAAATAATTTATTGTACAAATTTAAGTCGTTCATTTTTGTCCCACAATCCCCAATACGCACCTACTTCACCTTCAGCGCCTACTTTCCATGACTCATCAAAAGATGAGAAATAAAACATCTCTATTTCTGATTGTTGTGCCCAAATCTGGACATTGATAAAATATTTCATGGTGGAAATGGCATTGGGTATGGCTCCTTTAGTAACTTCGCCCTGGCTTGGCCAACCGGTCTCTGTGATGATGATTTTTTTGCCCTTTGCCGCATCTATGACTTGCTGATGCATATAATGCAAATGTCCCAAAGAGTTCTCGAAACTCGTACCTTCCCAAAATGGATAGTAATTGGCCAAAACCACATCGCTGGCATCAACTAATTCAGGGTGTCTGCCAAATTCATAGTATGCATCTACATAACCTACAGGTATTTCCGAAACCTGAGACTTTACATAATCGATCTTTTCTAAAAGTTCGGCCAATGTCAAATCATTTCTATACAAAACTTCATTTCCTACAGCAGCTATATCCACAAAACCGTCGTTGCAAAGTTGGATTAGATTCTCGACTTCAATTTCGTTTTTTTCCTTATCGTCTCCTAGCCAAGCCCCTACTAGGGTTTTCATTCCCATTTCCTTGGCTATTTTTGGTATGAGTTCATTCCCTTCTATGGTAGAAAATGACCGAATCCAATTTGTGTAGGGTTTTAATATTTCCAATCGCCTGCGTATTTGACCCTCTGATATGATATCTCCTGGCTTTTGTCCATCTTCATATAGACTAAAGCAAATGCCGTGCATCCCTTTTTGGAGCATTTGAAAATACAATGATTTAATATCTTCTTCAGGAGTGTCAATATTATATAAATCAATATGCTCTATTGGGAGTCCCTGATAAATGTTAAAGTTGTATGATCTTTGCGACATGGTAATTGATTTATTTTATTTCAAATTCTATTTGTTCTTACGATTTTTTCTATTTATTAAATTTAAATTTTTCATTTTTATCCCAAAGTCCCCATGAAGTACCTGCCCAACCTTCTGAGTGGATCTTCCATGATTCGTCAAAAGATGAGAAGTAAAACATTTCAACATTTTTGGCCCGACTCCATTCTACAATCTCTGCAACATATCTCATAACGTTTTCATCAGAAGGCACTGCATCCATGACATTTTGTCCCTTACTTGGCCAGCCAGTCTCAGTAATGATAACTTTTTTACCATGAGCAACAGATAAGACTTGCTGATACATCTCTTGAAGATACAATGATGCGAATTTAATATCTGCCCCTTCCCAGAATGGATAACAATTGATCATTAAAACGTCTGATATCTGCATCAATTTTGGATGTTTCTTGACTTCGTAATAAACATCTACAAAGCTTACCGGAATATTACCTGCTACACCTTTGATTTGCACCATATAATCATACAATGCTTCTGCACTAACATCATTTCTAAAAAGTACTTCATTGCCCACTGAAGCCATATCGACTACACCCTTGCTTAATAAAGACTTAAGGCTGGATAGTTCTTTATCATTATTTTGCATATCATGACTTATCCAAGCACCAACCAGTGTTTTGAAACCCATTTCTTTCGCCAGTTGTGGTATCAATTCGTGGCCGTTGGTACAGGAAAAAGTCCTGATCCATTGAGTATGGCCTTTGAGAATTTCTAGCCTTTTGATTATTTGCTCTTTTGTGATCGTATCTCCCGGATTTTGAAATTCATTATAAGCACTAAAGCAAATACCATGGAGTCCTTTTTCAAATTGAGCTTTGAAATGACTCACTTTAGTAGTTGGCGATGCTGAATTATAATCAATTTTTGATGCATAGTAATTTGGAAATTTACTTTTCAGTTCAGACGAAGTTAGACCATTGAGATTCGCAGAGCCTAATACTGAAGTGGATGAATAGCCGGATGGGATTGCAGCCTTCTTCTTTTCAAGTTGGGCTCTGATTTCATGAGATTTTTCTTCATTGACATCGTAATCCCACATAGCCCACAGCGCAAATAGAGTACCAAGTACTGGAATAGCAGAAAAGAACATTCGTAGCTCAAACATGGTCTCGTAAGTCTGTGTGGCTGCACCAGAATTGAAATCAATGTACCATAATATCAACCCAGTTAATGCACCTGCTATGGCCAATCCGAACTTAACCATCCACCAATAGATAGCGCCAAAAATCCCTTCTCTTCTTTTTCCTGTATTTAATTCGTCAATATCAATGACATCTGAAGTCATAGACATCATCAATGTAAATAAACTGCCTATTCCAAAAGATATGAAAGGCAGTGCTATTAAAAATAAATATGGTTTACCTGGTACAAACAAAAAAAGCAAAGATGCATACCCCAAAATAGATAAAGATTGCGACCAAATAAAGGCCTTTTGTTTACCCATGACCTTGGACATGTAAGCCACTATAGGAATAATCAATACTGTAGTGAAAACTGCCCCAATACATCCATAGAGTGTTGGCCAAATACCTTGTCCATCTCCAGGAAATACATAATATTTTATAATAAAAAATGAAAAACCTGCTGTGGTATTAAATGCATTAAATATAAAAAAAGTGGCAATACATAATTTTCTGAAAGGCACAATGACCAAAGCTTCTTTAAAACCTTGTATGATCAAATCAAAACTTCTGCTTGCATTTGCAATGGTTAATGGTTCGTAATTTTCATTTAAAGTCGATTTACTTTTGATAAATATGCCCGGTATTATGGCTAAAATAGTGCATATTATAGCTCCATAAACAGCCAGTGATCTTGTCGCTTCCTCTGCTGTGGGAAACCAAGCAGGATCATACATAATTACCCACAACCAAGGTGCAAATACCCAAGCCAACTGCCCGATAAGTTGCGAAGTAGCCATAATAGATGTCCTTTCATGAAAATCATCACTCATTTCATAACCCATGGCTACATAAGGTACACTAAAAATCGTAATACCCAAGTAAAATGCCAAAGAAACCAAAAGGAAATAATAAAAGTTAAAGTCCACAGAATTGGTAGCATACAATTGCCACATAAAAGCAAATGAGATACCGGTCATAATCCCACCAATGACCACATACTGTCTCCTTCTACCCCATTTAGACTTGGTATTATCTGTAATGAAACCCATAATAGGGTCCGTAATCGCATCAAATAATTTAGGAACAAAATAAATGGTGCTAATCATCCAGCCTGGAAATCCCAACTTATCGATCAAGATGACCATAAATATTCCCAACATGGCTGGAAATAATTGATTGGCAAGCATACCAAGTCCGAAGGCTAATTTTTGACTAAATGGTACTTTACTAGTGGTGACGTGGCTCATGTGTTCAGTTAATATGTATGTGCTTAATGAATTAAAATCGTTTGAATTGCATTTTCTTTCAAGTGAGTATTTATGGATTTTCCGTTGTAATTTAAAGCTATATCTTTGGATTTGCCATCAGGATTAAAAAGAATTACCACAGTAGAACCATCCTTATTTAATGCAGCAGTACACATTACTTCAGTATTTGGATTAGCTACGCCTATTCTCACAGCTTCAGGTCTAATGAATCTGCTAAAATGAGACATGACATAATACAAAGGTGTAAAATATACTTCATCTTTCTCCGTATCTACAATGACAGGAGCTGTACACCAGTTTTTAAACCAGTTGGGTCCTCCTTGCCTGTCTAGCACCATATTCCAGTCTATCCATCCATCCACCCAATTATTGAGACAACCGATGATATCTCTGGCATACCTATGCGCAGGTGCATATTTGGGATGCAGGTATTTCTTGTCTGCCGGTGCCCAATCCCATCCCCAATCCGTAGCTTCTTTACTCCAATACCAGGCATCATTTTTCCATGCCGGTACTTCTGCATCCACACAGGCTTCGGTTTGAATCATATATTTTTCAGGTGCTTTGGCATGTGTATATTGTAATACGTCAGGAAAATAATCATAAGTACTCGCATACCAGTGTATCGCTGTTCCATCAAAATATTTTTTGGCTTCTGTATCATCATACATGACATCTACCCACTCTTTGAGTTCGTCTCGATTCTGGTCATAGCCCAGTATTTTCAATGATGGATGTTGGGTACGAAGTACAGGGCCTAAGTAATTTTTTACAAATTCGTTCATCTCCTCAGGTGAGAAGTGCATACTTTCCCAGTTTTTGCCATTCCCAAGTGGTTCGTTTTCCACGGTGATGCCCCAAATATCTATGCCTTCTTTTTTATAAGCATCAATATATTTATCAAAAAAGTTAGCCCACACAGGATAGTACTCAGGTAACAACTTACCGCCACGCCAATCTTTATTATCTTTCATCCATGGTGGTGCTGTCCATGGTGACGATATGATCTTAAAACCTTCTTTGGATACTTTTTGAGCGTCTTTGATCATCGGAATAATGTCGTCCATATCTTCTTTGATAGAAAAATGCTTCAACTCCCGATCATTTTCAACAGGTGCGTATGAATAGTTGCTCAAAGAAAAGTCACATGAGTTTATATGGGTTCTAGTCAATGAATATCTTGCACCTCGCTCTCCAAAATACGCTTCCAGGATTTTATTTCTATTTTGTTTACTGACTTTATTAAGCAAATATGCAGAAGATTCAGTAAATGATCCGCCAAATCCAGTAATCGTCTGAAATTTCGTCTCAGCATCTATGACAATTGTAATTGGGTTCTGACTCGTTTTAGTTGGGTTTACCTCCTGAAGTTTTTGACCATCAGCTGATGTCTCAAATATTTGAATACCCAATGACTTATTATGGAAGGAAGACATTATTATTATGCTCATTAATAAAACCAAAAACGCAAGATATCCCTTTCTCATCACCATTTATATATTTTGATAGTGTCTGACGTAGGAGGCAATTTAATATATTTCCAAAGTGAATCAAAGTCGCCTCCGAAGGTTTTGGTGATTGGTTTTCCATCTCTGGTCAAACCCTTAAATACACCTTTATCGACCAGATCCCATAATGCATATTTAGCTTCAGATTTAAGATTGATCAAGCCAAAATGATTTTCTGATCCTTGTGGGTTTTTAGCATCTTTCCATTGCTCATCAAAAGCTTCAAAATAAAAACAAGTCACATTATTGCTATCACTCCATGATTTGATCATTTTGTAGTACAAGGCAGATTTATATTCATCACAAGCCTTGGACCCATCATCTCCATAATTGTAATTAGAAAACGATGACCAACCAGTCTCACCTATATGGACAGGTTTTTCTACGCCTAATGATTTCATATAATTCACTACACTTTTGTACTGAAAAATAGCATAGTCTCGCGCTCGCAACATCGCTGCTTCAATTTTTTCTTTATCCGTCAGTGAAGCTTCCGCAGATTTCACACCCCAAAAATCGGGATTATAATGCGTATCATGCATCGGGTAAGTATGCAAAGAAATATAATCAACAGCATGAACCAACTTTTTTAAGTCTTCTACATGATATAAGGTATCTCCACCACCCCATGAAGCAAAATTATCTGAACTGGTAACCCAAAGATTTTCAGGCAACTTGCCTAGCTTCTTTAGATCTTGCAAATGATTGACCCATTTCAGGATGACATTGGGCTGTACGTAATAACTCTCTGCCCATTTGACCATAGCTTCGTTACCTACTGCTATAACTTTTACAATATCGGGGTACTGATTGGTGAGTTCTACAGCACGATTGATTTCGGTCTCATTTTTTTCACTTTCTATATTGTGGTCTACTGGTAGACTGGTCCACGCATTTTTACAATCAATCCAAGCGCCAAGCATGATGTACATCTCAAATGTCGGATCATCCTTTTTCATCTCTTTGATGGCTTGGAGCAAATTAGCGGCTTCAGCCAAGTGTACATTGTAAGTACGCAGTATCCTGATACCCATGGCATGCAAAATTTTCAGATCTTCTTTGAGTTCTGCTATGGTGGGTTGAATATCTCTGGATATTTGGCGGTATCCACCATAACTGATCGCCTGGTACGCGGGATTCCCTAAAATATCTGCTGCTGTTTTATCTTTCACTATCGGATTCTCGTTTTGCTTTTCTTTACATGACATCACCATGATTATGCTACACAATAATACAAAATAAATTCGTTTCATGGATGATGTTTTTGAATATTTACTTTAATAATTGCTGGTCTACAAATACTTTAATACTTAAAATGTCACCTTTTCGACCAAATATAGAATGACTGTTGCTCTTATCTAGCGTATTTGAATTTACATTTTGATTATCACCATTTTCAAATACAAGAACTATACTACTCGTCTCAGCGATCTCATAAATCACAGGAATCTGACAAAATGTAAAAAATAATTGTCCGCTACTTAACTCTAAAGACTGTTTTTGACCTCTTAAATCAGTATAGGAAACTATTTTTGAAGCCGTCAGGAATTCTGACTTCCTCAACAAGGCAGGATTAAATGTCAAATGTCCACTCGAAGACTTCAATACCCAACTCACCAAATCTAGAGAGTAAATCTTCTTTTACCTGACCCGTCATACCAGGTTGTTGAGCACCTTTATGTCCGGGTGTGTGCGAATAGGGATCTGTAGGGAAAGCACCAAATAAGTCAGGTGATTTATGCACCCCAATACCAGCCTGGATTTCATAATAATGTTCCAATAATCTACCGACAGTAACCGACGATTCGTTTTGTCTGATCGCTTGCAAGCAACTTTCCTGCACTGCCAAAAGAAGCTTGGATACCATGTGCCAATAAATAGAACCTAATCCTTCATATCCATAAAAAGTTCCTGATCTACCAGTAAATGCCTTGTGATGAAATACTTTTTCGAATATATCAAGTAATTTTTGAGTTTCATTTTGGATCAGATCCGAGTATGCTGGTATCTCCAATATTCTCTAATGCTTTTTTTAAGATCTCCTGCATTTTTAAAATTGCCATTAAAATGGTATTTGCCATAGATATCCTTTTCAACAATAGTTGTATTTCCTTGGCTACCCATGTCTGAATCAATGCCGAACTTACAGCATCTGATTCATCTATGATATTTTTACCAGGAAACCTGGCAATTTTTTATTAGGATACAATATATAACTGTATTGGTCTTTTCTGAAAAGAGTTTACTGTGTTTCATCGCATCAAGTACATGCAGTGATTGTGTACCGTCAAGATAACCTGAACTCAACACAGCCACCTGACCTTCAAGCATCTCATCCAAATACGAAATCATGACACCATCTTGCTTGTAAGTCATTAGATTGTACGCGTGATACAGGCCATCTTTTCTCTTATTTTGACCAATGGAATGATTGATGAATGCAAGGCTAAGCTTAACAAATCGCTTGAGTCCTTCCATTGAAGCTGTACGTTTTTTGCCCCAAAATCCGGATTTGTATATTTGAGATCTGTAATCTGATGCCGCCTTGCCTAGTTGATCTAAAATGACCTTACGATCAGCATCAGAAATATTGCCGGATAATAAGCCTTGATGGGTATCCAAAGTTTCTCTGACACTGTGATAAAACTCAATCAATTCATTGGACAACTTTATATTTTCAAGATCTGTCTTTTCAAAGATTTCATCTAAAAACACTAAAAATCGTCGCATATAATACAAGGTCACCATGGATACACCATTACCTACTAAGGCATTATTGGCATCATTCCATTCGGGCCTTTGGGTATTCAGCCATATACCACCTTCCGGTATAAAATTAGACATTTTGGCCAATAAAGTAGCCAAAAGCTTTTCTATCAAATTGACGCGATAAATATCATTGTCGTTGTCTTTTAATAGAGCACCATCAGCGCCTACAGAAGTCATGCTTTCTCTGATTCTGGCATCCCAATGATGATCAAAATCGATGGTATCTTTAGGATTATTGACTATATCTTCATAGGGTTTGATAATATACGGTACCGCTGCATATACAAAATAATCCTGATCAAAGTAAGCTTCTAGTCCACCGGGCTTGAACTTTTGGATGATCTCCAAAAACTTTTGCAAATAAATAATCTGGTGGTCTCCCCAATATCCTATGTAAGACCACGGATCATCAGGTTCTATGGTTTCCCAATCAAATCCACCTTTGGTTACCCGATACGGATTGTATCCATCAAAGGTCGATGCATTGAGAAATTTGAATATCATACCATCTATATATTCTGGATATGAATAAGCCAATGCTTCCCAGTTTTGGAAGATATCTCGCCAATTGCCTTCATAGTCTAGTATCTTGTCACCAGTATTTTCAGCTCTAAGATTGATAGAAAATCTATTCCAAGGTCTGCTAGGGTCTCCATGTCTTCGACTAAATTTCAAAGGAAGATACTCCATAGTAAGGCGTATCAGATCAGGATCTTGTGTTTCTATTGCTTTGTTGCAAAGGACTTGATAATGAGATTTGGCTTCCAAAGAATTAAAAAAGGCCTGATTGTTTTCGACTACTGCATTGTTGGCTTTACTTACATACTGCTCAAAATCGACTTTTTCTACATGATACCCATCATCAAATATTCCTCCGCGCATGATGTTAAAAAGCACATTGGAATAGTTTCTGCAATCCTGTAGAGGGTCATTAGTATATTGTAACCCATCTGCTGACGCTACCAAATTGATCAGATTTTCGGTGCCTTTCTGAATATCGTCTGCTATTTTGGATTTAAAATCTGTTGTAGATTGAATCTCATGAATAATGTCTGCTACCTGACTATGATTTTTATTGACATCTGCTACAAAAAACCAGGTCTCACTGGCAGATGACTTTAAGTGAAGATCCGTACAAATAAAATATGCTCCTTTTTCTCCTTTTATGTCTGATTCTGCAGCAACATTTTGTCCTTTTCTAAAAGCATTGAGCTGTAATGATGATAATAGATTGGTGACTTTAGAAAGGCCATGGGACCAAACAATGTTGGCTTTTAAAGCTTCGCTTGGCTCAGCTTTATCCACAATAATCGCACTGAGTGCAAAAATTCCTAAACCCGATTCTGCATGTAGTTCAGTTCGTTTGTAGGCATCAACAAGGTGGCTGCTTGCTGTTTGCAATCCACTACTTACACCATGAGGCATGACATTTTGTATGCCATCCAACACGGTCAATTGGATATCCTGAAGGCCGTTATTGATCAGGGTAGCAGTTTTTACAAAACCATACCTATCGCTTGATGCCCATGAATACCTGAAAGTAAGATCATAATCTACCAAGGTCTCTTCAAAGACAATGACATTGCCATAGATACTTTTGTAGAGATTATTGACCGTCTTTAAATTGGAAGTATTTCGAATCGAAAAAGGCTCCCAAATCACCATGTCAGTATCATTTCCGATCTGAAATATGGTTTTGCTTCCCGTGATATCGGCAAACTCAGTAATCTTATCGTCGGTATAATATGGGAACAACGCGTACTCTGCATTTTTTCGCCCTGCTGAAAGTCCTCCATTGCTGGAAATAAACATCCAATGGTCAGAATCACTCACCACGCTCATAAAAAAAGGACGCATTTGATCATTGTTAGAAATCTTTAGAAATGGGATTTCTCCAAACTCTTCAAACGTCAATTTTACTTCTTTATCACTCATACCTAACAGGGTCTGCTTTACTTTATTATTTTATTTATATTTAGTTTGCTTTTTGATATACTCTGACATAATCTACTGTCATACTTTGGGGAAAAGGCGTTTTATCAGTAGGAAAACCTACAAAATTTCCACCAACGGCAATATTAAGTATCATGAAAAAAGGCGTATTGTACACCCATTCGCCAGGTACATCTTTGGAAGTGATAGTGCCATATAGGTAATCATTGACAAAAAAGTCTATCTTATCTTCGCTCCATTCTACTGCATATACGTAAAAATCACTGTCAAACCTTCCATTGATTAAAGAATAAAATTTATTAACTGGATTACCTCCGCTATATCCTGGGCCATGTAATGTACCTATGATCGTACTAGGTTGCTGGCCTCTAAGTTCCAATATATCAATCTCCCCGCATTGTGGCCATTTTACTTCTGTGATAGTTTCACTAAGCATCCAGAAAGCCGGCCAAATACCAGGTCCAAAAGGTGTTTTGATTTTGGCTTCAAATCTTCCATACTTTTGTGCAAAAAGCCCTTGAGTTTTAAGTCTTGCTGACGAAAAATTGGCGCCATTGAAAGGTACATTTAATGCTGTAATCACTAATTTACCATCACCATCGAGTTTAACATTATCTGGTCTTTTGGTATAAGTTTGGAATTCTCCGTTTCCCCAGCCATCCTGTCCTTGACCAAGGTCATACGTCCATTTTGTAGGATCCGGTGCCGCCCCTTTCTCGCCTTCAAATTCATCGCTCCAAGTGAGTGACCACTGCCGCGGCTCTAATTTTTGGAAGTCATCTGCATCGCATCCTAGATAAAGAAAGGAAACCAACAATAATCCTAATTGAAATATATTCTTGCTAATCATTTTATGTTTTTTTTATGGGTTATTTTCTAAATAAAATATTGTCCAAAAAGATAGTACCATTGCCTTCTATCTTGATCTGGATAACATTATCCAACTTGACAGGTGCAAAAGCAGTCAATGGTATATCAACACTATTCCATCCTTGAGTGGGTACGGTCAATGTAAAAGGAGTTTCTACTGGACCGGGACTGATTAAAAATATCTTAAGTTCTGTGGAATTTGCCGTCCAATAATCTAAATGTAAAAACTGCAAAGCGGAAACATTTTGAGCGGTTCCAAATTGGGTGCCTTGGTAATTTAATCCATCATACCTCAATACTTTGTTGTTTTGGATGGATATCTCTGATACTTTAGTAGCTTGGCCCCAGTTAGGGTTGAAATCCGTAGCTGCTACATTAGTATAAGAATCACTGAAAATTGAAATCACATTTGCAGGGGGATATTGTGGGAGTGGTGCAGTTGAAGTTGGCGCAGTTGCGCCTCCACCACCGCCAGACTTATAAAAATATACATTATCTATATAGACATTTGGATATTCGCCAGAAAGTACTAACTGAGCTAGATTTCCTCTACGTGTCAATCCAGTAAAAGCTGTCAAAGGTACATCTATACCTACCCAATTCCCGCTTGTGATCGTTGGTGCTCTAAATGTAAGTTCATGCGATGTATCATCACCACCACCATAAGCATTATTGGCGCCGAAATCAACTAAAAGTACTTTAAATGTTTTGGCAGACGTCACCGCATCTGGTGTCCACATATCGATATGAAAATGGGTCATGCTCGTGGCGTTAATGGTATTTGATACAAACTCTATACCCACGAAATTGAGATTACGGTATCTGATAATATCATCATTTTGTACTTTATCAAAAAAACTCCTCCGCTGTAGAAAACTGCCATCTAGTGTTCCAGGTATCCACGGGCACATTGGTGTACGCATTGCTATATAACGAAATTACATCAGCAGCTGCTTTATTTGGCGTAGTCGCAGGTGTCGTAGGTCTAGGTGTTAAGCCTGCTGATTTAATAATCAAAGCACCTGCTGCATCCTTGCCTCCTACCTTTGCAGTGATCGTAGCGCTCCCTGCTCCCAACACTTTGACTTCACCATTCGCATTGACAGTGGCTATATTTTCGTCAGAAGATTCAAAGGTAAAAAATGCAGCTGAAGGATCTACCTCCTGATCTATACCATTGGGAAGATTGGCTGATGCTTTAAATCCTGTCACCTTGACAGTTTCACCGACCTCTGCTTCTTTAGTTTCTGACAAGCCATTCATTATGGCATGTTTTAGATGAGCTACTGTACCCAGATTTTCAAACTTTACTTCATCTATCCAAAACGTGTATCCGTTACCTTCTTCAGCACCTTCAGAATAATAAAACATTCCTTTTTCAGATGTCAACTGAGCAGGATCTGGTAGCGGAATATAATATTTTTTCCAATTGGTATTAACTTTTACACCTGATACTGATGTAGTATATTTATTAGCACCTAAATCAAGACCAAAACCTACTAAATCTATGCTTGCTGATTTACTAGCTCGAGCCCAAAAAGTGAGTACATTATAAGATGATAGATCTCTACCAGAAGATGTAAAAAAAGCTCCACCTGCATAAGCTCCTCTAGGGTCATTGGCATCTGGCACTTCAAACTTCATTACAGCAGCAGAGTTATTATAGGTGTCTTTGCTATCCACTTGGAAAGCCGCAGGGAATGATCCACTAAACGCCGCATATAGGAGGCCACCGCTAAATCCATCAATAAAAACATTTGGATCTTTAGAGTTGTCAGGACCAGAAAGATCTTCTACATCACGTTCACATGCATTTGCAAAGATGAGAATGCTAAAAACAATTAAAAATTGAGCAAAATTATTTAAAATTTTCATGGCTTTCTATTTTGTTAGGTTAATATGAATATATGTTCTGATTTCCCATTCATTACCATTGTCAAAACCTAAAGCGTTAGGATCAGGAACTACATTGCCTGCAGGATCAATGGTTTGAATAGGTGAATATCTTGGTGAATATTTATCTAGTGTTCTATAAGTGGTCATCACACCTAACCTTGTGCCTGGCAAAGGAAACCAATCTGGTTTGCCCGTAGTAGTAGATATATCAAGCATCCATTGCATCGGGAAAGTAAGATTGAAGTCTCTGTGATAATCATAAGGTCCCCAATCATTGAACTTCAGAAAGGTATGAAACTTCATCTTTTTATATAATAAACGTACATCAGCACCATATCTTCTGACCAATCTTGCATCACTACCATTTGCTTGTGCATCTCCTGCATATACATTGGCTATGATTCCAAAATTTTTATTTACCTTAGATACTATTCTAGTTTGTACTTCCCAAAGATCTTGAGCTGGTGGCGCTCCAGGGAATGCAAATGTGGTTCTTCCATCAGGAAATATTCCAATCGCTGCGTCCATAGTGGTAGGCAGGTGTCTATACACTAGTCCAGCACTTAGAGCAAATTTTGAATCTTCTGACCTATCATTATCCCATTCATACATCCATGTACCTGGTGTAGGATCATAAGTTAATAATAGTTCTCCTGCCACAGTCTCTCTGTTAGCCCTAACAACAAACGGGTCTGAGATGATATTTCTAGGTCTGGCAGGCGCTGTAAGTCCGGAAGCCATTGGGCCTTCTATCGGCTTTTGCCAAAGGAAGTTAGGTGCTATCTCGAAGTTGCCGATTCTGTAGGCAAATCCACTCAAGAAGTTGTACTGATTACCACTACCACTATCCTTAAGCCTCCATCCAGTAAATGTCTGTGTAAGGTCTGCACCACCTTGTGCTACTAAACCTTGCACCGCAGACTGTGCGTACCAATTGAATGTACCTGATTGAAGCGTAAATTTAATTTTTCCTCCCCAATTATCTGTACTATTAATTTTGTCTTGATACGCCGTCATAACTCCATTACCGTCTTCACGTGACAATTGGAAAACACGACCATTCAAAGGTTGCCCTGCCCATATACCGCCAATATCAACCCCTAATTTTCCAAACTTACGGGCAGCGTGCATAGTAATTCTTCTGGTTTTAGGCTGTGGAATAGCGAATGAACTCTCAGTCAAACCCAACTGCTCTAAATCTTCATGAGCAACAGCAGTCAATTTAACTTTTGCTACTTCTTTGGTGTATTTCAACAATACGGCAGGGTTGGCTCCCCACCATAATTGTGGACCAAATGCCGCTTTTAGTCCGTTAAACTTCTTTTTGCCTTCTATCTCGAAGCCGAAAGGAGCTATACCATTATATATATCGATGTTAGGACCATAGTTTGCTTCTGGATATAATCCAAAGAAATCACCTTCATATCCCCAATGGTAATGTCCTGTTCTGTAAAAGCCATTTAGGTTAAAAAGTTTATGGTCCCAGCTGTATGTGGCGCGATATACCTGAAAACGATTATTATCTTGTAAGGTAACTGCGCCATTATTTCCTTGAATCAAAACTGGACGACCTCTATTTTCGTAAAAAATCTGATCGATAGGGTTTTGTGCTACATTACCCAAGATATTAAATTCCACATTGGCACGCATATTTGAAGTAGGTTGCGCTTCTACTCCTACGTAAAAGGATTGCATGTGATCAAAACCTTGTTGATTGGGGAATAAGTTGGCGCCTTTCACTGGATCTTTTGGAGTAGTGGTCAAACTACCACCTGTATTGTAGGTATTGAATTCTAAGCCTAATCTACTTAAACTGATCAAGCTAGACTTGCCGCTATTCATCGCTGCTTTGTCACCTCTTGCTTTGAGTTCAGCATCTGCCATATTAATAGTGGCAAAATGTTGTTTTATGTTGGAGAGATTTTGGTTTCCTTGAAAAGGATTCAATTTATGTGCTTCTTTCAGAGCATAATATGCTGCTCGTGGATATAATTTATATAATCCCATGGCATTGGTAGGCCCTTTGGCACAGATCCCAAACCACTCTTCATTCATATTATTTTCGCCAGCGGTATAATCTGAAAAATAGCCACCATTGGACCAAGAAGCATTGCTGTCATGGATATCCAAATTTTTAGTTTGGCCATATTTCCACCAACCGTCACTAAATTGAAAAGTAAAACCACCTATTGAATTTTCAGCTTTTCCTATACCAGCGGCATTTTCATAGATCTCTTGCCAATTGCCTAGAGCAAACATTGCTTGAGCACGTTGGTCTTCTTCACTGGACTTCACATTGAATGCGTCGGCACCAAATTCTGTAAACAGAACAGGCTTTCCATATTCTTTTTTGACCCTATCAAAAAGATCACCAAAAGAAATCCCCCTATATACATTGGTGCCAAAAATATCTACATCTTTACACTCTTTAGCTATGATATCTAAAAAAAGTAGGTCACCATTACACAATGCTACAGGATGATTCATATCCATACTTTTGATGGCCTTAGCTCCTTCATTAAATAAGGTGTACATTGGGATAGCTTTTTGAGTAGATTTTCTATCCTTCATAGGTATATTTTCTGTTTCGGCACCTTCCCAGAATAATCCATAGTTATTTTCATTCCCAAGTAAATAAAGTAATAAGCCTGGGGTGTTTTTATAATCCTCAGCAATTTTTTTGACTTCAGCAAGCAATAATGCTCTTACTTTAGGGTCAGCATAATCTGTATTGGGATACCATACACCGTCCACGTTAAGCCCATATCTGCCATAAGCATGATTGAGCATAGTGTAAATCCCATACGTCTCATATATATATGTGATCCATTTCTTAGGCATACCCGCATAAACCCGAATGGCATTGACCCCCATATTGGCCAATAAAGACATTTCGTCATCGAGCGCTGCTTTGATAACACCATCCGTTTGATCCCAAAGTGAGTAAGAGTAATTAGTCCCAATTGGGAAGTAATCCCAATTCATACCATTAATCATAATGCTTTTATCATCGACTTTGATCGTCGTACCCGCATCAGAGTTGGAAATAGTTACCTTGCCATACTGGCCAAAGTTTTCATTTGTAAATAAACAAAATAAAAATAGGATCAATCCTAAATTCTTCTTCATCACATGGCTTTTAATGATTAATAAATGTCAAGCAAAATTAGACTCATACGACGAAGATTAAGTATTTTACAATACATCAATACTACATCATACAGTAATTAGTCATTATTAATGATGTAGTAATCTGATATTTTAGAAAATATTGCCCTAATATTGCTAAACTTTTCATTTACGCTATCATTAACAAATCGTTAAACTTAAATTTTGACATTTTGTTTCTTGACACCATGGTAAATTTTTAGTTCGTTCGAGTATCAATCATTAAAGTTAAAAATAAATATCGGGTATGTGGCATACTAACACGATAAGCAGTAATTTCAGTCTGTATTTCAAAAAACAAAGGTTGACTTTGATGTCGATACTATTGTTTTTCTTTCTGCTGTTGGCAAAGCATCCCAAAGTATATAGTCAGAATATTAGCTTTAGTGTTCCTGAGATACAAAATTATGATCGATTTGCTTACAAAGGTGGTACTCAAACCTGGGATATCATCAGTACCTACAAAAATAGAATTACAGCTGCCAATAATGAAGGACTATTGATATTTGACGGACACAAATGGGACAAATACAGCTTACCCAATAAAACCATCCTGAGATCAGTAGCTTATGATGCTGCTACTCAAAAAATTTATGTTGGAGGTCAAGACGAATTGGGTTTTTTCCAACCTGATAAAAACGGAACACTTAAGTATTATGACCTTAAGTCCACCATTCCTCAATCATTTAATCAACTGGAAGATGTATGGAACTTAAAATACATTGATGGTCGTCTATATTTTAGATCAATCAATAAAATCTATTCTTATGATGGTAGCCAATGGAAGGTATTCTCTACCAAAGAAAGCACTCACTTGGTACAAGTAGAAAATAATGTGGTGTATAATGATCTAGAGAAAGGCTTATTTAAAATAAAAAATGGTACGAATGTCTTCATTGAAGGTAGTGAATTATTGAAAAACAAGACACTTACTAGTATTATATTGCTAAAAGATCAGTGGTTTGTGTTTACTGAAAAAGATGGAGTAGTCACATATCATAACAATCAGTGGCAAACATCCAATACGGTGGAAAATAGTTTTTTAAAAACCAATAGGGTTCATTCGGCATGTAAAATCAATGATACCCTACTAGCCGTGGGTACTTACCTGAAAGGCATTATACTATTGGATCATAATGGCAAAACCAAAATGACCATCAATAAAGAGAAAGGTTTGCAAAATAATACGATCAGTAGCCTTTACTTTAGTTCCAACCATCAATTGTGGGCAGGTACTTATAATGGCATAGATATGATAGACCTAGGCAGTCCGCTTACTCATATCTATCCTGATGGTGCGCTACAAGGTACGGTATATGCTACAGCTATATACGAACAAAAATTGTATTGTGGTACAGAAAATGGCCTTTACTACAAAGAATTAAACGAAAAGTCAGCGGTGGCATCGTCAGACTTCCAACTGGTAAACAATTCTGAAGGTCAAGTTTGGGGACTAGACATCGTTTTGGGCGACTTGATCATGAGCCATAATGATGGTGCTTTCGTCATTCAAAAAAATATAGCTCATAAAATAAGCAAATACAACGGATCTTGGAAGTTTTTAGAATTTGGAGATGGCAAATATTGCATTGGCGGTTCATACACTGGACTATATGCTTTTACTAAACAAGGCACCGCTTGGCAAGAAGTTGGTAAAATATCTGGTTTTGACGAATCTTGTCGTATCATGGTAAAAGACGCTAAAAACATCTGGGTCTCTCATCCCTATAGAGGTTTGTTTAGGCTAAATGTCAATATCGAAAAACTTACCGTCAATATTGAGAATTTTGGTCATGAAAACGGGTTGCCTGGTAATCTGAGAAATATTGTCTATAACATAGAAAATCAGATCGTAGTCTCGACAGAACTTGGATTATATAAATTTGATTCCAAAAACAACTTATTTTCACCATTCCAAATGCCTGGCATCAGCAAAGACTTATTTTCTCCTTATAGAGCCTTAGAAGTCTATAAAGATAAACTATGGTTGGCCACTGATTTACATTTTGGGTATATCCAATTTGACAAAGAATTTTTCAAAAGCAAAAACTATACCCCATATCTACTCGAACTAAAAAATAGTTTGGTGCCAGGCTTTGAAAAAATATTCCCTTTGGACAACCGTAGTGCCTTATTACTTACAACCAAAGGACTAAAATATTATAGCAATTCCAATTTGATAAAAAAAGACTTGGAAGTCTATGTTTCGAGTTTGTATGATATCAACAAACAATCAATTGTCACCGAAGGATTTAGTGATACTGCCAAAACTAATCAGTGCACCCATTTTGACCATAGGAGCAATGCATTTATCTTTGATTTTGCCAATAATGCATGTACTGATGACATCCGGTATAGATACCTATTAAGCCCTGTGCAAAAAGAGTGGTCTTCTTGGGATCATAAAAGTGAAAAAGAATTTAATAACCTGCCGCCTGGCAACTATGATTTGATAATAGAAGCTTCTGATATATTCGGTAATGTATCGGCACCCTATACCTACAGCTTTGAAATCGCTGCACCTTGGTACAAATCTAAAACTGCACTATTTTGCTATATCATGGCTGGTTTTTTCATGATTTTCTACAGTCGTAGGCGATTGGTAAAAAAGTACGAACAAATCACGACAGATCTCGAAGAACAAAAAAATGAAAGTGAAGAACTCGTATTACAACTTCAAAAAGAGAAACTAGAAGCTGAAATATTGTTTAAAAATAAGGAACTTGGACTCTCAACCATGCATCTGATGCAAAAAAACGAAGCCATAGCCAAACTGAAAACCGAATTAACAAAGTTTATCAAAAAAATA
This sequence comes from Saprospiraceae bacterium, assembly GCA_016714785.1. Classification (GTDB taxonomy): domain Bacteria; phylum Bacteroidota; class Bacteroidia; order Chitinophagales; family Saprospiraceae; genus OLB9. The sequence goes on from JADKCC010000029.1 coordinate 59,270, forward strand.
GCCGACCCAGAAATCAAACGCGAAGTAAAAAACATGGTATCTATACTTTCAGATGATGAAAGACTAGATGATGATTGGGATTCTTTTGCTCAAAATTTTGATTCTGTCCACAATGAATTTTTGTCGAGATTAAAAGCGAAGCACCCTAATTTGTCGCCAAGTGATCTCAAGCTATGTGCCTACCTAAAGCTCAATCTGACCACCAAAGAAATCGCGCCACTACTCAATATTTCTGTACGTGGTGTAGAGATCAGCCGCTATAGGTTAAGAAAAAAACTAGACCTAGCGAATGATGTCAATCTTAATGATTTTATGATGGGGATATGATGGTGGCGGTTGGGATTAAGGTGGCAAATATCAGTATTTCAAAGAAATCAGGCCTACCCATAAAAATAATCTTCATTCAGCCAGTAAATTAGTGGTCGCAAAGCTACCAATTTATAATGGCGCAGCTAAGGTATTTATTTAATTGGGCTGGTTGTCCTTTATGAAGTGGTACATATTTACTATTTAAAGAGTTCTCACTATTTCATAAGCATTTGAAACCCTATATTCAAATGATTTGGTGTGAAATATTCTTTATAATAGTTGAACATTTTAAAGGCAAAATAATCATAGGAGGTTGTTATGGCCATCTTACTATTTAAATGGATATTTAATCCACCCATCAGACCTATACCGGCTTGATGTGGTACGATATAATCTATGCCACCTGAAAATTTAGGCCTAAAGATTCCTTTATGTGCAATGTACATCATGTGGGCAGTGACTTTTAAAACATCAACATTATCTTCTTGCCGATCCTTGGTAAGATAATTTGCTCTGCCATAGAATGTTCCAAGTCTTACATATCTAGTTTTACTTAGTCTAGGCAATCCTATATTGATATAAATACCAGGGACAAAGCTTCTATTATTGTCTGTAAGCCTATTAGAATGATTGTAATTAACCCATGTTAAAACAGGCTCAATATGAATCAAGGCTATTGGAGTTTTATCAACGAATATAAAACATTGCTCACCAGGACAAACTTCTTCATGGTACTGTTTAAAAAGTTTAACTAACGATTTATGATTAGGAGTAATTTCTTTTATCGCTTCCTGTGTCAATGGCGCATCAGACATATATAATGTCAATAGCCCTATGTGGTTTTGTGAAGATGATAAATAATTACCTTTATCTGCAATTACAATTTCTTGCGAAAATATTATTTCCTGCAATGGTTTGTCCCTTTTGTCTAGATAATATACATTTTTACCTTTTATATTTCTTTTAGTATATAGATTGGCACGCCCCTCGAATAGAACTTGCAAAAAATAGGTCAATCCATTAATATCTCTAGATAAAAATTTTGGTCCACCGTTAATTTCATATCCTTTCAATTCTTGTGGTAAAAACATAGTAACCATGCCATTCTCATTCATAAAAGAAACTCTTTTACTTAATGCTTGATATTCCTGGTGGTCGATTTTTCCCATGCTGGTAGTGCCATCTAAGTTGAAAATCTTTCCAACCACAAAATTCTCTTGCCCAGTGGTACTGAGATAAGTTAGTAAAATGCAATATATTAATATATATCTATAAGTATGAGAATAATTCATTTGATTTTATTTAATTTATTTGGTTTATTGAAAATAATAATGGAATAAAAGGATATTTTCTTTGGCTTAAGAAAAAGTACCAACTTCATACGGCCATACTCCGTTGGTACTAATCTGACGACCCTCTGGTGATTGATTTTATACCAGTATGAAAAATCAATTATTAATTACAATTTTTGATATCTCAAAATCCCATTTAGGCAATATTTTTGTTAAAACTAACAAGGACAAATCATTCCCATCCTTCCTTTTATGAACTTTTAAGAATCTGTCGTTCAATTCTTGTAAAGTTTCATTAGATTTTGATAATTCCAATGATTGAGGTTCAAAAATCAACACATCCTTTAGTTTACCTTTTGCGAATACAAAATAATAATTAGGATATAGATGTTCAGGGTCAAAACTACCGCTAGATTGAGTAGTCATGCACATTATGGAGTCAAAACCAATCTTTTTTGTTGCAATTTCTACTTTCACTTTCTCTAATCCGATTCCAAAAGGGTATCTATTGATATCAATTATTTTATAATATAAATCTAATGTACTTTCGTAACATGAATCAGTTTGTCGAAGTCCATTTTTTTTATATTGAACATAGGTTTTTGCCAAATTTTCAACTGTAATATTATTCCAATCTCTAGATATATCTCTAGATATATGAAAATTCGTGCAACCGTTTATAGATATTAGTATGATAAATATTTTTAAAGATCTCATCGTAATACTCATTATGTTATTTTTATTATTTTTTAATAAAGGCTCCATCATATCTTAAATTTAAACCATTTTCTTTCCTTAAAATATTTTCTCTTTTAATGGTATTAAGTTCTTCTTTATTTTTTATTCCCGGTAATTCATTAATTTTAATTTCCCTTTTACCTAACCTGAAATGATCAGCATGAATCATTTCATGGCCTAAAGCAATATTATAAGGTACATTTTCTCTTGTTCCATCTTTCATGGGCAATTTTGTATTTAGGTCTGGGCTTATAACAATTTTTGTGCCTGTACCAGCACCATTTGAAGCATTTTGAATAACATTTGCAAAAGCTTCTGCATTGTTTTGGGTATTTACCTCAGTACCTTTGCTATCATTAGTTAATATTACATCAAAACTTTTACCATCAGCTGTCTTTCCTTCAACTAAATTTCTAATTAATTCAGTACCATGCGTCTTACTTCCCTCTCCTTTTTCAACTATAGAAACCGTTCCATCTTTATTCAGTTTGAGTTTATCATCTGTTAATGATTTTAAAGCATTAAATGTTTGTATTCTAAATTTATCCCCTTGATCATCTTTTGTACCCTGTATAATAATATCTAAAGGCCCATTTCCATCTTTATCAATAAATCTAATAGGACTATTCATCGCATAATTATAAGGAGCCCATGCAGGATATTTTGATGCCCAATTATCTACCGTCCAAAACCTACCAAGAACTGGGTCAAAATTTCTGTTTGCAAAATCCAATAGTTTCAATCCCATTTCCTCCACGTACCCCTTCCCATTGTACCTATACCCATTCTCTGGACTAATCGTATCACTCAACTCCCATCTATTATTCCACTCCATACCGAAGGAATAATAATCATTACGAGATTTGATCTCATTAGATGTTACAATACCATTGGCATTCATATCTTCAAATGTCACTCTCACATTGCTTAAGTGATCTTTGATGTGATATTCATACTTCCAGTTACTTCCTGATTTGATCGCTCTACCGTCGTTATGATAAACTGACTCCAAGATATTATTTTTTAACTCCTTACCACGAAGATAATCTCTTTTGCTTATTTGTACACCATCTTTGAGATATTTTCTTTGGAGTATTGTACCATCAGCGCCGTACTGCATCTGTAACTCATCATTTTCTGACCCTACGATCTTGTAAGGGAGATTTTGATGGTTGTAGTATATAGACCTGTCATACTTTGCTGATTGAATCCTTCGGTGTATTTGGTCTGTGGACATGGGCCAGGATAGGTCGTCACCATTAGGGCAGTACAGGTTTGCGACACTAAGGTCAGACTATCTATTATGACAGTATTAGGTGCATAAAGACTCATGTTGACACCACAATTGACCTTGGTTTTGTTGATCTGTATCTGCTGCACGGCTGCGTACGTGATGTCTCTGTCTATCTCCGCTGGCAGTGTTATCACCTCTGGACATGGTGCCTTATCGACGACTTGCACAAGTTGGTTGGTATCTGGAGCATAAACATAGACCAGACTATCTATGGTCATAGGTTGAAAACAGTTTTCAGTGATGTGTGCGCGCTGAGTCATGTCTTTGCGGTCGAGTGTCAGGAAGTTGTCCCTCAAGTATTTCAATAATCATCCACAAATTGTTTTGCTTGATTTAGATTTGGATCTTTTTTAAAATATATGATTTCAATACTATCCCATTGATATAATTTTGAGTTGTCATAAAAGCCTTCAAATATTTCACCTTCTACTTCAAAATTATAAAAACACCGGATAGTTCCCTTCGACCCAACACTTGATTTTCTATAAATTCGCCCTTTCGTTTCTTTTCCTTCACTTCTCAGTAAATGTATATTATACTCGGGTCTAATAATTATATACCACACAAACATCAAAAAAATTATTATCCAAAAGATATTATTCCTATTATAAAAGAATAATATCTTGTTCTCAGTTTTCTTTATTTCAGCTGCCATTTTGATATCTTTTATCTCTTTCTCTATTTAATGGAAGTTTATTTCCATTAGCCCTGTGACCTATAACCTCTTTAGCCTCAAATTCCTTCATTTTTCCAGTTGTTGTTTTTCTTTTACTGTCAGAAATTATTGAGACAGTTGCACCAGGGTTGGTTTTTTGGGCAGATCTTTCACTGGCTTTAGCTCTAACTGGAAATCCTTCTGAAGTTGTCCTATCTGCATCGGCTTTACCAATTTTCAAATCTGTACCAGTGTCCATATCTTTAACTTTGTATAAAACATAATTACCCTCGGCATTATTTGAATTTTGTGTGCAATGAGTTCATATGGTATCTAACACATATTGTCTATATGCATCCGCAGCTAGCCTAAAAACCGTGTGTTTATTTAAGATATCTTTAGCATTCGCTATAACTTCTTCTGAAGCTTTAAACCAAATATTGGGAATATTATCAATTTCTTTGGTCGGAATGAAACTGTAAGTACCTTTAAGATTATCTTTCTTAACAAGCGTTATTACTTTTTTAGCAAAATTAGTTAGGGTTTTAATCTCGTGACTTCTGTTTATTTGCTTAAATAATTCTGGTCGATTTATAAATCGAGGTTCTGTTATTTCGATTACGCTCAAAAAATCAGATACCGATTTTTGATTTCCTCCATCCCACCACACATCAACTACTCCAGTTTCATTATGTTCCTTATCTAAGTAAAGTTCACGCTCTTCTTTTAATAGGAAATGACCAGGTCGTTTATAACATTCTTTTGGAATATCCCCCCATTGGGCACCTATACAAGTATTTGTGGATAAATAAAAATCTCCTGTAAAGGCCGTATCATAATATCTATGAATAGTTAATCCCAAAGACAAATAAAGACCATCCTCTAATTTTTTGACAAATAATCCTTGCCATCCACTATATTTAAACTCTGTATATCCTAAATCTTCTAGCTTGGGCTTTACTAATTTTATTAATTTTGCTTTTGATAATTTCATATTATTTCTTTTTTTTAGGTCCAATATATGTTGGTGAATCTAGCTGGTAAGCTGGATTTTGGGATCATAAAATATCGTTTCAGTTTTAAGTCCGTTGGTTTGCATCAGTCGTTTTCTCCTTGATGCTGCCCTTTACCTGATGGAGTATTAGGTTTAATGATAATTTTAGTTCCATCAGGCATAATTGCATCTTTTCTTACAACTCTGTCCTTTAATTGTACACTTTGTTCAATTTCTGCACCCTGAGTTTTTAATTCGCTCTGTATTTGTCTATGAGCTTCTTGTCCTGTTTTCGCACTTTCTCTTAATTTTACAGTTGCTTTAGAAGCAGACTTTGCACCTTCATCTGCATTGCCTTTGGTATTAAATAACACAGGTAAAATCGCTGCTACTTTTTCGTGAACTGAAGTTTTTTGCTTTCCAAAAAACGCATTATCTATACTATTTAATCCAATATAATCTAAAACAGCAAATGTTGCATCAATAACACCTGCTGTAAAAGGGCTATGTTCACGTGTCCCTTCTGTAGCGGTCCTTATATATCCTTCGTCATCATTGCCTGCTATTTTTTCTGCGACAACATTTACTCCTTGCAATCCATGCAAATCTATATTGAGTATCGGATTATTGGACGCATAATTGTAGGTGCTGAGCGATGGAAACTGGTCCGAAATGGGGTCTGTGCATACGAAGCGTCCTAATACTGTATCAAAAAAACGTTTTCCGTAGGCGTAGTGCCCTAAATTCATTTCTGAAAACAATTCTTTGCCGTTATATCTCTTTAGATTCTCTGGACTTATCGTATCACTCAGCTCCCACCGATTATTCCACTCCATACCGAATGAATAATAATCATTTCTGGACTTGATCTCATTAGAAGTGATATTACCATTATTATTAAGGTCTTCGAAGGTGACTCTTACGTTACCCAAATGATCCTTAATATGGTACTCATAAGTAAACAAACTACCTTTTTTGATCACTCGTCCATCTGCATGATAAATACTCTCTAGAATATCACTTTTGTATTCCTTACCACGAAAATAATCTCTTTTGCTTATTTGTACACCATTTTTGAGATATTTTCTTTGGAGTAATGTACTTTTGAAAACTAATGAATCCCAGTTTAACTTTTTTATTAATCAATAATTTTAACATTTTTGGGATGTTCTGTCAATATTGGCCGTAAATTCCTATACTTAAGAATGAACCAGTTCTTCTTCACCTCCTTTGCCTCTTGAAAAAACACTTTATATGTTTCACTAATTATTATCGAATTCTCTTTTTTATAGTAAACTGAACATTCATTATCCAAAACAAACTCAATGAAATCACCTAATCTTCTTTGACTATTTATTTCTTTAAGTTTTTGTGAAAAATAAATTTCCTTACACTTTATGATTAAATCAACTAAGTAATCTTTAGAAGTGGAATCTGGCAAATTAAGTTCATGAGCTAATTTTATTTTAACGGAATCAACAAGAATAGGATTTTCATTGTCTTGTGTTGGTTGTAAACTGGGAATTCTTATACTAGAACCTTCTTTATTGGAATAATGTATTCTAAGAAATCGATCACCGTTTAAATCAATTCCTCTTGATTCAATACCAATACCAATAAATTTATTAACATCTAAAGACTCAAAAGATTCAATTAGTTTAAAAATTCTGTCTTCACAATTTGTTTTTTGACATTTACAATTAAGGGTAAAAATTAAAAGTGTTAATATTATATAACTATTGATTCTCATTATTCTGTTATTTTGGAAACATTCTAGGACTTTCATAAGCTTCATTAAGATTGTAATGAAAATAGCCATTCAAAATTGCTCTTTGATCCGCTGGAGAATCTAACCAACCTCCAGCTTTCCTCGAGCCATAATCGGAACTACCATTAAGAATGTTGTTTATGTGAGCCGCCGTTGTAACTTGGTCAGAAAGATAACCAAGTTGCCTGAGTGACTGACCAGTTAGATAATTACCAAAATCATTGGCATTGTAGGCTAAAGTGCCGCCTTTAGCACTTGCAACTATGTTTAATGTATAGGGTTCAATTGGACTGTTACTTTTTCCAAAGTAATCTAATGAACCACCTGCCCTTCCTGCTTTATAATGACTAAACATATTACTTCCTGCTTTTCCTACACCTTCGTCAATTATGGATTTAAATCTATCATCAGAAACCACATTAAATTTAAAACCATCGTTTAGTGCAGTTGCTCTATCTTCCTTTTCATCATTATACCCAAAAGATATGCCATTAGAATAGCTTATATTTCCTTTTTTATCTTGCGTACTATTTTGAAAATAAAGACCAGTATTTGATTTTTTACCATCATTTATTGTATATAGTAAATTCCCATTTGGAGCAAAAACATCTATACTATCCCCATTTACATCAATATACTTTATTGGATTTCCCGCCCCGTAGGAATAACCAGACTGGAAAGAATATTTAGCACTGTATCTGTCTATTGTTGTGAATCGACCTATATCAGGCATCATATTCCTAGCGCCATACAGCAAGCTATTCAATCCCATTTCCTCCACGTACTCCTTCCCATTGTACCTATACCCATTTTCTGGACTAATCGTATCGCTCAGCTCCCACCGATTATTCCACTCCATACCGAATGAATAATAATCATTTCTGGACTTGATCTCATTAGAAGTGATATTACCATTATTATTAAGGTCTTCAAAGGTGACTCTTACGTTACCCAAATGATCCTTAATATGGTACTCATAAGTAAACAAACTACCTTTTTTGATCACTCGTCCATCTGCATGATAAATACTCTCTAGAATATCACTTTTGTATTCCTTACCACGAAGATAATCTCTTTTGCTTATTTGTACACCATTTTTGAGATACTTTCTTTGGCTTAAGAAAAAGTACCAACTTCATACGGCCATATTCCGTTGGTACTAATCAGACGACCCTCTGATTAAGTTTATGTTTAAATACAACTTACAACCAAGCTTTAATAAAATTATGTTATTATTTTATAATATTTTAATTTTAACTTTTGTACCATCTGGTAAATTATGCATTTGAAATGCAATTGAAAAATTTAAATCAATATTGCTAAAACATTCTTTTAAATATATATTATTAAACTCATATTCACCGCCTAACACAAATGGAAATTTAGGACAAAATCTAAATCCATTAGCTAACTGTATTATGTCTGTATGTGATAACTTTTCTGAAATATTTCTTACCGTAAAATAATCAAAATCTTTTTCAATAGCATCAATTAAATACCGTCTATCTGAGCATACTTCGGTTAATTCTCCAGATTCAATATTAAGAAATGAAATCAAATCATTTTCTATGACGAATTGATTACCGAATAAATCTTGACCGACACAAACAAGTTCTTTCTGAAGGATGTTCTTAAATCTTTCGTTTACAAAATTTGATACTGAATTTATATCATTAAATGTTTCAGTTGCATTATTTCCATAAATATGGATTGAATTATTAAAATAATAACCAGAATCTTCAATGTAAAGACCATGTGTTTTAAAAGAAGATGATTTAATAAGTTTCATATTTTATTTTTATGATTAATAACCTTCTATCAAGCAATTTATTATTTCTTTACCATGAAGATATCAACTTTACTAGTTGGTGCATCATATTCATTAGATTGTTATTATTCGGAAAAAATTATGATGTGTGTCAAATATTACTTTTTCCATATCTCCATCAAAAATAAAGTATTCAAAAAAAGGAAGTTCACAAATTATATTCAAAATCATATCTTTTGGGCCAAAGTATATTTTCCATGGATACAATGTTTCATCAGAAATACAAATGTATATATTATCATTAAATCCATCAAGGTTCTTACACCAAATCTCTTGCCATTCATCAGACTCGTATTCAATATCTATAAAATTTAAAGCCATTTGCCAAATAAATAATTTGTTATAATCAAAACCAAAATTGATTTTTAATTTTGTAAATAACTCTTGTTCCTCTAGTTCAGAAAGTAGAACTACTTTTAGTTCAAACTCCTTCACTAATTCATTAATTTCTAAAACTAAATCACTCATAATCAAATTTTAATTTTATCTAAAAACGGTAACTCTTTAATATCTGTTCTAGATGGGTGCCAAGGGCCGGCATATGGTATATTATCTCTTTTTGCACCATTATTTCCTCTTTTACCTGCTGACTGCCAACCTATATGCTGTTTATCATGATGTTTACCTGGAGTATTGGGATGTGGTCCATCATAAGCAACTTTTGCACCATCTTTTCCTTTAAATTCAACTACAGTACCTGTTTTTTGATCATATTTTGAAAATTCAACATTACCATCTCTCATTCCTGCTTTTTCAAATGCTTCTTCTCTTGCTTCATCAAAAGACTTTTTAACAATTTCTTCCTTTACTTCACTCTTAACTTCATTAACAACCCTACCAGCAACTATATGGGATGCTTTAACTTGCTTTCCTCCAGGTAGAAGTGACACAAGTTGATTCTCATTATATTCCTTTTGCGCTTGATGAATAGTTCTATGATCTTTATCATTCCCTGGAGTACTAGCTGGTTTTGACTCAAGCATTAAAAACCCTACCAGAATCCAACAAAGGGGACAATTTCCATCAGGATCATTATATAAAACTGGATTATTCCAAAACGCAGCATATCCAGATTTGTCAACTTGATTTGGATGAGAACTGAGTTTGTCAACAGTAGTAAACCTACAAAGTTCTAAATCCAATAATCTATTATGATAATTAGACAAGCTTAAATTCATTTCTTGCCATCTTTCCTTGCCGTTAAACCTATACCTATTTTCTGGCGAAATAGTATCACTCAGCTCCCACCGATTATTCCACTCCATACCGAAAGAATAATAATCATTTCTGGACTTGATCTCATTAGAAGTGATATTACCATTATTATTAAGGTCTTCGAAGGTGACTCTTACGTTACCCAAATGATCCTTAATATGGTACTCATAAGTAAACAAACTACCTTTTTTGATCACTCGTCCATCTGCATGATAAATACTCTCTAGAATATCACTTTTGTATTCCTTGCCACGAAGATAATCTCTTTTGCTTATTTGTACACCATCTTTGAGATATTTTCTTTGGAGTAATGTGCCATCTGCACTATATAGTAGCTGCAACTCATCGTTTTCTGCACCTACTATCTTGTAGGGGAGATTATGATAGTTGTAGTAGAAGGTCACCTTTTTATTGGGATCAAAAATCAGATTGCCACCTGTATCATACGTATATAGACCTGCCATACTTTGCTGATTGAAGCCTTCGGTGTATTTGGTTTGGGGACAAGGGCCTGGGTAGGCCGTCACCATTGGGGCAGTACAGGTTTGCTTCAACAATATAAGGCTATCTGTGATGAGTGTATTGGGTGCATACAGGCTCATCTCTACTCCACAACCTACTTTGGTGTGGTCTATTCTTATCTCTTGGCTAGCGGCATAAATGATGTCCCTGTCTATCTCTGCCGGCAGTGTGATCACCTCTGGACATGGTGCTTTATCGACGACTTGCACGAGTTGGTTGGTACCAAGCGCATAGACATAAGTAAGGCTGTCTATCGTCATCGGCTTGTAGCAGTTGTCCTGTATATCTGGTCGCTGCACCATGCCTTTGCGATCGAGCTTTGTCATATTGCCTCGTGGGTCGTATAGGAATTGCTCGTTGTATTGGTTTTTCAGGCTATATGATGTGCCTTGTATCTCCCCATGTCGCGCTTCTGTCACTCTATTGAGGTGGTCATACTTGTAGGAGTAAGTCTGATTGTATTGGTTAAGATGCCACCACTTGAGTGCCGTGATATTGCCATTTTGCCTTGCAGGGACTCCACTGCCAGACAGTGTAGTGTTATAGTCGATGGCAAATGCAAAGATGTCATTGTCAGCGGAAGTAGATGCAGCCGTACCACTCGATTCTATGCCAATATCACAAGGATCGTAGCCTGGTAGCAGCTGGTCAGACAAATCATTGATGCCGGTCAGCCACCCTTGCGGATTATACGTATAGTCCAGACTTTGTAGATATTGATTGGTGCCGGTAGTACTATGCCTGCCTAGGTTGCGCTCTATGATCTGGCTCTTGTGATCATACCTACACTCTGCTGTGGTGCGTTCGCCTGTGTTATCTATATTGATGTTGTCATACACCTTTCGGCCTTGAGCGTCATAGATATGCTTTGTCTCATGGCTGATGCCATTGGCACCACCTATGCTATGCACTTCTACGGTCATATTGTCTGCAAAGTCGTAAGTGTAGGTTTTGACCTCTCCACCACCTAGATGATTGGTGATGATTTGTGTCATGACCCTGCCGTAGCTATCATAAAAATATTCCGTCTCTACCCAGTTGCTATTGGTTCCTGTATCTTCCAGTACTTTGATGCGAGATTTCTTAAGTTTGCCCTTATAGATCGGGGCAGTATTGGTGGTAGCCCCATTGAATCCATCATAATGATACACCTCTAGTAGTGTATGTATAGTAGCACTCTCAGATGCGCCCGGGTCGCTCCCATTGTGGTAGCCTCGCTGTGTCGGGCGGCCATATACATCGTATCTGGTGACGAGCCACCTGCCAGCTGCCTGTAGTACTGCATTGCGTTTGGCAGTCTGTAGATTGCGTACCGAGTATCTATACTCCTCCGCTGTGGCATCGGGTACTTTTTTATAGACTACATTGTCATCGCCATCGTAGCGGAACTCATAGATCAGCCCTGGTGTAGCAGGACTACTACCTGGTGGATATATTTTCACCGGTCTGTTTTTATCATCATAGACGGTCCATGTGTCTGTGGTATTGGATGCATCGCGCTGCCGCTGTAGTACTGTCCTTCCACGTTTATCGCTGTAGATATCTGTACTCAGCCCGTCAGGGTCGGTGGTCGTAGTGCGCATTAGACTATGGTTGGCAAATACCTGCCCTTCAGGATTGGTAAAGGCCATGGTATTGGTGCCATAAGTGTGGTTGGTTGGTTGCCATGCGGGTGGTTGGCTTTGGCTCACTCGATCGAGCGGATTTGATTCATACAGTTGTTGCGTATAGCCGCCGCCCAAAGCTCCCGTATAGTAAGCACCATGATTGCCATTGGCTGCTATGGGTTCGTAAGTGCGATAAGTACGACCTACATTATCATATTCAGTTTGGGTGATGACATCAGAGCCATCAGGTGCACCATACTTGTGATTGGCTTGGATAGGTCGGCCCAGGCCATCCACATAGCTGATATGTACGATAGAGTCGATGGCACTATCCGTACTTGGTGGATAGGTGGTACGGGTTTTGACATTGGATATACTTGTGGTGGCATTGCCATAATGATAGGTAAATTGTGTTACATTATTTTTTGGCAGATCAGTTAACGTCTTTGGCCGTAATACGGCATCATATAGATAGTTGGTATAAGTGCCGTCTATATTCGTTTTTTGTGCTAACAAATCATGTTGTAAACCATAAATATAGGATGAAGTATGATTGACATAAGTGGTAGAAGAAAGTTTGCCATTGGCTGTCCAGTTCAGTGTGTGATTATTGGGCCAACCTGCGCCGTTGATGCTGCTAGGTTTACCACTCACAAGATCAAATTTCAAATTTTCTGCCAATAGTTGCCAGCCATTATCTTGCAGTCCATTACCAGCAGTCCACGTTATTTCCCGTCTGTTTTGCTTGGCAGGATATATTTTACTATTACTACTCGTAGCCGTTGGCGCTAACAAAAATCCTGTGGATGGGTTTTGGTAGGCATATAGTGTTTGTGATCCATCTACTATGACATTATTTACGCTCGAAGTAGTTTGCCAAGCGGGCAGCCATCGGTTTTCTGCAAGTAATTGTGCTTTTATTGTAGCATTTACGGTATAGCTATCAGGGTAAAACATTTCCTCTACATGGACTTTTCCATCCGAATTAGTCATGGTGCTTTTTGTGAGCAATGTATGGGTAGGAATACCTTGATACTGAAAAGTCGTGGCAGTAGTGACCCCATCTTCGGTTACTGTTTTTTTGTATAAATCATTAAATCGGCTTCTGTTTTTGTATTGGCCCCAAAAATAGAATAGCGCACTACATTCAGAATAACTATCTATATAATAGGATGTATCATTTTGCATAAAATCATGCTCAAAATAATCGTACGCCTCTTTTCTTATCACCACATCTGATTGATTGATATATTTTACAGTGTCTAGTTTCCCTAGGCTATCAGGAACAAAATATTCGGGTAATATCGGAAAATCCCTATAAGGTTTGGCCTTAAAATTGTCATTGATGATGTGATGATATGCCACGTGTCCTTGATTGTTGCTATCATAGACTCTTACTTGGTGATAGCCTATATGCGAGCCTTGGGTAGATGACAGGGCAAAAGAATTGCCCGAAGTAAACCTATATTTCAGTCTGATACAAAGAGGATTGGGGGGCAATAGACTCCACATACCACCTACACTGACATAACCTATGGTTACTTCTGAAGTAATGGGCAATTTATTGATAAATATAGGTGTTGACACTACAAATCCGCTGCTATTATTATTTCCTGGCGCTTGCGTATATTCGTACGTTGTGGTAGTTGGATTGCCTATGATCGGTGCATCTACGATGGATTGTACTCTCAAGCCACCCACTGGCACATTTGCCATAAGATCGGACCTAGTATATTGGGTGATAGTTAGATTCATAAATACATTCCTATTGGTAGGGGCTACTATCTGAAAGTGATACACACCATTGGCGGAGTAAGGCACTGCATTGATTATGGCATTGATCATATAATTATTGCCACTATTGAGCACATAGTTTTCCATAATTTGATAGGTACTGCCACCATTGACACTGACTAGTACCTGAACATCAAAAGGTGTATTGATTGCATCTGTTCGCTCAGCTTCCATGTTGATTACGAAAGATGTAGTGTTGCTAACTGTCATAGTCACTGGCCCACCGTAATATGCCCCACCTAGACAAGATGCGCTAGGAAACGAACAATTTCTAAGGGATAGGATATTGCTAGGGCTAGTTATGACTTTATTAGCATAGTGGTCGTGCCCTTCATAATTAAATGTTCTACTGCCGCCATGAGGATATATGATCGATTGGAGCATTGGTTTTTTGGTATGAAACTCTGATGTAGATCTATCTGCCAATGAAGTAATTTCGGACAGATCTATCATAGGCTTAGTATTGGCCAACGTATCAATAATCAATTTGGGCAATAACGTAATGTTTGAGCTTATCCCATTGGGATATCCATTCAAATCTTGTCCATAAGAGCATCGTCTTTGTATCTCATTATCAAAATAGTTGAATTTATGTTTGTGAACCGTTTCATTATTGGCCATCATACTTATTGAGTCAAGTTTGAGTCTCCTCATATCAGTATAAAATGTTCCAAAAGCATCGGTCTGTGGTGTTATACCAAAGGTGCCTGTAAATCCTGCAGCGGTACTTACAAAATAAGAATGATGGAAATTATACTTGTAAAAGGTAGTTCCTGATGAAGATTTTATAGTGATTTCACTCAATGGTTTTGGAGAAAATATTTTGGCACTTGGCACACTTATTATATACCTCGGATGATACCCTGGAGTGCCCCAGTCATCCAAATCTTTTCTAATGTCCCCACTGTATGTAAATGTAATCTTTCTGTTGCTAGTCCTAATTTGGGTTAACCTTGGCGTTAAACTCTCCGTACATAATACAGGGTTCAGATCCGTTAATGGTACAGGGCTCAACGAATAGAAATTACTCAACGAATCTATATAATAATTACTCGACGTACCCAGATCTCTAAAGCTATAGGCTTCATATTCATCATAATCAAAATAAATGACCGATTTCTTATCAAAACTTTCTATCTTAACAAGATACCAGCTATCTACCAGTGGCGTGTATCTGTTTGGTGCAGCTACCATGTCTTTTGGCTGAACATATTGGTTAGAATACCCTACTGCATCGTCACTTACACCATCAGACATATCATCCCCAAAGTAGTATATTGTACCATCAGGCGTAATGATCTTCCAAAGTATCTCATTATATTGATAGCCTGTATTGATTACTTCTATCTTCAAGTTGGATGGTATCCTTTGTACAATATTTTGGTTATGATCGAAATAAAAACTACCAGAGTATCCCATAAAATTAAAGAAATACACATCACTTTGTATATCTCTTTTTCCAGCAATGATCTCTTCTAGATATAGGGCATTATTACTCCATGTAGGGTCCACCCCATTTGAATAAAAACCAGTAATTTGCTCAATAAAAAGGGTTTCATCTGGCGCTCCTCTCATAGATCTTACTATGGCACCACCAGCATTTAATGACCATCCTAACCCTATAGAAGAAGCTATCTCACTGGATTTAATGCCTCCGGTATTATAGGCACAGGATATTTCATAGCCGAGCATATTTTCCACATCATTGTATAATGGTATGTTAACATTGACCGTTCCACTAAAAGTTGAAACAGCTGCCTCAGCTACTTTGCCCATACTTGCTGCATTAGGACTTACGGGAATGTGAGATTTTATAGTAGCATCATACTGCCCAATTGTGAGAGTGGTTTTAAACCATAAAACCAAAACTATTAAAACAATCCGCCATTGAAATTCTAAAAAGTAGTAACGCATAAACCTGTCGTTTTATAAAATTTAAAAAATATGTTTAACACTATCATCTTGGTCTCTTGGGGCAGTACTACCAAAACAAACACGTCAACATAAACCATGGGGCTCAAGCATTACAAAGATAGCAGGCTATCCTTGACAAGTCTCAAACCCTAAGGTTTCCAATATTTTTAATTTACGCTTATAACAACAGGTGCGTACGGGAAGGAATCACAAAGGTAGCAACTTTTTTAAAATCTGCACATTATAACTTTTGTTAGGTGGCGCATTGAGGTGATTTTAAGCTCAGAGCTACACTTATCTAGGGTAAAAATAAAAATTAAACTAATTGCAAATTTGCCTGATAAAAATTATTATATTTTCAGAAATATTGCATCATGAGATATAATCGAAATGATGAATATTTGATTTTGTGTGGCAAACGTGTCCGTGAATTACGTATGTCTCATGGCTATTCACAAGAACACTTCGCCAATTTATGTGATGTAGAGCCGAGTCAAATCTCCCGAATTGAATTAGGTAAAATAAATACAAGCATCTCCCAAGCCTTAAAAATTTCTGCTGCTTTACATATTACTATGAGTGAGTTGTTTAATTTTTAGCATTATATACCACTATTTTAAAATCATTATGCTTCATATCCTAAAACGGTAAAGGTAATTGTCCTATTTTTACATGCTCATATTCAATTATTACTACAAAGTCAAAAATGTGCTTTTTGTGTATTTTTAATTTTATTCTGCCACTGACAGGAGCGGCAAATAATATTTGGATATATGTCTGCTCCTTATCGGGTGCGGTATTATATGTTGTATTATGAGTAGTTCCTGTTAGATTAGCTATATATTACAATCAAAATTATAATGTCCGTTCAGAAACATCTTAAAACACATTTTTTACAATAATGTCCTTTCAGAAACTAGAAAAAATGGAAATAGGACATTAGGTTCCTTTCAGGAACTAATAATTTTACACTTTTATTGACTAGTTCCTTTTAGAAACTAACAATTATAGGTTTTTTATTTGATGCTCCGCTGCGGACTCGGTATTTACGGGGCTGAGCAGCGATTTTGCCCTAAAAAAGTCTGATTTTAGCTATATTTTGGGTATAAAATGCTTCTATTACGACCCATTTCGGTGCAATTTTGGTGCCTTTAACATGACTAAATGACGATACCAAATAATATTTGGGGAAATTTGGTGTCTGTGGCCATGGGAATCATCTTTAGGTCTTTTACAAGCTTCTTCGAGTACTTTACAAGCTTCTTCAGAGTACTCTCCGCTTTTCAAGTACATGCTTCTTCGAGTACTTCACAAGCTTCTTCGAGTACTTCACAAGCTTCTTCGAGTACTTCACAAGCTTCTCCGAGTACTTTACAAGCTTCTTCAAGTACTTTACAAGCTTCTTCAAGTACTTTACAAGCTTCTCTAAGTACTTTACAAGCTTCTTCAAGTACTTTACAAGCTTCTTCGAGTACTTCACAAGCTTCTCCAAGTACTTTACAAGCTTCTCCGAGTACTTCATGGCTTCTTAAAGTACTCTGCAAGGTCTTGAAGTATGAAGCAAGTTTCTATCAAAAGCATAAAAATCGTATCCTCATAGGTACATCAAATGTTGATACTGAGATTGAGGCAGATAACATATAGAGTTAAAATTATCTTAAAGTCTCTTTTGTAAATCATATAAGATATACACATTGCGTTTTTCAAAAAAAAACGATTTTTTAATTCTATAAATATATTCTAATATGAATACAGTCACCACTGCCTTATTTGGCAACTACCGCAATGGAGAGTATCTCCAGTTTATGAAAAATGTCATAGACATTTACCAAAAATTTGACACAGATGCTCTGCATCTAACTTCCAGAGTACAAGCATTGACATCCTCCACCATTACTATGAACGAGGTGTTTATGGCAGCAACAGCGCACGAGCTAACACCTGAACTACAGATATTGGATCACCGTAGAGATAAAGCCCTAGTAGGTATAAGATTGTATTTAGATTGTATGACCTATAAAGAACAAGATGAAATAGTCAAAGCAGCACAGTTATTGCAAGCCAATTACTTCTCGCATGGAGATAGAATAGAAAAACTCAGCTATCAGCAAGAGACAGCTGTGACAGATGCACTACTCAATGATTGGGCATCTATACCTGCGCTTGTAGCTGCTCAGACATTGCTTACTATTACGGATTGGGTAGCCACGCTAAAAGATCTGAACACACAGTTCAATCAATTGTATGTATCAAGAGCCCAATCCACGCTCAAGCCAGGTCAGATAGAAGAAAAAAGAACTCAAATGCGTCAAGCCTATGAAGATTTGGTATTCGATACGATATCTTATTCGCGGATAGCAGCTGACAAAACAAGCTATCTTGAGATCGTCGATGATCTCAATGGTCTGATTGGGGATTACAACCAGTCGGTTACGCTTAGACTGAGTGGTAGGAGTACTGACACAGATATATCAACTGAAGATACTGAAAATCAAGTACAATAGTCAAAAACAAAGGAAGTAGTTCATAATTTTAATTGTTGGTTTTGTAAAGCTTCTTGCCGTAATGGTAAGGAGCTTTTTTTATTGCATAATCATTGATGTTTCGGAGCTCGTAACTTGCTGCAAATAAAAGCTTTAAAATTTAAAAAAGTGGCTTTTTGGGGGACTACTTTGTCATATTACATCAAAATCAGATTTCTCACCACTCCGTGGACCGAAATGAAACTGTGAAAATTGGGAAGTGATGGAGCTAAAGTGGGTTCGACAATGTCGAACCTACTTTAGCTCCACCAAAAAACTAACATAAGTCGTCATCTCGAAGGAGATTTATCGACTGAGAAACCCATTTTATCATAACACCTTTGTCAAATTTCAAATTTGACAAAGGTGTGTTAATTGTAAGATACTTTTTAGTATATTTGCACCAATAAAATGTGCCGTAAGATGAAAGCATTAAAAAACATTTCCAACCCAGCTATTTGGATAACTCGATTGACCCTATTGCTTATTCTCTTTGTTGCATCAGGTGGTGCGAATGCGCAAGAAAAGAAAGTTAAAGTCTCAGATCTAGAAATAGCCAAAGATCAAAACCTGACTATAAAACTAAAAGATGAAACCACATACACAGGCAAGTTCGACTCAAAGACCGATAGTACTATGATTATCTATGCAGGATATGCCAAAATAGAACTGAAAATTGCGGAGATCCTATCTATCAAAAAAATAGAAGCATCAAAATATGTCAATGGTAAATACTGGTTTCCAAACCCACATCATACCAGATATTTATTCGGTCCTTCAGCATTCAATCTAAAAAAGGATGCTGGATATTATCAAAATATTTATGGCACGATCAATACTATCAATTATGGTATTTCAGACCACTTTACATTGGGTGCTGGAACAGAGCTTGTCTCACTTTTTGCAGGAAGTCCCGTATTCATCATTACACCGAAAATAGGTGGCTACAAACTTTCCGAAAATTGGCATGTAGGCGGTGGCGCATTTTTAGGTCTAATACCTGGAGGATATGGTGGTATCGGTTATGGCATATTTACGTACGGTAATGAAGATAGCAATATTACATTTGGTACTGGGTGGGCTTTTGCAGAGGGTAGTATCGCATCCAATCCTATCTTAACGATCAGTGGTATGCACCGAGTTTCGCGTACCGTATCTTTAATATCAGAAAACTGGCTATTACCTATTGATGGATACGAACCAGTATTTTCTTATGGCATCCGATTTTTTGGTGAACGAATGTCGATAGATTTGGCATTTATAAATTCGCCTGAGATAGCACAAATATTGAAGATCGGCATCCCTTATGTTGATTTTGTATATAAGTTTTAAAGTCATGACAAAAGTAATCATACTCACAGGTGCAGGGATCAGTGCAGAGAGTGGCATCAGCACATTCAGAGATGCAGATGGCCTGTGGGAAGGTCATGATGTAATGGCCGTAGCATCGCCCCAAGGATGGAATGACAATCAAGCATTAGTATTGGATTTTTACAATCAAAGAAGAAGACAATTGCATGATGTATCGCCCAATGCAGCCCATAAAGCCATTAAAGATTTAGAACAAAAATATGAAGTTGTAGTCATCACGCAAAATGTGGATGACCTCCACGAACGTGCAGGCAGCAAACACATAATCCACTTGCATGGAGAGCTAAACAAAGTGAGAAGCACAGGAAACCAGACGCTGGTGTACGAGTGGACCGATGATCTTCATGCAGGCGATCTGTGTGATGAAGGGCACCAACTCCGTCCTCACATCGTATGGTTTGGGGAGATGGTGCCTATGCTCGATTCAGCCATCAAACAATGCGAAACAGGCGACATCTTCATCATCATAGGTACATCTATGCAAGTATATCCAGCTGCGAGCCTTATCGCTTACGCTCCATTGGGCAGTGAGATATATTATGTAGATCCTAAGCCCCATATATCGTATGAACTCAGCAACCGCTATGGGCTAAAAGTCATCAAAGAGAAGGCAACCGTTGGTGTGAAAAGCCTAGTAGATGAACTGTTGAATAGGAAGAAATAATAAAAAAATTATCTACCCAGCAACATCTTTTTTGTAATGGTCGATGATCCAGATTTAATTTGGTACATATACATACCATTTGCACCTAGATCAGCATCTGTAATTGAGAGGCTATTTTCGCCTACTACACCTTGTATGCTTTGAACAAAGACTGCTCGCCCAAAATAATCAAAAATAAGTACATCTATGGCTTTAGATTCAGATAATACTATATGAATCGTTGTTGATTGTTCAAAAGGATTGGGTTGATTCCATGCCACCATGTTATGATCTCTGCTGCCTACATCAAAAATGCTAGAAGTACAATCTTCCAAAACAATTTTCTGGACACAAGTGTAAGTTGGATTAAAGGACTTTTCAGAAATTTGACGAGATATAATCACATGATTGCCTACAGTGTCTCTTCTCAAATCCTTAAATGATGTCATCTGGTGCGTAAAACATTGACCTATGAGCTGTGCTTGACTTATTTTTTCTGTTGAAATATCCGCTAATAGGCAATTAATGATAGTATCATTAGGGCACACTTTTTCTTTGATTTTATCACTTAGTTTTATCTCACCCTGTCTTATAAAATAAATATCTTCTGGTAATTGAAAAACCATATCCTTGTTGATATCCCACCAGATTTTGGATTTTAAAACCGGTATATAATTTTCTAAAAGGGGCAAGCCATTTGAAGACAGTAAATCGTCACAACATAATATTATTTGATTGTTATGGACAGAATCACAATTATGGGGTATTTCTTCGATTTCAATAAAATAAGGGTAACATTGATTGCTAGAATTATTAACAATAGTATTAAATATCAAAGCGCTATCAATGTTCATCATATCCTTTTCCATCGTCAAAGAAAATAAAGGATTCGGTTGCAAAGGTATTGATATGGCTGAACAGTCACCGAAAACTCCAAAGTGTCTGATCGCTGACCTAAACAATCCATAACAAAGTATTTTACCTTGTAGGTGCCCGCAGAAAAACCATTACACGTAAAACCATCTGTTGCATTTCCTGTACAAGTAACATCAAATCCATAAGGTAACATCGTTAATGTATAGTCCATCTCACAGGCCACTTTTGCCAAATTATTATCCAATCGCAAAGTAGCTACACAGCCCCAAGGATCGGTGGACAAACGTATATCTTTCAACTGTATAAGTTCAGGTTTCTCATACTTCAAAGATATCTGCTGTATATATGTATTTACAGTATTATTACATTTGTTTTTATAAGTCCATTCACGCCGTATTTCCGTAATAAATTGCCCATTACATTCCTTTAAAATAAAATCTCTGTACGCAAAGGTATAATCTGACATGTCATATCCAAAAATAGCGCTACCGTTTACAAATGGAAATGACATTGCTCTTGCTAGAGAATCCCCTAACTTTAATTTTAGCTGTGTGTATATTTCTATAGGGGTAGCAGTAAAATTATGACAATCAGTATAATCTTCCAACACCACATCTTTTGGCCATGTTATAGTCTCTACTTTAGTTTTTCTAAACAAATATTCAGATTGTATGGTTAACTGTTGAAAAGGACTCATTATAGAGATAGCTTGGTTTCTGAATAGTCTATCAAGTTCATTACATTGGAATCCAAACATTTCATCCCAAACATACTTGACATCTGGAGCTGTCACTGTGATATCAGGCATTACTATTTTATTATATGATAATATTTCTCCTTTTGCCGTCCCATCAAATATACAAGCTTCATTATAAACACGCAACACATTATCACTATTTATAACATATTCTTGCCCGATCATACCTGCCACCACTATCACTATGTAGTTACGATGTAATGTCGATGCTAATTCAAATTTGAAATATCCTTGACCTTCTAATAAAAGCCCTGAACATGGGTCATTTGAAAAATATAATGCCGCATCATATATACTGATTTGTAGCGTACTATCAGAGATTGAGAAATTCAATTTTCCCACTTCACTCCATCCTAGCCAATGCTCGTTATAATGATAAGAGTCAATAGACGCATGGCATAATTGATCCGTGAAAACAGGAATTTTTTTGATTGGGTTATTTATGTCTATTTGCCCTGTAATTTCAAACACAGGAACACCTCCTACTGGGCAGGGATTATCAATCTGTAGTGTGTCATTGCCATAAGACAAACTTTGCACTACCAAAAGCAAAAATAGGATAAAAAAATAATGTGGTGGAGAAATTTTTTTGTGCGTTTCCATACTTAATTTTTTTTGTATTTTCAATCAAATATCAATATAGCTTGCATTGATAAGTAAGCAATAAAGAATTTGTGAAACTTGTTAATGAATGTAGGGAAACTTAATTCAATACAAATGTACAATATAAAACTTAAAATACAATCACTTTACAATCATTTATTTTTTTAATTAGATATTTTTATTTGGTTTAAAATGCTAATATGGAATTCGCAGCGACAAATTTCATCAATAAAAAAGTTCTCTCTGTCGAAAAACGAAGTCTTTAATTGAATAGTTGCAACAAATCTGCCTAATTAAGCATTTAGTCTAATGTTTGGAAATTATCACAAACTGAAATATCATCCATGACCACGATCGCTAAATCCTTTTGTAAAAAACATATTCATACGGATATGATATCTGACGGTGGTAGATATACTATATCATTGCATGATAGTATCGATGACATTGAAGAAGAATGGGCATCTGTCTCAGCAGCGCATGATATATTCTTTAGTATTGATTTCCTAAGATGTATCGAAAAGTGTCCTGCTACAGGCATCAAACCTTATTATGCCATCGTCAAAGAAAAAAATACCGCTGTAGGTATCATATATTTTCAATCCAAGTATGTCAAACTGAAAGAAAATTTAAGAAAACCTGGTTCCGAACCCAAAACGATGATGCAAAAACTAACAGAACCAATGCGCCAAGCTGTTGTAAGTGCCATCAATTTTGAAACTGTAGTTTGTGGTAATCTTTTACTGACAGGAGATTATGGTTTTTACTTCAAAGAGCAAATTGATAGAAATGAGCAATTCTATATCGTCATAAAAGCCGCTAACAAACTACAATTGGTACTTAAAAATCAAAATAAAGAGCCGGGACTTATATTAATCAAAGACTTTTATTCCGATCAAACGCCGAAAGATGGCGAATACCATCAAGGTTTTACTCGATTTTCAGTGCAACCGAAAATGATATTATCCTTAAATCCAGCATGGAAATCAATGGATGACTACTTGGAATCTCTCAAATCTAAATATAGAGTGAGGGCGAGAAAGGCTTTGGAAAAATCGAAGGAAATCACAAAAAAGATATTCGACATAGAAGACATTGCAACACACAGAGACGCCATCCACGCACTCTATAAAAATGTATCAGATCAGGCAGACTTTAATGCTTTTGTACTTCACCCGCAGTATTTTGAAAACCTTAAGCACGCCTTTGGTAAAAACATGACTTTTTCTACCTATTGGAAAGATGGAAAAATGATCGCTTTTTTTACCAGTATCAAAAACTATGATGTATTGGATGCTCATTTCCTTGGGTACGACCCAGCACTAAATGCGGAATACCAAATATATCTAAATATGCTTTACGACTTAATAGCCGAAGGTATAAAACTGAGAGTCAGCCAAGTAGATATGTCGCGCACAGCTGTTGAAATAAAATCAACTGTCGGTGCCAAGCCGCATGATATGTACTTATACCTTCACCATACCAATCCAGTGATCAACAAAACGGTAGATAGTGTTTTGAGTTTTGTAAAACCCGATGCTGACTTTGTAATCAGAAGCCCATTTAGGGATTAATAAACTTTTTCACCACTTAATACAGAAGAAGAAATCAGATATACCGTAGGGAAATTGAAGGAAATGATGTAGCATAAACGAATAAGGCTCACCACCTTTTATTTTGCCAATAATCCAAATTACTAAACCCATCATACTATATACAATGGCGCAATAAAAAAAACGAATAATAATTCCGTCATCGAGAGTCTATATGGGGGCTCCTGAAAAAGTCAGCTATTATTTTTGGTTAATAGTTTAACGGAGATTATCGTTCAAAAAACAAGCAATAGTGAATGAAGAAACAAAAGTGCGTCTATTGCCATAAAGCACAAAGGTTAAATATGAAATACTTATGGCAATAGAAAAAGCATTGGTGCAATGAACGAGCGCAATTGCCTTTTTTGAACGCTTTGGTTACTTTTGGGCAATGCAAAAAGTAACTGCCCCCAACTCATGGTACACGACTTTTGGACAAAATCAATTAAAAGCTTTGCATTTATTTTGTTCATTATAGACATAATTTATTATTTATCAATTGGTTGCACCATAGTCAGCAAGCCCTATATATTAAAATTTCAACCATTCATACCCTAAATCACTCGCATTCAACTCCAATAACATTACAAAATTTTTATATCTGTAAAATAAAAATACCAAAATCAACCCATTGAATATTTTTTACTTTGAAGACTGGATAATATCTTTGCCGTGATAATCATCAAAACTGCGTCTTTGATACTACAGTGATCCGGCATACATGACCCAAATCCGATTCTGTACTACACGCACGCTACATTGATGTGGTAGCACGAACTTATGGACTTTCGATGTTACAAGGTGGACAGCTGATCGGGAGTAGGCAGCAGATTGTCATCAGGTGATCTATTTGTGTGGGTGCATTAGGCTGAAATGATTGTTTTTATCTCTCACAGATACCACGGATTGCACAGATTTTAATTTAATATTAGATATTTCAACTTGCATCTACAAAATCTAATAAATCTGTGAGAAAACCTTATTATTAGCTCACAGATACCACGGATTGCACAGCTTTTAATTTAATACTAGGTATTTCAACTTGCATCTGCGAAATCTGATAAATCTGTGAGAAAACCTTATTATTAGCTCACAGATACCACGGATTACACAGATTTTAATTTAATACTAGGTATTTCAACTTGCATCTGCGAAATCTGATAAATCTGCGAGTAAACCTTATTATTAGCTCACAGATAACATGGATTGCACAGATTTTAATTTAATACTATATATTTCAACTTGCATCTGCAAAATCTAATAAATCTGTGAGAAAACCTTATTATTAGCTCACAGATACCACGGATTGCACAGATTTTAGTTTAATACTAGGTATTTCAACTTGCATCTGCGAAAACCGATAAATCTGTGAGAAAACCTTATTATTAGCTCACAGATAACATGGATTGCACAGATTTTAATTTTGTTGCTTCATCTGCAAAATCATTGTGGGTCAGTCTCAGGGCAATCAGGAGTGCCAACGCTTTTCATTTTTACACAAATTCCTATGTCATATTTTTACGGCTGTGCCTGAATTTTTTAGTTATCTTTGATTTTTGTTTTGGAAATTTAAAATAACTCTATCATGATCATAGACTGTATCAGTACTGACGTAGCAGCTAATCTAAAAGGCAAGAAAGTGACTATTAAAGAAAGATGGAAGTATGAACCGCTGACATTTGCAACATTATCATCTTCCAATGAAATCAGTCCAATAAGTGTAGATATCTACCCTAATCCAGCTTTTGATGTGCTTAATATCAACATCAAAGGCAAAACTACGGTTAATGATTTGGTAGCCAGTATCATCAATGCTGACGGTAAAATCATGACTGAGCAAGGTATTCAAAAAGATATCAACAACATAGACATCTCAACATTGGTTAGTGGTGTATATACCGTTAAAGTTATGGAAAACAAACAGATAGTGTTTGTATTTAAGTTTATCAAAATTCAATAAATCAAACTTATATCCAATAATATCAAGTAGAGACATCGGTATATTGTTGCCGATATCTCACTTTTTAACAATTCAAAATACACGAATGAAACATCTTTATTCAAAACTTATTTATTCCCTTTTAATCATTTTTTATAAGCAAACATGCCAAGATAAATCCTGGAATCTGCTGTTAGAAAAAGAAGTAGCCAGATTTATAGGTTATCAAGTATATGAGACAGATTCGTTTTACATTGTGATTGGTACTTCCATTGACTCATTTGGTACATATGAACAAGGGTTTTCAATATCAAAGGTGGATAAAAGACAAGGCGCGCTTGTGACTACCAAACACTATGAAGATCAAGGTGTTGAATTTGACTTCAATCAATGTAGAAAGGGTTTTATGATTGAAAATGAAATATTTTTCCCTCAAAGTACAAACACAAAGCAAAATCCGATTCTATTATTCAAAATAAACGTTAATACCTTAGAAATTGAAAAAATCTTAGCGGTTCCATCTCCCGACTCAAATAACAAATATGGCATGTTCTTAAATGATTTCCTAGTAATTGGTAAAGAATCTTTTATATTAACAAATTACTCTATAGGAGAATTGGATACACCTACTTTTAAAGCAATACAAATATTAATAAAACACAATATGACAACTAATGAAACAAATATTATTCGATTTTTTGAGTTTGACGGCAGACATAGCATGAATAAGATGGTCAATTTCAATAATAATATTCTTATTTATGGTACTATAGAAGGCGAGCTAATCGCCACTGGTAAAATGGCAATCTTTTACCTTGACCAAAATGGGAATAAAATTTGGGAATATCAGACATCAGGATTAAGTGCAATACACAGTGTAAAGGACATACATCCTCTCAATAGTCAAGAAGTGTTATTGGCTTCTTATGATTCTTTTTTTGATTACACTAACCATAATCTTTACTCCAGATGGACGGTCACTAGATATGATGTAGTAAATAAAAAAATTGTTTGGTCTAATCACTGGGACGAACCAAGAAATCCAAATATCTGGGGCACTGCCAAAATAATCAAAACAAAAAGAAGAGAGAGTACTTCCTTGATGGCCAATGACATAAAGATTATACTTTTGATGGAATAGGAAAATTGTAAAATTTAATGATAAGGGCAAAAGATTATGGCAAAAAACTTATGATTTCACCACTAATCAAGGTTTTAATGAATTTAACAATATAATACAAACTTATGACCAAAATTATTTAATCGTAGGAAGTATTTTTAGCGTAAATTTACCACAATCTGCTTGGCTAGTAAAAATAGATGAAGATGGCAACATCCTACCTATAGATACGACATCCACTACCACGGACCAGATGTAGTAAGTTCAAATACCTGAGATCAAAATATATCCCAATCCTGCCTCCCACTCCATCATCATCAATCAGGGCGAGATCACGGATATGACTTACCAGCTCATCGATATGAATGGCGGTATAGTGAAGGCTATATCACTTCCACATGCTCACCATAATGTGGTATGGGATATTAACGATGTGGTAGCAGGCACTTATGTATTGACGATGACGCAAGGAGGGAAGCTGATCGGGAGTAAGCAGCAGGTGGTGGTGAAGTGAAGAATCTTGTGATCGGGTGATGGTCTTAAACAGTGATGTGCGCAACTTACAAAATAGTAGCAATAACCTTCGACTTGAATGCTGCGTGCAAATAAGGTGTGTTTTTTGACTTAGAAACGACATCCGTTGGTTCATATACCCATGGGTGCTCTGTATCAAATACACACAATTCTGCTGCTGCTCCTACTGCAATTTCAGGTAAGGCAATACCTAACAAATGCCTTGGCCCAATAGTCATTTTGCCAATGATGGTTTCTAATGACAATTGATCACTCAAACCATCTATTGTAGCAGCCAAACAGGTTTCCAATCCTATGGCCCCAGATTTTGCGTACGGAAATTCTAGATTTTTGGATTCTTCATCCAGTGGCGTATGATTGGTAATGATGGCATCTATGGTATCGTCTTTGATCCCTTCTATCAGTGCATGTTTGTCCTTCATTGATCTTAACACTGGCTGTACTTTGAGATTGGAATCAAAGTCAAAAAGATCTGTATCTGTAAACAATAAGTTCATATATGCTACAGTAGCGCTGATACCATTGGTTTCCAATTTTGATTGCCTCAGCACATGTACACTATCAGCAGCCGAAATGGCATGTTCTATGATGGTACCACCATTGTAACCGTGCAACAATACATCTCGTTGTACCATATTCAGTTCAGCTATCTCAGGAACACCTTTCATCCCAAGGGACGTACTCATCTCCCCTTCGTGCATCTCACCACCACTACTTAGGTGATGGTCGTCGGGATGGTGTATGATCGGTGTAGCTAAGGTAGTAGCATACAGCAACGCCCTACTCAAAAGACTAGTATTGCCTACAGCGTGCATCCCATCACTAAAAGCCACCACACCTTCAGCTTGCATATCCATAAACTCTGTGATATCATCACCCTTTGAGTCTATACTCATAGCACCTATTGGCGATATTTTTACACCTTGTCTGTCAGGATGCTCTTTGAGATATCTCACGTGTGCACGCGATTGGGTGATGGGTTTGTTGTTTGGGAATACAGCCAAATGGGTATAACCTCCTGCTAATGCCGCATGGCACAATGACCATATTGTTTCTCTATGTTCGTAGCCTGGCTCACCTGTATGTGTACCTATGTCACATAATCCGATGGTGCAATAAAGTTTCTGACCTGCGATGACCTTAGCCCCATTTATATTTAATGATGGAGCGATAGCCTGTATTATTCCATTCAGGATATGGATATCCATTACTTGTTGGTGATAAGAAGAAGGTGCATGTAAGATGGTCGCTTGTTTTATAAGGACATTCATAGACTATTAAGGTTTGTAAAATCTAAGCAATAAGGCTTCAATCGCCAAAAACAACAATGCCATGATCACAAACCATTTCCATAATACAATACCTTTATCCTTATCTGAAATGGCACCTGATATATTGGCTTGCAATGCTTCATTAATGATTTTGATTTTGGGATTAGTCCCATTCTGATTTTTGAGCCCATCTTCATCATACATACTCATGTCAGATTCCTTCCTATCATAATTGAAAGCTAGTTTGCCTTCAATATTTGTATCTAAGAGTAAGTCATAAAATCCAGCCGTCTTGATTTGATCATCTACATCAAGCGTGATCCTATTGCCTGTCGGAATTTGCCCCGGTATAAACTCAGATTTGCCATTGGATATTTTATAGACGTAATCTCCTGATTTGCGTTTATTTTCAGTTTCTACTACTATATTATTCGTGATGGTATAAGAAAGACTTTTTTGTTTGGTAGTTGTTATTGCCAATTTATATACCAATGGTACAAATATTTCAGCATTAAACACCAAGTCATTCACTGCATTGTCTAAAGGCGAAGCACATACGAAAAGTTGACCGTCCCCTACCCTATATTTACTGATGTAAGCGCTGCCATCTCTGTAGGTCAATATTTTTTCTTGTATCGAAGCCGCCACACTATTAAAGTCATAAGACATCATAGATTGTGGTAGTTTTAGATTGCGAGAATTATTGATAAAAACATCTGAAAAAACAAACTCTTCGGTATTGATCCCTGATACTTCTTTTTTATTTTTGTTCAAACTGGCAAATGTATTGGCTCCTGATAGAGATAAAAAATTATTATAAGAAGCTAATTCTGCATTTTTGCTTGGGAAGACAAGGACTTTACCACCATTCCTGAGATATTGTCCCAATTCGCTACTAAGTCCCGAAGTGACACTTTTTAAATCATTGAGTATAATGAGATCAAAATTACTAAATTGCTGATATTGCAGCTGGTTTACATTTTGATTGGACAATGAAAAAGACTTTACACCCTTGAATAGTGCATCCATAAACCTATTGGGACCTGACTCATTGACAAACAAAGCTTTAATAGTATCTGGAACAGGGAATGCAATATAATATTCGTCATCAAACTGCACAGGGTAATCGCTCACACTGACTACTCCTTGTTGCCATCCTGATTTGTCCACATTGACTATTACGGTATCCGTTATGGTGCTATTGGCAGGGATATCTCTGATGCCTATGGGTTTTTCCTGCCCATCCTGCTTAAATGACAACTTGACCTGTTCGGCATCTTCGCCACTATTATTGCGTACCCGTACCACCAATTTATTGTTTTGATTTAAAAAAGGAATTGGACCATCAAACCAAACACTGTCTATTGAAATATTTTTTTGCTGACTAGCTTGTACTGGCAATAAATTGACTTCTATGGTAGTATCTTGAATCACCGATAAATCCGAGATACTACGCTGAAAATCAGATATGATATAACTTATCTTATTATTGGATACACTCTCCAATAGTTGTTTTTGTCTATTAACAACTCGGCTTATGGTCTGCACAGTTGGGGTAAGTTGGATCTCATCAATATAAGCTATAGCATCTTCTTTGCTGATAAGCCGTTGATGTTTGCCCTCAAAATCATGCGTCAAAATCTGAAATCTATCTTCTTCACTGTACGAACTGACCACCAATCTTGCTCGTTCTTTGGCATAATCAAGCAATGGAATATCTTGTTTGGCGGCTGTCATAGAATAGGAATTATCCACAAAAACAGAAACATGATTGATCCCCGATTTGATGGTATCTCCTGTGGGAATAAAAGGTTGGGCAAATGCTAAAACTAGTCCAATGATTGCCAAGCATCTGCTCAACAAAACCAATAAATTTTTAAGTTTATTGCGATTGGATGTTTCTTCTTTGATCTCTTTCAGGTACTTTACGTTGGTAAAGAAAACCTTTTTGAACCTGCGAAAATAAAACAGGTGAATGATGATCGGAATGGCTAAAGCCAGAAGTGCCCAAAGAAAAGAAGGGTATAAAAACTGCATAGGTTACGCCATTGTGGTTGCAAAAATATGATATCTAATGCTAAATCAGGCGCTTTTGTTTATTTTTTTATATTTGTTAACTTTTTAATAGGTTTTTGTCTGTTTTATTGGTCATCACTTTTACCCTCTCAAAATCTTAATACGTCAACCTAGCCATGAAATGGATGATTGTAGCTAAGTACATTGGATTTCAAAATAACAAGATCATAAAGTTTCCTTCACCCTGTGGCCGATCATTTAATATCATTTTACTTTGCCACATTTCAATTTCTATATAGTATTCTCACCATTCCATATTTCAAAATAACAAAGGTTGACCAGAAAAAGGATACTTTACAAAAGAAAAAACATTATTATAATAACTTTAAAATAAATTAAGCATATTTTTATGGCTTCACTTAACAGCACAATTTGAGACATGATATCTAAATTTTCATTTTCCAGCGTTTATACCATTATCCTATTGTTTTTTGGATTCAATTCTTTGGTGGCTCAAGACACCACTTGGGTACAGACTTTTCAGTATGGCTCCAAGACCAGAGATAGTTTGATCCAATTCCCTAATGGAGACCATCAACAGTATGAAAAAATATTGATGTATTACAATATGCGATGCAAAGGTGGCTTGATATCTACTGGAACGGATAGAAATAAAGGCTGTGGAGAGTGGGATTATAGTTGCAATACAAATGTGATAGATTCTTCGGGAATAGACTCATTAAAAGCCACCCATCCTGACTTAGTGATAAGTGGTATTAATGAAGATTTTTTCGCTTACACCTCTACGCCTACGTTCCAATATATTGATTATAATGTTCAAAATATCACTGTCAATACTACGTCTGGCATTACCAAAATACCAGCAGGAACACATCTAGCCAATGAAAATATCATTACCAAAATACATAAAAACTACAAAGCATGGTTTCTCTACAGATCAGAGGAGATGACAAATCTTACCAACGGAAATATATCTGGGATTACCTTAAAAAATAAAAAAACTGGAAAACTTACTTTCCTAAAGATAAAATTGGCCGCAACCAATCAAAACGAACTATCTGAAACATTAATCTCAAGTCTTTCATTTACAGAAGTCGTAAACAGAAATGTAGTATTCAATGCGTCGGGCGAGACTGATGTCTATTTCCACAAAGCATTTGCATACAATAGCCCGTCCAATATGGTGGTAGAAATTTCTTTTACCGGCAAAGCCGATGATCTGAAGGATCTGGAAATATTGGGTACAAAAACAACTGGCACTTTAAGTATAGGCAATATAAATAACGATAAATATCTAGAACTCGGCGCACAAGGTGCAGGAAATGTCAGTGGAGATGCTCTAAAATCGATAAAAAACGAAATAACCGTTGCCTTTTGGTCCAATGGAAATACAGAAATATTGCCTATCAACAACGCTATATTTTCGGCTGATGATGCGAACAAAAATCGACAACTCAATGTACATCTCCCATGGTCCAATGGTAGAATTTATTGGGATTGTGGCGGCGATGCGTCAGGATATGACAGAATAGATAAAGCCGCTATTGCTTCCGATTATGAAGGCAAATGGAACCATTGGGCTTTTACAAAAAACACGGCTTCTGGCAGTATGAAAATCTACCTAAATGGGCAACTTTGGCATTCAGGAACGGGAAAAACCAAGTCCATAAACATTGATAAATTTGTATTGGGTAGTGATGCCAATAATACCATACCTTATTTTGGATGGATGGATGATTTTACGGTTTGGGACAAGGAGCTGACTATCCAAGACATAAAGAGCTTGATGTCGCAAAATCCACTCACATTATCAGCTATTCAAAACAATCTAATCGCCTATTATGACATGAATGATACAGATGAATTTACGCTCACTGATAAGTCCACTCATCACGGTACTTGTGTGTTTGCAGATAAAATCAATCAAAAATTATTTAGAGGTAATGATGTATTCAAAAACTTCGAAAACATAAAAGCCAGACCAGACTTAACATGGCTAAAAGGAAATGCAGGTATTCAGATAAACAATGGATTACAGCGAGATTCTACACTGAATACGCCCTACAAAGTAACACCTTACAGTATCATTGACAAAAAACTGACGGCTGGGACACCATTGTATTATTGGGCTGCAGGAACCTTCAATATTTATGATGAGTTAGGTAACATAATAGATGAAATATTAATACCTGAAGATGATGTTTTGTTTATAGGTCAATTAGTTTATCACAACTATTTCCCAGCCAAATACGAATTAGTATCATTTGTAACACCTTATGGCATTGGTCTCGACTTGGGCAAGGAAGGCAAAACATGGGTCTTTGATGTAACCGATTATGGCCCTATTTTGAAGGGAAACAAAAGGTTCCTTATGGACAAAGGCGGCGAATGGCAAGAAGAGATGAATATCAAATTTGCATTTATCAAAGGCAAACCAACAAGACCTGTGTTATCAATCCAACAAGTATGGCCCGCTACGGCTTATGGGTATCAATCTATACTGGCCAATGATCATCTTGAAAAACGGCAGCTACATGCAGGAGCGGATGTTAAGTCTATGAAAATCAGAACGGTAGCAACTGGGCATGGCCAAGAAGGAGAGTTTATCCCACGCACACATTCTATAGATGTGAATGGTGATGGCGCTGACTTTTCTTGGCAATTATGGAAAGAGTGTGGTGATAATCCTATTTCCCCTCAAGGTGGAACTTGGGTGTATGATAGAGCTGGTTGGTGTCCTGGTGCGCCATCCGATTTGAAGGAATTTGAAATTATGCCATTGGTCACATCTGGAAACAATTTCAGCTTAGATTATGGATTGAATACAGCCACCGGCGATAGTAGGTACATCGTCAATACGCAATTAGTCAAATACGGCGATATTACATTTGCCAATGATGCAGCAGTATTAGATATCATTGCTCCTTCAAGTGATGTAAATTATCACCGTTTGAACCCATCTTGTGCCAATCCTACCATAATGATCGTAAATAATGGAAGCAAAAATTTGACTTCAGCACAGATAAGCTATGGCATCGAAGGTGGTATCTCAAATACTTATACATGGACAGGCAATCTAGGATTTTTAAAATCACAAAAGATAATCTTACCTAATTTGCCCATTGATGCATTTTATGCTGGCAAGAAATTTTTTGCATCTATCCAACAAATCAATAATGTGAATGATGAATATTCTGCCAATAATAAACTGACTACAAATATTAATCCTGTAAAAAATCTAGATGGTGGTATCATAGTGTCCATGAAAACAAATGGAATGCCCAATGAAACGAAATGGACACTGAAAGACAGTGATGGTAAAATCATCCGATCTAGCAAAACAGGCTTGGCAGCATTTACCATATACAATGATACTATTCCAAACTTAAGTGGATGTTATCAGCTCCAGTTTACAGATAGTGATCAGGATGGTATCTCTTGGTGGGCCAATGGCGACGGAGATGGGTATATCAGAGCAAAAGGAGTGAATGGTTCTTGGATGGTTTTTCAGCCAGATTTCGGAAGTGAATATACTTTTAATTTTGTCAGTGGTATAGCCAATGCGACGACAGACGCAGCATTAAATCAAAGTATTAGAATATATCCTAATCCAACCACTGCTGAAACACGTATCGATTTATCTGGATTTATTGGTATTACCAAAATCGAATTATTAAGTCAGACAAACACACTCCTTCATGCAGAACAAGTAACCAATCAATCTGCAGAAGTACTTACCACTTATGTCGATCTAAGTGAAATGCCGTCAGGGATATATTTTGTTAAAATCACGAATAAATCCGTTTCTAAAATGCATAAATTGATCAAAATCTAGCATATATCAATTAAAGAATCCACAGAGTAAATTTCAAAATATAACTAAATAACTGAAGTTTCGGAGTTTATAAATGGATTAATGCCAACTAATTACATATTTAAATAAATATTAACCCAAAACTAAGGTGCTGATATTCGCCATTAGGCGTCATGCTTGTGAGACATCATTACTATACACTTATTAATTTTTCTATGTCAAATTTATTCATTTGCATAAAAGCTTGAATCACCTTTGGTCCTTTGATAGGATCAGCCACTAGACTTGATAATATCTTTGGAATAATCTGCCATGAAACACCAAACTTATCTACCAACCAACCACATCTGTCATGGTGACCGCCCTCACCTAGCTGTTCCCAATAATAATCTATCTCATTTTGGTTGCCACATTCTATCACTATAGAATTGCCAGGCGTAAAATCATAGTCATGCTCCATGGTGCTACTCATAGCATTTATTATGGTTTGGCCCAGTTTTACTTGAGCAAACAACAGCGATCCCGCAGGCATTCCAGCTTCATTTGGGTAAGGCGCTTCTATCAGAAGTTCGGAGTTTTTGATTATGTCAGTATAAAAACTAACTGCCTCTCTCACAAGATGGTTTTTAGCATTGGTAAAGAGTAAAGTAGGCACAATTTTTTGTTTATGATTGATTTGAGCAACATCCAATTGCCAATTAACACCAAATTGGTCTATAACCCAAGCATACTTCTGAGACCAATTATAGCTACCTAATGGCATCAAAACTTGTCCACCATCGACTAAAGCACTATAGATCCTTTCTATTTCGGTATCACTTTCACAATATACAGTGTAAGACACGGCGCTGTTTACTTTATACATAGGCCCACCATTGATGGCCATAAACTTACTGCCCATAAGCTCAAAAGTTACAACAAACCCATTCTCATCCAATATTTTTGCAGCATTAAATAAGCTACAATAAAAATCCGCAGCATCTTTACCATTTTGATTAAACCACAAACAAGGATATATAGGTTGCGAAGAAATACGCTCAGCAATATCTTTTAACGCAACCATTGCTTTAGGCCACAAACCTAAAAACATTTCGTAATAATCGTCCGTGACATCTTGCTCCAACTCAAACAAAGTCTCTTGATCGCTTACCTTTGTGAGTGTATAATTTTCGTAAGCCGGAGCCCAACTCTTTATTTCATCACTCGTCGTATCATCAACGCCATCATAAACATATCCCAAATGTCGGATAGATAGGAAGGATGGGAAATTTGCTTCGGCAATCTCCGCTACCATACCATCCAATTTCCCTTTTGCGTTGGTAGCCAAAAATCTAATACTGTCCCCTTTATTCCAATTACCCACAAAATGAGAAGAAGATGCAAAAACCTTTGTCCAGGCACAATAATGTTCAGGCAATGTTATAGCATGCCAAACATCATCTTGCGTTGCCATTATTTTGATGCTTAAATTTAACTTTTTCATTTTTATATATTTTATTGTCTAACTGCGGTGTATGCCCGTCTAAAGTGACTTATTAACACACTTTAATAAAGCACAAAGTTAAATAAATTTACTTTTGAATGGTTACATAAAAATTCATAATATGGAGCATTTATAACAAAGGAAAATTGTAAAAATCAATCAATTATTTGATATTTACCATCTACATTTATAAAATAAGCCATTAGATTTAATAACATGGCTATCATTCAAATATCTATAACCTAGTAGGCCATAATAAAACCTTGCATCAATATAATGTGGCTCATTTACTAATATGATAGAATCAGCTTTGCTTTTACTTGTTGCAAGTAAATGTTCCATTTCTAACCTATACGTAGGTTTTGTTAATCTTGGCTTCCAAGGTTTAACCCTTTCTAAATCATAGTAGCTACTAGATAAAATAACATTAAAGAAAATGATTAATATCATTTTGCTTGAAAATTATTTAAATATTCTAAAAAAATTCCATTGAAATAAGGAATGGAAATCTTTAAAATATAAACTTCTCTTTTGGTCGAAGCAAATGATAATAGGATGACTGGAATCAAAATCCATGATAAAATTAGAATTCTTTCTTTGTAACACTTTTTACTGTCTCATAAATTAGAAAAATGATTGGTATATAAATTAACTCATTAACATTTATCCTAATTGAATTTAAGTAATAATACCAAGGCCCACTATGTTCTTGAACAACATTATTTACAGGATGAATCATACCATTAAAGATCAAATTGGCTTCTATGGGAAAATTATAGCTTATCCAAAATAACCAAGGACTAACCACTGAAAAAGATGTCAATAAAATAGAAAAGTTAAACCTTAAAATTGGTTTAATATCAGGCTTTACATATACAAAATATACAGAACATACAAAAAAGATAAATAAAGCCATAATCCACTTTGTCAGGAATGCAAGTCCTATAACCAAACCTATGAACATGCCCAACTTTGGGTTTGTTTATCAGTTTTCAACATAATAGATATCCATCATGAACAGCAGATGAAAGATTATCAACACGATCCAGATAATAGACCAATATTTATTTCATACAAAATCCCATTGACCGCATAAAAAAAGGCTGTAATTAATCCTATTTTCTCATAATATAACTTTCTAGCAATGTTAAATGCTAATAAAATAGTAAGTAATGAAAAAATCAATGATGGGAAACGCAAACCAAATTCATTGATTCCAAAGATTTTCATACTTAATGATATGCACCAAAATAAGATGGTTTCACCAGTTGATTGAATGCCCAATCATGGTCAAGCTTAAGTTCTTCATTTATAAGAATTGGCTGAAGGTTTTCCATCATGTTCTGTGAATCCAAAGTGAAACGTTCATCCCATTCGCCTAAACTTAAGGTCAAACCCATAAATCCATATTATTAGCGTAAAATTATGAAATAACCATTTTTTTGATACATTTTAACAAGATAGCATCTCTCCTATTTTTTATCTCATCGCTCCATTTTCTCTCGTTTGATAATCACAGCCAAAGATAATCTTATCTTATAAAATTCCATAGGACTGATCAGATGCTCTGCAATAGCGCTTAGTGACATCTCTTTATCGGCTAAAAGCCATGCAGTTCGGACTTTGGTAATATCATCTTCGGTGATAAATTGCATGAGGTCGATGGGTTCGTCTTTAGTATATAGATAGGCGAAATGTGAGTATATGGTCGTTTCCGAAAGTTCGCGTTTCTGAGCAATTTCAGCAGGGCTCAATCCTTGTCTATAGAGCTGAAAAGTATCTAAATATGTTTTACCTTGTACATTTTTGACCAATTCCTGATTGCTGATGAAACCTTGGACTATGGCTATGATATCGGCTCCATATTGTTCCATTTTAACCTTTCCGATGCCCTCTACCATCAATAGATCTGCACGTGTGAGTGGTTTGGATGCGGCAATATTTTCAAATACCTTATCGGCGAAGATGACATAAGCGGGTACTTGTTTTTGCCTTGCTTGTTCTGATCGCCACTCTTTCAGTTTGGAAATAAGTTCATCTTCGAGCATCATCTTTTTCTGTTTAGGTTTCGGAGCTTCCGTTACCAAATCAGTATATGTCAAATCTACCAATTGCACCTTCTTTCCATCGAAGAGAACAGAATGTGTCAAAGGTGTGGTCTTGAGTTTGAACCCATCTGTATAATCAATGCGCAAAAAACCTTGATTGATCAGTTGGGTGATGTATATTTTCCAATTGATGAATGAAATATCTTTGCCGACTCCAAAAGTTTTGATTTGATCCAATCCTGCTTCTCTCACTTCTGCCCGATAGGAACCACGCAATACATCTATTAAAAGATTCAAACCAACATTTTCTTTACAGCGGACGACTGCTGAAAGTGCTTTTTGTGCGGTAGTTGTTGCCTCCTTACTTTTGGGAGGATGGATACAATTGTCACAATGTTGGCAAGGTTCATTGCGGAATTCGCCAAAATAACTCAAAACTACATTGGTTCTACATTCATTGGCGGAGGCAAATTCCCACATACGCTCGAGCTTGGCATATTGTACTGTTTTAAAATCTTCTTTGGCTTGGCTATCATCGATAAATTTTTTGAGCATGATATAATCGCCCCAACTATAGAATAACAATGCTTTGGCTGGCGTGCCATCTCTGCCGGCACGACCTATTTCTTGATAATATCCTTCCAAGTTTTTGGGCATCGCATAATGGATGATCCATCGTATATTGCTCTTATCAATGCCCATACCAAAAGCGATGGTAGCACAGATAAACTGAATCTTATCATCTTGAAAATCCTTTTGTACTCGCTTACGTTCTTCCGGTTCCATACCAGCATGATAAAAATCGCAATTGAAGCCAGCTTGCCGAAGTTTTAGTGACAACTTCTCCGTTTCTTTTCTACTCAGACAGTAGATAATCCCACTCTGATTGGGCACTTTGAATAGAAACTCTACAACCTGTTTGTACTTTTGCTCCGAAGGTCTAGACTCAGTAAAGATATTTTTTCGCTCAAAGGATGATACAAAAATTTCAGGCTCCGTAAGATGCAACTGTTTACAGATATCTTGTTGTGTAGCAGCATCTGCTGTCGCTGTCAATGCTATGAATGGCACATGGCTAAATCTGTCTCTTAGCACATTAAGCAATACATAGTCAGGTCTGAAATCATTGCCCCAAATAGATACACAATGGGCTTCGTCTATAGCAAAAAGGTTGATTTTTAACTTGTCAAGAAAGTCGGGAAAACCTGCACTATTGGCTCTTTCTGGTGAGACATACAGCAACTTAATTTCTCCTTGCAATAGCTGTCTTTCTACGTCTTGTTGTTCATTACGTGTCATGTTGGAGTGGAATGCAGCAACCTTTACGCCAGAGAGTTTCAGAGCAGTCACTTGATCATTCATCAAGGCGATCAAAGGAGAAATAACCACTGTCAATCCATCAAATAGCAAGGCCGGCAACTGAAAACACAAAGACTTACCTCCACCAGTAGGCATGATGACCAAACAATCTTTACCTAGCAGCACACGGTCGATGATCTCGCTTTGTGAAGATCTGAAGGCAGTAAATCCCCAGATTTCTTTTAAAATACTATATTTGCGCTGTTCTGTCATTTGATCATACATAATCCATCAAAAGTACAAATGTTTTAGTAAAATGGACACAACCAAACAGGTTTTATCAGATTTTTTTTATGCTTCTAACGATGTGGTGTCGATAGCAAGACAACTTTTGGGCAAAGAAATAGCAACCAATATTGGTGGAATAATTACCTCGGGCATCATCGTAGAGACCGAAGCCTATCGAGGGCCAGATGATCGTGGATGCCATGCGTACAATGGCAGAATGACCGAAAGAACAAAAACGATGTATGAGAAAGGAGGTACTGCATACGTTTATGT
Organism: Saprospiraceae bacterium; assembly: GCA_016714785.1. Lineage (GTDB taxonomy): Bacteria > Bacteroidota > Bacteroidia > Chitinophagales > Saprospiraceae > OLB9. The sequence goes on from JADKCC010000029.1 coordinate 99,670, forward strand.
TTGTTATGGAATGCATCCCATGATGAATGTCGTCACAGGAGATGTTGGTAATGCTCATGCGATATTAATAAGAGCCATACAGCCAACTGAAGGTATAACCAACATGGCAGAAAGAAGAAAAATTGACACGCAGAAACCAGTATTGACCAATGGGCCAGGAAAATTGGCAGTTGCACTAGGTATTCATAAAGATTTGAATGGGACTTCACTCTTAAGTGCAAACAATGGGATAACAATATTTGATACCGAGGCTATAATCTCGAATGATGATATCGTAAGTGGACCACGTGTAGGGATGAGCATCCATGTAGGCAATTGCTCACACAGACCTTGGCGATTTTATATCAAAAACAATCCATGGGTCAGCAAACCCCTAAAAGTGGAATATAATTGGTGATCGAATGAACACTCGAACGATGAATCATTCGGTTGTTCGGTTGTTCGGTTGTTCAGATCATTCGTTCGTTCAGATCATTCAAGTGTTCGTCCTTCGACGTTCGTCGTTCGTCGTTCGGTTGTTCGTTCGTTCAAATCATTCGGTTGTTCAGATCATTCAAGTGTTTGTTCGCTCGGTTGTTCGTCGTTCGGTTGTCCATTCGTTCAAAAAATCCTATAAAAATCAAATATTATTCACTTATATATATTAAACTCCAATACAAAAGTGGTTCAAACTTGCTAGTAATATAATTACAACGTAAAGTTAAAAATCCTCCATTAACCATCGCTTCTTTCATCAAAATGGTTGAAAGAAGCGATGGATGAATACTAGGGTGCGGATTGAAAGGTATCTAAAAGTTCACACCCAAAAATGCCCCTATTTCGGTATCGTTGGTTTCAAAATCATCAGTTTGAGCAAAATCTAAAGTTACACCAAAATGCAAGGTTTTATTTCTCTGAAAACCAATATTTAGCGATTGCTGACTTGATGTTTTTTCACCAAGGTCTGCTTCTAAGATCAATAAATTATATAAATCCCATTTGTCTGTTAAA
>JADKCC010000030.1 GCA_016714785.1 Saprospiraceae bacterium
TGATGCTTGAAATAGATGTAAGAAAAGATAAGGATGGAATTCTTTGGCTCTTACATGATAATGAATTAACCAGAACCACTAATGGCGAAGGTGATATTTTATCAAAAAAACTAGTGAATTATCACAGATATTTTTTAATGTCTCAAAATGACTCCTTAACAAAAAGAACACATACCCACTCTTACTGAACTTCTAGATTATATTAAGGATAAACATATCTACCTAATGTTGGATGTAAAAGGCGATATATATGATCAAGTTCTTGACCTAGTCAAAAAATACAATCTAGATAACAGATGTCTTGTTTTAACGTTCACCATAGACAATACCAAAAAAGTGCTAAGCTCAAAAAGTAATGTAATGGTTTCTGCACTAATAGATTCAGATAAAGACTATGCTTCGCTAGTGGATTTACATGCTTCTAAAGAAAGTATTGCAGCTTACATAACAGATAAAACATCAGATAAAATCATTCATAAAATTAAAAATGTAGGCTTAATAACTTTAAGTGATCCGAGAGAAGTATGGAATAAAAGGTACCAACCATTCACTTTGCAATACTACGATTCTTTAACATTTAAAAGGAAACTTGACATACTTGTTACAGACTTTCCGATTGAAGTTGCAAAGATGTTTCAAGCTGATGAACTAAAAAAACAATCGATCCACGCCATACACCTAAAAAAATTCAAATGGTTGGCCGAACAACAATATGACTCACTCTCTACCCTACTCCATGATGATGTGCATTACATTCACTCCAATGGCTGGAAAGAATCCAAAGCTGATGTCATTGCCAACTTAAAATCGGGAAAGCTAACCTATACAGAGGTTAAAGTACACGAATCAGATGTTAGGCTTATTGGCAATACAGGTGTAGTCACAGGTAAAGGGACATTTTATGTCAGTATGGACGGAAAACCATACTCCTTTGATCTTTATTATACAGAAGTGTATGTAAATACAGATACTGAAATAAAGTTAATCAGCAGGCATGCTTGCAAATATGAGAAGAAGGATTGAAGATTTAATATTTACTAAAGTCATACAAAGATTTATCTGATTTGAGGTACAACTCACGTAGATAGTGCGTCCCATCAAGCGAGTGATACAATTTTGTGATTTCACTTTGTCTCTCTGAAACATAGCTACCTGGATTCTTGACTTTATACTTTCGTGGACTGGGCAACACCGCTATGATGGTAGCAGACTCTCTTAAGTTAATCTTGGATGCTGATTTATTAAAAAATGTCTGTGATGCAGCCTCTGCTCCAAATACCAAAGTACCCATTTCTGCCACATTAAGATACATCTCTAATATTTTTTCCTTAGGCCATAATGTTTCTATCCACAAAGTAAAATATACTTCCAATGCTTTACGGATGTAAGACCTCTGAGGAAATAAAAATACATTTTTAGATACTTGTTGTGATATGGTACTAGCTCCAAATATTTTTTTACCTTTTTTATTCACATGCATGGCTTTTTGAATAGCCTCTATATCCATACCACTGTGAAAGGGCAAGTTTTGGTCTTCAGAAGCCATAGCGCAAACCTTAAGGTATGGAGATATCTTATGACTTGGTACATATTCATATTTCAATTCACCATCATCTACAGCCATCCTTGTCAACATTTGTAATGTAAATGGTGGGGAAATAACTCTATACAAAAGGACCCAACCCACGGTAATGATCAAGAGTAAAACAAAAGCATCTTTATAATAAGATTGTATTAGCGTTTTAATGTTGCTTATAGTCATCTTTATTTACTTAATTTTAATTTGCACTTTACTCACTATTTCTTGCGTATCTTGTGTATGAAGTACTTCGAGAATATTGGGATAAACTTCTCTCTTCTTGCTAAAGAAACGCTCCAAAGTCATCCATTCAGCTCGTTCAATATCTTCGTTTTGCTGTGGGATAAGCGCTTGCTTTTTAGCTTCAATAAGATACCAATGTGATTTTTTAATGATACGTTTACCTACATTGCTCCTATACGTGTGTCTGGTCACCATTAGTTTTTGGGTGATTGTCATTTTTTTCATACCCGTCTCTTCCATCACTTCACGAATGGTAGCTTCCTTTTTGGTTTCATTGGCTTCAATCTTCCCTTTGGGCAAGTCCCATGACCCACGTCTATATATGAATAAGTATTCATTTTTTTCATTTTTGACCAAACCACCTCCCGCTTCAATCTCCGAAAAATGAGATTTAAAATCTGCTTTTAATTTCTCAAAATCTTCAAAGTGGATGATCAATTTTTCTGACTTGATCGATTTTTCCAAAATAGAGATATAATCCAGCAAGTGCTTTTATTTCCTGTATATTTTACAACCACGCTGCCTGAGGCTACGGTGTCACCCAATGTCACATTTGCAGAAGGTTTTAAGATAACTTCTACTTCATTGATATAAATTTTATAAATTTGCGGCTTCTCCATTAAAATTTTAAAATGAATATTGAAAATCTGATCGCACAAAATCTACTGCAAATTAAAGCAATTAAATTAAGCCCACAAAATCCTTTTACGTGGGCATCGGGAATGAGGTCCCCAATTTACTGTGATAACCGCATAACTCTCTCATATCCAACAGTTAGAAATATTATAAAAAAATCACTAGGTACGCTTTCAAAATCATTTGGCAACATAGATATTGTCGCTGGAGTTGCCACAGCAGGAATTGCGCATGGTGCTTTATTGGCAGATGAGTTGGATTTACCTTTTTGTTATGTCAGATCAGCGCCTAAGGGGCATGGCAGACAGAACCAAATAGAAGGAGAAATAGCCGCTAATTCAAAAATTCTGGTAGTAGAAGAGCTTATGTCAACGGGAGGCAGTGCGTTGGAAGAAGTGGAAATTTTGCGTGCTGAAGGACATGAAATACTAGGGGTAATGGCTATTTTTGACTATGGATTTGAAAAAGCTAAGGAAAATTTTAGGAATTCACAGTGCAAATATCTTTCTTTGTCCAATTATTCTGCACTAATCCAAGAAGCGAGAACTTCAGATTACATCTCTGAAGATCAATCTGTCACATTAGCCCAATGGAATTGTGACCCACAAAACTGGTACCAGAATAACTTTTAATATTAAAAAATAGCAAAACCGAATCAACTCATACATGAGCATCATAAATAAAAATTCAGAAAGTTTTTTATACGAATATCTCAATAATGCCGCACCAACAGGATACGAAGCTCCTGGCCAAAAAATATGGGTGGATTACATCAAACCTTATGTGGATGAGTGGCATTTAGATAATTATGGTACTGCTTATGGTATCATCAATCCTGGGATGGACTATCGGGTAGTCATAGAAGCCCATGCAGATGAAATATCTTGGTATGTCAATTATATAGCTGATAATGGATTTATTCAAGTAATCAGAAATGGTGGATCAGATCATATCATTGCTCCATCCATGCGTGTCAACATACATACTAAAAAAGGTATAGTAAAAGGTGTATTTGGATGGCCTGCTATACATACACGCAAAGGAAAAGATGAAAATATGGCTCCGACTATGGATAATATATTTGTGGATGTTGGAGCCAAGGACAAAGCCGAAGTACTCGACATGGGCATACATGTAGGATGTGTTATTACTTTTCAAGATGAGCTCACCAAACTCAATAATGTATATTATTGTGGTCGTGCATTGGACAATAGGATGGGTGGATTTTGTATCGCAGAAGTAGCCAGAATGCTTAAAGAAAAGAAGAAAAAACTTCCTTTCTCCTTGTATATTGTGAATGCAGTACAAGAAGAAATAGGCCTTCGTGGTGCTGAAATGATAGCCAATACCATCAAACCTCACGTAGCCATTGTTACCGATGTAACCCATGATACTAGCACACCATTGGTTAATAATAAGATACAAGGCGATATAAAATGTGGGGCTGGGCCTAGCCTTACGTATGCTCCCGCTGTGCACAACCTTCTACTCGAACAAATAATAGCTGTTGCTGAGCAAAAAAAGATAGAATTTCAGCGTGCAGCAGCAAGCAGAAGTACGGGAACGGATACTGATGCATTTGCCTACAGCAATGGAGGTGTTCCGTCAGTATTGATATCCCTTCCACTGAGATATATGCACACAACAGTTGAAATGGCGCACCAAAAAGACATAGAAAGTGTGATCACTTTGATTTATGAATCTTTGATTAGTATTAAGGCAGGGCAAAGTTTTAAGTATTTTTAAAAATACTGATGGATTATCAATTTGTCATCAACTCACTTTACGACAAGGTATCAAACGAACCTTTGCAAGGTGCTGTAGCCAATTATATACCTGAATTAGCTAAAGTAAATCCTAAGTATTTTGGTGTAGCTTTGACTTTAACAGACAATACAGCTTTTGCTATTGGAAATGCTGATATTAAATTTTCAATTCAGAGTATTGCCAAAGTATTTTCATTAGCACTTGCTTATAGCCTTATAGGTGATGAAATATGGCAAAGAGTGAATGTAGAACCATCAGGTACTTCTTTTAACTCATTAGTCCAATTGGAAGCTGATCTTGGGTTACCACGCAATCCATTTGTAAACGGAGGTGCTTTAGTGATCTGCGATATCTTGATGTGTCAATTGGAAGACGCAAAATCTCAACTATTGACTTTTATTAGGAATCTATCGGACAATCCCTTGATAGAATATTCTCCCAATATAGCTGCATCGGAAAAAACAAATGGCTTTAGAAATATTGCTTTGTGCAATTTCATTAAGTCTTTTGGAAATATCAAAAATCATCCAAACGATGTTTTGGATTTATATTTCGATTTGTGCTCTATAGAAATGTCATGTTCCGAACTTTCTAAATCATTCCTTTTCCTTGCCAATAATGGTTGTAAAACCACTGATGGACTGAAAATATTGAATTATAGCCAAACTAAAAGGATCAATGCCATCATGCAGACATGCGGATTTTATGATGAGTCGGGCGAGTTTACATTTAAAGTTGGATTGCCGGGTAAAAGTGGTGTAGGTGGAGGTATTGTAGCTATTCATCCTAATCTTTATAGTATCGTCACTTGGAGTCCACTACTCAATGAAAAGGGAAATTCTGTAAAAGGCATTCATTTCTTAGAACAATTTACCACTGAAACGCAATATTCTATTTTTTGATACTACTTTCTAAAATTCAAATCCTTGTAAGAATTAACAGACATAATGCAATAAATGCAGGAAGCCCCTGTATAATAAATAATCTATAAGACACAGTGTACCATCCATAAAGACCTGCTGCTACAACACAACTGAGAAAAAACATGCCAATATTTTGTGACCATCGTATATCTTGAATTAATAACGACCAAATCAAACCTGTAGCAAGAAAACCATTGTACAATCCTTGATTGGCAGCCAATAATTTAGTTTTCTCAAAAAGACTTGGGTCCATCATTTTGAACGTTCGCTTTCCTACAGTAGTCCAAGCAAACATTTCCATCCACATAAAGTAAAAATGCATGGCTGCCACGATACCTACCAGTAAAACTATGATTATTCCCATTGTAATGAATTTGTGATGCAAAAGTAAATGATATTCTTGGTACTTTTTTACATCATTCAACTTTAATTTTGTTTACAACCAGCACAAGGTTTATCGATATATTTATTTAGTTAAAGATATCTATCCTTTGGCATTTCACTACAATTATGGCACTTATTATTTATTTATGTCAACATAGTAGATCTAAAATAAAAAAAAGGAGCAGTTCAACAACTACTCCTTCATACAAAACAACAATTCTTAACCTTCTTTAGCTATATTTTAATACTTTAGTTGAGAGGTAATGATTTAGTACAAAAAAACCAATCACTACACTTCATATCTTCAGTTTCGAGTCTCTCTTTAGCTGTATTGCATGAGCCAGCTGGTGAGACGATTACATCTTCACCTGGTCTCCAGTCGGCTGGTGTCGCTATACCGTGCTTATCTGCGGTTTGCATAGCAACCAAGGCTCTCTTCAATTCGTCAAAATTTCTACCCAACGATAATGGATAATAAATCATAGCTCTGATGATGCCTTTAGGATCTACAAAAAATACGGCACGAACTGCTTTAGTACTGGATTCTCCCGGCTGGATCATTCCGTACTTTTGCGCAATTTCCATAGTTATATCTTCTATCAAAGGAAATTTAACTTCGATATTTTTCATATCACGGAATTCAATTTTTTCTTTAATAGTACGTAACCATGCTATGTGGCTATACAATCCATCAATGGAAAGCCCAACTAGATCACAGTTTAGCGCATTAAATTCTGATTCCATCTTTGCGAAAGTCATAAACTCGGTGGTACAAACTGGCGTAAAATCTGCTGGGTGACTGAATAAGATTACCCACTTACCTTCATAATCTTGAGGGAAAGTGATGTCACCTTGTGTGGTTACAGCTTTAAAAGATGGTGCTTTATCACCTATTCTTGGAAGATGACTGATAGTATTTTCTACTAATGTATCCATTATAAAAATTTATTATTTATGATTTATAAATCTAAGAAATGCCGTCTATTAAAGGTTTAATTATCTCGAATAGACGACATTTAATAGTTAAGATTATAATAAAGTACTAGGACAAACGTAGTCTGTCAACTTAAATTTGCCCGACTCTTTAATTTCTTTAAATCCTCCATCCACATTGATTAGATTTTCATACCCTCGAGACTTCAATATGGATGCAAAACTCATCGAACGATACCCACCTGCACAATGAACATAATATGTTTTACTTGTATTAACCAATTTCATACTTTCATTGACGTAGTCAAGTGGCGCATTTTCAGCAGAAACGATATGTTCAGAATCGTATTCACTTTTTTTCCTTACATCAAGTATGTTGATTTCAGGATTTTTAGCTTCAATTTCTGCAAATTCAGCAGCTGTAATATTTGGAATCGTTTCAACTTCATTGCCTGCGGCTATCCATGCGTCTATGCCACCTTCAAGATATCCGATAGTAAAGTCATACCCTACCCTTGCCAATCTAGTGATAATTTCCTCTTCTCTACCTGGGTCAGCTACAACTAGGATTTCTTGTTTAATATCAGGTATCAATGTTCCTACCCATACTGCAAAACTACCGTCTATACCAATATTGATACTGTTAGGAACAAATGATTTTGCAAATGTACTTGCTGCACGAGTATCCAATATCAATGCGTGTGTTTCATTTGCAATTAATTCAAATTCTCTTGGATTCAGTGCTTTTTGACCTCTTTCCATTACTGTGTCTATACTATCATATCCTTGGATATTCATCAATACATTTTTCGGAAAGTAACCTGGAGGTGGCATTAAACCATGTAATACTTCTTTGATAAATACATCTTTGGTAAGTCCTGGCCTAAGGGCATAATTTGTTTTCTTTTGATTGCCCAATGTATCGGATGTTTCTTTTGACATATTTTTACCACAAGCACTTCCTGCGCCATGTGCTGGATATACGATCAAATCATCAGATAATGGCATAATTTTATTTTGTAAAGAGTCAAAAAGATGACCAGCCAATTTTTCTTCTGTCAATTCTGAAATCACATGTTGCGCCAAATCAGGTCTTCCCACATCACCAATGAATACTGTATCACCGGTGAAAAGTGCTTTTTCTTCCCCATTTTCGTCTATCAAAAGGAAGCAACTGCTTTCCATAGTGTGACCTGGAGTGTGAATTACTTTTATCTTGATATTGCCGATATTAAATATCTCATCATCTTTAGCAACGTACATTTCGAAACCAGTTTTTGCTGTTGTAGGTCCATAAACGATTTTTGCACCTGTTTTTTGAGCTAAATCTATGTGGCCAGATACGAAGTCTGCGTGAAAGTGTGTTTCAAATACATATTTAATTTTAGCGCCATCAGCATTTGCTTTGTCTATGTAAGGCTGTACTTCTCTAAGTGGATCTATAACTAATGCTTCCCCGTTACTTTCTACATAATATGCTCCTTGAGCAAGACATCCAGTATAAATTTGTTCTAACTTCATGTGATTAATATTTATTTAATAATGATGAAAAATGATTAACGATGCAAAGGTAAGAGTAGAATTTTCAACCATGAGTGACCAAAGTTACAAAAGTCAATGATTATTTATCAAAATTGCATCTATGAAGTAAAAATTCCAATTAATTAGGGCTGCTGAATATATTTTTTGAGCTCAATTTCGATATGTCGAAGGAGAATTATAGTTCAATTTCATGGCAAAATGAGTCATTAGGATGCATCCTAAACTAGCAAGCTAAGACAAATATTTAAATAAATTTAACCATTTCGTCAGCTTTAGATGTTCCAAGCAATATTTTATCCCCATTTTTCAAAGTAAGTTGTAGCCCTCTTTTGCCTTTTATGGTGTATGCTCTACCTGATTTGCCTCGCCGATTGCCCCATCCACCATATTCTTGTAGTGGCTTGTAGGTACGTACTTCCATTTTTACAATTTCTTTTCTAGACAATTCCTTCCACTTAAAATGGAATGGAAACATTTTGTATCTCACACTTTCATTAGAAATTTCTGTACTAAGTTTCAATGAAGATATGAACAAACTAAGCAGCCCGACACTTAGTACACTTATATAAAAAAAAGTCAAGTCATCATGCTTCAATAAAAAATATAAAAGCCAATTACCCACAAGCGTTACTGCCATGATACTCAACGGCCAAATACTATCAATTTTTTGGACTTCTTCAAATTTCTTGTGCATTAGAATGTCACTTTTTTTACTATTTCCTTACCGTCTCGTAATACTGTAACATCCACCGTTTGTCCCGGTTTAAACAAAGAAAGGCACTTCATGTATGATTGCATGTCAGGCACATCAAGTTCTCCCATTTTGATGACGATATCTCCTTTTTGGATACCTGCTAAGTTGGCTGCTTTACCATCTTTTGTACCATCTATTTTCATACCTTTGCCATCATACATATAGTCTGGCATGACACCAAGGGTAACCGTAAAAGCCATCCTTGTTTGTGACTCATCTTTTGTTTTTACAAATGGTAGTTTTTCGTTTTTATCTAATGTATTCACGACAGAATAAATATACTGGACTATATCGGTAATACCACTGTAGTTTATATATTGATGGTCGTCACTAGGTTTGTGATAATCGCTATGTTGACCTGTAAAAAATGCTAATACTGGAATTCCCGCGTTATAAAATGATGCATGATCTGAAGGTCCCAAACCTGACAATTCTTTTTTGATACTAAATTTAGGTGTTTTTATTCCATCTATTACACTTTCAAAAACAGGAGTTGTGCCCAATCCGCTAATTGACAATTTTCGCTCAGCATTAAGTCGGCCAATCATATCCATGTTGACCATATAATTGAAAGCATTCTTATCAAGCGCAGTGTGATTAATAAAATAATTAGAGCCCCATAGTCCCTTTTCTTCCCCAGAAAAACAGATGAATAGATAATTATTATTTTTTAGACCTGCTTTTTTGATGCTTTCAGCCAAAAACAAAACTCCTGCTACACCACTTGCATTATCGTCAGCACCATTATGAATTGCCAAATCGCCTGTATATAAGGAGCCTTCATGTCCATACCCTAAATGATCGTAATGGCCTCCTATGATGACTGTAGTTTTAGCATTATTATTTAAGTATCCAACCACGTTTTTACCTTTGACTTCAGGGCCGACACCCGTATCATCGCCATGCGGATTTTTATTCATCTTGCGGGTGAAATGTTGGAAAAAGGTGTTGTCATCTCCCATTGGCTGAAGACCTATAGCCTTAAATCTTCCAGAAATATATTCTGCGGCTTTTCTCTCACCTTCAGTTCCTATTTCTCTCCCTTCCATATCATCGGACGATAAGGTGATGATATCCATTGCAATATTTTGCTTAGGTAAGGCGATCGGATATTTCACCTTTGGACTACATGCAGATAAGGCGAACATTAATGCTATAACGAGAAACTGAATACGATGGGAAGAAATCATAATATACTATTTGAACATATTTAAAGCACAAAGGTAGTAAACTGCAAACAAATAATGTCAAATTTTGGTTATATTCCAGTTTGCTTTCAATTTTATCTATATAAGGATTCATCAAGTTAAAAATACTTTAAAAAGCAGGTAAATTCTCTTTACAAACCAATAATTTTTAGATTCAATGTCAATACATAATAAAAATTTAAGCCTTGTTATCAGTCTGTTACTTTTGATAAGTCATTATTTAATTGCGCAAAACGTTACCATTTCCAACAAAAACAACCCAAATGAACCATCAATCATGTTGAATCCAAAAAATCCAAGCCAAATGATTGCTGCAAGTAATTTGAATAATTATTTTATAAGTATTGACACTGGAAGAACTTGGACTATACACAAACTAACGTCTTCTTATGGGGTATATGGAGACCCTGTAATTTCCGTGGATACATCTGAAAATTTTTATTTCTTCCATTTGTCCAATCCAGCTGACGGCAATTGGATAGACCGTATCGTCTGTCAAAAAACTACTGATCATGGTCAAACTTGGTCTGATGGATCTTATACTGGATTAAATGGCAAAAAAGCACAGGACAAACATTGGTGTGCCATAGATAGGACTAATAATAATATGTATCTAACTTGGACGCAATTTGATGAATATGGGTCGGTAGATTTAACAAAAAAAAGTAACATACTATTTTCAAAATCTACCGATAGTGGCATTACTTGGACTACTCCTATCAAGATAAATTATGTAGATGGAGACTGTATAGATAGCGACAACACCGTGGAAGGCGCTGTACCTGCTGTCGGTCCAGACGGTCAGATATATGTCGCTTGGGCTGGTCCCAATGGAATAGTGTTCAACAAATCAATCGATGAAGGTAATACTTGGCTAAAGGAAGAAGTCAAAATTGATCCTATGCCAAATGGGTGGGACTATACTATACCAGGAATATACAGGGCCAACGGACTGCCGGTTACTGCATGTGACTTAAGCACAAGTCCTTATAATGGGACCATCTATGTCAATTGGACAGACCAGCGCAATGGAAATAATGATACCGATGTTTGGCTTTCAAAATCTAGTGATCAAGGCGCTACTTGGTCTGCTCCTATTAGGGTCAATGATGATCCAAGTGGAAACCATCAATTTTTAACATGGATGACTATAGACCAAACTACAGGTAATCTATATTTTATATTTTATGACCGAAGAAATCATGCTAACGATGCTACAGATGTATATATGGCAATATCCAATGATGGTGGACAATCTTTCATTAATAGAAAGATATCTGAGTCGCCATTTATACCCAATGAAAACATATTTTTTGGTGATTATACCAATATTGTCGCCAATAATAATATTATCAGACCCATCTGGACAAGGCTTCACAATGGTCAATTGAGTATTTTGACGGATATTACGCCAATTAATAAAATTGTAACAACTACGGAAGTAAGCAATATCAAAAATGAAAATCCAGTATTTACCAATTACCCAAATCCTTCTGCCAATACAACTTATGTATCCTTTAAATTAAAGAAAAACACAAAAGTAAACTTAGAAATATCGGACTTAAATGGGCGTATTCTATACTCAGTCATCAAAAATGAGATAAGACCTATAGGAGCATATATTGAACCTATTGATCTAACAAGTCTCCATCTCACCAATGGTATATATATTATCAAGTTGAGTCTTGATGACAAAGTAAAAAAAGAAAAACAAGTAGTAATTAAATAAAAATCTCCTATATTTACTTTAGAATTACAAAAAACTCCTTTTCTTTGCAGCTCAAATGTAATAAATGAATTTTCAAAATACAAATTGGTGGTGGCATGTTCAATCTCTTCGATCAGGAAGTTGAGTAGCTAATCTTTTTGTATTCATAGATATAAGCGGCTTATCAGTTTCCTGGTAAGTCGCTTTTTTTTTCAAAAAAATAGAATTTTTATCTTTATGATACACATACATACCAACGCTATCAAAATGCTTTCAGACCTTACCACACCTGTGAGTCTATTTCTGAAACTAAGAGAACATTTTCCGGAAATATTTCTTTTGGAAAGTTCTGATTATTCTAGTAAGGAAGATAGCCAATCTTTTATTTGTTTTGATCCATTAATAACTTTAAAATATATAAATGAGCAATACGAACTCAAAAATCATTTGGACAATGAAGTAAAGCAAAATATTGCCGAAAATGCCACAACTGCCATTCAAATTTTATTAAATGCCATTCAAACAAAAAATAGCGAAAATGATCGATTTAATGGTGTATTTGGATATACTAGTTTTGACATGGTGCAAGAGTTCGAAGGTTTGAAATTTGATCAAGCAAAACCTACTTATGGCATTCCATCATTAAGATATGACTTATTTAGATATATCATCGCTTTTGATCATTTTTATGATGAGTTGTATCTCATAGAAAACGAAATACTAGGACAAGGAAGTACCGTAAACAAGATCATGAGTATCATCAGTCGCCAAGATCACCAAACCTACCCTTTCAGCAAAATTGGGGAAGAAAGTGGCAATATGACAGATGATAACTATCTCGATATCGTCCAAAAAGCAAAGTCACACTGTCAGCGAGGAGATGTGTTTCAGATGGTACTATCCAGAAGATTTTCACAATCATTCAAAGGGGACGAATTTAATGTCTATCGTGCCTTAAGATCTGTCAATCCTAGTCCTTATTTATTCTATTACGATTACAGTAGTTATAGGATTTTTGGCTCATCACCGGAAGCCCAGATGGTCGTGCACGAAGGTAAAGCAGAAATACATCCGATCGCTGGAACATTCAAACGCACAGGTGATTATACACAAGATCAGTTGCTTGCAAAAAAACTTTCAGAAGATCCTAAAGAAAATGCAGAACACATTATGCTCGTTGATCTTGCTAGAAATGATCTGAGTAAAAACTGTGTAGAAGTCACCGTGTCGAAATATAAAGATGTGCAATTTTTTAGTCACGTAATTCATTTGGTATCCAAAGTGGTAGGAAAAATCAAAGAAGGTGTCTCTGGCTATCAGATTTTTTCAGATACTTTTCCTGCAGGTACCTTATCTGGCGCGCCAAAATACAAAGCTCTCCAACTCATAGATGCTTACGAACCGACAGCTCGTTCGTTTTATGGTGGCGGACTAGGTATCATCAAACTCAATGGCGATCTAAATCATGCCATCATTATCCGTTCGTTTTTGAGTATGAATGGACAGTTGCATTTGCAATCTGGAGCAGGAATTGTCATTGACAGTGTCCCAGAAAGTGAATTGCAAGAAGTACATAATAAATTGGCAGCGTTGAAAAGAGCAATGGTTTTGGCGGAAGGTCTGTGAAGGAGTGAATGGTTGAATGAGGGAATGGTTGAATGAATGAAGGAAGGAATGTATGAAGGAATGAAGGAATGTAAAATGTATTTTATAACAAATTAAATATTTTAAAATGAATGACAAAGAAATGTTTATCACAGAATTAAAGAACCGAACAAAGAAATTTGCAGTGGATATTATTTTGTTTTGTGATAATTTAAAACAAACTAAGGCCGCTTCAGTTGTAACTTATCAAATTATAAAATCAGGAACTTCCGTTGCTGCAAATTATCGAGCTGCATGTCGTGGACGCTCTAAAGCTGAATTTTATAGTAAGATATGTATCGTCGTGGAAGAAGCAGATGAAACTGAATTCTGGTTAGAATTAATATCTGAAACAAATCTTAGTAAAAACATTGTTGAATTAAATAGACTGTTAAGTGAAGCAAACGAAATAACCAAGATAATGTCAAAAGCAAAATCCACAGCTTCCACAACAAAATAGCTAGAGCCTATTCAATTTTTTAACCATTTAATCATTCAATCATTTTTCATGAAAAATGTAGTTATCATCGACAATTACGACTCCTTTACTTACAATTTAGTACATCTTATCAATGAAATCATAGATGGGGAAGTTGCGGTATTGCGCAATGATCAGTTCGAAATAGAAACTCTGGAAGCATTTGATTACATCATTTTGTCTCCAGGTCCAGGATTGCCCGAAGAAGCAGGATTACTCAAAGAAGTCATTAAGAAATATGGCGCTACCAAAAAGATATTTGGCGTTTGTTTAGGTTTACAAGCTATCGGTGAAGTATTTGGTGGCACATTAAAAAATCTGTCTAAGGTATTTCATGGTATGAAAACGACCATGATTCAGACTGAAAATATAGACCCAATTTTTAAAGATATCGATCAAACTTTTGAAGCAGGCAGATATCATTCATGGGTAATTAATAAAGATAGTTGTCCAGATGTCTTATTGATCACAGCAGTAGATGATGAAGGCGAAATCATGGCAGCACGTCACAAAGATTTGCATATTTATGGCGTCCAGTTTCATCCTGAGTCCATCATGACACCTGATGGAAGGAAGATGCTAACCAATTTTTTGATTTTGTAAATCATCTTGGCAAATCAGTAATTAATCCAAATTCTCAAATCAGTAACTCTACATGAAACACATCCTAAACCAACTCTTCAATCATCAGAAGCTCACAAAGGAGCAAGCCAAAGAAGTATTGATCAATACATCTTTAGACCAATACAATCCTGCTCAATTGGCAGCATTCATAAGTGTATATCTCATGCGCAATATCTCTGTAGATGAATTAGCAGGATTCAGAGATGCTTTGCTGGACTTATGTATCAAGGTGGATTTTGATGGATTGCCCATTATTGATTTGTGTGGTACCGGCGGTGATGGGAAAAACACTTTTAATATCTCAACCCTAGCTTCCTTTGTAGTGGCAGGGGCAGGATATCATGTGGCCAAACATGGTAATTATGGTGTGTCATCTGTCAGTGGATCGTCCAATGTTTTGGAATATTTTGGTTTTAGTTTTACTAATGATACAGACCTACTCAAAAGACAAATGGATGCTGCCAACATAGCTTTTCTGCACGCACCACTCTTCCACCCTGCTTTGAAATCAGTCGGTCCTATACGAAAAGAATTGGGTGTCAAGACCTTTTTTAATATGCTCGGACCACTAGTAAATCCTGCGAAGCCACAACATCAAAGTGTAGGCGTATTTTCGATAAAGCTGGCTAGATTGTATCAGTTTTTGCATGAAGATTCTCAGAAAAAATACGCCATCATCCACGGTACAGATGGGTATGATGAAGTTGCACTTACCGGCACTGTCAAATTGATCACCAACCAGGCAGAACAGTTAGTTGATTCTTCCTATTTTGGACTGCCTAAATATCGACAAGAAGATATTTTCGGAGGTGATACCATCGAGGAAGCTGCAAATATTTTTAAAAACATTATAGATGGCAATGGCACACAAGCTCAAAACGATGTCGTCCTTGCCAATGCCGCTTTGGCCATTCAGTGTTTTGATCAAAGAAAAGATATATTGGAATGTGTAGATGAAGCAAGAGAAAGTTTGAATGGAAGAAAAGCAAAAGTGGCCTTTGAAAAGTTGATCAATTTATCACCTAAAAATCAAAAATGAATTTCCTACTACATACCACAACGCTACCAATTTCAAATTATAATTGCATTCATTCTTTAATACTTCATGCTTGGAGCCCACACAAAGATAAAACGTTTGTGCCATTACTTCTCATAGTCGATGGGGAAATAGCCTTCCCATCTCCAAGGTGTAAAAGTATCGCCAATTAATTTTTCTAATAGTTCTTTAAAAATTAATTCTCCATTGGCACTATTAGTTATTATGATTATTGAAATTCCTTTGTCTATAAAATTTATATTGTAGTTTCTCCAGGCATCATCGTGTCCTTCTTTAAAAAATGCTCTGCCATACTTGCATTTCAATAGTCCCCACCCAAGTCCGTAAGATAAATTTATAGCTTTGTTTTCCGTGGTTGTCTCTTCTGTGATTACGGGAAATTGTGTTTTTGAGAATATTTCAATCTGAGGTGAAATCATTTCTTTAAATATTCTATTGTCTAAACCTTTCTGGTTCATCAAATACTCAATAAATCTTGTGTAGTCCGCAATTGTTGTTACCAAAGAAGCACCAGCAACTGGTTTAGTTCGCTTTTTTTTAGGGTTGAGTGTATTGTCTGTAAGGTGTCCTATTGCATAATTTTCATCAAATCTTTCATGCCATATATATCCAGTCCTTGTCATTCCAATTGGTATGAAAATTTTTTCAATTGACAATTCTTCAACATTTTTCTTTGTTATTTCTTCTATAACTAACTGCAAGAGTTTAATGCCTTCTCCCGAATAGGCATACTTTTTTCCTGGGGAAAAATAAATTCTCATAACACCTAGTGTGTCTTCAACTCCTGTTGTTGGATGAACCCATCTAACATTTGGGAGTCCTGTTGTATGGCTTAAACACATTCTTGCGGTCATCAATTTCCATCTCTCGTCAGATTTCAGGTCTGAAAAATATTCATATTCTGGAATTGATTTGTTCAAATATTGGTAAAGTGGTTTGTCCAAGTCTATTACTTTTTCCTGAACTAACTTCATCGTCAAATAGCCAAATACTGCTTTGCTAAATGATGCCCCATACAAAACCGTAGAGGTGTCTAAATATTCGTTTTGATCTAAGTTCTTAAACCCATAGGATTTTATGTAGGCTTGTTGATTTTCATTGAGTATTGACAAACTCAAACCTTGAACATTTGCCTTGTCCATCAAGAGTTTTACGGTTTCATCTATTTCAACAAAAGAGATTTTTGTCCCATCAAGCCTCTTGATTTGTTGCTTTTGCCCAAATGCCAAGTTAAAAATCATCATTAGTCCAAGTAAGATTTTAAGTTTCATATTTTTTGCTAATCATTAATTATATTTCCCACTCTGGCAAAACACATAAAGACCCGTCACGGGATACAAACGACCAATAATAGGAAGTCTGTAGGCAGTGTATTGATTAGTGACTAATTAGGGTCTGCTGAAAAAGTCAGCTGTTATTTTTGGTTGTTAGTTTAACGGAGACTATCGTTCAAAAAACAAGCAATAGAGAATGAAGAAACAAAAGTGCGTCTATTGCCATAGAAAGCACAAAGGATTAAATATGAAATACTTATGGCAATAGAAAAAGCATTTTGGTTCGAAAATGAACGGTGCTACGCAATTGCCTTTTTTGAACTAGACTTTTTTGGTTACTTTTTGGGCAATGCAAAAAAGTAACTGCCGCCTGCATAAGGCAAAAGCCAACCCAAGGTACACGACTTTTGGACAAAATCAATTAAAAGGTTTGCATTTAATTTGTTTATTATAGACATAATTTATTATTTATCAATTGGTTGTACCATAGTCAGCAGACCCTAATTATTTAGGTTCATTTTCAATTTATTCTGAAAGTTATCATTTCAAACAAATCTTTGGAATATCTTCGAGCCTTACAACACAAATGTAGCCAAAATGTTGGATAATGTATAATATCTAACTTGAATACTGGCACAGTTTGCATAATTAAAAAATGACCAAAGCTATATCTAAATATAGGTAATAACGAATTAAAGTATAGGTGAGTCAATTTGAAAAGTAAAATTACTCTTCAATTATGATTCCTGTTTGTTTTCCAAAATAATCTACAAACAGCTGCATGTCATTCGCTAATTGTTGATTATTGGTAGCACGGAAATAAGTATCTGAAAGCGACCTAAGGGTTTGAAACATAAATCTATCCATCTCAACCACTTGCATTTCAGTAGTCCAAAGGTCTATTTTGAGGGTATCTTTATATTCCTTATCAAACAGAGAAAGCGATATAGCTTTACATTCTGTAAAATCTTTGCCATTAGGATTATCATTAGAGCGCCAATGTATGGTTTCAGGATGTTTGTCCTCATTAAGGCCAATCTCAATTTCTATTAATGATTTTTTTATTACCGGTTTACTCATGTTCTTTTTTATTTTTGGATTAATTACAATAATCTGGTTTATGAATTTAAAAGAATTTCAATAAAGTAAAATAATTAAGTCTCTCTCCAAAAAACTTATTCCCAAATCAAAAATTCACAAACTTTCAGGATGATAAGTACTATTTTATATTTTCTATTTGGTGAGCTACCTTAGGTATTACCTTTCAATCTTTGAATCTCTGCTGATTCATAAATATGATAACCAGTGCTCCTGGTTTGCATCAATTGGTACATTACCGACGCTACGGTATCCGCTGCTATGGGCTTATATTTCTTTAAAGGCCCAATAAATAAGAAGGAAAAATTACTTGCAATTGCTATAGCAATACGTTCTCCTACCCTTTGCTCTTTACGATCTCCCAACAATAAAGAAGGTCTCACAATATGTATAGTTTGGAATGGAAGCCTATTTAAGTCAATTTCTATCTCTCCTTTAACCTTTGAATAAAAAACAGATGAACTTGGATTGGCTCCAATAGAAGACACTAGACAAAGTTGATTTACACCATTATTTACTGCTAGTTTAGCGGCCTGCATGGTGTAGGTATAATCAATTTTGTAAAACGCGTCCTTACTCCCTGCTTTAACCATAGTAGTGCCAAGGCAAAGGTAGATATCGTCTCCTTTTATTAATGATCCATAAGTATCTAGCTTATCAAAATCTGTAATTATTTGATTTAATTTCGGATTTAAGATTGCTAAAGGGCTTCTTACAAATGCTTTGACCCTATCATATTCTTCACTATTAATTAAATACTGGAGCAATTTACTTCCTACTAAACCTGTACTCCCAAAAATGATTGCTGTTTTTGCCATTACAATAAAGCTTGTTGTAAGTCAGCAATGATATCTTGTACATTTTCAATACCCACAGACAGTCTTACCAAACCATCTGTGATGCCATTGATTTCTCTTAGAGTTTTATCCACATTCAAATGTGAACTAGTAGCAGGATGTAGTACTAAAGTGTCCACATCGCCTAATGTAGGAGCTAATGTACAAAATTTCAACCTATTTAAAATTGATAATACTTCCTTTATATCACCGATAATCTCAAAACTCAACATTCCACCAAAGGCCTTCATTTGTTTTTTTGCAATCTCATAATAAGCATGGTCTTCCAGTCCGTTATAATTTACCTTTTTAATGCGTGGATGTTTACTCAAATAAAGTGCTACCTGCATGGCGTTTTCAGAATGTTTCGCCATACGTAGTGCCAAAGTTTTGAGCCCATTATTTATCAGCCATGCATCCCACGGGCTACAATTAGTTCCCAATAATTTAAGTGTTGTCCACACTTGCTTTTTAAACTTCTCATCATGACCTACTATTACGCCCGCTATGGAGTTCCCATGACCGTTTATAAATTTAGTAGTGGAATGAATGACAAAATCCACGCCCATGCTCAAGGGCTGTTGGATCAAAGGTGTACAAAAAGTATTATCTACACAAGTGATCACGCCATACTTTTTTGCAATGCGACTTATCATTCTTATGTCAATACATTTCATGGTAGGATTGGCAGGTGTTTCCAAGTATATCATTCGGATCGACCGATTAGTCAAGCAGAGTTGCTCGATTGCATCAGCATCGGTGAGATCAATAAAAATAGTTTTTATACCGCTATTAGCTACTACCTTAAGCAATAACTCCGTAGTACCTCCATATAAATCACCTTGTGTTAGTACGGTATCTCCTTGCTTCAATATGGACAATACAAGTGTAGAAATGGCAGACATACCACTACTCGTGAGATAACCAAAAGCATCCAGCCCAGTATTGTAAGCTTCTAAATCAGCTATTTTTTGGCCTACTACATCAATAGTAGGATTACCATATCGGCTATAAACATGTCCTGATTTTACGCCTGTAAATATGTCAATACCTTCTTCCATATTGTTAAAAGCAAATGAAGATGTCGCATAAATGGGTAATTGATGCGGTGTGGTGGTTCTTGGGTCGTCATATTCCCTTACACATAGGGAATCGATGTTTAATTTATGACTCATTTTCTATCTTTTTGTCAAATATACGTACAAAGGTAAGGCTAAAGGTTGAATAATTCAGTTTTTCTCTCAGTATAGACTCCCGTATGAATAAACAAACTTTTTATTCTGATATTATTTTTTTATAGATTAAATTATTTTTAATTTTAAAATTATATTTATATTTGATGCTTTATTTTAAACAATCTTCAATAATCAATCAAAATCATTACATCTTGGAAAGAATAGAAAATATTGGAAACACGTACCCTTTAATTTTACAAGTAGATGAGCAAGCTAAAAGATATCTTGCTGAAACTGCTAAATGGGCCAAATTATTAGCCATCGTCGGATTTGTAGGTATTGCGATTGTGGTAATTTTAGCCATATTTATTGGTTTTTTTATGGGTGATCTCTCAGAATTTTCTCCTGAATTAGCAGGAATGGGAGGCATGATGGGTTATGGTATATCTTTACTGTATATAATATTAGCAGCCATTTATTTTTATCCTATTTGGAAATTATATCAATTTGCTACCTTGACAAAACAAGCTTTAGACACAGAAAGCACCGAATTACTTTCAAACGCATTGGAAGCACAAAAATCTATGTTCAAATTTATGGGTATTTTAATGATCGTTTTATTAGGATTTTATGGCTTAATATTTGCAATTTTTGGTTCCGCGTTATTGAGCTCGATGTTTTAACCAATCATTTTTGTATCTTTGCGTTCTGATAAATAATCATTGACAATGAGATATTTCAAATATTTAATCACAATAACCATCCTTTACATCTGTAGTATAAATGAGACTTTCAGCCAATCTAGAATTAATTTTGCAGAAATCAATCTAACCTATTTAAATCCCAATGGTTATTTCGGCAACAATGTAAATGATAATTTAGGTTTTGAATTTGGATACCTTAGGCAACTAAAAGAAGATAAACCACTCTTTTGGGGCATTAGCCTGTACTATAATCGATTAGATAAAGTAAGTGAAACGTTGTTAGAATTGGTAGATTTTCAATTGCTCGATATAGATTACTCTACAACCAGTAATTTATTAGGATTGAATGGTAAAATGCGATTTTACCCTAATATATATTTAGGTAAGTTAGAATGGTATTTAGAAGCTCAGTTAGGTTATAAATGGCTATTTACCAATACCACAAAAACATTGTCAAGTGACTCAGATTCATCTGATACATCAACGGAAGAAGGTAGCCTTTCATTGACTTATGGTATATCAACTGGATTGAATTACCCTATAAACGAAGCAACATTCATTAACGCTAGATTAAATTACTTACCTGGATTAAGTGTACCTTATTATATAGTCAATCCTAATAATGAGATCTTCGAAAGTACCATTGACAAATTTGATTTAAAAAATAGTACTACAGATATACTACGTTGGGATTTTGGTATAACTTATAGATTTTAAGAACATAAAAATAATATGGCAGCCATCAAAAATACGGATCTCGAACCATCAGACGAACTTTTCGAACATCAACGTATAATCTGCGATCCTAAGCAAAGTCCCGTAAGAATAGATAAATTCCTATTGGATAGACTTGAAAAGGTTTCGCGCAACAGAATACAAAATGCTATAAAAATTGGCTGTATTTTGGTAAATGATAAGGATATTAAATCCAATTACAAGGTAAAACCAGGAGACGAAATTTCACTTGTCTTACCTTCCAATCCCGAAGATCAAGAGACACTTGTAGCAGAAAACATACCATTAGACATCATCTACGAAGATGAACACCTTATGGTCATAAATAAACCTCCTGGACTAGTGGTACATCCTGGTACGGGAAATACTTCAGGTACATTGGTCAATGCATTGCTTTTCCATTTTCAGCATCAAAAACTTCCTTTACTTCAGGGCAACAAGGAAGACAGACCAGGTTTGGTACATAGAATAGATAAAGATACTTCTGGACTAATATTGATAGCCAAAAACGATTTTGCCATGACACATTTGGCCAAACAGTTTTTTGACCACACTATTGATAGAGAATATGTAGCTTTAGTCTGGGGAGATGTGAAAGAACATGTAGGTACCATCTCTGGCAATATAGGAAGACACGAAAGAGACAGGATGCAGATGGCGGTATATGTAGATGGTTCACAAGGAAAGCACGCAGTCACGCATTACGAAGTGATAGAAAGTCTATATTATGTGACACTGATCAAATGCAAATTGGAGACAGGGCGCACACATCAAATACGTGTACACCTAAAGCATCTAGGTCATACTTTATTTAACGACGATAGGTACGACGGCAACAGAATACTTAAAGGCACTATATTTAATAAATATAAACAATTTGTAGAAAACTGTTTTCAGCTTATGCCGAGACAAGCTTTACATGCACGAAGTTTGGGTTTTATTCATCCTGCCACAGAAGAAAAAATGCACTTTGAGATAGGACTGCCCGAAGACTTTGAAAATGTGCTTAACAAATGGCGTGGCTACGTATCTTCAAGAAAAGAAATACTTGCGGATGAAAGTACAATGGTTTGGGATGATTAACGAGTTTTAAAATTAAATCCATATAAACGAATTGCATTAATTGATATTAAAAATAAATATTTTATGAACTTCAACGTACGAATTATTCATCGGTATCTTGGATTTTTTTTAGCAGGCATTATGGCTGTGTATGCAATCAGTGGTATTTTAATGATCTTCAGGGAGACAGAATTTTTAAAATCTGAAAAGGTAATCACTAAAAAATTTCCTTCCGATATCAAAATTGAAGATTTAGGTAAAGCTATTAAGATCAGAGATATAAAAATTGAAGAAGAAAAAGACAATATCGTTCGATTCAAACAAGGTACATTTGATAGAAATGCCGGAATAGTTACTTACAAGGCCAAACAATATCCATTCATACTAGAAAAAATGACAAAACTTCATAAGGCCACCAACAAGCAGCCATTGTATTATCTTAATATATTTTTTGGTTTGTCATTGTTATTTTTTGTAATCTCTGCATTTTGGATGTTTATGCCGAGCTCTGACATTTTCAAAAAAGGCTTATACTTCTCGATAGGTGGTGCGATATTAGTGTTGATTTTGCTATTTATATGACCAACCTACAGTCATGAAATTCCATTCACTAAAATATCTATTGGTTTATCTTACTCCGACCATAGTCTTATTTTCATTATGGACAAAGAATCATTTTTCCTATTCAGCTGTTATCTTACTATTTGGGATCATTCCATTTTTAGAGTTATTTACCAAAGGAAGCACAAAAAATCTTTCGGATATTGAAGAAGATCTTGCCAAAAAAGACATTACTTACGATTTGCTACTATACAGTCTTGTCCCAATACAATATGGCCTATTAATCTATTTTTTGATTCAAATCAGTGATCCAAATCTGATATTGAGCACAAAGATAGGGATGATTACAGCATTAGGTATGGCGTGTGGTGTATTAGGCATCAATGCTGCCCATGAACTAGGACATCGCAATAGTTGGTATGAACAATTGATGAGCAAGATGTTGTTGCTAACCACCTTTTATATGCACTTTTTTATAGAGCATAATCGTGGACATCATAAAAATGTTTCTACAGATGACGACCCAGCTTCAAGCAGATATGGAGAGACCGTGTATGCTTTTTATCTCCGGACAATCCCAGGTAGTTGGGCATCTGCTTGGCATCTAGAAAAAGAGCGTTTAGTCAAGTCAAATAAAAATTACTGGAGTTTGCACAATGAAATGATTCAGTATGTATTGATTCAACTTACATACATTGTTACCGTTTACACTATATTTGGGTGTACTGCCCTAATCTATTATTGTTTTGCTTCATTGATAGGTATCTTATTACTAGAAACCGTAAACTATATCGAACACTATGGCCTCCGTCGCAAAAAGTCAGGTGAGCGCTATGAGCGTACTATGCCGATACACTCTTGGAATTCTAATCATCCCATAGGTCGGATGGTGCTTTTGGAGTTGTCACGTCACTCAGACCACCATTATATGGCGAATAGAAAATATCAGCTCTTACGCCATTTTGACGAAAGTCCACAAATGCCGACCGGATATCCAGGTATGATGTTGCTTTCTTTTATACCACCTTTGTGGTTTGCAGTGATGCATAAAAAAATTGCTCTGTACAAACAATCTGTTCAAGGAGAAGCACTTGAATAGAAAATCAATCTATGATTAAATTAATTTTCAATAATCATCTTTATGCTGTCAATAAAAATTACCTTATCTTTGGCATACAATTGAATATTCAGCATGGAAAAAAGAAAATGTCTAGAGTGTGAAGATCCATTTGATGGACGCAGAGATAAAAAATTTTGCTGCGATCAATGCCGCACTGCATACTTCAATAAACAGAATACTGATCAGAATAAATTCATGCGCAATATCAATAATATTTTGCGTAAAAATCGACGCATACTTGAGACCTTGAATCCAAGCGGCAAAACTACAGTAACTAAAACTGCACTGCTAGACGAAGGGTTTAAATTTGCATACTTTACCAATGAATACAAAACCAAAACTGGTAAAGTATATCGCTTTTGTTATGAACATGGATATCTCCAACTCGAAAACAATCTTTTTGCCTTGGTTTTCAGGAAAGAATATGTGGATTGATAAAAATGAAATCTCATTTATATCGCAATAAAAGTATAATAAATAAGCCATAAATTGACTTACGAAAGATGTCCAAATACAAAGAATATTTTAATCAAAAAGAACTAAAACGAAAACCTTATAGCTTCTCACCGATCAGAGAGAAACTTCATGAGATAATTTTTGAGGCAGAAACAACTGCGGGTAAGATTTTTGATATCGCATTACTGATCATGATATTACTCAGTATCATTACGCTCATGTTGGAAACCGTGCCTGCTTATTATAAAAATTATAAAACAGTATTCCTCACCCTTGAGTGGATATTTACTATATTTTTTACTGTAGAGTATTTCTTGCGTATTTATTGTGTATATCGACCAAGATTTTACATTTTTAGTTTTTATGGATTAGTAGATTTACTGTCGATATTGCCTAGTTATTTGACGCTAGTTATACCAGGTATGCACTCATTAATGATCGTGAGGGGACTGAGACTAACGAGAGTATTTAGAATCTTTAAGCTAGATGCATTTATTGAACAAGGTAACTTAATACTCAACGCACTCAATGATAGCCGACGTAAACTAACAATATTTGCCATGACCATAATAATAATGGTAAGCATCTTTGGTTCATTGATGTACTTGATTGAGAATGGGATTAATCCGCAATTTGATAGTATTCCTCGCAGTATATATTGGTGTATAGTTACTATCACTACGGTTGGTTACGGAGATATGGCACCCAATACGCCATTTGGGCAATTCCTAGCGTCTATTATTATGTTAATGGGATATATAATCATAGCTGTTCCTACAGGCATCGTGACTTCTTCCATAATAAAAGAATCCAAAATGTACCCAAATACCATCACGTGTAAAAACTGCTCAAAAGAAGGCCATGCCAATGAAGCCAAATATTGCGACAAATGTGGTTTTGAATTGTGACATTTCAGTTTTGGAGAGAATTAATAGTAAAAAAGAAAGTTTCATTTAATCTTTCTTAGTGAATAATAAAATATCGCTTACATTTGCCCCTCTTAAAAATTAGATTATATTTTTAAGTATCCATATTTTCAGATCAATCGATAATGAATACATTTTGTAATTTCGGTGAAAAAAATTTCAAAGGCATAACTAATATTATTTTTAGTTTAGCGATTCTTATTATTATATTACAAATAATACAAATCGGTTTTACATATTTCCAAAAGGAAGCCTTTAACTATCTCTATAAACCGCTAAATCTTATTTTTAGCACTCTCTCCCTTTTGATGAGTATTTTCTTATACCTTACCACCAAAAACATGGTAATAAAGGCCGCAAGAATTATTTTTTTAGCCATTACTACAGCGTATTTTACTATGTCCGTCCTGTGGATTACGGGATTATTACATGACACGTTCGATGTTGACAGTTACAGGCTTTTCCTTTCCATTTTCGTAGGTTTTATGGCAGTGTCATTTAAAATCTCTAGTTTAGGAAACACTAACATACATCCAGCTTTACTTTTTGTTTTAAGTTTTGTTTTCCTCATATTATTCGGCACGTTTACATTAATGTTGCCAGCTGCTGCTTACAAGCACCTTACAATAACACAAGCTCTGTTTACATCCACTAGCGCAGTGACTGTGACTGGTTTGGCTATACTCGATACTGGCAAAGATTTCACCCTTTTTGGGCAAACCATCATAATAATATTAATACAATTAGGAGGTTTGGGCGTTTTAACCGTTACAAACATCTTTGCTTTGGTATTTAAGACATCTTCTTCCTTCAAAAACAGGATGATGGTCAGTGACATGATCAAAGAATTGGATAATAACAATACGTTTTCTACTTTATTTAAGATTGTATTTCTTACGTTCTTGATAGAAGCAATAGGAGCTATCTTGATTTACATATCGATTTATGATGCTGAAAATGTTTCTGACAATCCACTATTTTTCTCGATATTTCATGCCATATCTGCTTTTTGCAATGGTGGCTTTTCCACTTTATCCAACTCCTTATATGAGCAGAGTGTAAGATATAATTATTTCTTGCAGCTCATCATTTCATGGTTGATCATAAGTGGAGGATTGGGATATTCAGTAATGATCAATCATTATCTACAAATAAAAAACTTTATCTTATCTAAGTTGTCAATGATTACTAGAATAGGTATTAGACACAAAAATGAAATGACTCGTACGACCACAAATAGTCGCATCATCTTGGTGACATCGTCACTATTACTATTATCTGGAACACTATTATTTATGATCTCTGAATATAATGGAACGCTCCAAGAACATAGTCTTTTCGGTAAATTTGTAGTGTCATTTTTTAATTCGACAACACCACGTACTGCTGGATTTAATAATATCAATATGGCAGACATGGGCATTCCCGCTTTGATGCTGATGATGGCCCTAATGTGGATTGGAGCCTCTCCGGGATCTACCGGTGGAGGTATCAAAACAACGACTTTTGCTGTAGCCTCTCTAAATCTTTGGAATCAAATCAAAGGAAAAGATAAATTGATTATCAAATTTAAAGAGATACCTGCTACAGCGATTAACCAAGTTAATGCAGTCATTCTATTGTCCATTTTCGCTATCAGTTTTGGTACTTTTTTAATGTCCATTTTTGACCCTTATATCCAATTCAAACAAATACTTTTTGAATGTATCTCGGCATATAGCACTGTAGGATTGAGTGTAGGTATAACACCTCAATTAAGTGAACTCAGTCATTTCACCTTGATAATCTTAATGTTTTTGGGGAGAGTAAGTTTTTTGACATTCCTAATAGGTATTTTCAGTAGAATATTTAGAGAAGAAAAAGGCAATGAGCCTTATTATCCAAAAGAAAACGTATTTATTAATTAATATCAACTGTCTCGAATGAAAAAGAAAGTGATAGTCATAGGTTTAGGTAATTTCGGTGGCAACCTCGCCATTGCATTGACAGAAGACGGGCATGAAGTCTTCGGTGTAGATAAAAATCCTTCTAAAGTGGATGCTATTCAACGGAAAATTCAGCATTCTTTAGGTCTAGACACTAGTGATGAATCTGCAATCAATCACCTACCGATAGATGATTGTGATATAGTAGTTATAGCCATAGGCGAGAATGTTGGAGCATCTATCACTACTACGGCATTAATAAAAAAACATTTCAATGGTCGTATCATTGCTAGATCGCTTACACCCGTACACAAGACTGTGCTTGAAGCTATGCAAATTAATGAAATCATAGAGCCCGAAGCAGAATACGCTCACGAACTAGCTAATAGAATTATGGTCAAAGGTGCCGTAAAGACAATGGAATTACATGGTGAATTTGAAATAGTGGAAGTAAAAATACCACCTAAAATCGTAGGTTCAACCTTAGGGGAATTAGATATAAAGAAAAAATATCAGGCGCATATCATCACCGTCATCAAACAAACAGAAATGAAAAACTATTTAGGTAGTCCTTCCATGTCAAGAAAAGTTCATGGCATACTACATTCTGTTTACCAATTTGAAGAAGACGATTTATTGTTGGTTTTTGGTACTAAAAAGAATATTGACAGATTTATAGAAGATAATACATAAACAAGAGTTTGTTTAAATTTATATTGTAGTATGATCAATATTTTTTGAATCCAAATTCAATATAATTTGACCGCCTTCTCCAACTATTTTGCATTTAAATTATTTTAGATTTCTCTCAGCTATATGGTTCAAAATGACATTCTTGAATAGAAAAGTATGGTCATTTGGTACACACCTTGATAGAAATCAATTAATAACTGAAGTTTCGGAGTTTATAAATGGCTCGAGCGACAATGCCGAACCTATCGTACAATCATTAGCCCCAAAGAGCACAATTGAATTTTATTCAAGGTTATTAGAGTAGTTATTGAGAAAAATTTGCTCCGAAACTTTAGTTGATAACAAAAAAAAAAGGCACCCTGATAGGACCAGGGCACCTTTGTGATTCTACACAAAATAATAATTATGCGTAAACTGACTCTTTTTTAAATTTCATTACCAAAAGGGCATAAACAATGGCTCTGTGTTTGCTTCTATTGCTAGTACCCATAGCTGTAACTGCTTCTACTACTGCTGCATCCAATGCTGCACTATCTGCCAATCCTAACTTTTTAATTAAGAAGTTGTTCTTCACTCTTGCCAATTCTTCAGCGTCTGTGCCTGATACTAGTGATGCGTCACCAAGATAAATAGATGGCCCTAAGCCTTTAGCCACTTTAGTAAGTAAGTCGGTTGGAATAGACAATCCCAATTCTTTTACGCTTGCAACATACATTGCTACTTTTTCATCAAATTTACTCATTTTTTTTGTTTTAATAATGTTTAAAAAAATTATAATTGAAATTAGTTACCTTTTAATTCTACTGGCACAGCTGGAGGAATAGATTTACAAATATCATTGCCATTAGCGTCTTGAACATAGAGTTCTACGCGTCTGTTAAATCTACGTCCAGAGTCATCATCTGTATTTTTAGCTATTGGGGCACTTTCGCTAAATGCGGATGCATCTATTCTATTGCTTTCAATTCCCGCTGCTACTAATACATTTTTAGCTTCATTTGCTCTATTAGCTGATAATTTCTGATTGTATTCATCATCTCCACGGGCGTCAGTAAATGCTTTAAGAACACCTTTGTAAGAAGGATTATCTTTAAGAATTTTTGCCATCAATTGCAATTCATCGTTTGCAGCTGATTTTATATCATACTTATCAAAATCAAAAAGTATCCAATTTAAATCACAACTTGGTGCAACGGGTGCTTCCACTTGTTTCGGTTCCTCTTTAACAGCCTCTACCACTGCTGGTACTGGTTCTGTCAGGACTTGAGACGTAACTTCTGCTTTTTTGTCACCACAAGACTTCCAAAATAAAAATAAAGACAACAATAATAATGGTAAAAGTAACCACCACCAATTAAATCCTGATTTCTCAACTACAACTGGTTTAGTTGCTACAGGCGCCAAAGGTTGTTCTGCCTTCGGTGTGGCAACAATAGCAGCAGCAGTAGCTGCAGCAGCTACTACTGGTGCAATAGGAGTTAAAACTGCTCCAGCTTTTTCTGGACACGAACGTCCTACTTCTCTGCCTGTTTTATCTCGTAATACTCGCATGATGTAACCACTTTTCTCGATGTTTTCATACATGCTGTCATCATTCAAATGCTTGATCACTCCTTTGAGTTCCTGATCCCTATCCTGCGCCGTTTTAAAGCCCTCACTTCTGAGTCGGACGCTACCATCTTTATGATAAACAACAAAGTAAAACTGGCCATTCTTATGTTTAAAAAATGCGATGTTATTTGTTTTGTCGCTTACGCCATAACCTTTATATTCGTTACAAGCCAAATAATCATCTTCTTTTTCTTTCTCCTTGTACTGAGTATCTGGCTTATCAAAAGTCGAAATTCCTACTCCAGCAGCAGCAGCAGCCAAAGGGGCAGCGATAGATAATTCTTCTACGGGTTCTTTTACTTCAATAGCATCAGCTACTATTGGTTCTACTTCAGGAATGGCAGCTAATGCTGCAGGAGCGACTAATGCCCACAATGCAGATTCAGATTCCTTAGGGCAGGATCTACCTATTTCTTGATGATTGCCAGCCTTCAATACTAAATAATGTAATCCACGCTTCTCTTCCACCTTCATTCTCTCTGGAATGTCTCTGTTTTTGAGCACAGATTCCATTCCATTATCTCGAGCTGCAGTCGTAGGATAGCCTTCACTCCTTAAAATGACCTCTCCATCTTTATTATACCATGCAAAATAGTATTTACCCGTATTCTCGTGCTGGAATCTGATAAAGCCGTTTTGATCCAATAAATTCGCATCAAATTTTTCTTGATATTCGCGACAGATCATATAGTCATCTTCTTCATTGGCAAATGCTATACCAGCTTGCGGAACAGTGCCCGCTTCTACAGAAGCTAACTTAAGCATTTCGGCAGCTCGAGCTGCTCTTTCTGAAGGCAGAAACGCTTTGGCTTCAGCTTCCGATCTGAATGGGCATGATCTTCCTATTTCTTGATGATTTCCAGCTTTTAAGAGCAAAAAATAAACACCATGACTTTCTTCTATTCGATATCTTTCTTCTAACGTTCTATTCTTCCTCACAGATTCCATACCATTGTCTCTTGCAGCCGTAGTAGGATAACCTTCACTTCTAAGAATGATGTCTCCCGTCTCGTCAACCCATGCAAAATAATATTTACCTGTATTTTCATGTTGGAAACGAATGAACCCACCTTCCTCTACTTTTGCAGCGTTGTAATGTTCCTCATATTCTCTACAAATCATGTAATCATCTGCTTCATTGTCCTTATTATCATCAGCAAATGCAATACCATCTTGTGGCACCGTACCCGCTTCAATTGATGCTAATCGTAAAAACTCAGCAGCAAACAAAGCTCTTTGTGATGGTAAATAAGACTTTGCTTCTTCTTCACTATCTTCTGGACAAGACCGTGCTATTTCTTGATGATTTCCAGCTTTCAGAGATAGTATCCATCTACCGTCAGGCAACAATTTAGTGGAGTACATGTCTTCATTTGACATGTTTTTCATCACGGATGCTATCCCATTTTCTCTACCCGATTCATTGCTGTAGCCTTCACTTCTGAGAGCTACAATACCATGATCAATAAAAGAAAAATAAAATTTACCATTTTCTTCAAATCTGTAAAAGCCATTTTCATCTCTCTTATCACCCTGATAATGTTGACATGGCAAATAGTCATCGTCTCTGTGCTGGACTTCGTTACTCATAACTTTACTGTTGGTTTTACTGAAAAAATAATTAAATGAACGAACTTAAGATATGTATCAAAAAAACTACTGAATTAACAACTAAAATCGTTACTTATGGATTATTTTTTCATCAATGGCATCCGACATTCCTGCAGCAATAATGCCTATTTTACCAAAGGTAATAACATAATCCTTTGGTTTCTTGGGTGCACAAATTTAGCATTTCGTAGCAAATTAAAAAAATTATATAATATAAAAATGCAATTAAAATCATATAATAATTATTCAAAATGTTTAAATATCCTATTTTAAATACATTATAAAAAATATCTTAAAAAAATATATTTAGTTTTTATTGAATATTAGTTAAAAATCGCAACTATTCAGGTCTAACGCCAACGAGGTAAAATATAAATAACCACAGATGTACAATCGTTGAATGAATGTAAAACTAAAGCTATTTTTGCCTATAAGATCCAAAAATCGTGGCATAATTGCAAAGTACAACTCTACACCTGAATAGTTCTACTTTTTCGAATTAGGATTTTCAAAAACATGAAACTAAAAAGGGGTTTCTCAGTCCCTAAAGCTACATCGAAAATCACAGAGTGGTGAGAAAACTTTTTAATTCAAATATGACAAAGAAAAAATAGTTACTAAATTTCTTTACTAAAATCATCCAAACCTTTGAAATTTGCTAGCTGGATTACACAAGCATCAGATAGACTATATCTTTCAATAACTTGATCTAATAAATAATCTCTCACTACCAAAATCACAATGCAATCAATGTCTAAAGCTCTTATTGCTACCAAAAATTTGCCAAACATCGGTTCATAACCATTTCCCATTAGTTCTAATTTTCCCACTTCGTCGATGACGATGAACTTATACTTTGATGTTAATGCATTCATCAAAATGACTTCTGCTTGAATAAATATTTCTTTCTTAAATCTGAATCGGCCTATTGCCACCAAATCTTCGCAATCTACAGCTCTTTCTTCGGCCTCAAATGGCAGCAATAATGCATTGCTTAAATCATAAAAATGCCTTAACCCATCCACATCTGGACATAAAAAACCTGTGGTATCCTTTCTTTTTGCAAAAAGGCTCATTAAAGCGGTAGTTTTGCCACTCCTTATAGGTGCTGTAAAAATTTTAATTTCAACCATTATTTTTTATCAGAGTCCATAGCTACTACCAGTAACCCTACAATCAAATATTTCCATTTCTCTATTCCTGTAAAGTGTTGATTTACTGATTTCAACAAACTGAATGCTTTCCCAGAAAAAATCGGTATTTTATGGATTGTTTCATCAAATAAGGATTTATCTATTTTTTGACCGTGGTATTTTTTTGATATGAATGAACGAATGATCGGACTAACTACCAAAATCAATATAAAACTAATAGCTAATGTCCTAAATAAAAACCAAAATAAATGTAACTTTGGTATGTCTGGAACAAACATTGCTATCAATGCAAGAATGAGAAACATAAAAAACAAACCTGTCCACCATGTATGTTTCTTTTTATAACTGTATTGAACTTCACTATCCAAATTAGAGAAGATAATAGGCTTATCCATTTTCAAGGTGTTAATCATAATAGGAATATTAGGCACCCACAGACCAATGACCACACCAGTAATAAGATGCAAAAAGACATATATGCCAAATCCTGTCAAAACCAAAGATGTGTCAATATCAAGATTTATAGCCTTAAATATGGAAATGGCAGCGGCGTCAATACTCTTCAAAAAACTGCTTCCAAATATCAAAAAAGTAATCAAAACTTTCTGCAGAGCTGACTCTAACATACAACATACAGAAAATAATAAAACTTTGCTTTTAAAATGTTTTTTTGATCTGAACAACCAATACCCCAAATATCCTTGAAAGACAACTGCCACGTAGGCTTGCCATGGAGAGTGTGGACTAATGGCCAATTTCACCAATAACACAATGGCTAAAGCTTCTAATATTTTATTATTTTTAGCGTCTTGGAAATACCCTATCAACGCTATACACATGATGGCGATACCTCCAACAAAAATCCCTGTAAATGGCAATTTTAGTGCATGGAGCAATCCACCTATGCCTGATTCAGCAAAAGCCCACACTAAAATAAGATGTTTGAAATCAGGAGCTACTTTATCTTGGATTCCCTCCATGAAGCACTTAAATATTTAAATCATTTATAATATCATCTATGTGTTCTAAACCTACAGATAGTCTGATCAAACCATCACTTATACCAGCGGCAGCTCGCTCTTGAGCAGATATTTTTGAGTGCGTAGAAGATGCTGGATGGGTGATAATAGTGCGGGTATCGCCCAAGTTGGCTGATAAAGAGATCATCTTTCTATCGTCTATCAATCGTCGGCCTGCTTCCAAACCACCCTTTAGTTCAAAACTGATCATCCCGCCGCCAGCTTTCATTTGTTGCTTTGCTATTTGGTAACCACCATTAGAAGGCAAAAAAGGGTATTTTACTGCGCTGACACTTTTTTGATCTTCGAGCCACTTGGCCACTTCCATGGCATTGCTACAATGCCTATCCATACGAACAGCGAGCGTCTCCAAACTTTTGGAAAGTACCCATGCATTAAAAGGTGACAAGGAAGGTCCTGCATTTTTCATGAATGGTTGGATTTTCTCAATGATTGAGCTACTAGAGATAATAGCGCCTCCCATTACCCTACCCTGCCCATCTATATATTTAGTAGCCGAATGAATAGAAATATCTGCTCCATGGATCAATGGTTGTTGTAAATAAGGTGTAGCAAAACAATTGTCCACCACCAATAAAATATTATGTGTTTTACAAAAATCACTGGCTAAATCCAGATCGATGATATCTAAACCTGGATTGGAAGGCGTCTCGAGATACAACAATTTGGTCTCCGGTCTGACGAGTGCGGCCCACTGATTTACATCCAATGGATCCACATAGTCATAAGCAATGCCCCATTTGGCAAGATAATCACTATTGATCTTGAATGTAGAACCAAACACTGCTCTAGACATTAGTAAATGATCACCTGATGATAGTAAAGAAGCAAATGTCGCAAAAATTGCAGCCATACCGGTAGCTGTAGCAATACAATCTTCTCCTCCTTCCAAAGCAGCCATCTTGGTCTCAAACTCTCTAACAGATGGATTGGTAAAACGCGAGTAAATATTACCCTCTAACTCATTGGCAAATAGTGCTCGCATGTGTTCAGCATCATCAAATACGTAACTTGAAGTAGCAAATATAGGCGTGGAATGCTCATTGTGCTGCGACCGTTCCGTTTGTGTTCTAATGGCTTTTGTTTCAAATTTCATCCTTATTCGTATTAAATTTCATTGTGCCATTCATCAGACCTTACTTCTAACTATGGGTAATTTCAACAGATTTGGCCAACATGATTGACACAGAGCAATACTCCTCCATAGACATTGTCACAGCTTTTATCGCTTTTTCTTCTTTGACATCGCCCGTCACAATATAATGCAGATGTATTTTTGTGAATACAGCAGGTACGGCATCAACTCTGGTAGCTTGAATTTCTACTTTGATCGACTTTACATCCTGTCTCATCTTTTTGAGTATCATCTCTACATCAATAGAACTGCAAGATGCGGCAGCCATCAATACAGCTTCCATAGGACTTACTGCTTCTTTATTGCCAGAAAATTGGAGGCTTTGGCCTCTTTCATTGGTACCCTTGAAGTTAAGGTCACCGTATGTCGATTCTACTACCACGTTCATACTGATACTTATTTGATTGTATTATTTTAAGATGCAAAAGTAACGATCATTACTCATCTATACATATTATTGGTAAATTAATATAAACTTTCTTTACAGGATACCGTAAAAAGGTTTTAATTTTGCGCGTTCAATCATTGTACTGTACAAAATAAAAATCATAAATGTTTACAATAAATATCTATCTCAAATTTGCCATTATAGCTGTATGTTTAGTTGGTGGTATTATCTTGTCCTTCGTCCTTGGGTTTGGTTATACTTGGATATTCATCCTCATCGGTTTGATATTTCTA
The DNA here is from genome assembly GCA_016714785.1 of Saprospiraceae bacterium. Classification (GTDB taxonomy): domain Bacteria; phylum Bacteroidota; class Bacteroidia; order Chitinophagales; family Saprospiraceae; genus OLB9. The sequence continues at coordinate 35,278 of JADKCC010000030.1, forward strand.
GCCAGTTACATCTTTTTAGGTACGGTACAGTCTGCATCAGAATTATTACAAAAGATGGATTTTGAAGGGGCTGAAAAGAGATTAGATCTTACATTTTTCCCCAAATTACTTTATGTAACCAATAGAGCATTTTATTTTATACTAAAAGGTTCGCTAGCAGCCCAAAGAAAAGACAATAATGCTGCTGAAGGTTTTTTTAACCAAGCCCTAGCCTTAGACCTACCATCTGACAATGAAAAAGGTATGGTGCTACTGCAAATGGCAGGTATTCAAGCACAAAAAAATAACTGGACAGGTGCCAAAAATTACTTTTATCAAGCAAAAAAATTAAAAATTACGGAATCTCAACTCAAAGAACAATTTAAACAATTTGAGACAGCTATTGAAAATCGTGGACAAATGAAAGTAGCCCAAAGTATGGGTATGAAAACGGGCCAAATGATGATGCCAGGAGGTAAAAGAAGAAGGCCGAAAATGAGATAATAGTCTGAATATGATTTAGTAGAATTAGCAGGTTTTGATTCTTTAAGTTCCTTGTCTTATCATAAAATATGCTTGCAATAAAAAAAGCTCCTTACCATTACGGCAAGAAGCTTTACAAAACCAACTTTTAAAATTATGAACTACTTCCTTTGTTTTTGACTATTGTACTTGATTTTCAGTATCTTCAGTTGATATATCTGTATCAGTACTACTGCCACTCAGTCTAAGCGTAACCGACTGATTGTAATCCCCAATCAGACCATTGAGATCATCGACGATCTCAAGAAGCTTGTAAAGTACTCGAAGCTTGTAAAGTACTCGAAGAAGCTTGTAAAGTACTCGGAGAAGGTTATCAAGTACTTGAAGAAGGTTGTAAAGTACTCGAAGAAGCTTGTGAAGTACTTAAAGAAGCTTGTAAAGTACTCGAAGAAGCTTGTAAAGTACTCAGAGAAGCTTGTAAAGTACTTGAAGAAGATTGTAAAGTACTCGAAGAAGCTTGTGAAGTACTGGAAGAGAAGCTTAAAGTACTTAGAGAAGGTTGTGAAGTACTTGAAGAAGCTTGTAAAGTACTCGGAGAAGCTTGTAAAGTACTTGAAGAAGCTTGTGAAGTACTTGAAGAAGCTTGTGAAGTACTTAGAGAAGCTTGTGAAGTACTTGAAGAAGCTTGTAAAGTACTAAAGCTTAGTAAAGTACTCTAAGAAGCATGTGAAAGACCTAAAGATGATTCACATGGCCACAGACACCAAATTTCCCCAAATATTATTAGGTATCGTCATTTAGTCATGTTAAAGGCACCAAAACTGCACCGAAATGGGTTGTAATAGAAGCATTTTATACCCAAAATATAGCTAAAATCAGACTTTTTTAGGGCAAAATCGCTGCTCAGCCCCGTAAATACCGAGTCCGCAGCGGAGCATCAAATAAAAAACCTATAATTGTTAGTTTCTAAAAGGAACTAGTCAATAAAAGTGTAAAATTATTAGTTCCTGAAAGGAACCTAATGTCCTATTTCCATTTTTTCTAGTTTCTGAAAGGAATTACCCGTCCAAAAAGCATTTTGGGACAATCCTTTCAGGAAACAATAATATTTAACCTAAAACATATATAAACCTTGGGAAACTAACCGTCCAGGAAATTCTTATGACTAGCTCCTTAAAGGATTGTATAATATTCCAAATATTATTTGTTGCTCTTTTGGGGGCGGAATAAAATTAAAGAGATGGAATTTTGATTATAATCATGGTCTTACTCTTAATTATAAAATTGATCAAAATATTTTGAAATATCGAACCTACGTGCTACATTTGTTCAATTAATAGTTTATATTTGCTCTAAGAAATGAAATTGATTGGATGATGCATAGTGCTGTTAATCAAGATTATCTCATAAGTTTTTCGTGTACAAACGCTATCATAAGCGTTTAAAAAAGAATGTTATTAACAAACTGTATGTTTGCCACTATGTTTTATTATGCATTGTAAAGTAATTTATTAAGACGTATTCTTATATTCGGGTATATACGCAATTTAGCTTATGTTCTTTTTTTTGCAAGCAACCAAAAAAAGTAAAATATGAAATATATTCAAACTATAAGATTCTTCTATTACTTGTCCAACTTTAATATTTGGTCAAAAGAACAATGCGTAGTGCTAAATGGAAGAATTTTTTTACGATTCTGAAAATCTTTTATTCTCTACGATTAAATTGAGGTTTATGTACCAAAATAAAGATAATAAAGCAAAATTGATACAGTAAGTGGAACTGGGTTCGTTTTTCCACCTGAAATAGATTCAGTAAAACCCTTCCCCATTATAGTAACAAATAAGCATGTGATAAGCGGGTGCAATTAGTTTTTCAATCACGTTGACAAAAAGAATAGTGTCAATGCACCATTATTAGGGCAAATGGATCGAATGAATTTTAGTCCTAGGATGTTCAATGGTTCTTTCATCCAGTACAACAGTTGATTTAGCAATGACCCCATTAATTCCAATTTTAGATAAATTTTCCTCTTGGGAAGAAACGTGGGCATTCTTTCTATTCAATCTTGGAGGATATTCCCCTTAAAGAAGAATTAGAAGACTTAAAAGGTGTGGAAGAACTACTAATGATTGGTTACCCAATTGGTATTTGGGATAATGCCATTAACTTGACCACAAGAAAAGGATAACACGCAACATCCAATTTTTGATTACCAAAATAGAAGTGAATTCGTAATTGATGCAGCATATTTCTTAGTTCTAGTGGTCCGCCTGTCATGATTAATGAAGGATCTTATTCAGTAAAAGTGGAATAGAATGGGAAAAAGAAGGTTGTTTATGGGATTTTGTAAGTAGGTCCAAATTTATCAACCAAACGGTGAGATAAAAATAATTGAAGGGATTCCAACAAGGAAAGATGCTATTGCCGTGTTTCAAATACCCTTAAACTTAGGGTATGTAATAAAATCAAATAAAAGAGTGTTAGGATTTTAAACCTACTAGGGTTGAAATAAGCTAGTTTGTAATAATGGCCAAATCATGATGGTCCCCCCCGATCGTCGAAGTTGTAACTTCGCAGCCATATTAACTTAATCTCTCTGACCATTCTTAGTCACCATATTGAATGCCTTAGTGCTCTCCAACGCTTCAGCGCAAAATTTCTTAGTCTGACTTAGTGAATTCTTTATGCTCCTCAGATGATATTTTTATCTTAGATTTACGGAATTAATATTTCCTTTAGGTCTTTTCTTTACATTTGTCACTTTTAAAAGCAATCATGATGGTCACAAATTAGAAAAACAATAATATGGATGAAAAAGAAATTAATGGTTTAGTATTTAACGCTCTTTCAAATTTATATTCCATAGAAACATCTAAGGTTTCTATGTATCCACTCGATGATAAATATGGGCATTCACCTTTTTTAAGATTTAGGTTTAAATTTTTATCTAAGAATGATTCAATTTATAGAACCATTGGTAATTCAATCTCTGGTTCTAAGGCAATTTGAAGTGGGTATGTAGTACAAATGATTAGATAAAATTTTATTATCATTCCCAAATTTTCAATATTAAAATTGAAGGTTCTTTTTATGAAAATAAAAATTTCATTGACATATTTGGCGAAAATAAATATAAGCAATTAGTAAATGAAGCAATTGCTGATATTCCATTGCTTGCACATGTCATAACAATCTCCCCTGATCGTCGAAGGATGTAACTTCGATACAATATTCAAACCATCGAGCCTAAAAGTGTTATTCAGAGACAAATTTCAAGAAATGAAACACTCGAAGTTAAATGTAAAGTAAAAAATCCAAGAAAATGAAATTATTATCATCAATATTTTTTTGTCTTTTTGTTTTTTACAGTTGTAAAGATGAATATCAAGTGAAGCCGATGAAATATAACAGAAATGGAGAACAACTTTCTTGTAAAGGATTTTATAAAAAATGATATATTACATAAAGTTATTTGCTTTTATCCTAATAATGACACTTTGTTGATAGAACATTATAAAAATGAAAAGCAAAATGGGCAATTTGTCGATATCATGAAAATAAGCGGCTTAGCCAAATAGGGCAATTTGAAAATGGCGAATACGAAGGTGTTTGGATTAGTTATAACGCTAATGGAGATAGGGAAAGTTATTTATATTACAGTAGGGATTACGATTATAAGTGTATTTATCTAAGGAGAAAAAGCTTGGAGATAGTTTAACACGTTAATTTTAATTTTGAATTTTGGACTAATTCAGAATAGGTAAATTTATGTACAGGAAAGAGTATAAATTAATGATAGAACTTACTCATTCAGAATATGATAGATATTCTGTTTTAAACTGCCCCTATTCTGGACATATTGCCCTGAGAGATTTGGTGGTTTATGCCGCTTAGGAGTGACAAAATTACCGATTTTTTCTTAAACTATCTCCCTTCAGTTCGATTTTATATGAGTATGTGCCAAGCGATCTAAAACTGCGTCGGCAATAGTCTCTTCACCTATAATATCAAACCATGATGCCAGAGAAGTTGTGATGCTATAATTGTCGCTTTTTTGCTGTGCCTATCCTCTATCAATTCCATAAAATCGAGTTGATTTTGTTTTTCTAGATGTGTTAAACCGAAGTCATCCAAGATTATACATCGGCCTTCGCTGTCTTTTCAAAACTTAGAGATCGACCCATCTATCCGGCCATTCGCATTTCATCATCAGTTTTTGGCGTTGTAATAGGCTACTTTGACCCCTTGATTACAAGCTTGATGACCCTAAAGCGGATGTTAGATATGACTTGCCACATTCTGTAGCTCCTGTAATGATTACTGATGAACCTTCCCGATGTAATTGCCTGTGGATAGGTGCCTATCAAAGATTTGTCCCCAGCCCACGAGATGCGTCGTAACGCGTATTTGTTCATAGTTGTTGATATCTGAATGGCGTTCTTCAGTAGTCTTCCAGTCCTTCTATTACCCCGCTCCAAGAGCTCGGCATCCAGTAAAAGTTCGAGTCCTTCTAATAGACTCAGCTCATGTTGTCTGCGGGTATTTAGTACTGCCTGCCATGATTTTTTCATACCCGTGAGCCTCAACTCTTCACGGTTCACTTCGTCAAAGACTTTGTCTTTGGTGCTTTGCACTTCACCTGCCCATCCGTTTCACGGTTCACTGCGTCAAAGACTTTTGTCTTTGGTGCTTTGACTTCACTACGTTCATTTCCCAACTGCTTGTTTTGACCGACTGTCCTCATTAAACTAACAACCCAAAACAACAGCTGACTTTTTTCAGCAAGTACTTTTCTTGACAAGTTGCTTTTTATTCGTTAAATATTTTATCAATACCATTGTGCTTGTCATTTCTAGAAGTTGCTTTTAATGCTGATACTAAATCTAAGGTTGTGGCAGGTTGATAAGGAAAACGATGCTTTGATAATAAACTTTTCAATGCCTTATTGATTTTTTCTTCACCAATTAATAAATACAATTCATACATTTTGACTAAACCCTTATTATAAATTACATTTGAATTGTTGGGATCAAGTTAAAAGTGGTTCTTCGCCACTAAATGCTTTTTCACTATCGAACATGTCTTGATATAGCTTTACCATTTCTAACATTTTTTCATTGCCATATTCATTTTTATAAAGCATTAACTGAGTATATTGCTCTAAGGTTTCGACTAATACACCGCTTCCTTCTCTGTAATCTGGACTCATTTGAGCATTGTGTCCCCACCATTGATGCGATAGTTCGTGAGCGGCCAATTCATTAATTGTGTCTTGACCTTCTCCTTGAGTTAAGTTTAAATGAAATTGTTTTTCATTAATATAAATTGTGGCAGGATATGCTGTTGCTGCAAAACCTCTGGTAAAACTGCTTATTTCAGCAAAACGAATTGTTTTGAACGGATATTTTCCAAAATTGGTTTCACAATAAAGCATTGTGTTTTTTATACTTTTCATCAAATGTGAAATGTTTTGATAATGCTTAGGTTCGTACAAAACTTCAATTTCAATATCTTTATATTTACTTTTTTGTATAGCATATTTTGCTGAAGAAACTGCAAATCGGAATGGAATATTTTTAGCTTTATAATGAAAATAATTCCGATTGTCTTTCGTATTTTTTTCTACCAATTCGCCAATAGAAATAGCTGTTTGATTGGCTGATGTTGAAATGATTGCGTCAAAGTTTATGTATTGATAATTATAGGATTTTCTAATGGAGCATCCACTTTGGTGAGCGGATCAAGTAAGGCATTTTTCTGGCTTTCTTTCTTCTTGTCTTCTATTTGGTGATCTAAATTATATCCAATAGATGGAAAATAATTGCTAATACGAATAAAAGTACCGTTATCGACCATGGCATTAAACGATTGATGACCTTTCAAGGGTTCAATTTGATATTCAAAATCAAAATGGATTGTAATCGTATCATTTGGCACTACTTTTTGTTTTGTTTTAAACAAGTATTGTCCAAATTCATTATCTTTATTTACCAGAACTAGTTTTGATGAAGTTATTGCATTCCATGTTATTTCTTTATTGGTATTAATTAAATTTCTGAAATTTCAGATTGTGTTTTGTTGACAAAGTGTAAATTGCCTTTTACTTTATAACTGTTTTGTTCAGGAAACAAATCTATTGTTGTGCTAACATCAATAACGGTGGGTTGCGGTTTAGTTTTATATGATTCATATTTTTCTTCGTATTGTTGTTGCCAATGAATGGCTTCTTCTTTTGAAAACTTATCATTTTTTGAACCCATATAACTTCCAATAAATGCCATACTTACTAATGGAATAATCAAAACCAAACCTTGTTTCCATTTCACGTTTTTAATTGATTTATTCATGAAGATTATTCCTAAAAGTGAGCATGCTATCGCAAAAGAAAAACTATAGCTTATGTTTACAAAAAATGCTTCTGGGAAAATAGCCAAAACCGTTTATATCACTATACACATCAGGTAAAAAATTAGCAAATCGCGTTAACGGATGCGATAATCCAATTTCCTTTCCAATAGATGTATTAGTGGCTAAAAGAAAAACTGCGGATACAGATAGTGCAATGTATTTGTTTTTCAAAAAGTATTGTAATCCAATAACAAATAAACCGCAAATAGAAGCGGGTAAACCTATGTAAAAAAACAATGTCAAATAAGCTTTCCAATCGATAATTGGATAGTGATACATTACTTGAAATAAAACTCCAAGCATTATACAAAAAAATATCAAAATCAACGAAATAAGCAATACGGTTATAAATTTGATATAAATAAGCTGAATTTGAAAAAGGTGTAGAATTTTCAATGGATAAAAAATTAACACTTTTACTTTTCCATACCAATTCGCTTCCATAAAAAATCATTGTCAATACCAATATAAAAGGAATGGTAGCCAATATGGTGTTGATCATTAAAGCTGTTGTCACAAAATATTGTGGTAATCGCACACCGCCTTCAATTGCTCCGTACATTTCCATCCGGATAAACAAAACTACTTAAAATTAATAAAACAAATGGAATGCTTTTAATGGTTGATTTTAAATCAATCTTTAAAAAACGAAACAATAGTTGCCATGAGATAACTTGTGCCATTGGGTTTGGTTTCGGTTTTAACAAATACATATTTTCGTTCTTTAACGTCATCACTGACTAAAACCTCTTTTTTGTTTGTTCGAGATTTTAAAATAAAATAATTTATAGGCAATAAAAAAAAAGCTAAAGCCAAGTAATAATACAATAGTAATTCTGTTGATTAAATTTCGGAAAGTTGAAGTACTATCGTATTTCGTTTTAATGCCGTCCAATGTTTTGTTTGTTCAAAAAAAGCTGCCATTCCAAATGGGTCTAACTTTGCTGATAAACTCATTGTTGCATCTGAAACAGGCGAAGCGCCAGATATTAATGGTGTATTTGAAAAAATGGAAAAGAGAATATACAGTATATAAATTCCCAATCCGCTTAAATAAACAAGCATTTTATTTTTACTAAACCACGCAGTTATACAAACAATTACGGTGCAAAAAAGAATGTTTGGTACTACTATTACAAAAAAGGAATGAAAATAATGAGTTAATTGAAAAGTACCCCAATTTCCGCTGTTGTCAATTTTTATAATATGCCCTAGTATAAATCCGCATAGAAATAATAAAAAGGTAAAAATTGCAATTCCAAAAACAACTGAAAATCGACTAATAAAATAGTTGGTCACTGTAATTGGTGTGGCATAAAGCACTGCATCAAAATGATTGTCTTTTTCTCTCAACAAACTTTGCGAAGCAATGATTACAATAGGAAAAAGACTTGCAAGTGAAAACATTCCAAAAAATAAATTAATAACATACGGCGAATTGTAAGTAATGTTTGCAAAACCTATTCTAGCAGAGGTTGCTATCAATATTCCAAATCCGAAAAAAGCTAGCAACATCACATAAAAAGAAATTTTACGACTATAAAATTTCCATTCAAAAAGTAGTAAATGGCTTAACATAATTATTGAGTTTTAGGTGTGGTGAAATAAACATCTTCTAAATCGGATACTGACCCATAAGAAGCACATTATTTGGTTTTCATTCGAAAAAACTTTCAGACTTAATTTGCTGGCTTGCAATTGCGTGGAAATAATTTTATACTTACTCTGATAATCTGAAAGCTCATTTTTATCAATCATTTTCTTCCAAATTTTGCCATTAATATCTTCTACAAACTGCTCAGGATTGCCACAAAGCAATAGTTCTCCTTTATCGATTATTGCCATTTTGGTGCACAAATTTCGGACATCTTCTACCAAATGTGTTGAGAGAATTACGATGATGTTTTCACCAATTTCACACAATAAATTATTGAACCTATTTCGCTCTTCAGGATCTAAACCGGCAGTTGGTTCATCTACAATAATGATTTTTGGGTTTCCTAAGAGTGCTTGAGCCACACCAAATCTCTGGCGCATTCCGCCACTATAGGTGCTTACTGCTTTGTTTTTGTGCTCGAGTAAATTGGTCTTTTCCAGTAAAGCCCCTATCTGTTCATTTCGAGATTTTTTATCATTCATTCCTTTTAGAATAGCTAAATGGTTCAATAAATCATACGCTGTAATATTTTGATAAACACCAAAGTCTTGTGGCAAATATCCCAAATGAGTTTTGATGAAAGTAGAATTTTCAACAATATCAATACCATTAAAATTTATACTTCCTTGATCAGGCTGTTGCAAGCCTACGATGTTTTCATTAATGTCGATTTTCCTGCTCCATTTGGCCCTAATAATCCAAACATGCCATTTTCAATTTCTAGTGAAATGTCATTCATTGCTTGTACACCATTGGAGTATGTTTTTGCAAGGTTTTTAATTTTTAAACTGTTCATTTATGTATTTTTTGTTGATTTTAGACAATAAAAGTCCAGGCTCACTCTCGTGGGCATTTTTTTAATCGATTATTTTTACTGATTTATTCTTCTGCTATGTACTCCATAATGTCTCCTGGTTGACAATTTAAAGCCTTGCAAATGGCTTCTAAAGTGTCAAACCGAATACCTTTTGCTTTTCCAGTTTTTAATATTGATAAATTCGCAGGAGTTATGTTTAAAATTTCCGCCAGTTCTTTGCTTTGCATTTTTCTTTTGGCAAGCATAACGTCGATGTTTATAACTATTGCCATAATTAAATATATAAATCTTGTTCGTTTTGTAATAGCAATCCTTGCTTGAAAATAGCAGCTAGAAAATAAATAAATACTCCAAGAAAGAAATGGATAATAGCAACCCATTCTAATCCTTCTTCAATTTTTCCAGCAAAAATAGATGCCAATAAAATGGTAATCCATGGTAAAGTCAGATTAGCCAAGTAAAAGTACCTTAATTGATTTATCCCATATTGTGTAAATAATTTAGGTTGTTTGAAAACTTTGAAAACATTACTTATTAATAAGAAAAACAACCCGTAAAAGCCAATTGGAATTAAGAAATTAAAAACTTTGTATGCCCAATTATTTTCACCATTTAAAAAAGGTTTATCTGTAAAAGGATAACAAATGGCAAAATATTTTTCACTATCTTTTGTAAAATAACTCCATTCAGTTAGCAATGAAACTAATGAATACAATAGTAGCTAAATATAATATAGCCAATATTCGTGTGATATAAAATAAGGGAGTAGCAACAATTTTTACACTTTTCACCTGATAAGAATTTAAATTTATTGCTGCAAAAGTATAATTAATTATTGTAAAACAATAATTAATTATAAATAAAAAGTAAAATTTTAATTCTTTTTTAGATTGTTCACATTGCAAATAATAGTAAGGCCGTGTAATTGTGTTGGAGATGGCCCCATTAAAGAGCAGAATAAAATGAAAGAAACACTGCAATGGTTTTACTTAATACTATTGCTTAGGATATATTTTTATGTATTTAATCCACTCCTTAGCACGAAGGTCAACCAGCCCAATTAAATAAAATACCTTTGCTGCTCGATTATAAATTGTTAACTTTGCGACCACTAATTTACTGGCTGAATGAAGATCATTTTTATGGGTACGCCTGAATTTGCAGTACCATCACTAGACATTCTAATTGTTAATGGCTTTGATGTGGTGGCTGTCGTCACTGCTACAGATAGCTATGGTGGACGAGGTGGCAAGCAATTAATCGAATCAGCTGTAAAGAAATATGCAGTAGCACATCATCTACCAGTTTTGCAGCCAACTAATTTAAAATCTCCATCATTTATTCAAGAACTAGAAGCATACAAAGCAGATCTTCAGATAGTTGTGGCATTTCGTATGTTGCCAGAAACTGTCTGGAACATGCCACCATTGGGCACATTCAATCTCCATGGAAGTCTATTACCGAAATATCGTGGTGCTGCACCTATCAACCACGCTATCATCCAAGGAGATGTAGAAACCGGGGTGACCAGCTTCAAATTAAAACATGAGATAGATACTGGCGATATATTGATACAGCGGAGTTTACCTATATTAGCTGATGACGACGCGGGTAGCCTCCATGACAAAATGATGGTTTTGGGAGCTGAAGTAATTTTGGAAACGGTAATAATGATCAAAAAAGGAAATATAAATTTTATCACCCAAAAAGAAGAACAGGCAACCAAAGCGCCAAAAATATTTCATGATACTTGCAAAATTGACTTTGGATATACTATAGACCAAGTGTACAACTTCATCCGTGGTCTTAGTCCTTACCCAGCAGCTTGGTGTTGGATAGATGGCAAAGAGATAAAAATATTGAAAGCTTCCAAAGAAATCATTGAAGACGATATACCCATTAATACCATTGTTACGGATCAAAAAAAAGTACTAAAGGTTAGATGTTCGGGAGGATACATTCTATTTCACACTATAAAGCCGGAAGGTAAAAAAGTAATGACGGTCAATGACTTTCTAAATGGGCATAAGATTTTACATCATGTGATGGAGTAAAATATCTTTTTATTTCAGAATACCAATGAAACACTCATTTGATATCCAAAAAGGAATTAAATTTGCACCAAATTTGATAAATGGCTTCAGGAATATTTGCGATACTAGATGATGTGGCATCCATGATGGATGATGTGGCTATGATGAGTAAGATAGCTACAAAAAAAACAGCTGGAATCTTGGGAGATGACTTAGCAGTCAATGCCGAAAAAGCCACTGGATTTGTATCTTCAAGAGAGCTTCCTGTATTGTGGGCTATCACCAAAGGATCCTTTCTCAATAAACTTATCATTCTTCCCGTAGTTTTTGTTTTAAGCTACTTTATACCTATTTTGATAAAATATATCCTCATCATTGGTGGTTTTTATCTGGCTTACGAAGGTGTTCATAAGATATATGAATATATTTTCCATAAAAATGAAGACAACACACCTGAAACAGAACTGCCACCTGTAAATGTAGATGATGATGATGATCTTGATGCAAAAGAAAAAGAAAAAATAAAAGCCGCTATCACAACTGATTTTATATTGTCGGTAGAAATTGTCATCATCGCTTTAGGAACAGTATTGGACAAGGGGCTTGCCACTCAAATTATGACGGTTTCTTTTGTAGCCATTTTGGCAACTATAGGTGTCTATGGCATTGTAGCCATGATAGTTAGAATGGACGATTTTGGATTGCTCTTGATATCAAAATCTAAAGGTAAAAACTCATTATTGCTCACATTGGGCAATTTTCTGATTAGGATGTTGCCTATTATCATAAGGGTTCTTGCAGTAGTAGGTACCATTGCATTGATATTGGTTGCTGGTGGCATATTCATCCATTATATAGATGTTATGCATCATCTACTCCCTACCTTTCCTTCCCTAATTAGAGAATTTGTTGCAGGATTTGCAGGAGGACTTACCGCTTTGATTGCCTATTTGATAGTGACTGGAATAATCAAAATGGTCAAAAAATAATGGCGACAAGCCTTCATTAGTCCATTGAATATATAATAACTCGAAATCTTTGCAACTTAGCCATTATAGCATTTAAAGTACATATTGGTCATTATCTTCAATCCTTTTACTCTAAGTCTTCCTTCGGCCTACAAAAAGGCTATTTTGTTTTTTATGGCAAAGATCACTAATCCTACTCTAGATTTTACATCAAGTTTTTCGAAAAGAGACTCTCTATAACCATCAATGGTTTTTGGGCTTAAATGCATTTCTTGAGCTATCTCTTTATAAGTTTTTTCAGTACATGCAAGTTTTAAAAATTGAATTTCTTTGTCCTTCAGATCAACGGCTAAAGGTTTATTTATTATGGCATTTAATAAAGTTTTGGTAACTGACTCAGTATGAAAAAAACCAAAACTTAACGTATCATCCAAAGCTTTCTTTAATAAGCTTGGTGACGAGTCTTTGAGTAGGTATCCTTTTACTCCTTTTTTCAACATTTCTAAAATGATATTCTCATCTGCTTGCATGGTTAAGGCCAAAATGGGGATAGAAGGGTGATGTTTAGAAAGCCACTCCATTGTTTCAAGCCCATTCATTACAGGCATGTTTATATCTAGTAATATTATATCAGGTAGTTTAAGTGAGGTGTTTTGAAGTCTAAAAATCAATTCCTTCCCATTTTGGCAACAGGTATCTACACTGAAGTCGTCAAACTGATTAATCAAAATTTGCAATGCATTGCTAAATAAAGAATGATCATCAACGATTATTACACTTTTCATCCTTTTTGGTTTGTTTGGTTATTGGTTTTATTTTAAAACTGTCTATATGCTGGTTAAACAATCAATCGATTTATTGGAAAAAACTTGCAACATACTGCTTATCATTTTGAATTGTAAAAGTATCTGATGATAGACAAAACACCACTTGATTGGTCGCTGGAAAATTCGACCTGTGCATTTATAAGTTTACATCTAGCTAATATATTCTTAAGACCTAGTCCAAAATGATTGGAATTAAGCGACATACCTATTCCATCGTCCTTGCAGATGATGATTAGCACTTCATGGTCATAAATCAGCTCTATTTGCAATATAGATGCTTTAGCATGTTTGATAACGTTAGAGATTATTTCTTGAATAATTCTAAAAAGAATAAGTTGATGATCTTCCGATATTACAAAAGGTAAGCCTGCAATTGAAAAATTGGTTTTAATATATTTCAGTCTATTCAGCCGGTCCATTTCAATCTGAATAGCTGTATGTAATCCCATAAAGGTAATGGAATCAGTATTCAGAGACCTTGACAAAGCCCGAATATCTTCTAAAACCTGACCAAGTAATGATATTGAATCTGAGAGTATCCGTTGGTCATCAGGATCTGAAGGTTGCTTCATCATCGACAGTTGAAGTTTACTTACTGAGATAAGCTGACCAATATTATCATGAAGTTCCCAACTCATATTTTTCAACATGTGCTCTTGGCTTTCGATACGAGCAGCACCAATCGTTTTTTCGGTTTCAATTTGAGATTGTTTTTTTTCGAGAATAAACTTCAATCTTCTCTTATTGAAAATAAAAAATATTACAAATATCACCACAATCAGTGTAATCAATATTATAACAAATGCCAATAAGAGTGTTTGAATCATTTCATCTTTGACGCCCATAAATAAGCAATTAAAAAACAAGCATGCATTATTACATTTAGTGCAATTATTATTTGCATGATAAAACCAGCATCAGATAACGCATAATTTAAACAAATAATAACAGGTATAAACGGTATGTAAAAAAGTAATAAACCCAAGCTAACCCAAAAGTGTTTTGACTTGTAAAACTCCATCACTTGATCTGACTGTAGCAACTGAATTAAATAAGCAGATACTAGCGATACTAAAATGATTGCCCCAGAAATATAAGTTAAAATCTGCATCGCTGTAGTAATGTTAGTATTGATTACAGCATCTGCAATAAAAATAAAAATAAGGCCGACTGGAGCCCATTTAAAAAGGTGCTTCAGCCGGCTTGTATGAATAAGGGATTGAAATAACTTAATGAAGAGTAAAAATACAATTAATGAGTATATGTTATACAATACTTGACGGTTATACGCTACATAAGAAGACATTATTAATGAGCATGTTTCAACAAAAATAGTGGCAATAAGAAATGCAATCACAGCATAATCAAATTTATCCTTTTTGTAACTATAAAAACCAACAGCACTTAATGAAACTAATGGTAACAATATACTTATAATTTGTATCATAAAAATATATATTGGGTTTATTGACCTTCGAACGGATAAATCTTTTTAGGAGGAAGTCCTGTATTGATATAATTTAAAACAGCCATTTGAAGATCTGGATCGTTGATAGGCTCATTGCCTGCGGCACCCTGAAACCATCCTGACTTAACATTGTCAACACCAGTTGGCGCTATAAAAAAAGAAATGTTACCCTTAGATTTTTCATCATTATGTTTGGCAAAGTAAATACGGTAACCAGAGACTTCTTTTTTCTGACTTTTGGCCGTTTTCTTGGCCCACTTTACATAAGCATCCAAATCATCAACAGAGATCCAGCCATGGTTAGGTAAAGAATCAGTGGAAGCATTTAAAGAATTTAAAAATTGGTGGTAATTATCCTGAATAACCACAGCTTTTTTGATACTTAATGTATCATTGTAACTAAATTTCAGAGGTTTATCATTATCATCGATAGAAACCTTTGGATCACAGCTTACTAAAGCTATAAAAGAAAAAATAACTAAGAGTTGGTGTCGCATAAAAATTTAATTTAAAGATTAAAATAATGGCAAAAGTATCAAAGGACAAGATAAAAATAAAAGGTGAAAACCTTGAATCCATAGGGGAAAAACACCCTTTTTTTATATAAAAAATTAAATTTCGCAAATAAACACATATTTAATGGGTATTATCTATAAAATTAGGCATTCACTACAAGTAAAAACTAGCTTAAAATAAGAAGTACCAAATAATATTTCCATATCGTAAGAACTAACATTAACTTTCAATATAGGTGATATCGTGTCATGTTAGCAAAATGATCTTGGCTGTTAAAAACCTATCTTAAATTAGAAAGTGAAAATCAGAAAGGGGCAAATCTCAAAAAAAACACCCACAAAAACTGGGGCAAAACACTTGAATTATGGGGTTTTATCCTAACCTCAAATCTTGAAGATGGGCATAATTTTGCAGCATAATATTTCTTAAATGTAATACTTTATACTGAAGTTTTGATTTTGATTCATAGTTAATATGGTAAGTACCGCAACATATCAATCAAGATGGCAGGAAATAAGGAAATTAGATTTAAACAAAATATTACTATAAATTTTGCAAAATTTAACCAGGAGTAACCCGAAAAGCCTTCATAGAGTAGGGATAAACAATATTAAATTTATAAAAAATGTCAAAGGTAAAAAAAGACGAAAATCAAGTTGAATATACTGGTCGATATTTAGTCTTGATGCCAGAAAACACTGATACTGGTGTTAGCGCATTAGGCACTTTAAACAGTATAAGTGGACTTAATCTTAAGAGTTCTACTGAATTTGAAAACGAGGTATTTACAACTAAAGATCTGGACAGCTGTGATGGTATTCTACTAGAAAATATCGGAGTAGCTATAGTGAACAAAAATCCGAATTTTGAAGTGGGTATCGGAACTATGACAGAAGATCACAACATGATTGTTGAAAAAGAAAGAGTGGTATATGCTATAGATAAGCTAAATCCTGAAGCAAAAAATTATATGCACGGATACCGTGATGCCGTGAATGTTTTGAGTGAAATGTTACTTGGCGATGCGGAAACGGATACAATAATGGCTGAAGACGAAGGCATCAATGCAGCAGCTGTAGGAGCAACTTGGGGCCTAAAGGCAACAAAAGTAGTCCCTTCCAGTTTGTTATTTTCTAACCCATATAGTGGTGTAAATGTAAAAGTCGCCATACTAGATACAGGGTTTGATTTTAATCATCCAGATTTTGTAGGAAGACCAATTGTGCAACGATCCTTTATACCTGGTGAAGCCACCCAAGACTTACATGGACACGGTACGCACTGCACAGGAACAGCTTGCGGACCAATCAACCCTCCAGGTAATTTTGAACGATATGGAATAGCTCATAAAGCTAACATCTATATAGGAAAAGTTTTAAGCAATGCAGGTAGTGGCACCGATGGGCAAATACTTGCGGGTATCAATTGGGCGCAAGGACAAGGATGCAAAGTGATTAGTATGTCTTTGGGTGGAAGAGTCACAGGAGCTGGATTTTCTGCAATCTATGAAAACACCGCATTAAACTTGTTGAACAGAGGTACCTTGATCGTTGCTGCAGCGGGCAATGACTCCAATCGACCAGGCCAAATAAATCCAGTGTCTCACCCAGCAAATTGCCCTTCAATTATGGCAGTTGGCGCTGTAGATGCACAAATGAATGTCGCTAGATTTTCAAATGGTGGCTTATTTCTGGCTTATGGCGCAGTGGATATAGTAGGGCCGGGAGTAGGAGTATTTTCGTCTGTGTCCACACCGCACTCACCCAATATGGGGCCAGTAGGTATCCAAAGAGGCAATGCCAATGGGACTAGTATGGCAGCACCACATGTAGCTGGGATTGCAGCACTGTGGATAGAAGCATCTAGTCTAACAGGGCGAGCACTTTGGTCAAAACTCTTAAGTACAGCGAAGCCACTACCGCAGCATCCAACAAGAGATGTAGGTGCAGGGTTAGTGCAAGCACCCAACAAAAGACGCTTACCTGTGCGATGGCCAGCTCCATTTTGAGCATTTGAGCTTTGACAAGTACAATAAAATAATCTGACATACCTGACTTTAATAAGGGTCAGGTATGTATTATCTTACTTTTAAATTTACAGTAAAATGAAATCAAAATGGTTAATTCTTACCACACCAGAAGACTTTTCAAATGTTTCGGCGATGGTATCAAAAAGAAAAATTGAAATTCTCAATCACTTAGAAAATATATTTGTGATAGAAATCAATACAACCAAAAAGAAAGCTGAAAATTTAAAAAACGTCCAAGGAGTATTGTCTGTAGAAGAAGAAGGTTACCTATCCATACAATGAGTTAGATCCAGCTTCTGCAGTAGATACCAAACAATTCTTAATTCAACTTAGCGTAGTTTCAAAATTTTATTGGCTATCGGATAGCAATTAAAACGCATTTAAACACGCATTTCAAAAAAATATTTTCAAAGTAAAAATTAGGTAATTAATTTTTACAAAAACGGAGGAAACCGAAAATCCGACTTAGAGTAGGTATAAATTTTTAAATGTATAATTAATGGAAACGATAGATTTTAAATTTCCAAAAGAAGTGAACTCATCATCTGAAGAAAAAAAATTATTCAGAGATTTCAGAACTGCAGAAAACACCATCTCTTCAGCAACTTTAGATGATGAAGAAATGCCAGTGTTTGCAGAAGTAAAAGGAATGCCACTTTTTGCAAGCGATGTTGCAAAATTGCATGAAATTTCGACCAGCTCAAGTCCATTGGCAGAGGCTGTTTCAAACCAAAAAGCAACACCTGAAGAAATCATTGGTACGCTTTCAACTTCATTGCTTACATTAGAATATGTAAAAATGAAAAGTGCATTAAATACAGCCCTAAGCAATGCTGCTAATGAGCAAGAAAAGGCCAAAATCAACGCTACTTATAAGGAAGCCATCAAAAGTTTCCAAATGGCGTATTCTTCCATTGGACTGAAAGGTATTAATGAAAGAACTATGGATGGATATTCTACTGAAATATTGAAAGATACGAATGCATTCAATTCTGTGGTAAACATCTATAACTCCAAACTATTAGTAAAACAACCAGGAAAGCCCATTTTTAGTGCTTCATCTGTGGCAGTGGGCAAGTTTGAAACAGAAGTGGCCAAAATAGATGATAATTTGGTAGGCGTTACCGTTTTACCACTTAATATATGTAAACGGCCATTTGTACAAGGGTCATTTACAAAGCACTTTGGCCAATCTTTTAATTTAAGAGTAACCATTTCTTTGCCATGTGTGACTAAAAGGTGTTGGGGTATTCCTTGTGGTTTTGGTTGGTGTACACACACTTACACCCTTGCCAATCTTAGTTACAATGTAGATCTTTCTGTAGGCTACAAACTAACTTGTTGTGGTGGTAGCGCTTGGGGATCAGCATCTGCAAATGTATGTGCTTCCCTGTTAGGCAAACAATTTTGCGCTGGTTGTTCTGCCAACATTGTCGGAGTGGCAGGAATTTCTAGAACGCCAAACGCTAGTAATTGTATTTATGGATTGGGCTTGAGAGCACAATTAAAATGCACATTTGCAGGTATCACAGTATTAAATGTGTCCGTGCCATTTGCACATACTTTTACAGGGCCTTGTCCTCCACTTCCTTGTTGATTGTTGAGCGAAATTTACCAACTAGTTTAAATTAAAATATGTTGTTACAAATTGAATTTACAAACTGGTTCTGGCTGGTGATCTCTATCTTGACAGTATGGAGACTCACCAGCCTCCTTTGTTATGAAGAAGGGCCATTTAAGATATTTAATAAGGTACGCAGGTATCTGTACAAATTAAACCTTGGTAGTTTAGTAGAATGTTTTCACTGTATGGCTATATGGGTGTCAATATGCATAGTGGTGCTGATGTATCCAATAAAATTTGAAATATTTTTGATAATATTCGCAGTAGCGGGAGGTGCATCCATTATTGAAAGAAGATTGGTAAAATAATGATTTTATGTAGTTGTTTTGGGCATTGCCCTATAGTATAATAATACTGGTTTTACGTACAATTATGATTCATCGATTTTGGTGCTATTTTTGCCTGTAAGAAGTAAAAATCGTGACAAAATCAAATTACCTTAATTGTCACCATTTACCTTAGTAGGGTCTGCTTGGTGTGGGTTAAAACATTGATATACAATTTTTAACATTCAATTATTAAATATCAAAGGCATTTAAGTAGTTAGACTTTAAACCCTTGTACCTTGCCTTTAGCATTTGCCCTAGTTCTTCATTCTCTATTGCTTGTTTTTTGAATGATAGTCTCCGTTAAACTAACAACCAAAAGTAACAGCTGGCTTTTCAGCAGCTCCTAATTCTACTTTGTCAAATTAGTATTTTAAAAAAATTGAGACTAAAAAAGGGATTTCTCAGTCGCTAAAACTCCTTCGAAATGACCTAGTATTAGAGTTTAAAGTAGGGAGATGAAGAGAGTTCGGCGAGGCCGAACTCTCTTCATCTCCCACTTTTCCTTATCAGCCTTGGTCATTTCTCACCACAGAGTGGTGAGAAAACTTATTTTATTCAAATAGGTCAAAGTAGATCTAATTACCGAATCAGGTACGATTTTATAATATTAAATTAATACAGAAAATGAACGAAAATAATTTGTGTTGTGGACAGATACCCACCAAAAAAACAGACCTAACCATATCAAACATGCCAGAAAACCCAAAGGTAGAAAATGGTGTAGAAATAATATACCTAGGTGCAGGAGATGTCAAAGTAGAAGGGCCAAATAGCGGCTTAACCTATTATGCATCCAATTACAGGAGACGTTTGGAGGTTGAAACGGCAGATGTCAGCAGTATTTTGAAAGATGCAGACTTTATAATTAAGCCATAGGAAGTTGGATCAACACGGTCTATTTCATTAGAATATACATCCAACAAATGTAAGGATAATTATCAGATAATGGATATTGTCACATTGTCAAATGCCATTCTCACAAACATCAAAACTGAACACCTATACCTAAGGAAATATTAAAGATGCTCGGTTTACTGATGGTATTTTCTGCATTTATATTGGAAATAAACTTATGATACCCGATCATCGACTGTACATAGTACCTATTACTGATTGCGTATTTTACGTTCAAAGATGAAAGGTAACCTATCTGCATTTTATCATTGTATTGTGGCATAACGCCATCATAAGCAACAATCTCGTCATTCCAAAGTGTTTTGCCATTGCCGAATTTAGATAATGTAAAAAATAAACCTGCAGAAGTCTTAAATGACCACTTATTATGCTCCCATTGGTAGCCTGGACTGAGAGATAGTAACACGCTGTTTTGTTCATTTCTGTGTCTCAGGGTTCTATCCACTGTCTCATAGATGCTGGCTTTACCACGTATCAATGATTTTTCGCCAGACAAAAGGTTTTCTTCCACTTTGACAATCACATTATCTACTTCCAAACTGTTGATTTTGGTACCTGAGTAGTAAAACTCACTATACCATTTTTGATAGTCCAAACTGGTCTTTAGGAAAAAATATTTCGACATACGTACTTCGTTATGTAATGCAATATGATATCCTGGCAGTTCTTTTTCTGAAATTGTAGCTTTATGTTGTTCTGTATTGAGTTTAAGATTGGCAGATGACCCTATTTTCCAAAAAATCACACCTGAAGTTAACGATATATCCATAGATCCAAGATAGGTTTTACTATCTTTTTGTAATGGAATAATAGATTTCACTTCTAAAACAGGTAATAACGTTTCACTATTGGATCGAATATTGGGTCGTATGATACTGGTAATTAGCTCTACCTTAATCATATCTTTGGCATTTGTAATATTTGAGACATTGATTAATGGATCGATAATCTTTGTATTTTCTGGTACTTGGTTAGACAGATCGGAATTGATCAAAGTCACAGATTCTGAGATATTGCTATCTTCATTATGTTCATTTTGTGCCGCTATTTTAGCTCCTTTTGAACCTTCGTTGCTTGATTCCTTTTGGTTAATCAATTGATTAGCTTTTGCATTAATATTCATCACTTTAGTTAATATGACTGCATCATCACCTTTTTGCCTATCTGAGATCAAAGCCTTTTCGGAAGCAATTATATTTTGCCCATTGTCTTCTTTGACCATATTTTCTTTAATGTCTTTGGGTATCTCAATATTTGGCTCATTAGTTGATGTCATTAGATAATATCCCACAAAACCACTGACGATCAGCATAGGCACAAACCACCAAAATATGACCCTACGTTTTTTTTCTTTTTTTCCCATTTTTTGAAAAATGCCATCACTCATTTCTTCCCAAGACATGTCAGAAGGAAGATCGTCTTCCTTCCTTAGATTATCTCTCAATTTATTGTAATATGCCATACCGCATTATATTTATATCGTTAATAATATTGCTTTTGATCCATTTTATAGCTCTGAAAAGTTGTGATCTCGAAGTCTCCGGACTTATACCCAAAAGCTCTCCAATCTCCTTATGTGAATATTCGTCAATAACTGATAGTAAAAAAATAGTTTTATAACCTAGGGGCATATCCACCAGCATTTTTTCGAGATCGCTAACTGATAGTTTCTCCAATGATTCCAAAGTATCGTAATTTTCTTCTTCTACTACTTCCAAATGGTAACTAATTTGCAATTTGTCTTTTTTACGCAAAATAGCGATACATTGATAAACCGTAATTTTAGAGATCCAGGATTTAAAACTACCTTTTGCTTCATCAAAGTTTTGGATGCTTAAAAATATCTGCGCAAACACTTCTTGCATGGCATCTTTTCTGTCATCTTCGGGTGTAAAATAATTTTTTATGATCGTAAAAATATAAGGTGCGCAAGTGCAGTACAACAAACTATAAGCTTGTTGGTCACCTTTTACACACTGCGATATGGTACTATTTGCTATCAATCCTATCTATCCCTTTGCTATTATTATCAGTTGCAATCATTCAATGTAGTAAGTACATCATCGATGTTGAGTAACGTTTTTTGCTGACCATTGGCTTTGAATTTTACAGCGACTGGATATTCGATGTTATACTGGTTAAACATACTATCCTGTATCATTTGATCAATTTGATTATAGTTTTGAACAATTGTTTGAACATTTGAAGTTTTGACTTTGAATGGAAAAATCAAATCATAGCATGGCATATCCGAAAATAATGGTGTAGCCAACAGTAAAAAAATAAAATCTCCAGATGTAAAACACGCATCAATCAATTGATTCAATTCTTCATCATTATTGGCTGTCCAAATAGTGCCATCCGAAGCCTTTAATAGTATCGGAAAAATAAAACTTTCAAACCTGCCTTGTACCAGCACATTACCAAACATTTCACTATTGTTAATAATAAGCGGTGTTGTATTCCCAATAATTTTAACTTTTAAAGGGAAAATTAGCTCATAACATGCAAAAAAGTTAAAGGCATTGATTTGGATGGATGTACTATCTATGATTGGCCATAAATTACAATTTAAAAGTAATTTCAATAGTGAGTCCGCATCCTTGACCATAAATGTTTCGCCTATTGGATTGGTCAGAGTGAATGGAAAAACAAAATTTAAGGATTCAGATGCGTGTTTTTGTATAAAAGTGCGTTCATCTTGTACTACAATAAGGCTTCCATCGGTTTTGCTAAGTGTAAGCGGATATTTGATTGTATAACAAGAATTGGTCTCATTGATGACGTAAGCTGGAAATAGAT
The DNA here is from genome assembly GCA_016714785.1 of Saprospiraceae bacterium. Lineage (GTDB taxonomy): Bacteria > Bacteroidota > Bacteroidia > Chitinophagales > Saprospiraceae > OLB9. The sequence goes on from JADKCC010000030.1 coordinate 58,136, forward strand.
TATTGGATATTTCCAGTGTTTGTGGATAACAACCCGCGGTATATTCGGCAAAATCCCACAAACTATTTGCCGTTTTCTCTATACCTAAATTATCAATGATCTGAAGCGGATATACAAAATCTATGATCTGTATGGACGAATCGGACACCAAATGATTAAACGTTTCGATGGTGTTTATGGTGTAAGTATTTTGAGTAAAATCTATCAATTTGAAAGGGAACTTTACCGTAGTGCACTCTATCTTTACCACATCACTATTCACTACACTTCTAGCTTTAGTCAGTAAATCATTGACATGTACTACTTCTGGCTCAAACACTTCAGTTTCAACTTTGACATCATCAAACTCATCTACACCACAAGACATCAACATTCCCACAAAAAAAACTAAAAAAATATATTGAATCATTGTCATATCCTACCATTTTTAAACTTCTATCTGCAAAGTTCTCCATAATATTAGATATAAGTATAAAAAACGTTGCATCAAATCTTTTTTATTTACCCATCCTAATTCCTTCCAATAAAATGGAATGACTTTTGAGCTCAATTATTATGGCAACTAAGATAAGTTTAGGCACCTGTATAAACAATAGTTTACTAATGCAACTAAATATAAAAAAATCTACTCATCGTGCAACGCTAATAAACTTAATCCCTAATGTTAGGATGATACTTATTTCAAAATCAAAATTATTAAAAATGAATTTTAAAAATGTACTTTTAGTTTTAATGTTGGGCTTTACCATGCAAGCAACCGCACAATTAGATTGCAATTGTACAACAGATTATGCACCAGTTTGTGCTGTGGATTCTTCAGGAACCTATGTCGAATTTCCTAATACATGTTGGGCAAATTGCTTGGGCTTTACGGTGGTAACAGATACCACTTTATGCGACAATAGTAACCCATGGGGAGATTGTGGGTGTGTGATTACCGACTCTACCTACGTTTGTGCAGCTGACAGCATTGGAAATATCTTTCCTGTTCCTAATGCTTGTTTTGCAGCATGTTGGGGACTAACAGTAGTAACAGATAGTACATCTTGCGACGGTTGGGGAGGATGCGTATGTCCCGAAATCTATGATCCAGTATGTGCAGTGGATAGTTTAGGTAATTATTATGAAGCACCCAATGCATGTTATGCGGCGTGTTGGGGTATGACAGTGGTTACAGACTCTACCTTGTGTTATTTTGGTAATGGAGATTGTGGGTGTGTGATTACCGACTCTACCTATGTTTGTGCAACTGATAGTATTGGAAATATCTTTCCTGTACCCAATGCTTGTTTTGCAGCATGTTGGGGACTAACAGTAGTAACAGATAGTACATCTTGCGACGGTTGGGGAGGATGCGTATGTCCCGAAATCTATGATCCAGTATGTGCAGTGGATAGTTTAGGTAATTATTATGAAGCACCCAATGCATGTTATGCGGCGTGTTGGGGTATGACAGTGGTTACAGACTCTACCTTGTGTGATTTTGGCAATGGAGATTGTGGATGTGTGATCACCGACTCTACCTACGTTTGTGCAACAGATAGTATTGGAAATATCTTTCCTGTGCCGAATGCTTGTTTTGCAGCATGTTGGGGACTAACAGTAGTAGAAAATGGAGACTGCGATACCAATCCATGGGAAGATTGCGATTGCGAATTTGATGAAAACGAACCATTTATCTGTGCTGTAGATTCTCTTGGACATCCATGTTATGTTCCTAATGCTTGTTATGCGGCTTGTTGGGGATTGACTGTTACCAATGACTCTATATGCAATGTTACTGACATCGATCCTGAAATAGATTATGATATATTAAACTGTATTGATTCGCTCTACTTGACTGAAAATACCACTTTCCAAGAAGCTTTATTATTAATCAGCCAATCTTGTGGGTTGGAGCTTCCAGTATGTATCGCAGATGCACCTTTATTTACTACAGATTCGGCATTTATAGCCTTTATCATTGCCAATTGTGATGGTGTATTTGGATTCAACGGCAATTCCTCCGGATCCAATGTGATGAATATTTATAATGTAGTGAACAATAGCAGACTATCCAGTACTGGCGATATCAAAGCATATCCATCAGAACTGACATTGGCTGCTAATCCGATACAGCAGCAACTTTCCTACCATATACAAGTGAAATCTGCCTTAGATGCAACGATATCTTTGTTAAATATAAACGGCCAAACGATTTTTAAAGAAAACGTAAGCTTAGCCCCAGGCAAACAATCCTTCAGCAGAGATATCTCAGGATTGAAATCCGGTGTTTATCTACTTAACCTATCTTCTGGCACACAACAACAAACGGTTAGGGTCGTAGTAGTACAATAATATTACGAAAAATTGATAATTTAGTTTCAATAATTGATAGGGCCTTCGGGCCCTTTCTTTTTTTAGGTTGGCTAGGTAGGGGTTTTGGGGGTGGGTGGGGGGGGGGGGAAATATTTGATTTTTTTTGTGGGGGGGAGGTAAATAAAAAAAAAAAGGGGGGGTGTTTTTTTTAAGTCTTTTGTTTAGGATGGATATACAATCCCAAAGGGATTAAATATCAATAACATTACATGTAATGCCATAAACCACGACAATACCCAACCACGCAGTGGTTGAATAATTTGATAGAGCCGATTGTGGATTTTTTACCTTATTGTCACAAACCCGATAGTAGAAATATCCAGACTTCGATGCCGTATCATTCGGTCTCTGACCTGTCTCACTTGACAAGTTTATTGATAATACACGAGAATTTTACATTCTCGAACTAAAGATGCAAACTCCTTATATAAAAAGCTAAGCAGAAAGTATGGAATTGCCATCAGCAAGTATAGAACTTCCATTAGCAAGTATGGAATTAGCTTTAGCAAGTATGGAACTTCCATCAGCAAGTATGGAACTTCCGTTAGCAAGTATGGAACTTCCATTAGCAAGTATGGAACTTCCGTTAGCAAGTATGGAACTTCCATTAGCAAGTATGGAACTTCCGTTAGCAAGTATGGAATTTCCGTTAGCGAGTATGGAATTTCCGTTAGCGAGTATGGAATGAACGATAGCAAGTATGGAATGAACGATAGCAAGTATGAAATTAGGCTTAGCAAGCATAAATCTAGTGCCATCAAAACTATGAACCATCACTCATTAGCTCTTATTTATTCAGTTTACCATATAAAATAGATTGTCCACTACGAAGCATTGCGAATTGACTATAAAAATATTGAAAATGGGGAAAGAATGGGAGTACTGCTTAACCGAACAGTTTTTCTCACCTACTAAAACGTTACTTGTATTTCTGTATTGTTTGGCTGCCTGCTGACATACACACACGTCTCATACCACTTCTATCTTCGAATACCCTAAATTATCTTTGTGTACCTTGATTTGCGTTGTGATACGTTCTTTGAGACTCTCAACATGCGAGATGATGCCTATGGTTCTATTGCCTTCTGATTGCAATTTTTCCAAAGTTATCAGAGCAATTTCCATCGTTTCCTGATCAAGCGTACCGAAGCCTTCGTCGATAAACAAACTATCCAATCGTACATTCTGTGAAGCCATATCCGCCAAACTCAGGGCAAGTGCAAGACTTACAATAAAAGTTTCTCCACCAGATAGTGTTTTGACGCTTCTTAATGTGTTGCCTTGATAGAGATCTGTGATCTTCAAGTCGTCTTCTATGTCTGTTTCCGCTAGTAAATATCTGTCTGTAAGTTTTGCTAGTCTCAGGTTGGCCAAAGAAAGGAGATGTTTTAGGCTTAGATTTTGGGCAAACTTGGCGTATTTATTGCCGGTAGCGTCACCTATCAACAAATTCAGATGAAAAATAGGTGTTGCTTTTTCTTCCATTTGGCGTAAGGTTTCTCTAAGTGCTTGATATTGTTTTCTGAGCAGGGTTTGATTTTTCATTTCGTTTTCTATGGCGCCACTTTCTTCATGTAGTTGCGCTTTTTGTTTATTCAATGTCAGGTATTCCGCTTTCTGTTGACTAACTATATCGTCGTCAGTCGCAATATCTTCCATTCCACCCAAATCGATAGCTATCTGCTGCAAAGTACTATTTAATTCCGTCTCTTCTTTGATCAACCCATCCTTTTGCTGCAAGATGCGGCGCAAGTCGTCATCAGGTAAGATACTTTGTATGGCTGCTTGTGGATCTTGATAGCCCAAATCCAGCAGACTATCCATAAGCCCATTTTGTATGTTTTGCCATCTTGATGTGGCTTCCGCTGCTTCTTTTTCTGATATGCTTAAGGCAACTTGCAGAGATTGGAAAGTTTCTTTAGCTGCCACGAAAGCATTTTGTATTTTGTCCGCATCGCCGTTGATATCGTTGCCCGTATATAGGCTTTTACGTGTCTGTTGTACCGTTCTATACTGAGCAGTAATGTCTTGCAGCTCAGACAATACCGTAGTAAGATTTTCCAGAAATTCTTTTTCAGCTCTCACTTTTGCTTCTTGTTGGTATCCAATAGACAAGGCTTTTTTCGTCTCTACTTCTTGCTGTATTTGTGCAGATGATTGGAGATTATCCCGATACGATTCTTTAATTTTTTCAATGTAGCTAGTATTTTCCCCTACCCTTTTCTGATGGTTTTGAATGGTAGATTGACCTATAGCAATATTCGTTTTTACCGCTCTATCTTGTTGCGTTACATACGCTAATTGATCGGTCAATTGTTGGATTAAAATTTCATACTCTCCTATCTTTTGCGGCAAACTTTCGGTATAAGGATGATGTAATGCACCACATAATGGACAAGGACTCCCATCTCTCAGCGCATGCCTATGGTCATCCAAGGTCGCTATTTTCAGCCAATGTTGTTTTTTTTCATTTGCATCATCCAAAGCATATTTTAATTGTTCAACCTTTTCGGCAAATACCAAAACGTCTTTGCTTGATGCTTGTATTTCTGACTCCGATGTCGCAATTTGAAGGGAGAGTACCGCATTTTCTGATGTTAGTTTTTCTTGAGTAGTTATATCTTTATACATCACGGTAAGCGACACTATGGCTTCTTGCATAGCTTGCAAGGATTGTGTCAGTGCTGCATTGCTGCCATCAAATGCCATAGGTACCAATGCCAATTCTGCTTTCCTTTGCATAGCCCATTGATATTGATCTTCCGTCACCTTTAGTTTTTCTATATCTTTGGCAAAATCATTATCTTGCGAAAGCAATAGATTCAGTCTGTCTTTAGTAGTTTTACCAGCTTGCGCCAAAGTATTCAGTTGTCCATCTAGCGCAATTACCTTATTTTCAAACGCTTTCATCTTGGCCATGAAATCAGTTTCAGACACACCAGTATGCGTAAATACTGACATTTCCAGTAAAGCAGCTTGAACATTTTCATTGGCCTTTGATGCTTGTTGCTGAAAACTTATGATGTCCTTACGTAACTGAGTTACCCTATTGTTTTCATTTTGCCATAGTGTCAGACTACCTCGGAAGGTATCCAATGCTTGGTGCTTGTTGAGTTTTAAAGCCTGCTCACCAAACGAGACTTTTTTAAATTCCAGATTTTTGAGCGCGCCATCAGCAGCATTTTTTTTGGCCAACAAGAGACTTTTTTGCTCCATTTTAGCTAGTCGGTCAGCTAAAATATGGAGCTGATCTTCCATGTCTTTCAGTCTGTGCCGATTATTTTTTAAGGTGTCTTCTTTTTCTGTGAGCAAATCATCTTCATACAACTTTATCATATCAATCTGTAGTCGCAATCCTTTCAACTCGTCCTCTTTGGCCCTTGCAGTTTCGAATACTTTTTTGCCGATCTCTCTATATATATGACTGTCGGTAATATCTTCTAAAAGTTTGGCCCTTTCCTTATCATCAGATTTCAAAAACCTTGCAAAATCCCCTTGTGATAGTAAGATGGATCGAATGAATTGTTCATATTTCAATCCCAATATTCGTTCATTTTCGGCCGGTACTTCTGATTTTTTAAGCTCCTTAAATATGCCATCTGGAAGCGTAGCCAATTCCATATCATAATCTCTCAAATTGCCTGTCCTCGCCCTACTGATAGACCATTTGGATCTATACGCTTGTTGATGACATTCGTACTCGATCTCTGCATAAGCATCATCTGTAAAATGTGTCAATACAGAACCAATTTTTTCAATATCTGTCTTAGAAATGCTCTCTGTACCTTTTACAGCAAATCTTGGTATTTTGTTAAATAATGCCAATGTGATCACATCCAAGATGGTAGATTTGCCCGCACCCGTAGGTCCTGTAATAGCAAAAAGCCCAGCATCCCTTAATGGAGCAATAGTAAAATCTACCAAGTGATCTCCTTTTAGAGAATGTATATTTCTAAATCGGAGTTTTAATATTTTCAAGATTAGGGTTTGGCTTTCAAAATATGAACGCCATGGCACTTCTTATACCATGGCGTCCATGCTTCAATCTAAATTATTTTGTCAATTGATAAGTACATGAGAATACACTTACGCCAGCTAATGTACTATTATTACTAATAGTTAGAGATTTACCATCTGCTGACAAACTTCCACTGATCTTATTTCCAGTACCTAGTACTGAAGTGCCTCCTTCGAGTGAACAGTCATCTCTAGATACTGCCTCTTCGATAAATGTACCACCATCAATAACCAATCTGTCACCTGAACCAGTGATCGATATCGTAACTTGGGCATCAGATTCGCCCGTACATTTTTCAGTACCTGTCCATGTACCCACGAAGCCTTCAGCGGTACAATCATCTTTTCCACATGATGCAAAGGCACCCACAACTAGCATTGCAAAAATCAATTTTTTCATTGAAATAAATTTTAATAAGTTTAATAATCTGACAAAAATAATATATAATTTGTAAATCAACAATATTTTCAAACAAAAGTGGATATCATTTAATTTCTAACTCTGAATACCTGACTATCTTCACTTGCTCAATGAACGACACAATACGCAATCTGATTCTTACTTTAAGCATATTGTTTATGGCCTTAGTATGCTGTGCAAGGTAGTAGCATCTGATATTGAAGTAGCGCAATCTACGGACGATGCCTTTTATAAAAAAGGATGGGTGGTGTATGCTAAAAGGCCTTTGGGATCACCCAAGTCCGTGGTCGAATACCTGGGGCGATACACTCATAAGATAGCGATCTCCAATCATTGTATATTGTCCATCGATGATCATACAGTGAAGATATCATACAAGGATTATCGTCAGAAGAAAACGATGACACTCAGTCATGTAGAGTTTCTGAGTCTCATAAAATCAAATGAATGATTTAATTTGATAATGAAAGAGCTGCAAACTACGGCTTGCAGCCGGAATACATCCTAAAGATCGTAAATGGAAGGCGTGGGCCACCGAGTGAGTTGTACAAGTCAGCCTATGAAAAGTCTAATTCCCCAGTTTCAATCTGATGTTGGGTAGGGATAACTGAAAGATACGAAGCAAAATCGTGATACAAAATCACGATTTAATGAAGGAACCGAAACCTACTGGATTTCGGCAAGGTTACATCTTTTACCATCTTATTGTCTCACTCAATGATTTAAAATCATAATAAATTACTAATAAAGCCTTTGTAATCAAATCGCTTAGAAACTGAAATAGTCAAGACACTTGACGATATCTCCATAATAAATCATAATCCGTTTTCTAGTCTGGCTCCTTTCCCATGACTGAACAAACCAAAGGGTGAAGTACGACAGTACTTCAAGTGGAGCCGAGAAAGCGGGTTCAACAGAGCGTTCATGGCTAGGCTTTGCGATGGGCGACCGATAGGGAGCATATCGTCACAACTACTGTTATGGCTTCGTGATTTTTTAAGTTATTAATGTTTCAATATATTCAGGATCTCTTCTCATATCACAAAAGCCAACTACAAATAAATGAGTTTTATCGAACGTATAAAATAAATAGTAGTCTTTTATGATCTTTGCTCGAATCAGTGACTTTTCGGTTAACTTACCAGATTCTGGATATTTAGCCAGTGTTTTAAGAGCGTTCTTGACGGTTTGATACAGCTTTTGGGAATAGGTTTTTGTACCATTTCTTTGATGCCAATAGTCAAGAATTTCATTTACATGCTCCTTAGCGTCAACTGTCCAAATTATTTGTAAAGCCATTTTTCGATACTTTCTTCAACTTCGGCATTTGGAATTGTATTTCCTGATTTTATTTGGGACATACTTTTATTTAAGGCTTCTTCATAATGACTTGGTATTTTAATAATCTCATTATGTTTAGATTCTATGTTAATTAGACCTAAAATTTCTTCTAATAAGTGGTCATCCGCAGATTCTAATTCTTTGTAAACTCTACTTTTTAATTCTATGCTGGACATAATTTAATGTTTTATGATATAACAAACTAAAGCTTAAAAAAGTGCCATCCTATTCCTTCAAAACCTTTAGTATGTTGGATGCCCAAAAAGAATTCAGTGTAGCATTTTATTAAAACTTACATCCTACGTACTAAATATCTCTTGTCTCCGACTGCAAAGATAAGGGTTCTTGTGAGAAATGCAGATAGATTTATGGTGTTTTGTCCTTTTTGACTATCAGAAAAAAGTTATATACAAGGTTGGTCGTTTCTTCCATTCATTAGACATAACGATTTGGCTTTGTGACGTGCCTGCCCGATAGGGTGGCATGTTCATCAAAGCCTGTGTTATGGCTTCGTGATTCTTTCCTTTCTAATTTCTGCCAATACTTGAAGTAAGTTGGTATTTAGGATTGCATCATTGCATTTATCGATTTTGGTTTGTGGTATTGGGTCATTAGTATATTTATCCAATGTTTTATCAATAGTTATTAAGGGATTTCTCCTTAAATCTAACTCCATCAAATCTTTAACTTTCATTAATTATTTTTTAAAATGATAAAAAATGCTTCATAATTCACACCTTTTTGAAAACGTAAAACTTCACCTTTAAGTTTCCCTAATATATGAAAATCAAGCGAAAGCTCATCGAAATAGGTCGTAATTGCCATTTGATAAAGCCTTGTTCTACTTGGTGTAATACCTGTCAAATGAATTGCATAATCAGGGTATCTTGAGAAAAAAGTATGAATTGATGCTGCTACCGTTGCTAATATCTTATTTCTGTCTCCGTTGTTTGTAATGATATCATAGTTGACTTTGCCTGTTTCTTTATCCACATCTCCTAATGCCAAATTGAAAAGATTTGTGGTTGTCATTTTTGAAAAGGTTATACGTTTTAGAACATGTCCTTTGCTTCCAACACTTGTAAATTCGTATACCTTTTGATTCCTACTTGTTAATATCTGGTATCTTTCTAACTCCATCTAATCCTTTAAAACTTTAACCTTATGTCCATTTTGAAGGCTAAAGATAAGAAGTCCTGATGGCATTCCAGACAAATCTACCACATTATTTTCTTTGTTCACCGTCTGCTTGTGAAGCACCCTTCCCATGATATCTGTCACTAAGATTTCCAGATGCTCAGATACTTCTACTGTCACTTCTGATGTAGCAGGATTTGGATAAATACTGGTTTATCCACTGCCATCATATCTTACACTCGCTATATCGCTATAGCTATACTTCCCATCATAGTCTAATTGTTTGATGCGGTAGTAATTAATGCCAAGGGATGGCGACGTGTGGATGTATTCATAGTGTTTGGTTATGTTACTTGTACCATCGCCTTCTATCTCTCCTATGGGTGAGAAGTTGCCGGTTCCATCATCTACGTAAAGCTCATCTTTTCCTGATGTTGTTGCACAGTCGTTATTTCCTATTTGGGATATTGCTTTATAAACCAAACTATCATTATGCATTACTCCTGAACCAATGCTTAGATTTACGCCATAAGTTCCTGAGGCAGATATAGTATTCCTTATTTGTCTTAAAATTTGATTATCATAGGCTTCGATAATAATATTATCTTGACTATCACCGTTGGACGATGGAATTTGCACATAAATATCGCCAAATGGACCTAAAGGCCAACTTGCTGGTATAACAACATTTGCAATATATCCAACATTTGGATGACTTGGACGAGCTAAAATCCAATCTGGTAAATTTGATTGAGAAATACCATAATAATGAGAGTAAAGCATAGTCACCAATAAAAAAACTAACCGCATACCGCTTTAAACTTTTGATTAAAAAATATTTTCAAGTCAAAAGTTACGACTCAGGATTTTTACCTTTCATGAGCCATAACGGCTGGGGTATTGACGACGTTTTTGCGATAGCAAAAACTGTCGTCAAAGGACTTGTTAGAGATCGTATTTCATTTCAATCTATCGGAAAAGAAATTTGCTTCGTACTCAAAAAAATTGTCATATTTATTTGGTGTAATATCTCCTTCCACTGAATATAAAGATCTTGTTACGAGTCTATTTAGTAAATCCCAATAAATATACTTATTAACTTTTTTCCAAAAATTCAATTTTTCATTATTGTTGTAATTTCTTTTTATGCACAAAGGTGTTAACTACCATAAATTCATAATGTGAGTAGGTATGAATTAACTCGTGAGCAATAAACTCATTGTTTTGAATTAATACTGATTTGATCTAGAATAGGATTCACTATTATAATTTGATTTTGCTTCGAAATAAGGAGTTAATGTGGTCAAAGATCTCTTTATGTTAAAATTACCATCTGAAGCTGTTGCAACCATAAACAAGAGTGAAAATGGCATTATCTTATATTGTACCTTAAATTTGGATTTCGTGTTAAATTTTAAGCGGTTAAATCCAAAATCAAAATATATATAATCAAATATTCCATCATTGTTAGCAGCATTATAAGTTACCGAATTTCCCAAGACATTAATTAACCTTGAAGTCCAAAGTAGATCTGTTTTTTGGCTTTCGTGAATCTGCAATACAAGTTCTTTAGATGAATAATTGATAGCTCCACCAATAGCTCCTTTCCATAAACCATCAAGAAATACATCTTTTATTTTTCATTTGGTTTTTGTTAATTATTCTAGCAATACCTGCATTTATTGCATTCAAACCTACATTATACCCAATCATTTCTGCTCTCGTATATTGCCTTTGAGCTTTAACTTCTATTGAAATAAAAGTTGTTAAAATCAATATTATATATTTCATTTTCTCTTTGTTTATGTTCTCTAACGGTTAGTATAGCTGATCGTGCCGTCCCGATAGGGAGGCATGGCAGCTATACATTGTTATCTATCGCCATTTTTTATTCATTTCTTCCAAAATGTCTTGCATGTATACTTGATCAAATAGTTCACTATATGGATCTGACATTGTTTTGCTTTTAGTTATGTATGCATGAGCCGTTGCAATTTGATCATCATATTTGGTCTTGTTACCAAGTGCTCTATAACATTTGGCTAGATAATATCTATTTTCTGCAATATCGTTTTCAACCGTTTGTTTTTCTAAATACTTTATTGCTTCTTTGTATTTACCGTCATTATAGTAAAGTACTCCAATATGCAGATAATCATACTTGCCTAAAAAGTGATCATCTTTTGCCAGTTGGTACTCCCAAATATCTATAGCTTCATTTATTCGTCCCAGTGCTTTTAAGCATAGACCTTTAACCATATTTAAGTGATAAGTTCCATCATTTGAATAACCATATCATTACCCTTAAAAAGCTTATTACAGGCTTCAATATCATTTATTGCACCTTCATAATCCGCAACAAATTTGCATTTAAGTGAAGCTCTTATCCCAAGATACTCCATCGGCTCAAGTTCCACAGCTCTGTCAATATATTTTTTCCATTCAATGAAATTACCTGCCTTGAGATACGGGACTCCATATTCACGTATTGGATAAGCAAAGTAGGGACACATTGCTATTGCTTTGTTCCAAATATCCATTTGTCGCCAATCAAATTGATAATAGTCATTATTGTGTGCTGAAACATATTCGCATGCCTCATACTTTGCTGTGTCCTTATTCATGAGAAAGAAATTACAGTTTGGCTGTGCTTGTGTAATTATGGAGAATACAAGGAATATAAATACGGTTCTGATCATGGTAGTATTTTTACGATTATTCCACTCTCTATTTTGAAAGATAAATACTGATAATAATCTATAGGTGAATCATTATATTTTTTAATTTTCCATTTATCTAAGCTTTTCGTAATAGACACTAATTGACCAGTTATGTTTTCGGAGCTTCCACATCTTTGTAGTTGTAGTCCATACTTAAATGCCTAAATCTTCCGTAATTACCATTACAGTTTATTATAAACCTTACCCTAATTAATCCTAAAATTTTTTTTTGGCACTTCATATTGGTTTTTAAACTTCTCCAAAATGGCTCTTTCCCTCCTTCATATTGAGGCCGTCTCCAAAATTAAAATACTGAAAACATTTTCCATTACATGTATTGAAATTGGGATTGTCTATTTTTCGTTAGGAGCCGTCTTCAACATATCTTAATCTTGGTGCTTCCTGTATAGCTTTTTAGCTCCTTTTTCTGACAAGAAGTTAGAAGCAATAGAGTAATTATTAAGTAATACATATTTTCATTTTTCTCTTTGGTGATAGTTAATGTTTGTATTGACGACGTTTTTGCGATAACAATATGTCGTTCAATATTGTGTTATGGCTTCGTGATTCTCTCTTTTTTCAAAGCTTCTTCTATTTCAGCTTTTATGTTTCTTCCTTTTAATCTTTCTTCTACCATTGCAGTTTTGGCAGGAAATACATCAATATTTTCAAATTTATCAAGTGCTGGATTGTAAACAGCATTCTTTCCAATTTCTTATTTACTAATTTTGTTGCCATATTTACTTTGTTTTATTGCAAATCCTAAATAATTTATGTTCTTCTTAAAACGTTCAAATCCTTCTTCTAGTTCCCCGAGTACTTCGAAATCATTGGAAATGTGGTCAAAAAATTTTGAAATGTTGATTTGATAGAGTCTTGTTCTACTTCGCGTTACACCACTTAAATATACAATGGCATCAGGGAATTCTTCAAAAAATTCATAAATCGTATATGCAACAGTAGCAAGCACTTTATTGGTATCTCCATTGTTAGTGGTTACTGAATCATCTAAATCACCTGTTTCGCTGTTTTTGTCACCAAATCCAAGGTTAAAGACATTAGTATCATATTTTAAAGGTGTATACTTGACTACCTTAACTATGTTTCCATTGATGCCACTAGATATAAATTCAAAATATCTTGACTTTATACTGGTTTGTATTTCATATCTTTCTATACTCATAAATTATTCCTTCAAAACCTTAAACCTTCGGTCTCCAACCACAAAGATAAGAATTCCACTTGGAAGTGCTGAAATATTTATACTGTTTTGTCCGTCAGAAATATCCCGATTTAACAGTAATCTACCATACACATCCATGATTTGCACCGATGTTGGTTTTGTAGTTGAGATATTCACTTGTGATGTAGCAGGGGATTGGGTATATGTTGGTCTCTCCACTGCCATCATATCTTACACTCACTATATCGCTATAGCTATACTTCCCATCATAGTCTAGTTGTTTGATGCGGTAGTAATTAATGCCAAGGGATGGCGACGTGTGGATGTATTCATAGTGTTTGGTTATGTTACTTGTACCATCGCCTTCTATCTCTCCTATGGGTGAGAAGTTGCCGGTTCCATCATCTACGTAAAGCTCATCTTTTCCTGATGTTGTTGCACAGTCGTTATTTCCTATTTGGGATATTGCTTTATAAACCAAACTATCATTATGCATTACTCCTGAACCAATGCTTAGATTTACGCCATAAGTTCCTGAAGTGCAGATATAGTATTTTGGAATTTGATTATCATAGGCTTCGATAATAATATTATCTTGACTATCACCGTTGGACGATGGAATTTGCACATAAATATCGCCAAATGGACCTAAAGGCCAACTTGCTGGTATAACAACATTTGCAATATATCCAACATTTGGATGACTTGGACGAGCTAAAATCCAATCTGGTAAATTTTGATTGAGAAAAACCATAATAATGAGAGTAAAGCATAGTCACCAATAAAAAAACTAACCGCATACCGCTTTAAACTTTTGATTAAAAAATATTTTCAAGTCAAAAGTTACGACTCAGGATTTCTTCCATTCATTAGACATAACGGCTGGTATTGACGACGTGCAGTCCCGCTAGGGATGCATGATCGTGCTATAGCTTGTTATGTGCTACAGTTAATGTTGAATAATGATTTTTGATGAGAATGTTTTGCCATCTTTAAAAGAATAGATGTGGACAAAATAACAACCAGAAGTTAGATTGCTTATTTTTAATTCTTCATTCATGAGTTCATCTAGTATCAATCGCCCATCGGAACTAAAGACTGAAACTTTGTTATTTCCTGCTAATTGAATATAGAATTCACCAACTGCTGATTTGGATAAATTTTTATACCCCCAAGTGGGTTTTCAGTAAAACGTGTGGTAAAATCTTCACATTCTATTTCAATATTTGCTGATATGCCTGATTGATCTAAAATAGTCTGGATCATAACTTGTTCTGACGAGTCGATGCAAATATATCTGAGATTTGGAGTATCTAAAATGGTTTGATGACCATAATTATTAACGGTGGTATAAATTCCATTATTAAAATTAAGGTATCCAAATTGGGATTTTTGTCGATTCTTAATAACCATGTTTTAGTTTTTGACAAATTTATAGTTGAAAGTAATACATCATTTAAAGAAATAATAGGTATCTCGTTTATCGATTTAAAATCCAAATAAACTAATGGATTGTTGTCTAAATCTAATTCTTTAATTATTTGAACATCTCCTAAAGAAAACGTCGTGAAAGCATTGGATCCTAAATTCAAAATATCTATTGATTTAATACCTGACAAATCTATAGTGCTGAGATTATTCCTTTCCAACCTTAATGAACTCAGATGGTTAATCCTTTTGCTTCAAAGTAATTAACATTATTGACATAGATGGAAACATCATTGAGAAAAGGGAGATTCTTTAATGTAACCTCTTGTAGATCGTAATTACGATAGAGCGAAATTGTCTTTAACCTTGTTTTGTCAGTAATATTAAATGTTGATAAATTGCTATCTGTAACACCTATATATTCTAGATTTGGATTCTCTCCAAATGTAATCTCCTTTAAGTCTTCCCCTCCACAACCCACAATACTCAATGCTGAAAAATCAATAAGATTAAGATTCTGAGCTTTTATATCTAAACAGTACAATTCTTGTAGCCGCGGGAATTGCCTGGCATCAAATTCTTGAAAATCATTACCAATAACATGAAGTTGTTTTAAGTTAAGAAATATTTGATTAAAATTACTTATGTTATTGTTATTAATATTTAAAATTTCCAGACTATCTAGATTTGTAAGTTCTATACTGTTGGAGTCCATTATAGGAAGCATTAATATACTTTAATCTGGGCAAATCAGAAATTTTCAGAACATTGCAAACCAGTTAAAATTGAGATTTAGTGTTTCCTAATAACTGATTATTTGACAAATCTATATCTGATATATTGCAACTAGATAAATCAAAATATTTCAATTTTTGGATTCCTGGTACATTTATGGTAGATAAAGTAGATTGACTAACGGTCAAACTTCTCAATTCGACGTTATCTGAAAAATCAAAATGCGAAACTTTACATTTACCAAGAATAAATACATCAATATTTGGAAGATGTGAAAGATCGAAATTATCAACGATAAGTAGTTTGGAAAAATATTTATTTATGACTTCAAAATAATGAAGATTTGGTAATGTGTCCGAATTCAATCCATTTAACTGGTGATTTTAGCGTAAATGACTCTAATTTAGGTAGCCTTCAATCACAAATGAGATTGCTTTTTCTGCCCCTAAAGTATTCTCAGGTAAAAGGATCGAAGGTTTTGGAAATTCTTCAATTCAATAGTTTCAATTTCTAAGAGTCTAGATGATGTAAATTCTTCTAAGTTTTGAAAATGGTTTAAGTCATCTAATGACCTAATTCCAAGATTTCTGAGTTCTAAAGCTTTAACAAGATTGGCTTCAGAAACAGATACTTCTTTATCTCCATTTGTATCGAAACCTTGTGCGATAACTTGTGATTTAAACTCTGCATAAGAAAGTTATATTCTGTGCATCGATAGCAGTATAAATGTAAGTTTAAGAGAATTGATGTTGCAAAAAGTTAGCTTTTTTAGTTTCATACCTTGTACACCTGCCGTATGACCGATAGGGAGTATGGTCATGGTGTACATTGTTAGTGATGGTTACTCTATTTGTTTTATGCACTCATTTGTAATTGGACATTCGTTACATAATGGGTTTGTCTGCTTACAGAATTCTTTACCAATCGTAAACGTTGCCAAATCAAATACCCCTGGATAGCTCGGATTAATTTCTCTGGCTTTCCATATTATTTCTTCCTTTGATGCTTCTGGTCGAATTATTCCGGTTCTCTTAAAAACTCGAATTACGTGCCTATCTGGTGATACGTCAATCCATTGTTTGTCACTAATTTCAATCTTAAAATGCCTTAACAGTATATTTACGGCCATGCTTGCGATTTTTTGACCTACACCCTTAAACTGAAGAAATCTTCCGTAAATTGCAGCACTTGAATTTGTAGTTTCCCATATCCTTTTTGCATCTCCATTATATTCAGACTTAATTTTCTGTATGGCTTCAAAATATTGATTTGCAACGTCTACATTAAAGCGATGGAAGCTATTAGAAACAAAAAGTTCTTGAATTTTGGCTAAAGACAAATCTTGAAATTTATCAAATTCAAATCCACCAATCTCTTCTCCAATTTTCATTGGAATTGCCCAAGCCTTTTCAGCTTTAATTTGTTTATCACCTAGACAACCTAATACAAATAGATGTGGAAATGAGTT
>JADKCC010000031.1 GCA_016714785.1 Saprospiraceae bacterium
ATGACTCCTGAAGGTATCAAACGTGTAGCCGTATTTTGCATCATCAAAAGTGGCGACCAATATCTCTTGCTCAAACGTGCCAAAATGCCCAATCAAGGCAAGTTTGTGCCAGTAGGTGGTAAAATTGATCCTTACGAATCGCCTATCCAAGCTGTCATACGTGAGACAATGGAAGAAACTGGAATTTCTATCTCGAACCCAAAGTTTTGTGGTGTACTCACAGAGACATCACCCGTAAATTACAATTGGGTAAGTTTTATTTATTGTGTAGAAATTCCTTGGTTACCTGCACCTGTGTGTGATGAAGGTGAACTGTATTGGATACATTCCGACGAATTGAAAGATCTTGATACACCACCTACCGATTGGTATATTTATCAGTATGTAAATGAAGGCAAACCTTTTGTATTCAGCGCCATTTATGATGCAAATCTCACAATGACATCCATGGTAGATGAATTGTCGGGAGATGAAATTTTAAAGTGATATTTGATTATTGTTAGAAAAACAAACTTAAATTCAGCTAAATTTGCTAAAATACTTCAAATCAATTTCATATATTGTTTTAGGTTTAAGGCCGAGTTCTACCTTTTCAAACATTAACACAAGTTTATTTCCATCGACTAATTCGATTGGAGGTGCTCCATCTCTTGATGCTTCTTTTTCTGCTTCTTTTGTAAATGTTCCTGTCGTCATTATAATTGCTTTCTCCGCTCTTCCTATCATAGCATTTCTAAAATCACCTACTTGAGACCTTGTGACAGACCCTTTATATCTTTTACATTGAAAAATCACTTTGAAACTTACAAAAGGATTAAGTTCTAGAATACCAAATCCATCTATTCCGCCATCATGTGATTTCCCAGTAACTTCAACATTTTCAAATCCGTGCTCCCTCAGTAACTCTTTACAAACATTTTCAAAACCTGAAGGTGATAAGTTTTGCAAAACATCGATTAAACTCTGTTCAGCTTTAAGTTCAATATTTTCAGGTTGTTCTTCTTCAAGTTCTTCTATTACTTCTTTTTCTGTTTTATTTTTTCTTGCTTTTTGGTTGATTTCAACCCATTTCATGAATATTTTATGGGCAGATTCATAATCCAAGGTTGTATTTTGGCCAAGTTCGGTTAACTTCCATGT
This sequence comes from Saprospiraceae bacterium, assembly GCA_016714785.1. Lineage (GTDB taxonomy): Bacteria > Bacteroidota > Bacteroidia > Chitinophagales > Saprospiraceae > OLB9. The sequence continues at coordinate 1,141 of JADKCC010000031.1, forward strand.
TCCTCGAGTTGAAGAGTCCAACAGTCCTTCCCAAGTAAGATATTGTCTGGCCCATGCAACCTGATTTTGGAATCTATTTGTGCCGGATTTTAAATTTTCATCTAAGAATTCTTCATTCAAATTTAAATTGGCAGCGATTTTATTAGAAACTTCTTTCGGTTTTCCAGAATAGCCTAATTCTCTTAAAGCATCAAGTAAAGGTCCAAACCATTGAACAAATTCTGCTTGTTTATTTTTTTTTGCCATTTTATTTTTTTGTTAAAATTAAACTTAGATACTAAGTAATCACTTCTTCACATATCCCATTTGCTCATCTTCGTCGATGTATTCTAGTTCGGCATCTTTCTCCCAGATTTCCATCTCGCAAGGCTTACAGTTAAATTTGAGTTTGTACTCTACTTCTCCATGTTTGAGTGTGAGTGGCTCAGCTATTTTTTCGCCCATGGTAGAACGTTGGAATCTAGCACATTTACCTAGTTCGTATTTGACACAATACTTGGTGACCATAACCCTAGATTTACCTGGATCCCATTGCAGTTCGAAGGCTTTTTCTATATCCTTGACGCCATGACGTTTATAAAAATTCCTTGCCATTTGATTGGACACATTATAGGTAAAATCTAGTTTATCCACAGGATATGGATGATCTGTTTTGACGATTGGTTGCGTCTCTCTATGATATTGAGCGATCCGGATTTCTACCAATTGCTCGAGCACTTCTCTTCTGATTTCGTTTACTTTTGATATCGGTAAAAACCAATTATCAGTAAAAGTCACGTCGATATTATCTACAATATATACGGTATTTCCCGTTTTTGCCAGATTTTTTTTGATATTGGGAATGACAGATTCAGCACTATTGGCCAATGTTTTGTCGCTTATCATCGACATTTCGCTTTGGTGACCATCTTCGTCTATTGCTAACAATCGGAATCCATCTGACGTCTCTGAAAATTGTAATTGTACACCGATCTTGCGAATGGCACTTTTCTCTTGCTCCACCATTTTATTAAATTCAGCATCAGAATTCCTATAGATAACCGAGCCTATCTCGATAGATTTTGGTGAGTTGAGTACGACCACATCATTGACGATGATATTGATTTGGGCGCCATCTGCTTCTCCATTGGCATTGATAAAGTAAAGTCCATCAGCATTATTGAGTTGCTCATAATTTTCTATTACATATCCATTTGCCTTGATTTCCAGTACTTTACCTATATATTGACCTTGAGATTTTGGTGTATCCCAACTACCGATTTTCTCTTTGCGATTATTGACAAAATAGTCGGTATATCCACGATTAAAACTTCGGTCCATCTTAGGTTCGAAGTTATAAAAAGTTCTTCCTGATGATGCTTTTTGGTATTTGTCCGAGTTGGTTTCTAGGAAATCATCTAGTCTTTTTCTTAGATATGATGTATTATTTTTGACATAAACGATGTCTTTGAGTCGGCCTTCTATCTTGAATGAGCAAATTCCAGCTTCTATCAATGCGGGCAACTGATCGCTCAGGTCGAGATCTTTGATAGACAGTAAATGTGCTGTTTGGATCAATGTCTTGCCTGTCCCATCTATGAGTTCATAGGGCAGACGGCAGTTTTGGGCACATGACCCACGATTAGCACTGCGCTCACCATTGGCAATACTCATATAACAATTTCCACTGAAGGAAACACAAAGCGCTCCCGAAACAAAAAATTCCAACTCTACATCTGTGGCCTCATGAATTTCTTTAACTTGGTCGAGATTGAGTTCACGCGCTAGCACCACTCTTTTGATACCAGCATCTTTGAGAAATTTCACATGTTTAGGGTCTCGATTATTGGCTTGTGTACTAGCATGAAGCACGATAGGCGGCAGGTCCATCTCAAGTATGGCCATGTCTTGGATAATGATGGCATCCACACCGATATCATAAAGCTTGTAGATCATGTCTCTACAAGTTTTCAGTTCGTCGTCATACAAGATCGTATTGACCACAACAAAAACCTGTGCTTTAAATAAGTGTGCATATCTCACCATTTCTGCGATGTCATTGAGAGAATTGGTCGCATTGGTACGTGCACCAAATAGCGGTGCGCCAATATAAACAGCATCTGCACCTGCATTGATAGCAGCGATACCTTGTATCAGGTTTTTGGCAGGCGCAAGGATTTCTATTTTTTGTTTCATAAATGGATCTGAATGTATAAAATGCTGCAAAGATAAGGATAGTAAATAACTTTGGCTATCTGTATTTCATTACTTCAAGATTCAAAAGTCAAAATCTTTAGATTGTTCATCTATTTTAAATGACAAACAGCGGTTGAAATTCGGGGTATTATAGATACAAATGTTGTTTATTGTTGCTTTTTTAGATTCTTTTTTTTCTAAAATACCAAAAGTACCTTTTGTTCTAATATATCCCAAATCTTTGGGCAATTCAAAAAATATAGTGTCACCTTTGATTACATATTTTCCCCACGAGTGTTCAGCACCAAAACAGTAACTAGAGACTTTTAACACATTATTTGCACGAATTTTTAAGTATGTACGGCAATTTGCGGTACCAGTGTACGCAGCAACTATTAGATTTTTAGATTCAAATTTTTCCCAGTTTACTAGGCCATCTGGATAAAATAAAGTAGTTAAGAGCAAAGGAATGATGATCAATAGTATTTTTACCTTTGGTTTTGATGTTGTGTCAGCAATAAGGTATTTTAATATTAGGAATAAAGCATAAAGACTTAAAAATATCCAAATCAGAACGTTTGCCAATGTTAGAAAAAATCCAAATTTGCCTAATAAAATATCAATGAAATATTTAAAAAACCAACTAGTAAAAAAAATAATGAATAAAATATTTTGCCATTTGAATTTCATAAACATCTACCGTACTTTCTCCCAAATCAAATCATCCACTTCTCTTTGTTCACTAATAAAATTAATTCCAATATGGTGTATTGGTTTGCCAGAATTTTGGAATCTTTCCGTATATGCTTTACTTTCTATTTGTTGGATGGCTTCTTCAGCAGATTTGTCGAGTTTGAATTCTAGACAAAAAATCTGATCTTCATAAATGATGACTGCATCGGCTCTTCCTTTTTGGGTTTGCACTTCACTAAAAATATATACACCCAACAGCGAAAACAATAAATGGACCAAAGCATGATAAAATTTTTCTTTTTCTTCCATCCAAAGACTGTATGGTATATGGGCAAAAGCTTGGTTAATTGCTGATTTTAATAATTCTTCATCGTGTGAATAAAGCGATTTTAACAAGTCTTGCAAAATGTTGGTTGCTGAAATAACATCAGAATTGATATAGGTATCTGCAAGGTTGCGTAGATATGATTCACGGACTTCAATATTCGGGAAGCTAAGCACGTAGCTATTCAAAATATCTTCTTTGATGATGGTCAGATATCCAGTCTGAAACAAAACGGGTATGATCTTAAGATTTTCAATATCAAAATTGCCTACATCAGCGGTATGAATACTTACTTCATCGAATTTATAAAAATGATTTTGTCTACACATTTTCATCAGGAAGGAAGGCGTGCCAGATGTGTACCAAAAGTTCTGAAATTTGCCTTTATTGTGGAAAAAACTCAATAAAGAAAATGGGTTATAGACTGTATCGCCATCCATATCCCACCTATAGCCATTGTACCATTCTTTAATTTTTTCTTTGTCATAAAGTTCTAATTCTTCCACAAAGTTTGCTTCCAATTCTTTTTGGCTGATCCCGCAGATTTCGTTAAAACTAGGATGCATGGTAAGGTCCGTCAAATTATTTAAATCAGAAAAAATACTGACCTTCGTAAACTTACTAACACCTGTGATAAAAACTAATTTCAAATGTGGCTCTGCATCTTTCAGAATTGAGTAAAATGTTTTCATCACTTTTCTATTTTCCAGCGCTTCATGAAGACTTTCTTTGTCAAGATAATCTATGATGGGTTTGTCATATTCATCTAAGAGAATGACAACTTCTTTTTCATATTTTTTATGCATTTTTTTAATCAACTCAAGAAACATATTGCCTACATCTTGAGCATGTGATTGAATATAGATTTCATTATTTCCCGCGATATTAGTGAGTTCATTTGAAATAGCTTGTTGCAATCCCATTGTTCTGTAACCTATATTTGAAAATGAAATACGAATCACAGGATATTCTTCAAATGCCCATTTGTCATAAATGTACAATCCTTTAAATAGCTCTTTTTGTCCTTTGAATATTGATTCTAAGGTGCTGATAAACAATGATTTCCCAAATCTTCTAGGTTTAGAAAGGAAATTGTATTTAGAAGTGATGATAATATCTAAGGCATACATCGTTTTATCGACATAGATCTTTCCTTCATTAATGATAGATGGGAAATCTTGTTGACCTACAGGATATAAACGTTGTTGCATACGAATTTTGTTTGTGCAAAGATACAAGAATTATGCTGATTGGTAAAAATTAAAAATGGAATGCGCTATTCAAATTTTCAATATCTTTTTACGAGCAACTTCAGATTTTTAATGACTCAAATGTACATTTAAATACTTTATTTTACAAACATTCTTACTTTTACACCATAATCATCCAATTCATGACAGCACAATCTTTAAAATCTCATTTCCTACTCAATGAAGACATTACTTTTTTGAATTTTGGTTCTTTCGGCGCATGTCCAAAACCAATTTTCGAAAGGTATCAGGCATTTCAACTAGAGATGGAGCGAGATCCGGTCCAGTTTATTACAGTCAGAGTTGCCCAATATCTCAAAAAATCTAGGGAAGCATTGGCCTCTTACATTTCTTGTGATACCGACGATTTGGTCATGGTACTCAATCCTTCTTACGCAGTTAATACCATAGCCAAAAGCATTAAGATGCAAGCAGGCGATGAAATATTGACCACTGATCTAGAGTATGGCGCTTGTGACCGCACTTGGAAATTTGTTTGTGGTCAAGTAGGTGCTAAATATATTCGCCAACTGATCCAATTGCCATTAGTAGATGCAAAATCTTTTGTCGATAATCTTTTTGCAGGCGTGACTGAGCGTACTAGGCTAATTTTTATCAGCCACATAACGAGCACCACTGCATTGATTCTTCCTGTTGAAGAGGTCGCAGCTAGAGCAAAGGCATTGGGCATTCCTGTTTTTGTAGATGGCGCGCACGTACCAGGTCATATTCCGTTGGATTTGAATGCTTTGGATGTGGAATACTACACAGGGGCTTGTCACAAATGGATGATGACACCCAAGGGTTCTTCATTTATGTATGTCAAAAAATCTTTACAACATGATATCAAACCTTTGGTAGTCAGTTGGGGATACGAAGCGCTATTTCCATCGCATTCTACCTTTTTGGATTGGCATTCGCTCAATGGTACGCGCGATTACACGGCTAGTTTGTGTATAGCTGATGCTATTGATTTTATGGAAACTCATGACTGGACAAATGTAGCAAGGCAATCACGCGAACTAGTGAAATCTTATGCGCACACATTTTCGGAGCTACTTGCTAGTCCTTTGTTAGCTCCATTAAATGATGATTTTATTGGACAGATGTTAAGTATAGGAATCAAAACACCTGATCCTGAACGACTATATCGCACCTTTGTAGATGAATATAAGATCGAAATTCCCGTAATGCGACATGATGACAAAGTCTATCTGAGATATTCCATCAATGGATTTAATACTGCTGAAGATTTGGAAGTATTGATGGCAGCGATCAAGGATTTGAAGATGAAGGGAATTTTATTGTAAGTTGTTATTTTATTATTGGGTTTGTTAGTATTTTTTCTAATCGTACATTGATTAAACTTGATTCTGCATTGATAAAAGTGGTGGAAGACACTTGATATCCATGTTTTATATAGAATGGTATAGCTGATTCGCGTGCTTCAATGAATAATTGAAATAAACCCTGTGAACGGGATTGGTTTTCAAAATAAGAGATAAGAGTGCTTCCATATCCTTTGCCCTGTACTGATGGGTCAATGGCAACTTGTCTCATTTGTGACCATTGGCCAATTTTTCTTATCAGGCAACAACCAATCATTACAGCTGATTCATTAAGATACAAGCCGACATGTACATCATTTTTTTCAGATTCCAACTGTTCGATGGTGTAAGGTAGTAGCCCATTTCGTAGTACATTTGTGCGAAGTAAAAGCATTTCTTGATAGGCATCTCCTACTTGGAAGGGGATAATAGTACAAGTTAAATTCGATGTATTTTGACGTGATGACATGGAGTCAAAGGTAGAATATTTTTGTAAAAGACATATATACTTCCTATACTGTTTTTAAAATCTAAATGAACGGAACAAAAATCTTAAGTCATCTTTTAGAAGCAAAGAAAATGTTCGGCACACTTTTAGCTATATATTTTAATTGATTACTTCATTAAAATTTTTGGTAAGTCATGGCACGTATCTTCATTATTTTAATACTTACAACTTCATTTTATTTATCACAAGCGCAAGAACTTAAGTGGATTTATAAAATAGGAGGTGTAAACGCTGATTATGGCAATGGACTCGCAAGAGATGCAGATCAAAATATCTACGATATTACTAATATAATGGGAACAGTTTCAGTGGCCCCGATGTTATCTTATGTCTCTCGTGGAGAAGAGGATATACTCATCAGAAAGAGTACATCTTTAGGCATTTTGCAATGGGTGCGGCAAATAGGCGGCGTGCAGCAAGATATTGCTTACGATATTGCCGTCGATGACGATGACAATATTTTTGTGGTGGGTACATTTATTGATACACTTTATATGGGAAATGATGTGCTCTTAATTGGCTCACCTAATAAAGTGCAATCCTTTGTGCTGAAATTGAGTACAGCAGGTACCATGCTTTGGGTCAAAAAACTCGAATCTACGGTTTCTATTACTGCTAAATGTGTTACTGCCGGTAAATCCGATGAGTTAGTAGTATCTGGTACTTTTGAAGGCAATGCGACTTTTGGTGTTGGGTTTCCAGCATTTAGTGAAGGAGGCAGTGATATATTTATTTTAAAACTGGATGGGACATCTGGCAATCCAGATCTTGTAAGAAGAATAGGTGGAGTGGATCATGAGTACGTGAATCAACATGCAAGGGATCAATTGAACAATATTTATCTCATTGGTGATTTTCGAGCGCAGTTGGATTTAGATCCAGGCTTAGGAACTTTTATGGTTAATTCTAATGGACAAACAGATGCCTTTTTGGTAAAACTGTCGTCTTCAGGTGCATTTCAATGGGGTAAAACTTATGGTAGTATAGGGATAGATATCGGGACTACTTTGACAACAGATGTGAATAATAATGTAATTATTGCTGGCAGATTTTCTGACAATATATCTTTTGGAAACACTTCTCAAAAATTACAATCAAAAGGAGGTTTTGATATATTTTGCGCCAAAATAGATCCTTTAGGAAGCACTGTTTGGGTTAATAGTTATGGTGATGTTCAAAATGACCAACCAACATGTATCACTACCAATAAAAATGGAGTTATTTATTTAGGAGGTATGTTTAGGGGACAAGTTGATTTTGATCCATCCATAGGATATAATAATAGCTCTGAATCCAATGGAGGGGCAGATGTTTTTATAGCCATTTACAATCAAGATGGTAGTTACAACGACCATTTTTCTTTGGGTGGTATCGCCAATGACCAATTGGCTGATTTAGTACTTAAGTCCAATGGTGATTTGATTTCCAATGGTGGATTTGGTGCTATTGCAGACTTTGATCCCACATCATCTGAAGTAAACATTTTTTCTAATGGCGGTTTGGATGCCTTTATGTGGAATACTTTCGTTTGTGTTAACCCATATCTGAAAGCTTTTCATGCAGAGAAATCAATCCTTTGTCCGGGAGAAAGAGTATTAATTCAAATCGATGAGGGATATCTTAATGATGCCACTCAATGGTCATGGCAGAGAGATAGTTGCAACAGTATTACCTTTGCAAGTGGTGATTTTCTAAATATAGATGTTCCAAACAATACAACCTTTCTACTTAAAGGATTTGGGGGATGTGTAAAGAATGATCCTTGCAAAAAGATTGATATCAAGGTATTTAAAGATAGTTTAATCTATCAATCGTTGGAGTTATGTCAGGGAGATACCGCTTTTGTTGGGGATAATGTTTACACATCAGAAGGTGTTTTTATTGACTCTTTATCATCTGTTTCTGGGTGTGACAGTGTGGTAGTAACAGAAATTGCAGTTAGGCCAACCTACAATTTTAGTCAGTCTGTTCAAATTTGCAATGGGGATACTGTAAAGGTAGGTGATTTTATTTATACGTTGGCAGGTTCTTATGTCTCGCCGCTAACTTCTATTTATGGTTGCGATAGTATCATTCGCACCACTATTACAGTCTTGCCTTCGGTTATTGAAAATATAGAAGCAATCCTATGCAAAGGCGATTCGGTCAAAATATCTAATGTGATATATAAAAATGCCGGTACATATATCCAGACATCGACAGGAAGCAACGGCTGTGAAGATGTACTAATTATAAAAATAGGTGTGCTTGAGACAAATTTTATAAATATTACTTCTATTTGTCGTGGAGATAGCCTCAAAGTAGGAAATAGTATTTACAAATCTTCTGGGACATTTACTGATCGGCTTGTTTCAAGTTTTGGGTGCGATAGTATAATTACGACTATTCTCACATTAAGAAATACATCAGAGTTTTCTCAAGAAATAGCATTTTGTGAAGGCGATAGCATAATAGTTGGTCATGTTATTCATAAGCACACAGGAAATTTCATCGATACGCTCACTAATATTATGGGTTGTGATAGCATCGTATTTACGGATGTAAGAGTCTATCCTATACCTATGCCAGTTACACAAGATATTCGTGTGTGTGAGGGAAGTGATGTCGCTGTAGGTTTGAATAATTACACTATTTCTGGAAACTATATTGACACCCTAGTTAGCTTTTATGGCTGTGATAGTATCGTTCATACCAACCTTACGGTAGATCCGAAGTTTTATAATCTAATTGTTGTGATGTGCGAAAGAGACACGATTACCATTGCTGGTCAATCATTTGATAAAAGTGGTAAATATGAATTACTATTTAAAAATGTGTTTGATTGTGATAGTATAGTATTGTTAGATTTGGTAGTAAATCCTATCTTAAGAACGACTCAGTCGCATATTATTTGTCCAGGCGATATTATAAATGTTGGTGCTAATACTTATGGGCAATCAGGAACTTATATTGATACACTTGCAGCTTTAACTGGTTGTGATAGTGTAGTAACGACCATTATAAAGTATAATCATGTACAAAAAGACTTTCTTTTTGAGATATGTAAAGGTGAGTCGATTACTGTTAATAATAAAATTTATAATCAGCAAGGTATCTTCAGAGATACACTCATCAAGGCAGATGGTTGTGACAGTATCTTATTGATTCATCTTATTGTACATCCTACTTTTGTGACTGATACCATTTTTGAAATATGTAAGGGAGGCAACATCAAAGTAGGAAACAGTACTTACTTCAATGCAGGAAAATTTGCAGAGTTATTGCAAAGTAGCAAAGGTTGTGACAGTCTTATTAACTTTGAGATTAAAATCATCAATTTTGTACCAATATTTTCTGTAATACGAGATACTTTGAAGACGGCTGTTATTGCTGGCGCGCAGTACCAATGGTATGAATGTAGAAATGGGGATGTTATTCCGTATTTCGGCGCTACAAAGTCAGATTTTGTAATACTAAAAACAGGCAAATATGCTTTGAGTGTTACTTACAAGCAGTGTACTTATTATAGTGATTGTATAGATGTCATACTTTCTTCAAATGATGATTTAACTGGAATAATTTTCACATATTATCCAAACCCTGTAAAAGAATTATTGCACATAGAGGCAGAAACGAATGGTACTTTGCAAATAATTTCACCTTTGGGTCAGATTGTGAAAGAGTTTTACCTTACAGAAGCTCGTCAGGATGTTGATTTGGGCGCTTTAATATCAGGCACCTATTATCTAAAATACCAATCATTAGGCAGGGTAAGCTATCATAAGCTTATAATACAATAGAGGCGTAGATGAGTGACATTTTTAGATTTAAACAGTTTGCTATCAAGCAAGGGCGTTGTGCCATGAAAGTCAACACTGATGGCATTTTGTTAGGTGCATGGACTAACCTATCTGATAAGAATACAGCATTGGATATTGGTACTGGCACAGGTATTATAGCTATGATGATGGCTCAGCGTAATACTCAGATGATTATACATGCTTTGGAGATTGATGCAGATGCCTTCCTGCAAGCATCAGAAAATATGGTAAATAGTCCATATTCTGAAAAATTGCTTTGTATTCATCAGCCTGTCCAAGAATATGCAAAGATGGCTGATATCAAATATGACTTAATAGTGAGCAATCCGCCTTTTTTTTCTGGTGGTACTTTTTCTTTAAATGAGAATAAAGCAAGTGTAAGGCATACTATAAAATTATCCCACTTTGATTTGCTATCTTCCGTAAAATTATTATTAAAAGATGATGGGCATTTTGATGTAGTGCTGCCTTACATTGAAGGGTTACGATTTGTGGAGATGGCAGCACAATACGATTTTGGAGCTGTTTCCATTACTGAGGTAAGACCCAAAAAGGAAAAAAACATAGAACGATTGCTTATTAGGTTAGCACCAAAACACAATGGGAAATGTGTTACTAATGAGCTGATCGTCCAGGAGACAGACGAAGCCAATGAATATACTGAGGATATGAAAGCACTTACCAAGGATTTTTATTTGTTTATGGATTGATTTATAAGTTATTATTGTAACCGTAGTCACCTTTACTTTCCTACAATTAGATGACCTTTGCGTGCAAATAGTATTAATCATGAAGTTCGTTTTACGTTATAAATTTACAATAATAGGTTTTGTTTTTGGTGCTTTAGCAGGGTATCTTTACTATTTTTTTGTTGGATGTACTAAAGGAACTTGTTCTATCACATCCGACCCAATTTATAGTACAGTTTATGGTGTATTGTTAGGAGGATTGTTATTTAATATTTTTGACAATTCAGAAGAGAAATTAGGTGCCGATCAATAAAAAAAGCCCCATTCAATGTGTCGAATGAGGCTTTTTTTATAATGTTTTGAACTACGATATTAATCTGTCACTTTGATAAGTTCTATTTCGAAGATCAAGTCTGCTTTTGGTGGAATGACTCCTGATGGATGTCCGTTGGCACCATACGCGATATCGTAGGGAATATAAAATTTATACTTAGCACCTTCTTTCATCAACTGAACACCTTCAGTCCATCCTTTTATCACTTGATTTAGCCCAAATTCTATAGGTTCGCCTCTTTGCACACTTGAGTCAAAGATATTTCCGTCAAGAAACTTTCCAGTATAGTGCACCGTGACTTTACTTGTAGCAGATGCAGGCATTTTACCCGTACCTTCTTGTTGTACGATATATCTAAGGCCACTAGCTGTTACATTAGGAAATTCCAATTTCATTGCCTCCGCAGCAGCTGCCATTTTTGCCGCTTTTTCTTCAGCTTTTTTACCAGCGTTGGTCTGTTCTTCCATAAATACTTTGGCACCATTAAATTTTTCAGCTTCTGCTCCTTTTCGCAAGATGGTTAGTGATTTGATAGTGTCATTTTGTGCTATTGCATTCACAATATCTTGACCTTGAATAACGTGACCAAATACAGTATGTTTGTTGTCCAACCATGGTGTTGCCACATGCGTGATAAAAAACTGTGATCCATTGGTAGCAGGTCCTGAATTGGCCATACTTAGGATGCCTGGCCCAGTATGTTTTAGACTTGGGTCAAACTCATCTGCAAATTTATAGCCTGGATCTCCAGTACCTGTTCCTAATGGACATCCACCTTGGATCATAAAATTGGCTATCACTCTATGAAATTTTAATCCATCATAGTATGGCGTACCTTCAACCTTGTGCTTATTTTTGATAGTGCCTTCTGCCAATCCTACAAAGTTGGCTACAGTAAGTGGTGTTTTTTGGTGCTCTAATATGGCATAAATATGACCTTTGTTTGTCTCAAATTTGGCATATACACCATCTGCCTGAGTACTTAAAAATTGTTCATCCATTTTATTAATCGATTTTTTTGTTTGTGCGTAAGCAGCAAAATTTAGACATGCCGCAAGCAAAGTAAATAATATTTTGTTGTTCATACAATATTTTATTTTTTATTGAAGACGCAAAAGTAATTAAAAAGCAACTTATATATGGTAAAATAACTTAATTTTAACCAAATTCCATCTGGTGGTTAATTTTTTTTACTATCACAACTGTTTTCAATCTGCCATCGCTTTGATACCTGGCAACTCCTTACCTTCTAGAAATTCAAGCATTGCACCACCACCAGTAGAAACAAAACTCACCCTATCTTCCAACCCAGACTTATTGATAGCTGATGCACTATCTCCACCGCCGATTAATGAAAACGCGCCTGCATCTGTTGCCTCGGCTAGAGCTTTTGCAACTGAAAATGTACCTGTAGCAAATTTTTCAAATTCAAATACACCCATTGGACCATTCCAAAGTATTGTTTTGGATGTTTTGATGATTTCAGAAAACTGAGTTATAGTCTTAGATCCAATATCCAGTCCCATCCATCCATCAGGAATATGGTAACTATCTACTTCGCGACTATCTGCATCTGGGGCAAATTTGTCTGCAGCGATATTGTCAGTTGGTAAGTAAATGGTCGTATTATTTGCTTTGGCTTTGTCCATGATTTTAATTGCCAACGCTACATAATCTGGCTCAAAAAGCGAATTACCTATTTTGCCTCCTAAAGCTGACAAAAATGTATAAGCCATGCCACCACCAATAAGTATATTGTCCATACTGTCTATCAATCTTTCCAATAGTTGGATTTTGTCAGAAACTTTAGCGCCTCCTACGATTGCAGTAACAGGTTTTTCAGCACCATGGAGTAATTTAGTGGCATTTTCTACTTCTGCTGCCATCAAATATCCAAAACCTTTATGATCTGTATCAAAATATCTGGCTATGGTAGCTGTAGATGCGTGCTCTCGGTGTGCTGTACCAAATGCATCATTGATATAGGTATCACCGTGCTGACTTAGCTTTTTTGCGAAATCAAGATCCCCTTTCTCTTCTTCTGGATAGAATCTGAGATTTTCTAATAAAAGTAGCTCTCCACTTTTTAAGGCAGCTGATTGTTCAAAGGCGTTTTCTGATATACAATCATCCACAAAATATATATTCGTTTCAGGAAAGTGATCACAAAGGGTAGAAAGAATGTGCTTCAAAGAAAATTTTTCTTCTGGTCCACCTTTTGGTCTGCCGAGGTGACTCATCAGTACCACACTACCGCCATCGGTTAGTATTTTATTTATAGTGGCAGTAGCGCCAGCTATACGGGTATCGTCAGTGACTTCAAAAGCTGCATTGAGTGGTACATTAAAGTCCACACGCATTATAACTTTTTTATCTTTAAAGTTTGTATTTTTAAAGTTTATCATGGGTAATATTTTTATTGGATATTAATGAAATAAAAAAGGGCAATCCATGATAGATCACCCTTTTCTTAATAGTTATATTACTTTATTAATCCTGCAAAGTGTTTGAGTGTTCTCACCAATTGTGATACATAACTCATTTCATTATCATACCAACTTACTGTTTTTACCAATTGCGTATCGCCGTTTGCGATTACTTTTGTTTGTGTTGCATCAAATAAACTGCCATAAGTAGTACCTACGATGTCGCTGCTCACTATTTCGTCTTCATTATATCCAAAGCTTTCGTTAGCTGCTGCTTTCATTGCTGCATTTACTTCATCTACAGTTACTTTTTTACCCAATACAGTCACTAATTCTGTCAAAGAACCTGTCAAAGTAGGTACTCTCTGTGCACCACCATCCAACTTGCCCTTAAGACTTGGTAATACCAATCCGATTGCTTTGGCTGCACCAGTGCTATTTGGTACGATATTTTGCGCGGCTGCTCTTGCTCTCCTAAGGTCTCCTTTGGCATGAGGTGAATCTTGTGTATTCTGATCATTGGTATAAGCATGAATGGTACTCATCAAACCAGTGACGATACCGTACTGATTTTCTAATACTTGTGCCATAGGAGCCAAACAGTTGGTTGTACAACTTGCACAGCTTATCACTGTTTCAGAACCATCCAGTATCTCATGGTTTACATTATAAACTACGGTTTTAAGATCACCAGTAGCTGGTGCAGAGATAACAACCTTTTTTGCACCTGCGGTGATGTGAGCGCTCGCTTTGTCTTTATCTGCAAAAAAACCTGTACATTCCAATACTACATCTACATCATGTGCTGCCCATGGAATCTGAGAAGGATCACGCTGTGCATATACTTTTATCTCTTCACCATTTACAAAAATACTATCTGCTCCAGCCTTTACATCTTCATTAAATCTACCTTGTGCAGTGTCATATTTTAGCAAGTGAGCCAATACAGCTGGACTAGTAAGGTCGTTGATGGCTACTACATCGATGCCTTCCATGTTGTAAATTTGTCTGTACACCAATTTTCCGATCCTGCCGAAACCATTGATAGCTATTTTTATTTTTGTCATGATGATAAATATTTAATTATAAAACTTAGTGTTAAAAATACATTATGTTAGCTTTCAGAAACTTTATTTTGTAGAATCGTAATTAATTTTGATAACCAATGGTCAGATCTGAAATTATATCAATATCTCAAAACTTAATTCTGTGATGCAAAGGTAAGACTTTTAAATAATAAATTGCCATTTTTTATCAAAATATTGGCTAGTTGTGATTGTTTTTTATCGATTAATTTGGTTTTAAAGAGTGAAGATTGATAAACCACAAGTCCTTCAAAATAGTCAAAAGAAGTTAATAAGCGCCTGCAATAGCTTAATGCTTATTATTCATTCACCACTCCACAGATAAGATATAGCCTAAAGCGAGTATTTTTACCTAAAGTAAATTGGGTTGCAAAATTTTATAATTGATCTTAAAAGTTACATTTTTAATGCTTTAAATCTATAATTTTCGCAATTCAATTTCTTTTTACAACATATAGAGAGATTTGGAAAAAGCTTCGTATTATTTTAATTTCTTTATCTTAAATGAGCATTAGTTTAAATGTAAAGCAAATATCAGTAAATTATCCTGCAAATTCAATTATGTACTCAATTGGTTAAATTTCAGTTATAAAAATATAGCTAATTTGTAGTATATGTATTATCTTTGCGCTAGTTACTTAAAATTGAAGTGTCATGGCAGAAGATATGAAACCTTATATCGTAGAGGATAAAACAAAAAATATTCAGGATTTATTAGATCAATCAGAGTCGGATATCAATAGTTTACCTTCAAACATTTCCTTGGGTGAAGCCAAAAGGATAGAGTTGATAAGGAAGATGAAACAAGATACAGACAAGAAGGAATATATGATTATGTTTAATGTGCTGATGATAGCTTTGGCCGTAGTTTCTGTATTGCATTTTGTAATGTTTGGCACTATCTTCTCGTTAGTGTGTATGTTGTTATGTTTAGTATATTTTGTGTATATCCGAAAGAGACTGACAGCAGCTACCCTAGTATTGGCTGAATACAAAAACAACTTTGACAAGTATCTGTGGGAAGGTTATTATCTCAAAGAGATGAGGTATTCTGCTGTAAAGTTGGCTTATTTTGTCTTTTTTCCACTGTTAGTAGTATTTTTTACAGACATATTTAGAGATACGGATGAACGTATTTCATTGTGGATGGGAATAATAGTAGCTTTTGTCATTAGCAGTCTAGGCTGGCTTATTTATTTTGCTGACGATAAGGAAGTTTTGGAAGATATAGAATCAGAATTGAAATCATTAGAGTACCTCTGATTAGTGTTTCCCATTCTATTTATTTCCAAAATAAACATCTCTCCTGTATTGATTCATATATTTATTCCAAGGTACTGATTTGTGACTATTGGTACCAAAATAAGTGATTATCATCTCAAAGGTAGGAATGTCTTGAAAACCAGGTATAGCTTGAATTATTGTATAATCATCTTCCAAAAAGACTACGGTAGGGTAACTCAATCGTCCTTGCAATAAGTAAGCTGCTAGTTCATGATAGCCACGATTTCCGCTTTTTATAAATTTATATTCAGTGCCTTTTAATGTAATAGGCGATTGCATTTCAGCATCAAATTTAACAGCATAATAGTTTTCATTGATGTATTTGGCTATATCATTGTCAGCAAAAGTCGATTTGTCCATCTTTTTGCACCAGCCACACCATTCTGTGTAAATATCTACAAATATTTTCTTTTTGGTTTTCTTAGACTTTTCGACAGCTTCTTCCCACGTATGCCATTTTATTTTATTTTGGGCATGCAGCAAGATACTGAACGCAGGCGATAAAAATAAGATAATGAGAAGGGTATATTTATGCATTTGAAATATTCATGGATGTTTCACAATGCAAAGATAACTATATTATGGAGCTAAAAGATTCAGATAAACTTTTACTTAAATTAACTTTAACATTCTATTCTTTTTTTTATATAAACCGAGGGATACAACAATTCCAATCATTCAGCTTTCAAAATGGTATAAATACTACCTGATTATGTATGCTCAAGCAACTAATCGTCCATTAAAATTTATTGGAGCACGCCTCTCATATTCGACTTATTAACTTGTATGCAACATTTACTTTTGCTTGCAAACAAGTTTGCAAGTCCAATTTTTTCTTTCAGGTGTGCCACCGCTATAGTGAACTGTGGATTTGATGAACTGATGATTTGCTTGTATGTGGAGTTTCAGATTAACTAAATTGCTTGGTTTGCGGATTTGCTCAAAATACCAATTTGCTTAATTTGGGCATAAATTATAAATATATTACGTATTATTTATATTCTTAAATGGTTGACATATATATATATGTAATAATTTAATTAAGAGTCCCCTCTTATTAGTCAAAAATGATGAAATGCCACTATGACTCTAAGGTATTTAAAGTATTGTTTATTAACTAAATGGAATTTAGGATTTTTTGTGTCTTTATGGCAAAATTATACTTTTCGAGATTCTCAATTAATGATTTTTTGAAAATAAATTGTAAAATTGTTGGTACTATCCAAAATATATTATATCTTTGTCATGCTTCTTTTGGATATTACAGATTAAAACATCATTGATTTAAGAGCGAAATACCAGAAGCTACCTAAAAATATAAGAAGTGTTGTTGTGTTTATAAGTTTGGAAGGGAAACGTAGTAGTCTGATTTATATCTGAAATATTACGTTACAACCTAATACACATACAGATGTATTGTACTATGGCAATGTTCATGGTTCCTTTTGGTGTATGATCTCATTATTACCTTTTACTAGGTGATAGAGTGATGATGATTTGGTAAGTCTATCAGATGTGTTTGGACTTAATACTTTGATTTAAATAAATTTCACAAGCACAACAACATATTATTATTATTAAAATTATTTAGCATGAAAATTCAAGTACTTATATTTTCGATCCTTCAACTTTTTTTTATCCATGCATTATTTGGCCAATTTACCGCACCGGAATTAAATTTTCTAAATTCAAAACCTGTATGGACTTACATCCCGCAAGATACCAATTTTGAGTTTAGTCCCCAAGACCCATGGTACACACCATATTCAAATAAAAACTCGTGGAGACTCGATATTCAAAATGGCAACATTTATTTATTTCAGTCTTCTTCTACACAAAACCCTTATTTAGGGCATGATGGCTTTATTTTGCATCAGTTGGACCTATCTTCTGGGACGGCAGCATGGTCACTGCACAATAATTATAATTCGGGATTGACCCATAGAGAATATTATTTTAGTTCACATTTTGAATATACTAACGATTCAAAACTCAAAATCATCGGTTTAAAGGATTTTGAGCCATTGGACACTACCAAACCTAATTTTTTCTTCTATGGCAAACCATTTATTAAGACCATTGATCTCCAGAGTGGCAAGATAGATAACATGATTGAGAGTACAGCTACAAAACACAGTCAACTTTATAGCAGCACGGGTTATGGCACATTTAATAGATATACAAGAATAGGAGAGCAATACTACACATTCATAAGTAATGCTTACATAGAAAACGATACACTGAAGGATGCCATAGAGATGCGAAAAATAAATGAACCATTTGATATAGATAGCTTGGGTGTTACTGCTATCATCAATAATACTCAAATACCGACAGATCTTGTACAACTATCTATGCGACCTATTTATAATTTTGTCAATGATAGCACCATCATAGCACTTTTTACTATTAAGCAGCCTGAAGATCTGTCTATATCTCCAGACAAAGTTTGGCTTTCAAAAATTATAGTCACAAAAGATGGAGAGATGAAAGTATTAAAAGAAGTAGATATTAGAAACGAATTTTATTTTCCACAAGATCAAAATTTTAATTACTACAAAATCATAAAGGATAAAAATATATTTGTCTATCAGACAATGGATAGTGAAAATAGCCCTTATCCTTCCAAAATGTTTACGTGGTTGCTTTGGGCTGATGAAGATTGTAACAAAAAAGTTAAAATTGATGCCCTGCATGTAGGTGATAGGTTTTATTATTTTCCTGAATTCATATCAGCGACCGCTGATAAAGTAGTTTTGTCCGCTTATTTTGAAGATGAAGCTAAACAAATCAAAGGTTTTGACTTATTAGAAATAAACCAAAGTGGCGAAATTATAAGGTTAGGTGGATTTCATGTTTCAACCAGTGCACCCAAAATATTGTTGCAGCGTGCAGCTATCTCAGCAGATAGCAGCCTTATTGTTGCTTTTAGAACAGAAGTGACAATGAATAGTGGGTTTACAGATTATAGTTACGTGATGAAATTTGGACCTGATATACTTAAGCCAACACTTACACAATCGACAGATGTGGATTTTTCTCCACTTTCATTCAATCTTGCACCCAATCCCACCAAAGATATTATTTCTATCACTATTCAAGATGATATCAATAGCTCAAGCACGATTAATATTTTGGATTACCAGGGATCAGCATTAATCAGCAAAGCTATTGATTCATCAATCATAGAGATTGACTTATCCAAGCTAAATGCAGGTACTTACTTTGTATCAATGATAAATCAAAAAGGAAAACAAATCGGGCAACTAAAAAAGTTTGTAAAAATATGATGATAAATTCAAGCAGTTAGATAACAATAAGAGTATGTTTATATTTTTATTGCTTTATAATCAATATCTTATGAACCTTACTTCAAAATAATTGCCACGTTTAGTTCACTAAACTCGTTAATTCTTTTATTGTCAGAACCATAACCTTTTGAATAGCACTAAGAAAATTTTTAAACAGACTCTAAGTATTTTGAAAACAAATATTTTCAAGATTATACAAATTTATAACCTTGTATTGTTGGGATAACTTTACTGTAAATTAAATGTGAAAAAGTAGTGAGGAAGTGAGTTTTATGGAATGTTATTTGCTAAATATTTTGATTTTCACAACACCCAAAAAATCACCAATGGAAGTCCCATCACACCATCTACTAAGACCAAATAATACCACCAGGCCCTTTTTTCAGTAGCCATAAGTAGAAGCACCCAAACAACAAAATATGTAATAGATAGGGAGACAATACCATGTATCTCTATCAAAAATGTCCAAGCACCATAACCTTCTATCAGTGCTGATAAGAGCAAAAATATGGATGACATGATTTTTGCAGTGGTGACGCCATAAGTTTGTGGTATGGTCTTTACTTTTTGCAGATGATCTTCCGCAACATCTCCTATATCAAAAATGATGGCGAGTGATGCTACAAAAAACAATCGTCCCAATGACAATAGGGATGATTCGAACCAACTATATCCACCATTATGATAAGGTAATGTAGCAGTGATGATGGCAAATACCGTACCGATGGTCAGTGGTTTGATCCAAAAGTAATCTCTCAGCGATTTTTTTTGTGCTGTGAAAGGTATAAAATAGCCTAAGGCCAATAAACTGGCCAATGCCAATACAGCAGATTCAATTATGGTCATCGAAAATAGTATGAAACCCACAATAAAAAATATGCTGATCAGCAATAATTTATGGCTATTATTTTGCCATTTTATTTTTATGTGGTTTGAATCAAACCTAAAATGCGTATGATAATTATATAAAATATAGGTAGCAATCCCAGTAAATAAAATATATCCAACATTTGGAATACTTGCAGTCGATAGATAGGTGAAGTAAGTAAGACTAGCTACTACTAAAGATAAAAAAATGTAATTTTTGACAAGATACCGTAAACCTTCCAACATCATTTTAGACTAATACCTGACCTAAGATACTTTTTGATATTGATCCAAAAAGCCGTGGCCAAATAAAATATCACAGGCGATCCAAAAGCTACAAAACTGCTGTAAATGAAGTAGGTTCTTACTTTTCCTTCATTCAATCCCCATTTACTCGCAATATAACTGCATACACCAAAACTGTATTTTTCTACAAATGGTTGGATAATTTTTTCTACTAAAGACATAAGGTATTCTGTTTATTTTCTGATAACATTTACAAAGATAAGATGTTTAAGCTAAAGATGTTATTTTTTTTATTCTCCGGTATAATAATTATAGTCTTTTATGATGGTAGAAACAAATCTAAACTCATTGCCTTCCGCTTTGATGCCGCTGACTGCTTCTATTTTTCTGACTAATTTTAATAATGTTATGTGATCATTATTTTTAGTAGCTGTTTGGTAAGTCTCTTTAATGATACGCATGTCATTGTCTGAAAATCTGACTACTTGTGGGTAAGTAGGCTCGTAGTCTGTGGTGATTTCTTCCAATATAGTATGACTAATGTCGATTTTGTTTTTGAGAGCAATGACAGCTGTTCCCGCTGCAATGTCGCCCAATCTTTGATGGATTTTGCTACTTAAGATGGCTATTGAACCTATGACGCAGGCAGACATAGACACATCAATAAGTCTAAATACCCATCGTGTCAAGTAGTCTAAAAAGCTTGCCTGATAGCCATCGATTTTTACTACTTTGATATCCATTATCTTTTTCCCTATAGTTTGTCCTTCCATGAGTGATTCTTGTACCAAAGAGTAGAATGTGACAGGTAGATAAAATATAATGTAAATACTCATCATTGACCAATTATCCATCGAAAGTGCGTCAAGTCCCATAGGTCTGATTATGAGCCAATTCACTATAATCATGTAAATTATTTTCATCACTAAATCAATGAGATAAGCCACTAACCGCATTCCAACATTGGCAGCGGTAAAATTTATATTAACATTTTGTGTGGTGTTGATACTAATTTCTGACATTTTGTATTATTTTTGACCCCATGAGAGAGGTTGCTTTCATCAAGAAGAACAAAGATAAATGGCGTTCCTTTGAACACGCTATTTTGGGCAAAGTTAAAAAAAATCCTGACGAACTTGCAGGACTATATATTCATTTGGTCAATGATCTATCATTTGCTAGAACATACTATCCCAAAAGTAAGACCGTAATATACCTCAATCATCTTGCGGTCACTGCATATCAGCAAATTTACAAAACAAAACGCAGCGATAAAAACGAAATAACACATTTTTTTGTGTACGATGTTCCTCACTTGGTGCGTAGCCATAAAAAATACTTAATTTATGCTTTTGTCCTCTTTTTTATATTTGTTGGATTGGGCATACTTTCGGCATGGTACGATGATTCGTTCGTAAGGTTGATTTTGGGTGATGAATATGTAGATATGACGCTACAAAATATAAAAAATGGAGATGCAGTAGCAGTATATAAATCTGGGTCCAATTGGGGCAGTTTCATAGGTATCACTATGAATAATCTTAAAGTCGGATTGTATTGTTTTATACTCGGTGTGACAGGAGGATTTGGCACGGTATATATCATGCTTCAAAATGGAATCATGTTGGGATCATTTCAGACATTTTTGGCATACAAGGTGTGTTTTGGGAGAGTGTTCGTGGTGTGTGGATTCATGGAGCTATGGAAATATTTGCAATAGTGATAGAGTCAATGGCAGGCCTTATATTGGGAGCGAGCATCTTGTTTCCTGGCACGTATTCTAGATTAGATTCCTTCAAAAGTGGGATGAAGACTGGCCTTAAGATTTGGTTAAGTACTTTGCCATTTACGGTTGCGGCCGGCTTTTTGGAAGGTTTTGTCTCTCGATATTCTAATATTATGCCCAATTTTGTAAGTGTAGGTATTATTCTACTCACTTTAGGTTTGATCTCTTGGTATTATCTCATATATCCTTTTAGGACACCAAAATTTGAGATATGAGCGGCATAAGGATACTTTTTTTTAGCATTTTTCTAGGGAGTATTATTTCGCTACAAGCGATGGATAGAGATTCTTTGATGAAGGTTACTTTTAGTAGGAGAATGAAAGATTCCTTTATTGATCGGAGTTTTGCCCCAAATTATAAGGAAAAATATAAAGGACAACCGTATCAATATGAAGATAAAGAAAAAAATGCGTTGGAGCGTTGGTTAGAAAATAATTCTCAAAATAAAGCCATTAAATTTTCCCCTTTATGGGCTAATGTGTTCAAGGCTCTAATTATTTTAGGCTTGGCTTATGGTGTTTATATCATCATAAGTTTATTGATGGGCAAAAAAGGTAATTGGATTTTTAAAAATGATACTAAAACGCACGGCTTGCAATACGCTTTGGACATTGATGATGTAACAGAATCAAATTTTACGAATCTTATAAGTCAAGCAGTAGCTCAAGGCAACTATAGACTGGCAGTTCGGTATCAATACCTGAATACTTTACAAAGATTGGATCAAAAAGGTGTTATAAAATATCACAAAGAAAAGACCAATGCGGACTATCGAAACGAAATAAAAAGTGACACTTTGGCGCAATCTTTTCAATATGTTTCTTACATATATGATTACACATGGTATGGAGGTTTTGATGTGTCTGATGTTACATATCGGTTGGCCGCAGCTGCCTATGGAGAAACCAATAAAATGATCTGATATGGGAAAGACTAGCAAAACCATACTGATAGTTGGTGTCATTTTACTTATGGCCTTAGGCGCAATGATATGGCTGTCTCCCCAAAAGGTCAATTGGTCTCCGACATACAATACGAAAGATAAAATACCCATGGGACTTTATGTTTTGGATCAGGAGATGGATAGTTTGGTGGGTACGTGGGTAGATCGTGTCAAATATCCGCTCTCCGAGTATTTTTATGAGGGCATTTTTGAAGAAGAAGATTTTAAAGGAAATACGCTGCTGTATATCAATCAAGATAATAATTGGAATGAAGTAGAAGTTACCAATGTATGTACTTTTGTAGCGCAAGGCAATACCGCTTTGGTTAGCAGTATTTTATTACCCGAGACATTAAAAGATTCATTGGGTTTCGATACAGATGCGAAGGAATTTGATCCCAGATTACGTATGTCCAATGACACCATACGCACCTGGATCAATGATAGCACCAAAACCGAAATAGTGGATAAAAATGGACTGACAGGATCCTATTTTTTGAATTTTGACTCTATGAATACTACCATATTAGGATATGTAATGGTAGGGAAAGTGCCTACACCCAATTTCCTTAAAATAAAGTATAGGTTTGGTCATTTTTTAATACATCTAGAACCCGCAGTTTTTACCAATTACCATCTCTTACAAAAAGATCATCATCTATATGCTGAAAGTGCATTTTATTATATTCCTGCATACAATGATATTATTTGGAGCCTCAACGATCAGACTTCCAAAGTTGTTTCAGACTCGCCGCTTCGATTTATCCTATCACAACCTGCATTGAAATGGGCATGGTATATGCTTTTAGGCGGTATTTTGATGTTTATTGCCTTTAACATTCGTAGGAGTCAGCGCATCATACCTATCGTCCCCAAATCTACTAATACTAGCGTGGAATTTGTCAAAACAATTGGGAATTTGTATTTTTTGGAAGGGAATATTCGGAGCATGATGGATAAAAAAATTCTGTACCTATTGGCGTATATTAGGAATGAGTATCACTTAGAAACAGATGTTTTGGATGGAAAATTTATCTTCTTGCTCCACCTGAAAAGCGGAAAGGATGAGAAAATAGTAAAAAAAATGATATTTTTAGTCAATAAACATACCGAGTTTGATTACAATTGTACCTTGGATGACCTAAATAGACTTAATACATCAATCGAACACTTTTATCAATAAATAAAAAAAAAACATCAAATGGAAGATTTAACTCCCAGCAACGAATCTGATAAAGAAATAGTCAATCATGAATTGTCTCCGTCAGACGACATTAATACCACGGAAACGCCTAACCAAAACAGTCAACAGGTACATTTTGCCAACAGGATTGATATGACTCTAGTGCATGATAAACTAGCTGCTGTAAGATCAGAGATAGCAAAGGTTATCGTAGGACAGGAGAGAATGGTTGACCTCTTATTGGTATCTTTGCTATCAAATGGCCATGTCTTGCTGGAAGGAGTGCCAGGAGTAGCCAAGACGATTACTGCCAAGTTATTGGCCAAAACGTTGGATACTGGATTTTCAAGAATACAATTTACTCCAGATTTGATGCCTTCTGATATTTTAGGAACACTGGTATTCGACACTAAAAAATCAGATTTTGACTATAAAAAAGGCCCCATATTTAGTAATATCGTTTTGATAGATGAAATAAATCGCGCTCCAGCGAAAACACAAGCAGCATTATTTGAGGTCATGGAAGAGCGCCAAATCACCATGGATGGACTGACTTACAAAATGTCTAGTCCTTTTATAGTGCTAGCAACTCAAAATCCAATAGAACAAGAAGGTACTTACCGTTTGCCTGAAGCGCAACTAGATCGGTTTTTGATGAAAATAGAATTAGATTACCCAGACCTAGATCAAGAAATAGAAATCTTACAGAGAGAGCATCAGCTCAAGAACAGTAATAAATTGGGAGATGTAGCTAAGATTTTGACAGCCACTGATATTTCATCTTTTCAGGATTTGGTCAAAGAAGTCAGAGCAGAGTCACAGATCTTAAATTACATAGCCAAAATAGTGATAAATACAAGGCAAAATCCTTTATTATATTTGGGTGCTTCGCCTAGAGCATCCATAGCATTGCTCAATTCTGCCAAGGCAATCGCAGCACTGAGATGCCGAGATTTTATCACTCCAGAAGACATCAAAGAAGTTTCTTATCCCGTATTGGGCCATAGGGTAGTGGTGTCTCCTGAAAAGGAAATGGAAGGCATCACTGCCAAACTTATCATCAAGCAAATCATAGAATCTGTAGAAATACCGAGATAATCTGATCAATGGCAACTTTAAAACACCTATTTCAGGGCTTGTATATTCATCATCAGTTTTATTACTTTGGTGTAGGTGTGGTCGCCTTGATGGCGGCTTCATTTTTTATACCCATTTTATTTATACCGGCTCAAATCTTGTTTTACATCTTGATCATTTTTCTAATTTTTGACATTTTTTTATTGTTCAGACTGTCCCATGGCCTTGAAATGGTAAGGTCTCTTCCTGAAAAAATGTCTAACGGCGATCAAAATGAGGTTAGCATTTTTACCAAAAGTCACTACCAGTTCAAGATCAAAGTTGAAGTTATAGATGAAATTCCTACTGCATTTCAAATCAGAGATTTTTATATGGGTAAGTCGTTGGCTCCTGATGCATCAATTAATATTCAATACTATCTTAGGCCTACATTCAGAGGGGTAGTTTCTTTCGGTAGCTTGCATGCTTATGTGATTTCTCCACTTAAGATGATAAAGCGGAAATTCACTTTTAAGGCTGATGCCCAATTGGCGGTGTATCCTTCATTCCTTCAGATGAAAAAATATGAATTACTTGCATTTTCCAATAAACTTTTTCAGCACGGTTTGAAGAAAGTAAGAAGATTGGGACACACCATGGAGTTTGAAAAAATTAAAGAATATGTGGCCGGCGATGACTTCAGAACGGTCAATTGGAAGGCTACAGCCAAAAGTAGTAAATTGATGGTCAATCAGTATCAAGATGAAAAGTCTCAGTCTGTATATTGTATATTGGATAAGGGCAGAATCATGAAAATGCCATTTGATGGACTTAGTTTACTGGACCATGCTATAAATGCCTGCCTTGTAGTTTCCAATGTAGTATTAAGAAAACAAGACTATGCTGGTTTTTTTTCTTTTTCTCGTAAAGTCGAGAATAGGGTAGTACCTGACAGGAAGGCCACTCAAATGCAGCGAATCATGGAAGCATTGTACAATGTCAATACAGATTACTTTGAGTCGGATTATGGTAGGTTGTATTCTGACATCAAAAAAAATGTAGCACATAGAAGTTTACTTTTGCTATTCACTAATTTTGAAACTTTAGATGGTTTGCACAGACAATTGCCTTACCTGAAAGCCATAGCGAAAAATCATCTACTTATTGTTATATTTTTTCAAAATACTGAACTTGAACTACTTACTAAACATCCAGCTCAAAACACCCAAGATGTATTTGATAAGGTAATTGCAGAGAAGTTTATGTATGAGAAAAAACTTATTGTCCACGAGCTCCGTCACTATGGTATTCACTGCATATTGACCAAACCAGAAAACTTAACCATTGATACTCTAAATAAATATCTTGAAATCAAGGCGAGAGGAATGATGTGATATTTGAGCTTCTACTTCGTCCCACCCGCTAAACAAAGTATGAACAGGTTTGTTACTTTTTCTTTTTAAAAATGTTTTTAATGAATTTTCTCGTAGATGACTCTCTACCCACCAGAACATATCTAAGGCTCAATCCTGAAGTAGTATGGAATCGTTGATTGTTTTCATTTTTATTGAATGTGACTAAAGGTAAATAATCTGTGGCAATACTCAATTTGCCAAACGTTATCTCAGCTCCAAAACTCAATGCAAGTCCAACAGAAGATTCTGAATGAGGTGTATCTGTATCATTGGCAGGTGTCTTACGTGCGTATAATCCACCTCCCATAAAAAAATTAATCCTTTTTGATAGCAAAGGATAATGTTGTTTTACAAGGATAGTGGACAATTGGCGTCCTGCAAATGTTCCTGGCTGTAGGTTTAGTTCCAAAGTGGTTTTACTAGCAATCCGTTGGGCGAAAGATATACCAAAATCATCACCAATACGAATACCAGCCAGTGTATTATACTTTTGACCAAAAGATGTTAGAGACAATACAAACATGAACATAAAGGCAAATATATTTTTCAAACGCTATTTTTTATGGATGAGTTAAAGATGTAAAGTCTTAAGACGTAATTTTCTTTGAATTAATTACACCAAAACTGATTATTTTTAAATTTTAGTTTAGTGAGCGTGTCTTTCTTACTTAAAATTAGAGACACAAGTTTAAGATTCTGAATTTATTCTTAAACTCAATAGCTATAAATCACCTAATTGAGGCCTAATAACTATTTCTTCTACTACAGCAGATTTGCCAAGACTATACGCTGCCCATACACTTTCTGCAATGTCTTTGGCTTCCATCAGTCTATCATAAGGAAGATCTACTCCTGCCCAAGAGTCTGACCAAGTTGCTCCAGGTAAAATAGCTGTTACTTTGATGCCTTTATCTTTGAGTTCTTGACGCAGTACTTTGGTATAGCCCAATAAAGCAAACTTAGAGATACTATAAGAACCACCATTGGGATAGGCTGTGGTACTTGCTATACTACACATGTTGAAGATATGTGCTTTGGAAGATGATGCCATATAAGGTACAATGGCTCGTGTGAGGTGATATGCACTATACAGGTTGGTATCCATCATTTTTTCTAATGTTCCATCAGCTTCTTCCGTGGTAGCTCCAGGCAAAAATACGCCACCGTTATTGATCAATATATCGATATGACCAAAAGCGGATATAGCCGCTTTGGCAAATGTTGCTATATCTGCTTTTATACTAATATCAGTGGTTTGGATCATGACTGTAATGGACGGATTTAGTGTTTCCAATTCCGTTTTTAAATCTTTTAAATCCTTCTCATTTCGCGCACACAACG
Organism: Saprospiraceae bacterium; assembly: GCA_016714785.1. Lineage (GTDB taxonomy): Bacteria > Bacteroidota > Bacteroidia > Chitinophagales > Saprospiraceae > OLB9. Next base: position 29,186 of record JADKCC010000031.1, read on the forward strand.
CAAGTGAATGACCTGCTTCAGCAAATTTGAGTGCCAATGCTTTTCCGATGCCTTTGGTAGCCCCTGTGATGATGGTGTTCATAATGATTCTTTGGTGAAATAGTGAAATGAATGATAAGCTGATCAGTAAATTAAAAAAATAGCAATTGCCGATTATAGCAAAGATAAACAATTATGGTTTCAAATAGTTAATAAAAAGATTTACTTTTGCATTTTAATCAATGTGGTTATTGCATGAAGTTTGTTTATGGTAACAATGGAAATTAAGAATATTTTTTTTGTTATTAACAAATTTTGCTTGAGAGTATAATGCTTAAGCAACTATTTGGATGATACCTTCGTATAAAAATCAATTATCAGCACAAGTCCTTAGACATAACTGTATCCATGAATTTAAACCTTTTTTATCATTTTGGCAATTTTATTCTCTGGCAAGGACAAATATTCCGTCGGCCTGAAAACCATAATATGTACTACAAGGAGACGATCCGACAGATGTATGATATTGGTATAGGGTCACTGCCTATTGTGTTTTTGATCTCCATATTTATTGGGGCAGTTACGGCAGTGCAATTTTACTATCAAATGGCGGGCACACTGATACCTGCGTACTACATAGGATATATAGTAAGAGATATGACGATTATTGAGCTTGCCCCGACTATTACGTGCTTAGTACTGGCAGGGAAAGTAGGAAGCAATATGGCTGCCGAACTTGGTGGTATGCGCCAAAAGGAACATATAGATGCCATGGAAATAATGGGCGTGAATACATCTGCTTACCTGGTACTGCCTAAACTGATTGCTGCACTGCTTATGATACCTGTTTTGGTTTGTGCTGCTGCCATGATTGGTATTATGGGAGCTTATTTGGCGAGTGTCCCAGTAGGACTGTTTTCTTCCGCAGAATTTATCAAAGGAGTAAGGTCGTTTTTTGTGCCCTACAATGTATATATGATGATGGTCAAGGCGGTAACATTTGGATATATACTCACCAGTGTGTCTTGTTATCAAGGTTATTTTGTCAAGGGAGGAAGCATAGAGTTGGGTGAAGCCAGTACTCGTGCAGTAGTTTATAGTAACATTCTTATTTTGTTGGCAGATTATGTTATTGCCATCGTGTTAACCGCATAAAACTATGATCAGAGCAGAAAGAATATTTAAGGAATTCGGAGACCAAGCTGTCTTAAAAGGCATTGACTTTACTTTTGAAGCGGGCAAAACCAATCTTGTTATAGGAAAATCAGGATCTGGCAAAACAGTGTTGTTAAAAATATTGGTTGGGTTATTTAAACCTACATCAGGCCATGTGTGGTATGATAATATCGACTTGGTGACAGCCGACAAAAATACTTTACGAAAGCTTAGGATGCAAGTAGGTATGCTATTCCAAGGCAATGCACTCTTTGACTCGATGACTATCGAAGAAAACATCAGATTTCCTTTGGACATGTTTACCCATCTGACGCTGAAAGAAAAAACCGATCAAGTAAACCATTGTTTAGAACGAGTAAGTTTGGCTGGTGTAAACAAAAAGTTTCCGTCAGAGATTTCTGGTGGTATGCAAAAGCGGGTAGGTATCGCAAGGGCCATCGTACTCAATCCAAAATATTTATTTTGCGACGAGCCCAACTCAGGTCTCGATCCACAAACTTCTATTACTATCGACGAGCTCATCCAGGATATCACCAAAGACAACAATATCACTACTGTCATCAATACGCACGACATGAACTCTGTTATGGAAATTGGTGAAAACATCTGTTTGCTAGACAAAGGTTTGTTGGCATGGAAGGGCCATAAAGATGAAGTGTTGATGGATAAGAATGAGGTGTTGCATGACTTCATATTTGCGTCACCCTTTTTACAGAAACTCATAGAGCAAAGCAAATAGATGTGATTTCCCTTTGATCAGAAGGGAAGCAGGATGGCTGATAGGCATCAATGATTTGTCTGATCAACCACTGCTAAGCTTAGTTCCTTGTGATACTGGCAGTTCGTCAGGTACCAGGTGAAACTGCTACACCGCCAGACTATAATCTATTTGGGGTTTAGCTCATAGACTAGATGCCACCTATGGAGGTAAGGGGGGGGCTTGTGCGGATGTGTGAATTTCTCTGGGGCAGTTTAAACGTGTTTCTTAAGGAGAAGTCTGGAAATAGAAATAGAAATGGGGGGTGGTGAGCGGGGGTGGGGGGACAACAATCAACAACGTAAATTTGGTTAACAAGGTAATTAGTTTTATTCTGGCAAAAAAACATAAATTTCAACTTATTTTTAACTAATCAAATACTTTAGTTCATCAATTCATTTAATGCAGTACTATTATTTTAAATGTTGTTATCCAAAGGAGATGCTTTTGATTAGACTGCTATGGGGAGCTGGATCGTGATATATGGCAATATTCTGTGTAACAAACTGAAGAAGATATCTCAGTTGAAGATGGAAATCGAACCTTCTAAGATGAATTTATTTTATAATCTTTGTGTTCAGACATTTACTAATATTATTTTTAACTCATTTTCAGTTTACTGTTACTAGTATTTTATCAATTTTCTGTCCGTCTTTGTCTATTACTTCAAGTGTATAATTATCAATCATTACTTTGGCTCCTATATTAGGCACTTCATTGGTTTTATGTATAATAAGTCCTGCCACAGTCGTGTAGTTAGTGTATTGTTTGTCAGTTAAGTTGATATCAAAATATTTTGCAAATTCAAATATTGAGTATTGACCATCTACAAACCAGCTTATATCATCACGCTTGATGATTTGATATTCATCTTGGTTATGTTGAGTAGATTCTCCTATCAAAGCGTCCATTAGGTCATCCATAGTAACCATACCTTGGACTGTTCCGTATTCGTCTATCACAATCCCGTAATGTAGTTTTGCTCTTTAAAATTTCTAAAACTTTATAAGCATTTATATTTTCATTTAGATATATTGGTTCAATAATTATTGGCTCAATATTAAAAGCTTCATCAGATTTTGAAAATAAGTCTTTAAAAGTACTATTCCCAGGATTTCATCTAGGTTATTGGATTTGGAAACAGGATATGCTGAATGTTTCTCCTTATTTATTTTTATTTTTATAGTTTCCCAGGAATCATGAATGGTAAAAAATACGATATCACTTCTATGAGTGAACAGCGAATTGACTTTTCGGTCGCCTAATTCAAACACTCGGTGAACAATATTATGTTCAATATCCTGTATTTCACCACCTTCTGCACTTTCTTTAACAATTGTCTTGATCTCTTCCGCTGATATGGCAGTATCTGTTTGGCTTTTTATACCTAAAATATTCAAAATTAGATTATTAGAGAATGTTAGTAACCAGACAAATGGAGAAGTGATAATGGATATCATTCTCATTGGTTTCGCTAATACCGAGATGTAGGTTCTGGAAATGTCATTCCAATTCTTTTGGCAGTAGCTCTCCTAAAACTATGGAAAGATAAGTAATAAACAGCACAATTAAGCCTGTGGCAATTTGCGAAGAATATGGTCTTAAAATTTTAATTTTATCAATCAAATTAATAAAATCATTTGTAAGGTTTTCACCACTGTAAACACCAAGTAAAATTCCAATAAGTGTAATACCTATCTGTACTGTAGATAGAAATCTTGTTGGGTTTTCTGCCAGTTCTAAAGCAGTTTTAGCACCTGTATTTCCTTTCTTTTTAGGATTCCAATTTGAATTTCCTAGCTGAAATCAGGGACATTTCAGACATAGCAAAATTCCATTTAATATGATTAAAATTAGTATAATAAATAGTTCCATGATATTGATTCTTATCTGAATAGGTAAATTACTGGCAAAGATCAATTAAATCTTCCATTTCCTCTATTTTTTAGGAAAATCGTTAATTAGCAGTATTTATATTTATGCCTAACACTCTAGAAATTAGTCAAGCATTTAAAGATGGTTTCTGAGTACCTTCTGATGGTTATTGAGTACTTCATGAATGGCTTTGTGCTTTGTAAACTCATTCTTCTGATTGTCCTGTAATCTTATAGGCAGGGAATTACCTTAGATGTCAGGGCTACGCCCCTCTTATTGTGTCTATTTTTTTTTACAAAGATGTCAGAGCTACGCTCCTTTTTCTAAGGGCATTGTGTCCTTAAGGCTTCGCGACTTCTCATTAAGAGATAACGTTGTGTCATTAAGGCTTAGCGACTTTTTATTAAGTCTTTTTGTTGTTCCATTAAGGCTTCGTGACTATTCATTAAGAGATAACGTTGTGTCATTAAGGCTTCGCGACTTCTTATTAAGGCTTTTTGTTGTTCCATCAAGGCTTCGTGATTACTCGTTAAGAGATAACGTTGTGTCATTAAGGCTTCGCGACTTCTTATTAAGGCTTTTTGTTGTTCCATCAAGGCTTCGTGACTACTCATTAAGAGATAACGTTGTGTCATTAAGGCTTCGCGACTTCTTATTAAGGCTTTTTGTTGTTCCATCAAGGCTTCGTGATTACTCATTAAGGGATAACGGCATGTCATTAAGGCTTCGCGACTTCTTATTAAGGCTTTTTGTTGTTCCATCAAGGCTTCGTGACTGCTCATTAAGAGATAACGTTGTGTCATTAAGGCTTCGCGACTTCTTATTAAGGCTTTTTGTTGTTCCATCAAGGCTTCGTGATTACTCGTTAAGAGATAACGTTGTGTCATTAAGGCTTCGCGACTTCTTATTAAGGCTTTTTGTTGTTCCATCAAGGCTTCGTGACTACTCATTAAGAGATAACGTTGTGTCATTAAGGCTTCGCGACTTCTTATTAAGGCTTTTGTTGTTCCATCAAGGCTTCGTGATTACTCATTAAGGAATAACGGCATGTCATTAAGGCTTCGCGACTTCTTAATAAGGCTTTTTGTTGTTCCATCAAGGCTTTGTGACTACTCATTAAGAGATAATGTTGTGTCATTAAGGCTTCGTGACTACTCATTAAGAGATAACGTTGTGTCATTAAGGCTTAGCGACTTACTAATATAGGTGTTAGGGCTACGCCCCTCTTATTTCATCAATTTTTGTTGTCTAAAAAATTGTCAGAGCTACGCTTCTAAACTGCAACTTCTTTCTTATAAATCCATTCTTGTTAATCGAATAATTCAAGGGGCGTAATCCTGTAAACTGATTGTCGCAGTTCGTAACTGCGATACAATAATTATGAATTTTTAATTCATCAAGCATTATATAAAAGACAAACCATAAATTAAAACATAGGATTGATGTCAAATACTACTTAGACTGTCGGATTGGACACCCAAAGCTTCCAACTTTGGGATAATGTATCCAATGCTTCATTCATCACAATACAATACTTCCAAATGAATTTGGAAGCCCATTACACTGATTGTCGCAGTTTGTAACTGCGATGCAATAATTTATGAATTTTTAATTCATCAAGCATTATATAAAAGACAAACCATAAATTAATACATAGGATTGAGGTCAAATACTACTTAGACCGTCGGATTGGACACCCAAAGCTTATAACTTTGGGATAATGTATCCAATGCTTCATTCATTACAATCCAATACTTCCAAATGAATTTGGAAGCCCATTACACTGATTGTCGCAGTTTGTAACTGCGATACAATAATTTATGAATATTTAATTTATCAAGCATAATATAAAAGACAAACCATAAATTAATACATAGGATTGATGTCAAATACTTAGACCGTCGGATTGGACAGCCAAAGCTTCCAATATTGGGATAATGTATCCAATGCTTCATTCATCACAATACAATACTTCCAAATGAATTTGGAAGCCCATTACACTGATTGTCGCAGTTTGTAACTGCGATACAATAATTTATGAATATTTAATTCATCAAGCATTATATAAAAGACAAACCATAAATTAAAACATAGGATTGATGTCAAATACTACTTAGACCGTCGGATTGGACAGCCAAAGCTTTCAATATTGGGATAATGTATCCAATGCTTCATTCATCACAATACAATACTTCAAATGAATTTGGAAGCCCATTATTTTTTTACAAAGATGCATGAGCTTCGTTTCTTTTTAAAATGTTCCATAACGTTGTTTTAAGCCTTTGTTCTTTGTGTCAAAGATGTCAATTCACCATCATGTAATGAGATAACGTCGTGTCATTAAGAGATATTGGTCACTGCAGCTGATTTGTAGAAAGTGTAGAAATAGAATATGGATCTTGCTATATCTCCCTTCTTTTTTTCTAAAGGCTCAAAAGCATTGGATTTGAATTCAGAATATTGGTTGATGTCTTTTCTCGGGATCATGGTTAACACTTTGTCTTGGTGGATCCAATATTTAGTTTGTTCGTCAGGAATATCCTGAAATGGGGCATTTTTTCTTAATGCATTGATCGTAGCTCTGGCTGGCACCAGGTGATGGAGATCTGAGAGTGCAAGCATGGCTGCTGATCCTAGCGACCTTGGGAAAAGGTGTTCGGTTTGGATGCCGTATCTGGCAGTCCAGGAAAGGATGTTGGTACCTGTGGGTACATGGATTTTGTATCCGGAATAGAAACATTCAATGGAGTCTTTTTGAAGGAAGATTACGGTGTAAAGTTTGGTCCTGGCATCGTCGTATTTGAGTACTTTTTTAGGGGTGTAGTATTTTAGGAGCTCTGTTGTTAAAGAATCTCCACGAAGGTTAGGGAAGATGATTTCTTGGGCGGTTAAGGATAAGGTTAAGAATAAGGTTGAGAATAAGATTAAGGTTAAGGTTAAGATTGGGAATCCTGATGATGCAGGACAAGTTATGTACTTCATGTTTAAAAATTGACTTTAGATTTATGATTGGATTAAGTATATGCCTCATGCCGGCAGGGCAGATACTTTTTGCATCGCCCAAAAAGTATCCAAAAACTCTAGTTCAAAAAAAGGCGATTGCTTTGCATCGTTCACTCTCATGTCAAAATGCTTATTCTATTGCCTTTAAATTTTGGTTTTTAAAATGAAATATTCTGCTTGGCAATAGACGCACTTCTGACATTTCGTTCCCTATCGCTTGTTTTTTGAACAATTTACTTAGCTGAAAGAAGCAAGTTACAAAATAAAAAGAGAGCTGCTCTGCAGCGAGCGAAAGCAGCTGCTCAATACATGCATCTTTATGCATGATAAAAAAGGAACACACAACTAGGGTGTGGAAGGTCTTATCTTTTCTGCAGGGCAATCTAGATTAATGCGGCCGCTGCCCGTGCAGCGACCGCGTAACCCAAAACTATGTAACCATGCTTCTTATTTTCTCTTGTCTGTAGATGTACTTTGGTACTCTATCCAGTTACACATTTGGCGGAGGCGGCTGCGGACCCTCTCTCCATAACATTTTTCGATTTGGGGTGCCGAAAGATTGCTAGTGAAATGCGTCAGCACTTGACGGTTTTGGAAAAGCTCGTAACGCATCAAGATGATCTGTCCTAAAACATTGGTTTGGGTGCCGTAATGTTTGACTTCGTCTTCAGCGCCTAGATCATCGAAGCAATAAGATGTATTGATCGTGTTGTGGTCTATATACTCTACAAAGTTTCTACCATACTGCAAGATAACGTTCGAGCCTGTATCCATGTACTCCAATGCTAATGCCTGACATGTCTTCATCTTGAAACGTTCACTAAAATTCAAAAACTGTCTTAAGAGCTTCATGTGGCAGGTCTTCCCTACCCCAGTCTTACCAGATAGAAATAGTCCTTTACGAAGATCAATTTCATAATGTTTGCAAAGGGCAATGTCTCCTGTGAAGTATGCATAGAGCTGGAGTAAAACGTCTTTGTCTTCGCGATACAACTTAAAATTGAAGCCATAAATGATCTGACCATGGAGCTCCATGAGTCTCGAGAAATGCTCGTAATTAAAGTTTGATTGAGTAGTCAGCTTCTGGATCGACTGGTACTCCTGAAGGACGGAGGCTGGAACCTCGCGATTGTGAATCTTGATAATTTGCATAATTACTTTTATTTGAATGTGAAGAAATACGATTGTCGATATGGGATGCGTATTTGGGATCTGTGAGTGGGTTGTAGGCTTCTGGCTGATTCATGTTAAATAGATTAGATTCAGCTTCTAAAGCATAAGGGATTTTTGCTACAGAATACTTTTTTAATAGAAGTACCCTACCCTTTCCATTAGTCAAATTTGTCATTAGTTTCAAAGGCCCTTCTGACGTATCTTTAAATAACTCTAACTGATTTTCAGACTGACTTAGACTTTGATGATTGCTTAGTCCCCACAGAGAGATGAAAATCTCATCATTAACTTTTTCTAGCGTTCATATACAGAAATTGCTTTTGGCGTAAATGGATTTGGATGGATAATATCGAATAAGATCTAGAGCTTCCAATTCCCTGATAACCTTGTAGTAAACTGATTTAGAGCGAATACCAGCCATATCCATAATTTGCTCTCTGGGAAACTGCACAGGATTAATAAAAAGTGATAATTCCAACATCTGAATAAAGCTTGATAAAGCGCAATGTGTGAGCAATGGATAACATCTACACTTTTGACTATTTCGTAAAATAGTTCCTGGTGTTTGATGAAATTAGTCTGTACTTGGGTTTGTGGTGTTGCTTTCATGATTTAAAACTCATTTTTATTTGTTTTTTATTTTTACTCATCATCGCTTCTACGTCTTCTCTCTCAAAATAAATGGTACCACCTATTTTGGTAAAAGGCAACTGACGATTTATCCTAAGCTGGTACAGGGTATTTAAAGAAATGCTTAGAAGGTCTGCAACTTCAGCAGATTTTAAATACTTTCTTTGGGTATTAGAAGCATTGATATTTGAGTGCAAAATCAAGCTCTTAATTTCATTAATGAGTTCTAATTTGAACTCACGTAAGTCATCCGTGGTAAGAATTTGTGCTGGCATGGATTAGAATTTTAGTACGCTGCAAAGGTGGAGGGATATTCAAAATCAAACACCCAAGGTATACCCAAGTCGGGTGTTATTTTTTTCAATAATTCAATACATATAATTTTACATAATACATAAAATCAACTAAAACAATACTGTAATAAATTTCATTTTCAAAAAAAATCATCAAATCAAGCCAATCAGAATTAAAACACCCAAGGTGGATATAAATTCGGTATATAATTTCAATAATTATCGATTTTCATAATTATATTTCAAACAACATCCAAATCTCTTACAACGGTAACAAAACAAAAATCACATTAAAGGTAAAACTCAAAATAAAGCTCCAGGGCGCATTATTTTCGCCAAAGTGACACAGAGTTAAACTTTGACCAAAAAACACTTCAAAACTCACGTAATGAACTCACAGGGTAATCAAGACTATGTATTCATGATTGAAAATTTGAAAATGAATGGCGCGCGGGCCCGGTGCGATTGTCTCGTGTTTTTTTGTTTAAAAAAATTTTTTTTTCGCTGTTTTATGTTTATAGTTTATATTGTTTTTATATGTTTTATATTGGTACCACTTCCAGTTCTGAACGAGTTCTGAAAATGGTACTATGATGACTAGAATCTAGTACTATGATGTGCAGAATCAGAACCACGTGTACCATTTTCAGAACTGGTTTGCGTCATGTTAAAAAGTTTAGTTTTGTAGTGAATAAAAGAAGCGACAAATATTGCTCTAAATTTACCCATCCTAAATCCTTCCCTTAAAATGGAAGGACTTTTGAAGCCCCTTGAATTGATTTGAACTCAAAATTTATATGCCTGGTTTAATAAAGGGCTTTTTTAGGTACCTAATCTCACTTTATATTCTTGTTAAATGATTGGATAGAAAATAAATTTGTAGATCTTTTGGTAGTTCATCAAAATTGCGTAAATTGCATCAAATTATGTGTGCCCACAGTGACACCCAATAACATATAAAGATATGTAATTCTATATAATAGACTGATATACAATAATTTTAATTTGTAGGATTTCGAAAATAATCATCCTGTCGGGATCACCCTTATGAATGCCAAACAAGATGAATTTCTTGTTTGGCATTTGTTTTTCAAAGAGTTATGAATAGATGCATTGCTAAATTGATGTTTTTTAAACTGAATTTAATGCGACAATTCAGCGACAAGGGTCAAAAAGCATACTATTTTGCGACACATTTGCGACCGTCGCAAATACCAAAATAGCTGTCGCAAATGTTTATACGCGACAATTCTTCACTTATTTTACGCTGCATGGCAACAGGAAAGTATTTTTTCACGTTTTAAAACCATGCAATACAAATGAAAAAGTTAGAAATTCTTAAGGTAAGTTTTATCCTTCGGTCGGATAAAAAGAATTCAGGATCATCACCTGTGATAATGCAATTGTACCTGTCAGGTCGGCGCGCTTACATCGGAACTGGCCACAAAGTAAATTTTGATGAATGGGATTCCAATTTTGGCAGGGTCAAAGGCAGCTCTAAAAAGGTTAGCACCATCAATCTGCATTTGGATACTATGAAAATGGATGTACTACAAATATTCCATACTATGAAGGCCAACCAGGAAGATATTACTGTTGATGAAATTCGTAATCGTTTAATGGGTAAAGATGAAGTCTCAAAAAAACATGCCATCACCATTTCTGAATTATGTGAGCTTCACAATCAGCAATATGAAGGCCTTGTGGGAATAGGGATTGGAAAGATTACTTTCAATCGCTATAAATTGTACAAAGGAAGGATTCTAGATTTTCTTGTGTACAAATACCAAGTATCAGATATCCAGATCGATCAGATCAAATATTCTTTTGCGATGGAATATGAGATATACCTAAAATCTATTGTAAAGCTTCATCAAAATACACTGGTCAAGTTTATGCAATATCTAAGTCGAGTACTTGATTATGGTGTAAAATATGATTACTTAGTCAAAAATGTATTGTCATCTTATAAGGCACATACCAAAGAGACAAAAAGGAATATCTCACCGCTGAAGAGTTGCAGCGAATTGTTGAAAAGGAAATTACTATTCCTAGATTAAGTGAGGTGCGAGATTGTTTTGTTTTCTGTTGTTATACAGGATATGCCTTACAAAGATACTTCACTTCTTTTGTTCTGATCATTTAGTTACTGCATCAACGGTAAGAAATGGATATATACTTCTAGACAGAAAATGATAATGTGAGTAATGTTCCTTTACTAGAACCAGCACTAAATATTATAGAAAAGTACAAAGAGCATCCGGTATGTGTGAGCAAGAATCGCCTTCTACCAATGAAAAGCAATCAAAGGCTAAATACCTATCTTAAAGAATTAGCAGATATATGTGGCATTACCAAACCATTGACCACGCACATTGCCCGGCATACATTTGCGACTACTGTTCTATTGACAAATGGTGTGAGTCTCGAAGCTACAAGCAAAATGCTAGGTCACAAAAGCATAAAGACCACACAGATTTATGGTAAGATTGTAGAAAGTAGAGTTGGAGCTGAGATGGACCAACTGAGTGAGAAACTTTTTTCTCCAAAGAATGAAGACTCAAAAAAGGCACAATAAGGATTTAATTTATTCAAAAAAAGGCAGTACTGGTGACATACTGCCTTTTTTAGTTGTATAGATTAGTAATTGTTAAAGTCAAGAATGATATACTTTGGTGCGAAATTTATTCGTTATTTGTTTTTGATTGATCGTAAGTTTTACCCTAAACCTGTTAAGTGAAGATTGATATAGCCTATGCTTTTAAAAGAGCTACATTCCGTTATAAATGCCTTCGAGGTATTCTGCAATGATGTAGGCATACGTCTTTATTAAGTCTGGAAACGATAAAGCAAAGGAAAAATTTCATTGTATCACAAATATCCAAGATGGTTGAGCTGGAAAACACATTTCCCTTTCAATCTGAAGCAGAAGAGATCAATTATTACCGTAATGAAAGACCAAAATTATTTCAGTATGGTATATATTACGAAAGGTTGCTGGATCTTGAGTCTGAAAAACCAATTGGTAAAGAGCGGAAATATTATAAGGAACTTGAAACCAGTCTGCATGACGATTCTAAGACCATTGTGGAAGAATTAAAGTACTATCGTTTGGATAGTGCGGAAAAAAGATAATATATGGTTTGTCAAAAAATCGGAAAAATGTAATATTTTTGCCGTAATCAAAGCACTTTATATGTTGCAAAAATATTTGGATAATAAATTGGACAGTAGGCAAATAGAAGATAAGATTGCCGATTTTAGGAAATTAGAGTGACAGGATTGCAGATTGAGTATGTGGAGGAGCACAAGTTGGAAAGAGACAAAAGTGATCAATAATGGTGATGTTACGTTGAAGGAATTACATGAGCGATTTCAATTATTCTTTGAAGTGAATATTACTGATTTTGATGGTACTTCTGCATGATATAATGGAACGTCAGACCCTGCAAGATTTTGTAATAAGAAAGCGAAAGCTCTCCAAGACAAACAAAAAAGACACCGCAATAAGCCCTAATGCCATTCCCCCTTGGTAAACAATAAGTGCTCTAATTCATGGCTGAAATTACATCTTCTACTTTCAAACCCATGTATTCACAAAATTCTAATACCGTAATGGGTTGATGATCTTTCTTGCCATAGTAGGTTTTGATCTTATTTAATAAGAGCCAGGAAGTCCTGTAGTTCTTACCAGTGATGGCGGAGACATCTTTGGGGTATATAATCAGTCTTGAAAATTTGCTCATACTACACTTTATTTGCCATAATTGGTGATACTATTGTCATACACTATCCATACACTATCCATACACTATCCATACACTATCTATACACTATCTATACATCATCTCGCTAGGTGTCTCGTCCTAAAATAGCTATACAGGTTAAACAATTAATCCTAAATAAACTATACATGCTATGAGGGTTTTTCGTGGGTGGGTGTAATTTCTCGAGTATTTAAATCTCAGATGTTGGTAAAAACACTTTGTGTAAGTGGTTTGAATTTTAATTACTGAACAAAAGTAAGTTGTTTGTGGGAAAATGATGTTAAAAACGGTTAAAGATATATGTTATTGTTTGATAATATATGCAAAATATTGTCATTTATGATATCAGAGCATTAAAATGTGGTGTATAGTGGGAAATCTACCTATATCTTTGTCGTATTATTTAACTTTTAAATGTAGCAACATGGCTAGACAAGGTGGATTATTGAAGGTGGTGGGAAAGCTTGATGACCTATCATTTTACAAGAGTACTGATGGTTATTTGGTAAGGACCAAAGGTGGAGTTTCTGCTGATAGGATCGCAAATGATCCTACATTCCAGCGAACGAGGAGAATGGCGCTGAATTCGGAATGTCAGCGAGTGCAGGGAAGCTGTTGAGAACAGCATTGAGAAATCTAATGATGACCGCCAGTGACAATCGGGTTGTGTCGAGATTGACCAGATTGATGACGGATGAAAATCTGGATGCGGCTAATGACCGTGGGGAGAGACATGTCCATGAGGGTTTGACCTTCCTGAAGGTAAAGCTGTGCTAAAGGGTTTTAACTTCAACAATCGCGCGATTTTGAGTGGTATTTTGTTCAAGACTTTGCTCTGAACACTACTACTGGTGCGCTGGACATCCTTGGTGTGGTACCAATGATGGACTTGGTGAAGGCTCCAGGATCTACGCATGTGACGTTTAAGGCGGGATGGTCAAAGATGGATTTCCAGTGGGGAGAGTTCGAGACGCTGATCAGCAACTCTGTGAACATCCCGATCAACAACACGTCTGTGGACATCAATCTGACGCATGCAGCTCCGCCAGCTTTGGCGACTGGTATCCATGTTTTCACACTCAGATTGAGTTTTATCAGGAAGTGAATGGTACGCAGTATTCTCTCAAGAATGGTGGGTATAATTCATTGGCAGTTATCGATGTAATCTAAGGATTTGAGATGGTAATTGAGCTTCAAAGGTTGTATAGGGATGGCTGGACTGATGGGGAGATGTTGATCAATGGTATCCTAGTGTGTCGGAGTATTGAATTGAGATGGGCCAAAAATGAGCGAAATATATCGTGTGTGCAGGAAGGAGTTTATCCTGTGGCCATCATTCAACATCCAAAACACGGAGAGTGCCTGAGACTAGATGGTGTGAAAGGCAGATCAGGTATCCTGGTACATGTGGCCAATGATGCTCAGAAGGAACCCGGGGCTGTATAGCTCCGGTGTTTTTGAGTGGGAACGGCAAAGGGCAACATTCCAGATTAGCATTGAACTATATCATTGAGAAATTTGCGAATTAGTGATGAGAAGGAACATTATTTAAAAATCAGTTCTAGTAAAACTCACCCTAAAAAAAGGGGGGAGGGGGAAAACTGGAAATAAAAAATTAATAAGATGAGTGAAATCATAGATAGGGCAAAGGCACCGACGCCAAAGTTTTTTAAGGTGTTGCGAAATATTGGGTTGATCATGGCAGGTGTGGGTACTGTGTTGCTGACTGCTCCGGTGTCGCTTCCTGCAGCAGTGGTGACTATTGGTGGGTACCTGGTGACAGCTGGTGGTGTGGCTACTGCTGTAAGTCAGTTTACCAACATTGGAGATGACGTCATTGGGCAAAAGGGAGAAGGAAGTATCGATGGAATTCACCATAGTGATCAGGCCATGGGCACACTGGCGGTACCGTGATTGCTTTCATTGGTATTGTCGATGGCAGCGATATACTTAAGACCGGAATCCTGGCATGTGTGGGAGCGGTGGTCAGTTTTGTGGTGTCGAAGGGATTGCATAAGTTGTGGCCACCTGAAAAGCCTAAAGATTAGGGTAAGGTTGAGGTTTAAGTTTTGGTTGTTTGCATGGGTTAGGCTCCGGACGCTGGTTCGGGGCCTTTTTCGTTTATTGAGATTGCAATTTGAAAATGCAATGCTATTAAAAAAAGATAGCCCTGGTCGAATAGACCAAGGCCATCTATATAAGACTACATCTGCTCTGATGCAAATCTGATGGTGGTAGTTCGCTCATCCAGATGGGTAGTAATAATAAGACCTGTCTCAGGTGGACAAATATGATGATGGAGGGTAATATCTGGATGTAAGCTGGCCGGTCTCCATCAATGCAGCTAAAACATTATCAAATCTCATGGCTCTGGATACAATGCCGAAATCCGTAGCCAAATGGCACTCCAGAAAGTGATCCATAATCTGCCTGAGTGACAAGGAAGACTTATGCTGATGTGATGCCCGGACTGAATACGACTGTGCCGGGATCAAAAGGAAGTGATGGTAAAACTAACGAAGCTCTCATAAGCAAAATTAAAAGTTAAAAAATAAGATGAATAAAATAGCCCTGGTCAAAGACCAAGGCAACCAATCAGAGACTAATACCTGAAGGAATAATACCGCAGTGTACTCTGGATGACTCAGTGATGATCCAAATCTTGCTCTCCATAGGAAAAGCTGGGGCGGAATGACATAGACAGAAAATAGCCGACCGCCACCCTGAAGGGCAATCTCATTACTGGCCTGATCCTGCTCACTGCATGCTCCCCAATCACCACGGAGATGACGAGCGATACAAGAACGAATAAAAGCAAAGAAAGGCTGGTGCTCGCAGGATGCATCAAATATGCTCGAAGTCTTGACCAGCTGACCGGATGAAAGGCTAATGATATAGTAGCCAGATAATAAATATAGAATGAATAAAAGAGGTGAAGCTCACTCAGCCACACTAACAGGTGCAGTGCCAGCGTAAGGTGTCTGATTTATGCAAGGTGGAACGCCTGAAAGGCGCAAGCGTAGGATGGAGTGGTTAGGCAGACCTTGCATATAACAGACCCTGAAGCTACCTTGTGCCTGTATGTGGGTAAAAAAATGTGGATTTGGTTAGTTGCAGATTTGTGAATGTGGATATTTGGAAGGTTTTTATGTAGATTTGCAGAACCTAAATATTAGTGATTATGGACCACAGTGATGACCAATCTGATTTTGCTCCAGATGATGATTTGCTCATGCAACAGGAGATCATGCTCTGAAAATGAAGGCTTTCCACAACAGCATGGCATGACAGAAGAAGAATATGAGACTCTGAAAAGGAAATCCGGGAAAAGTATTCTAAGGTAGACATCGCTCAGGTGATTATTAGTGTATCCGTTTCCAAAACACAGTGAGCCATAAATAAAACCGATAAGCAGCAAAAAGTGTGGGTGGCGGCTTTGTCAAGATTTTCGGATAATAATTTTTGGCAAGCATTTGAGTTAGAAATTATTAGCCAGAAACCCACTGGCTTGATTCTACTAAGCCAGAAGAGCATTAAACGTTGATCGTTTTTTTTTGTTAACCAAAAGTGGAAAATATTTAACCTATACCGGTTTTGGCTCTTGGTGAAGGCTGGGATTTTAAGCACTAAACTTCATTTGATTCACAAAGCTTGAATTTGCACTTCACTTTGATAGAATCACAAAAACCCTGATTTTGCAAAACGGCTTAATGTTAGCGAATGGGTTTTTATTCGTCATACTCAATTGCTTTGTTGATGTAGTCAATGAGTGGTTTAGTTGTTTCAAAATAGTCAATTATGGTTTTAATACAGTCTTTACTTATCATGAACTTGTCATTGAGCGGTTCTTGTGTACAAAATCCTTTCATTTTCAAAAGTTCACTTGCTGGATTAGTCTCGTCATAGCCGTCCGGCATTTTTTTAAGTTTTCCAACACCTTGTATTCCGTTTGGAAAGGTCTTTTGAAATTCAGGGCAGTAATGATTTTATTTAAGTCACTAAATGAGTAGTCAATCTCTTGACGAATTTTCTTTAAATATTCAGGTGTTGTTCACAACTCCACCACCAACTGAACAATTGCCGGTTCTATATGAATAAAATATCCTGCTTTGTTTGGTTGTGGATAATCTTATTAAAAACCACTAAGACATAATTTTTATAAGGTGTTTCATCTTTTGAAAATCTTAAATCTCGGTTTACTCTCGTCAGCATTTTTTAGGTCTAAGTTGGCTTGTAAAATTGATTGGTCAATCTTTGATAATTCTTTCAAAAGATTTTCAGTTAATTGAAGTATGTCGCTTTTGTAATTTTCTACAAGTCTCTATTTTGTTCAAACCATTCCCTTGAATTGTTTAGTTTGAGTTTTGAAAGGAAGTCAAGAGATGTCTGCTTAATCATTATTTTTATTTAGTTGGTTAATGTATTTCAAAATCATTTTGCTTTCGTCTTCAGATTTTAAAGAAGTGATTTTTCCAATCATTTCATTCCGATCGTCTTCCGTCAGGTTATTAAACGCATTTAACACTCCTGAGTCTTCGAATGTCTCTAAAACTTCTTTCTTTGCTAGGTGCCCTTTTGATGTCAACAAATAAAGAGTCACCGTTACATTGTCGCCACCGCTTTTGTTAATTGCTTTTCTGATTTTATCATTAATAGAAATTAGTTTGTCATGATCTCCTAATTTGGCTAAGTTTATACTTTCTATTTTATAGTTGTCAATTGTGCCTGAAACTTTCATTGATCCCCATTTCCAACTATGTGTTTCCGTGTTTGGAATTTGGATATGGTAAGTCCAAGCACCTTGCCTTAGTTGATATTTTAATTCGAGTTTTTTTGTCCTTTACTAAGTATTCCATTTTATGCTTGTTTTATTATTTAACTTTTCCACTAACAAGGTGTTATACTCAACTCTATTTTCAATTTTTAAAATTATAACTAATTGATTTATAATACATATTGAATTTTATAAAATAGAAAGTTTGGTAATGTGATTCATTTATAAATGGATGATATAAGTTTTAAATACTTCACAAAATAACTATTGAGGGCAAATATAGAGGTTTGTTAGGGACATAACAAGGTTTTGTTCAAGGGGAACTAATAAAAAGAAGAGATAAAGCCAACATAATACTATACCTCAAACTGGAAAGAGTCCATACACTTCCACAAGCCTACTTTACACCAACACCCGCAAGGCTTGATCTTTACTAAGCCGGAAGAGCATTAGATTTGCAGTTCGGTTTTTATAAAAACATTTACTTAGCCATTGTTAACAACATTTTTTATCTTGTTGAATTGGCTGACATTATCACTCCATAACTGCAATAAACACAACAGTCGCCTTGTTTGGGTTTTAGAACGGTCTTGCATTTTCACATTCGTAAAAAATATTGGCAAGCGTCCGTCAGCATTGTTTCTTCCTTTTTGTGTCCGCAGTTTGGGCAAGTGATTGTTGATTGTAATATGATTTCCATTTTATTTTTTCTTTTTGTCTGTTACTGAATATCCTGTTCCGTTAATTGCTTTTTCAATCTCGGTAATGGTTGTTTTTGAGTTGTCAAATTCTACAATTGCGTTTTCGTTTTCGTATGAAGCAGTTGATTTGATTATTCCCGAAAGTTTATTCACTTCGTGGTTTACGTGTTCTTCACAACTTGCACAAGTCATTCCGCTTATGGTAAACTCAACTGTCTGAACATGATTTGTCAACCACATGACTTGTTTTTCTGTCTTGGGATAAAAAAGTGAGCATAATATGGAAAGGCAAGCATAACTATTGAAATGCTGTTATAATTCCTAAAACATTTTGGATTGAATAAATTTTGGCTTTTCCTGTATCGCAATTGCAGTCAATTTGTTTATTGGGCTTTAATTTTTGGTACCAAGCAAAACCAAGAACCAAAATTGTCAAACCTATAAAATATGGTCTTGCAGGTTCTAGCCACGAAAAAGTGGAAGCAAGTCCGCTTGTCCCAGCAACAAGAGCCAATACAGGTGTGATACAACAAAGTGAAGCAGCAATTGCTGTCAAAAGTCCTGCACCGATTAATTTTTTGTCTGTTTTCATGTTGTTTCCAAAATTTTGTTTTCGTGAAGTATTTTGAAAAACGGTTTGAGCATTTTTTCATACTCTTTGTCAATGAGAAGAAAATGGTTTGTGCCTGCCTTTCCGTTTCAATCAATTTCTGTCTTTGAGTTTTCGCAGATGTTGTGAAATTGCCGAAATGGTCATTCCGAGAATGTCACTCAGGTCGCAAACGCAAAGTTGTTTCTCTTCGTAAAGTAGGAACAGGATTTTCAATCTAACGTTGTTACCCGCCAATTCAAGTCCGTTCGATAAATAGTCAAACGAACCGTTCAGTTCGGAAACTCGGTCTTTGCAACGATTGATTTGCTTAATGTCCGCTTGTTGTCTTATGCAAGAAATATTGTCCATAGCACAAAGATAGACAATTTGTTTATTTAAGCAATTACTTAAATACAAATTTTCAGGTAAAAGAGCCTTCAGCGTTGAAATTTCAAAAAAAAACATACCACCAGA
>JADKCC010000032.1 GCA_016714785.1 Saprospiraceae bacterium
TTGCGTTTATAGGCTGCCCTAGCACAACGAATGCATATTTGTGCTAAGGGAAAGTAATTCTATACGCTATTTTCCGAATTTATAGCCCAAATTAATACCCATTGCAAAATTTCCTTTTGCACTTGAGTATTCCTTTTGTGCTATAGGAAAAACTGCTTTTTGATTCAATACATCAATTCTATAGCTTGCCCATGGTGTTAGACTAAGTCTAGGTTGAGATTTAATGAATTTCCATTCGTAGAACACTATTGGACATGTCCTTAATACTTTTAAATCTTTCTCTTCGTTGGTGCTTTTTGAAATAGCAGTCAAATCTTTGTATATCATTTGCACTCCAGCTATCCAATTTTCTTTTTTACCTAAGCGGTAGCCATAGCCAAGTTGTACAAACCAGTCTCTTTTTTCACTGAAATCATCTTTTTTGGCATTCAAAAAATCAGGTAATTCATTAAACCCAACCGCTGAAAAAAGTCTATGTTTATTCGTATCGAAATTTAGCCAAAGGCTTGCTCCTTTTGCGATAGGGTCCATCAAATCTGTTTGGATGGTTACACTTTTGCCATTATTGTAGTTTTCTTGTGCATCAAGTAAACTATATGTGAATAGGAATACTACTAATATAAATATCTTTGACATTGGTTTGAATATTAATTAAAAAATAAGGGCAAAGGTAATTTTCTTCTTCAAGCGAATCTTTTGCAAATGCAAAAAACTCATTTTAATTTTGCTCTTATTTTGCTCAAAGACGCATTGTTGATCCCAAGATAGGACGCAACGTAAATAAGTGGTATTTGCTGCACAATTTTTGGATTTTTTTCTAAAAGATTTTGGTATCTTTCCGTTGCTGTCATTGTCTGAAAATTTTGAAGTCTTTCAGCTGATTGTGAAAATGCAAATTCCAATATTTTACTTTCCAATGCAAGCAGATTTAAATTCCCTATTTTTATTTTTTCAAATTCAGCATTGTTGAGTTTGAAAATGATTGATTTTTCAATGGCTTGGAGAAAGCATTCTGTTGGTTTATTAATATTAAAATTATTGGGAAAATAGAGGTCGTCCGTAAAATAGAAGTCAATTGTTTTTTCCACTCCATCTTTCAAAACGTATTTTCGCAAAAGTCCAGTCTCAACATAATAAATTGAATTGTCAACTGAAAATTGGTCAAATGCAAAGTCCCCTTTTTTGAGCTCAACAATTGATATATGGCTGTCTATTAGTGTTTTATCTATTTCGGATAGGTTGTTGATGATATCACTAATTTTTGTCATCGGGTGGATATTGCATAATTGGTACAATTATTAAGGAAATTGATATTAAGAATCTTCAGTCATGCCATTCATAATACTTTACTGCATTCACCAACACTTCAAGTAGAACGAATCCTTTACCAATAAAAAAGGATAATCACTGTCTAACTTCCGTGATCACAATGCGCAACGGGTTATTATCAAGAACAAATTTAGAAAGAATTTTCGAGATAGGGATGATTTTTATTGCTAGTAATTAGATTTCTTAATATTTTTTACAACTCAAAGTGGACATAGTCGATCTATGAAGCCCAAACTTTAATACTATTTAACTAGATTGAAATTATATAACTAAGTTTGAAAATTGCCCGGGGGGGGGGGGGGTGCCTTCGCTCCAGGATCGTTCAGTTATCTTTTGCATCTTTTGCTCACGTTTATTCCTTGGAATGCAACCCAGAAAAAGTAAACAAAAACGCTAGTTCCGCAAATCGACAGGCTCCCAGGAGGTAACCTTGGTATTACCATCTCCCAAAGCAATATGTTACGTCGTATTTCTAAATCCTTGTAAATTGTCTTAAGTATTGATTATCAGTATTGTAAAGTAAGTTATCATTTAATTATTTAATGTGTAATTAGTTGACATTAATCCATTTATCAACTCCGAAACTTCAATTATATAATTTGCTGCTTAAATGCTTAAAATGTTTTTTAAGACTTTACACATATTATTTTGCACTCTCAAATTCTTTACTTTGAATTTAGCCAAGAAAATATGTAAAATAGTACAACATAAATAATTTTCTTTTTATATTTGTCTTTAATATTGAAACATAAATTTTTGCACCTTAAATTTAATAAATGACCATTGAATAATTTGCTTTTGAGTTTGAATTGGCTAAGTCACAATTATATTTTAAGGATCAAAGCCACTTCAGAAAATACGAAAGACGTTATACTACATGGCTCATATTTGCTAAAGGATGGCAATATTTGAATTGGTGGGTTACTTTTCCTTTTATTTGCTAAAATGATCCCGCCTTTTGATATGGGTTTGAACAGTTATTCACAAGACCTAAAGAACAAGGCAGAAAGTATTTATCAATCAAAATAAAATATTATGAGTTACAAAATAGGGACTAAAACTGAACCTATGGCATTAAAAACACCACCTTTGACCAGTGAATATACTATGCATATCGATCAAAAAGATGGTAACGATATTTTGGTTTGTACCGTGGGAAAGACCATATTGCACTACAATATAAACATATTGGATGATATGCATCAAATGTTGAAATCACACGGTGATTGGATGGAGCTCGGTAGTGCTGATGAACAAAAGCCAGCCAAAGAAGGAACTGTCGAAGCTTGGGGAAGGTCTGAGAACAATCCTGTAGGCGGATGGTATGGCCTGAAGAAGGGATATCGAGGGAGAGTAGGAATGTATATACCACCTTTAATGGAGGCGCTTGGGCTTGCAGAGGTCACGCATGACCCAAAAGGAAATAAAATGAAAGCCATCTAGTAGTTAAAAAATTTGTAAACCATATAATAAAACACATGAAACTTGGAGCATTTTCGATTAGTTTGGCAGTAAAAGACATTCATAAGTCTAAAGAATTTTATGAAAAACTTGGATTTACCTACAAAGGAGGTAATATAGAACAAAATTGGGTTGTTTTAAAAAATGAAAATGCTGTAATCGGCTTATTTCAGGGCATGTTTGAAGATAATATTATCACTTTTAATCCAGGATGGGATAGCAATGCACAAAATATTGATAGCTTTGATGATGTCAGAGTGATTCAGGCACATCTAAGATCATTAGGAATCATATTGACCAGAGAAGCAGACGAAACAACCACAGGTCCTGAATATATCACCTTGACTGATCCAGATGGAAATAATATTTTGGTCGATCAGCACAGATAGTGTTTTACTTAATCTATATTAAATAATCAAAAAAATTTATTAATATGACATCACAACCAAAAAATCCATTTACTTGGGTAGAAATTTATGTTGAGGATATGAGCAGGGCTCAGCAATTTTATGAAGCCGTATTGCAAATACAGATGATACCTATGCAAGCACCTGGAGACTTTGGCGATTTGGAAATGCTGAGTTTTCCTTGGGCACAAGGTGATACCAATATCAGCGGTGCGCTTTGCAAAACTAGTGACTTTAAGCCAGGAACAGGTGGTACATTGGTTTATTTTACCTGTGAAGATGCAGCGGTAGAAGTATCCAGAGTGGAGGCAGCAGGTGGAGCGGTATTGCAGGAGAAGTTTTCGATAGGAGACCATGGTTTTGTAGCATTGGCTATGGATACTGAAGGAAATACGATTGGGTTTCACTCCAATAAGTAAAATATCAAAATGAACAAGTACTTATTACACAGCAAACTAACAGCCAAGCAAGGTCACCAAGGTGATCTTGCTGCAATTTTACTCGATGCTTCGAAGCTGGTCTCTACCGCAAAAGGCTGCCATCTCTACGTCGTCGGACATGATAGTATTGATCTGAATTCAGTTTACATTACAGAAATTTGGGACACAAAAGAAGACCACGACCATTCGTTGAAAGTAGAAGGTGTACGAGATCTCATCATGAAAGCCATGCCATTATTGGATGGTCAGCCAACAAAAGGGCAGGAAATAGAGATACTTGGAGGTGCAGGTGTTTAAATACGTTTATGAGATGAAAATTAATCAAAAAGTAACAGAATATATTTACAGTGCAGCTGAAGAACAAATTGTCATTCTTGAAAAATTGCGAATGCTCATTCATCAAACAGTTGACAATGTTTCAGAAGAGATCAAATGGGGTTTTCCTGTCTTTGCCCAAATAAAAGATTTTGCATATTTACGCTTTGCTAAAAATCACATCACCCTTGGGTTTTACAATATTGACAAAATCAAAGACCCTAATAAACTACTGGAAGGAGAAGGGAATACTTTGAAACATATTAAGATTAAAAGCCATAACGAAATTAAGGAAGATATGATTAAGGAATGGTTAATGGCAATTACAAATTGATTTAATAATAGCTGTTCCCTTTAAACCCTTTGACGGACAATATTGCAAACAAAATTTGAATACACCTATTTCCAATATTGGCCACAAACGTATCCCAAAAACAAGTTAGGAAATCATTCAATGGTTTGATACAAGCAAAGATGTAGGAGCTTAATTTAAAGATAAAATATGATTAAACTTCAAGCATGAATTTCTTCAGCGCGTTAACAAATCAACAAGTTACTACACTTTCAGTCATACTACCGCGAGCATTTTTCACATCAGTCAGCAGACCTAAAGAAAGCAAATATATATACTCAAAAACAAGGCTACGTCGGTGACTTCTATTTTTTATTTTTACACTTTAAGTATAAATATTTCTACATATATTGATTTTTTCTATATCTTTGTTTTTTTTATATATAGATAATGGATTATGAGTGTGTATATCGCATCAGGTGAGCAACAAAAGATCATAGAAAACATAAAAAGTCTTGCTAATGTAGCATTCAGTGACCCTAAAATTGCCTTGCATACTATAGCTTTGCAGGTGAAAAATAATTGGTTAAAGGGCGAAGTCACAGTGATCATTATACCAAATCAGGAAGATCGTGAGCGATTTCTCTCTTACATCAGGAGTATGGGTATGGAACAAATGCTACTTACTATTCAATTGCAAGAGTCTATTTCTGACCAAGATTTGACTTTTTTAAGAAATATTTGTCAACAAGAAGTACGGAAAAGTTACAAAGGTTATGATGAGTCTGAATATTATAATCAAAAGATCAAGCGTGATGCTGTACAATATTACAATCAAAAATATCAATCAATAAAGGAAGATAGAAGTTGGAGAGAAAGTTTAGATCAGTATTTAATGATGAAACCTAATTATCATACGTCAATACTTTACAGAGCTATAAACTCCGCGCTTTTCGAGTTTACTTTGGATGAAATGGCTCAAATAAGAGACACTATAAGTGATGCTCTGATGATTTATCAAAGAGAGTTTGAGATAAGCGAGACTTTGCAGATGCACCATCTATTACATAAAAATGCACAGCATCCTGAACATTTGCAGGACGTGACTTATCAACTTTTTACTTTTAGAGAAGCAGCAGAAATACTGAGAGATAGATTTTATCATTATCATAATGAATTGGAATCTAATTATATACAGAATATTCAGCAAAGTATAGGTTCAGTGCAAGATGAAATAGATCAGCTTAGTGTAAAGTTGCAAAGTTATATGGCCAATGCTGTTAAAACATCTATTTTGGGCTTTTTTTCCGACGAACAAAAACATAATGAAGGTTTAGCAAAAATTCTTTTAAAGGATTGGAATAAATTAATGGAAAAGTTGGCTGAATGGCAGTTGGTCGATACAGTTCAGGTGAAAAAGTTACCTGAGGATGCTTTGGATATTTTAAATAGATGTAGGGAAAAACTGCAAGGGACCCATGAAAAGAAGATAGCACAAAAACATGATTATCTAAAATCTATCAATCGTTTTAATCTCAGTAACAATACGTTGTTTGATTTGGAGTACGATCTGAATGCTTTGATTCATAGAATCAATGAAACTGAGATTCTTAAACAAAAGTTGGAAGTCAATACATTAAGTTTTTCAAAACAAATGGATTTTATAACCGATCTAGTTTATCAAATCGAAATCATTCTGCTTAAAATAGAAAAAAATAATCACTTTTATAAGTGGTCATCTTTTATCAATACGTGTAGTGAGATAGAGCAGGAAGTGATCAAGCATTTGAAACTTATTGATCCAGGTGATTGGTTACATGCTTTTGACACTTGGTATTTGTATTCCATTTTGACAAAAAATAATTTGCACTTAACTTCAAGTAAAGACGTAAATCTGATATCAATGGGAAAATACTATGACGCATCAGTACAACACATAATTAAAGCCCAAATAATTGAGTCAAAAAATAATGTAAAACAAGCTTTAGATAATCTTAAAAAGAACAATGAGCAATTATATGCTTCATTGATTAGGAATAAGAATTATTCAGTTCCAATTCAATGGCGCTATCTATTAGCTGAAAATATGGATTTTTTTAGCAGTGTATTTCCTATTATTCTTTCCGATGATGACCAATTGGAACAGATTGCACACCGGGAACGTCAACATCTTATTATATTCGATAAAAGGGATATTAACGTTGAAATACTACAATTATTTAGTAGCGTCACCACCTATTATCAAAAGGATGAAATAGCCGGAAAACAGGACTTTTTACTACTTCAACACCACCTACCAGGAGACAAGAAACTGGATGAAATTGCCATAAGTGAGCGATTGCCTTTGGTGAGGAGTATGACAGATATTGTGATGAGCCTTGGCAAAACTCCCGAGGTCTTCCAAATGCGTAATGCAAGTATTATTTCCTTTGCATCACCTTATGTCAATCAAATTTTTACACGTAATCTTTACGATTTTGGCATAAAAAAAATCTTTAATGGTGGAGATCTAGGCGAGACAATTTTAGGCGCTCTATTGGACAGTGAAAGTCATATTTATTTTATCATGGAAGATGGATTGTTTGATCAACTGAATACAGATACCATTTATTGGCAAGTGATAAACATCCAAAAAATGATGCAAGTAGGTTGCGAAATATTAAACATAGATACATCCGCTTTGATGGCCAATCAAGATGAAGTCATCGACCCTATGGTGAGGCTTATAAAATCAAACCAACAACCATCCAAATCTGTGGTACAAAAACAGACAAGCCTTGAATTTATCTAGTAAGCACATAGATTTAGACCTCCTAACTTTTAAAGAAAGTTTGTCCACCAAAGAAAAGGGAGGAAAAAAGTATATTTTTGATAATATAAGAAAAAAATATCTTGTACTCCAGCCTGAAGAGTTTGTCAGACAATTATGTATCGCATGGCTGATACACACGGGTATAAATCGCAATAATATCCAAGTGGAGAAGGCCATTAATATCAATGGTTTGTTGAGAAGATTTGATATTGTAGTGTACGATAAGTCAATAAAACCTTATATCTTGGTTGAGTGCAAAAGTCCCGATGTAACCATAGATCAAGCCACATTTGATCAAATTTCTGCATATCAGGTGGCTCTTAATGCACCGTATTTAATGGTGACCAACGGCGTGAAATCATACATTACTCAATTAAATCATGTTGAAAAGACGTTTTATTTTTTTGATGCGATGCCCGATTGGAGATTACTGTAGTTAATGAATTTTTCCCTTTATCACACTTGTGTTTTAACGTAAAACACTGAATACCAATGTGATTTTGGTTATAAAAAAACTTAACATTGAATTTTTTAATATTAATTTTACATTAAGTTAATGTTAATTACCTTTGCGATTAGTTTCAAAGTAAGAATTCACGCATTTTATTATTAAACCAATTAAACAATTTTATGCAACGGATTTTACTTTTAGTTATTATGATATTTGTGTCAACTTGGGCCATGGCTCAAATTACTACATCGTCTATCTCTGGCAAAGTGTCAGATAGTTCAGGACAAGCACTTTTTGGATCGACGGTTACTGCTGTGCACACGCCATCTGGATCCTTTTATGGCGCTACTACATTGGAAAATGGTAGATTTACTTTACCCAATTTGAGAGTAGGTGGACCATATACTGTAGAAGTATCATACATAGGATATGCTACTTCAAAAATTGAAAATATTTATTTGGAATTGGGTAAAAAGGAAATTTTAGATTTCGTGCTCAAAGATGAAGGTTTACAACTAGATCAGGTGGTAGTGACAGCAAATTCTAGTGATGTGATTAACAAAGATAAAACGGGAGCTTCTACCAGCATTTCACGCGAGCAGATTGCTAGTCTTCCCACTATTTCCAGATCAACAGCCGATTACACTCGACTGAACCCAATGTCTGCCGAAGGTGGATCATTTGGTGGACGTAACGACCAATTCAATAATTATAGTGTCAATGGTACTATATTTAACAATCCTTTTGGATTGGATGCTGCTACACCTGGTGGACAAACAGATGCACAACCGATATCTCTTGATGCAATCGACCAAATACAAGTTTCTATAGCTCCTTATGATGTGACGCAATCTGGTTTTACAGGTGCTTCTGTCAATGCAGTGACCAAATCAGGTAATAATAACTTTGAAGGAACAGTGTATGGCTTTTTCAGAAATAGCAGTATGATAGGTAGTAAAGTCAGAGATACAGAAGTCAATCGTGGAGACGTAAACAATGGGCAGTTTGGATTTGCTGTTGGTGGACCGATCATAAAAGATAGAGTCTTCTTTTTTGCCAATCTTGAGATAGAGAAGAGATCGGACTTAGGTTCCTATTTCCTTCCTGCTTCCAGCGGCGCTACAGGTAGCAATGTATCTAGAGTTTTGGAATCAGACATGATTTTTGTATCCAATATGCTAAAAACAAAATTTGGATATGAAACGGGTGATATTAAAGATTTCAGACACAAAGCTGACAATAACAAAGGGCTAGTAAGGTTGGATTTTAATCTACACAAAGACCACAAACTAACCGCTTCTTACAATTTTTTAGATGCTTTCAAAGACAAACCTGCACACCCATCAGCCATTGGTCCGAGAGGCCCAAGTCTGCAAACATTGCAGTTTCAAAACAGTGGCTATAGAATCAATAATAAAATACAATCAGGTATTATAGAGTTGAAATCAGTATTTGGTAGTATGTTTGCTAATAAGTTCCAAGCTGGTTATACTACTTTTAGAGATTCAAGAGATCCATTTTCTTCTCCATTCCCAGTACTCAATATCCTGAAAGATGGTTCAAGATATATTATAGCAGGCCACGAGCCTTTCTCAATCAATAATGTGTTGAGTCAAAATGTATTGCAAATACAAGATAATTTTAATATTTACCTCAATAATCATACCTTGACCATTGGTGCATCATTTGAGAAATTTAGTTTTGACAATTCATTCAATCTTACAGGCTATGGATTTGATGTCTTTGGTGGATACGAATTGAGTCAATTGGACTCCATTACAAGTACACAAGCATACAAAGACAATGTAGCTAATGCCCAAGCAACATTTGATAAGAATAATAAAAATGATTCGTGGGCATTAGCAGAAACCAATATCGGTCAAATCTCTGGTTATATCCAAGACGAATTTACTGTAAATGATAAGTTGACACTTACAGCAGGTCTAAGAGTAGATTTGCCGCAATATTTTGACACCAAAACAAAAATAGAAGAAAACATCGCTAGAAATGGTGGTAATGTACCTGCTGGTGCATATGCTCCTGATGTGACATACTATGATGAAAATGGTCAAGCTGTAAAATTTGACCATACGGTATTACCAAAATCAACACCACTTATCAATCCAAGACTTGGATTCAATTATGCTATGAGCGAATCCCTTCAATTAAGAGGTGGTTCAGGTTTGTTTACAGGAAGGTTACCATTTGTTTGGGTAGGAAATCAAGTAGCCAATCCTGCTTTCTTTTTCTATTGTACTACAGCTCCTGATTTCAAATTGCCACAAATATGGCGAACAAATCTTGGTATTGACAAAAAATTGTCAAATGGATGGAGTACTACATTAGATATCCTTTACACCAAAGATATCAATGCACAAATGACCAGAAATTATGGGCTCATCAAGCCAACAGGAACGCTAGAAAGTGTAGATAAGCGACCTATTTATCTAGATGCAGATAGAGCGCAAGGGCCTTTTGGCGGAGCTACCAATGCTTATGTATTTACCAATACCGATTTAGGTTATTCATTCAATGCTGCACTTCAGGTTCAAAAAACCTGGGAAAGCATGTCCTTGATGTTGGGATACAATTACTTGGATGCAAAAGATGCAGCATCGATTGATGCAGAGATTTCTTCAGATGCTTACGAACGTAATCCTGCCAATGTTATCAATACAAATATTGGTGAATTAACACCATCATTGTATGGAAACAAACATAGAGTAATAGGAGCTATCAGCAAAAAATTTACGTATGCTGATGATCGTTTGGCAACAACAATCAGTTTGTTTACAGAATATGCACAAGGCGGAAGATTTAGTTTTACTTACGCTGGTGATATAAACAATGATGGCTCTGGGCTGAATGACTTAATATACATCCCTACGGACGCTCAAATAGATGGGATGAATTTTACAGGAAGTACAGCAGCAGCCCAAAAAGCAGCATTCAAATCATATATAGCACAAGATGATTATTTGTCTTCAAGACGTGGTAATTATGCTGAAAAATATGCATCTCTTTCCCCTTGGTACAATCATTGGGATCTTAGAGTATTGCAAGATATTAAAGTATCTACAGGCAATAAATTTCAGGTCAGTTTAGACATTTTGAATGTTGGAAATCTCATTAATTCTTCATGGGGAGTGAGACAATATGCAACCTATACGGGTTTAGTTCAGCCTATATCCGTAGCCGTCAATAACGGTGCCCCTATTTATACCTT
Organism: Saprospiraceae bacterium; assembly: GCA_016714785.1. Classification (GTDB taxonomy): domain Bacteria; phylum Bacteroidota; class Bacteroidia; order Chitinophagales; family Saprospiraceae; genus OLB9. Next base: position 10,734 of record JADKCC010000032.1, read on the forward strand.
TGACCAGTCGCAAAAAACAACCTTTTTTGATGATTTTAACTTAGCAAGTAGATGGCAAATGCAAATTGGATTGAGATACATCTTTAAATAATGTTGTAAAATAGAATAGAAAAAGCCTTACTAAAGTATTTTAGTGAGGCTTTTTCTATTTTAAGCATCAAGTTGTTTAGTTGGGTAGAGGCTATGATTGAGACTTTCTAGAAAAAGTTATTGGACTTCGCCTTAGAAATGCCTAAAGCTACCGCAAAATGGTTTAGTGGGACGTAAAGGGAATTTTGGATTTACAAACCTAATTTGGTCAGCCCATATTTCTAAAATTTATCACAATCCATGTGTAAGTTTAACTCCTACAATTTTGCCATAATTTTTACAACTTATAGGCCCATATAACATCAAAATAATTTTTGTTTTCTATTCTAACCACTGATTTTGATTCCAATATTTTTAATATTTTATATCGTCCGACTTATGCATTTGTAGTCACATTAATTTTTATATTAGGGCTTGCTGACTATGGTACAATCAATTGATAAATAATAAATTATGTCTATAATAAACAAATTAAATGCAAACCTTTTAATTGATTTTGTCCAAAAGTCATGTACCTTGGGTTGGCTTTTGCCTTATGTGCAGGCAGTTACTTTTGCATTGCCCAAAAAGTAACCAAAAAAGTCTAGTTCAAAAAGGCAATTGCGTAGCACCGTTCATTTTTTGAACCAAAACTTTTTCTATTGCCATAAGTATTTCATATTTAATCCTTTGTGCTTTCTATGGCAATAGACGCACTTTTTGTTTCTTCATTCTCTATTGCTTGTTTTTGAACGATAGTCTCCATTAAACTAACAACCAAAAATAACAGCTGACTTTTTCAGCTGACCCTATATTAAAGATGATTTTTTAACCATCATACCCATTTTATTATGTATATATAAAAATGTTATGTGATATACATTTTAAATTTTTGAGTATTAAAATTATATAAAATATTAATTTTGTAAATATTTTTAAATAATATATTAAAAATCTAAATACATAAACATGTTTTGTGAAATTTATTATTACTTTTACATTTTTATCTATTAATTTACTTAAAAAGTTGTGTCATTGAGGGTTATAATTAAATTTTTATTATTGCAATGTTTGTTATTATTTAGCAACCAGCTACTTGCCGATGACCATTTTAAATTGAGAGATTCATATTGTGAGAAAGAGATTAGGTCTAATGCGGCCAAGTTTTATGTCTTGAAAGATTATTATTATGCAAAATATCAAGAAGCTGACTGCTCCAATGAAAAGCATTATTTAAGTATGTTTGAACTTAATGAAGCAAGTTACAATAATTGTGTGTCTTTTAGAAAACTAGTAAATAATGATACTGCACCAATGGCCTGTGGTCAAATCACTATGGCATCATTGGTAGGTGTTCCTGGCTTTGCCAATTTAGATCAACTCAATGTATGTTCGGTTCCCGATACGTTGGCATTACTGATTTATAATGATGGAACAAATATGGCTACTAATATCCAACTACAACTCGATTTTGACCCTGGATTGAGTTATGGCGGTTTTGCCTATAGCAAAAATAATAATGGTACGGTTACACCTTTTAATGTATCAGACCCTACACGGCCTATATTTAATATAAGTAATATGGCTCCCAACTCTGCTGTGATTGCTTATATAGGAGTAAAAGCTAACTGTGATGTAGATATTACTGGTGCAGTCATTTCATTGGATGCTAATGTTAATTATTTATCTGGAGGAATGACTTGTCAAGAAACATTGCAAAATGTAGGAGAATACAACTCTGCTATCAAAGTACCAGTATTGAATTTATTGAGTGTGACTCCACCCACTAGGAACATAACAAATTCCACCAGTAGTTTCTGTCAAGACATTGTCATTTCACAAGATGGAATCGATTCTAAACTCAATAGTTATACTTTTGAGATTGACAGTATAGACCTTACTGGCAATCTATCTTTGTTTACACTTACTGCCAATGGGACCACACTGCCATTTACCTATAACGCAACCACACAAAAGGTTACTGCTACAATAGGCGCTTCATATTTTATAGGTAATACGGGTACTGGTGCTAATAGTAATAATGTCTTTGACGAAGATGAAAGGATGACAATAAGAGCTTGTTATAAAGCAGCTGCTTGTCTTGATGGTTCTGAATATTTAAAATATAGAGCTTGGTATGGTTGTGATAATAAATTGTGTTTTGACATCACAGAAAAAGCGGCTTCCCTTGCATTTCAACCCAATTATAATGCTACGCCTATAGCAACAACGAGCAATATAAGTTACGGAGGAATATGTGGCAATAATTTAACTTTTGATGTCAATGTTAAGTCAGCCAATACCAACCCTGTGGACGGCCTTTGGGAAGACGTATTTTTAAAAATCAAAGCATGTATTGGTGGCAATCTAAGTGTTGCATCAGTCAAAATAAATGGGCAAGTACTGAGTGCACCTGTTTTTTCAGTGTTGCCAGGTGGTACGATTCAACTGGATCTAAGACAATTGACTTTTGATATTGATGGAGCAGGTGTAGGGTTATCAGATAACGATGGTGATGGTAAGTTTGATGATTTGAGAGGTGGGCAGTCTATCTCTTTTAGTGTTGAAATTGATATATCCTGTGCATCAGACTTAAAATGTCAATCACTAGGATGTTCGATTACACAACTTGATGTGAATGGCAAGCGAAACTGTGGACAAGCATTTCAACAGATTGTATCGCTTTCTACGCCTATTTCCTTTTCGTATGGTAATACTGGTGTAACAACCAATGCAGTATCAACTACAGGCTATGGAATTCCTATTACAGAAGTTATGCAAACAACGGCCAATGTTTGGCTGCCTGCGGTCAATGGTTATAGATTCGGTTATACATTTGCATCCAATAATATAACACCATGTGCATCTCCTGGTAATGTGTTTCTTAAAGTGGTTATTGACGCACCTTCTAACAGGGGCAGTGATATTAGATATCAAGCAAATTCAGCTACCTATCAAGGAAATCCCGTGACTGGTGTGACTACAGAGTATAGAATACAAGATCAGGACACTTTTGGTATAGTTTTGAATATTCCAGCAGGAGACATCAATGCCACCATGGACGACTATTATTTCAATCTTGAATATCGAGGCGATTGTTATCCAGCAGATTATATTTTATTTTCCTACCAAGTGATTGAAGAGTGCAATTCATGTACCGGGACTAACCCATGTGAAATTATTAGAGCATGCGGAAGTGCAGCTACTTATGTAGTATGGAGAGGCTCGAGTTGTCCTTGCAAATTGAGACCTTTTATTTCAGAGCAATATAGAACCAATTATGGCTATGCAGACAAATCACTCTCACAGCCGCTCACAAGAGCTCAAGTACCCGCAGTGGACCAACGAAGATATCTACCTGGTGATACCATGTATGTAAAAGTAGCTTATGAGATACTTGATAAATCAGCTGTTGAAGAGGGGGATGCACTGTGGTCTATGCGTTTTTATCCTAGATATACAGGCAACGGCCCGGTGCGGCCTGACATTACACAGGCAAAATTTGAAGGGTGGTCTTTTTATGATAAAAGTGCTAATACAGAGACGCCTATAGGGTTTCCTGCACATTTGGTGCCATATCCTGATGCTACAAGAGATAATTATCTTTTTCCCTCTATGCACTTTATAAATGTAGGCGTGGAGAGTAGCACAGTTGAAAGTAGGGCAATGCAGACTGTAACATCACAACAACAAGCAAATGCTTGGGGCGTTTGTCCCAATAATGCAAAAGTAAACCCAATGTTTCCAGCACCATCAGCAGCAAATTACCAAATGCAAAATATAAGCTGTAATGAGCAACACAGTGATATTATGTATGTGGAATTGTGGTTTCAAGTACCAGATGCATGTCAAAATGGAATACCTTCTTACTATAATGCCGGAGCACAAGATGGATTTAATAATACCCATCAAGAATTCTTAGATCAATACCCTATTGACAATAATGATATCATTTATCTAGAGTTCAAGATACCTATGATGGAAAACCCAAATTATAGTCTTGCACTACTAAATAATCAACCTGTAAATAATACGAATACGATTTATGCGGATATGAATACTTATACCATTCCGCCGAGTACCTGTACTTTGACCAATTTGTATGGCAGTTGTGGACCAAGTCAGCCTTATGAAGGATGGGTTCCAGGACCTGTGTCTATTACCAATGATGTATCTATACAAGATTGTGATGTCGATGTAAATTATACTTTTTCTCTTACCAATCCTGTACCTACTGTGGCAGCGGGAGTGACACCTTGGTACGCTAATGAGTATAGACCATTTATGGCTACTGAATTTTTGGAATTCAAATTTCCTAACAATATGGTATTTAGTAACAACGATGCCAAGATCATACTGCCAGACGGATCAGAAATACCACTTCCTTCACAATATATTGACCCAAGCTATGGTAATCTCCAATGTTTGGCAGCAGACTGCTGTGTATCGGCAGATACTGCTGAATTAGCAGCTTTAAGGATTAATGATGCAGATTTTTATAAGGCTAAATTGGTGCCATATTCAGCGGGACCTAATTCTTCTTCAGAAACAGGCAATAAATGTGATGTTTACGCTTTTGTTCATGTACCGAATGACCCGTTTCCGTTTTTACCAATAGGTGGATCACAAACCTGTACTTACGGCATCAACTACAAGTTAAAACCGATTTGTCCTGAGATGGTATCTTCTACAGATTTTCAGTTAGAATACCAATTTTCTAATCCGTATTTACCCACACTGCCAGCCTCGGGAACTGCATTTGCTAGTTGTGGGCCTTGTCGTACGACACCAGTCACGGAATTTTGCGGTTACGAACATGTGGCTAAATATCCTATAAATCCGTATGGAGCAAATTGTAATCAGTATCCTGCTGTGCTCGATCCTTCGGGTTGTTTAAGGTACTTTGAAAATATTGTACCTCATCCTGAAGTGAGTCCAGGAAGTATTAACCCAAACAGACAAACAGGAAGTACTATTACTACGCCAGATAATTTTATCGACAATAGTTTAGATTATCCACCTTTGATGACAGATGATCAGGACTTTAGACTTTTGATACCTGATTTGGAAAATCAAAATGAGTCTAACACCTATACCGTATGTGCAGGTGACGCAAGTGGCGGAGGAGCCACACATGAAAATGTGGTTACTAGTATTAAGGTGCCTAGTGCAGTAGATTTTATCGGTGTGATGGATGCCAATACTATGGCAACACTATCCCACACCCTCGTGGCTACCAATCCAGATAATAAAATATATAGTGTTCTGATGCCTGACCTAGCGCCAGGCCAATGTGCCAGTATCATCATTAAAACAGAATTGCTTTTCTGTCCAGTTGGTTTGAATATTGATACCAAAATATGTGTCAATACATCCAGTGGCTGTTTGGATGCAGCTAAATCAGCCTTACTTCTTGCGCAGGGCAACACCACTTGTAATCAGATAGAGAGCTGCTATCAATATATTTCTGAAGAATCAGAAATACAAGTTGAGTGGGATCCCAATCCACCTAATGAGGTCAGCCTCTGCGATGAAATAGATTTAGGAGTAAGGATTAAAAATGTAAAACCTTCATTATTGGTCAATATAGGTACAAACATTTGGTTGCCAGATGGATTAGAATTTATACCAGGTTCGTGGACTGCATGTTACCCAGGAGGACCAGGCAATACAGGCCCAGCGTACAGCATACCTGATCCTACACCTGACCCTACAAAAAATAGTCCGCGAGGGATATATTTTACTTATACTAGTTCGCAACTTTGGTCCAACGAAATATATATTAATGGATTAAGGGGAATCGCAGCAGCCCAAGATAGCAACAAAGTGACTTTAAAGTTTAAGGCAAGGATGATATGTGATGATTTTGTGTCGGGTACTTCTCCTTGGTTTCAAGCAACTGCTGCGGACCCATGCGAAAATACGGTCAGAAGTCAATTAGCAAAATCTGAAGAAATTATTGTTAAAAATGCAAATCCAATCAATTTTGCACAATTTTTTGTTTTAGCCAGTCCTTTGCAATTTAATTGTGGTGTACAGGATACAATGGAACTTACTTATTTGAATATAAGTCCAATTGGCATTACTAATAATACTAATATGTGCATAAAATTAGATCCCGGTGCTTTTAATTATGTACCAGGATCGGTTTGCTTCCTATCTCCATCTAATTATGTGCCTATTTTTACAGAAACTACAGTAGGTAACATAGTAGAGATTTGTATGACTGTACCAGATAATATTGGGCCAGGACAAGCATTCAAAGTAGGTGTAAAAATGGAGATGAGCGAAAATATTGACTGTGGTGACACTGAACTTGGTGTGGAAGTCAGTTCTATTATCATGGATCAAGGCTGTGCTAATCAAGGCGTAAATTGTGATGTCAATGTTTTGAATTCTGTCAATCCAATCATAGATGTGGCATTTTTGCCTCCAGTGGCTATATCGGAACATTCCTTAACACAGGATTGTGATAGTGATCCCAATAATGTTACCTTACGATATACAGTGGATTTTAATAATGGCGGGGATTCGTACAACAATAGTATAGAATTTGCTTTGATTCGAGACTTGAATAACAATGGTGTAAGAGATCCTTTTGATCCGGTTTTAGTCACACAAACACAAAATTTAAATATTCCAATGGGGCAAGCTGGGCAACTTAGTGGAAATTTTACCATTCCCAATGGTGTATCATGTCCAGTTTTCCTATGTGTCATACAAGAAACTAATTGTGTTTGTGACAATCAGGATTTTCTCTATACGAGTATCGAGCCATCTTTTTCTAAAGACTTAAATAGAAGAGTCGTTTTGTGCCCTGACGAACCATTGGGCCTAGATATTTGTGATGGATTTACAATAAGTGTACTTCCTGTTGAAGGAGCCACCTTAGTTTATACACCAGGTAATGATTCATTGTACATAAATCTTAATGAAGGATATGGAGTATCTTCACCTGTGCGCCTTAGGGTAACAAGTCAACTTGGTGCATGTGCAGCAAGAACATTCGAAACAGAGTTATTTAGACTTTCGGATTTTGAATTAGGGCCATTTGATTTGATCAATGTTTGCACTGATAATTGTAAAAGATTAGACTTATTGATACCTTCTCAATACAGAAATAGTGTGTCAGTAATCTGGACTCCATCAACATTTCTTGATGATCCCACAACTATAAGACCTTTGATATGTAATCCAACTCAGGATATCACCTATACAGTTAGTCTTACATTTACAGATAATGGTCAAACATGTAATTTTAGTGCACAATATCCTACTAAATACATCAACTTACAATCGACTATACAAGACGGTACCATTGTATGTTATGATAATGGCACACCAAAGATTTCAGATAATAGAATTAGGTTTTCTGTGGTAGCCACTGGAGGAACTGGGACATTTAATGTTACGGTAGATAGAGGCACTACGATTTCGCCTACTACCTTGACTGCAGGAGTTCCTACTTTATTTACTTTGGGACCTGGATCTGCGGGAAGCGGTAGTCCGTTTACAATTACACTGACTGATCCAGTAGCTCCAGAGTGTCCTAAGATATTCCAAGTACAAGATCCGGGTAATTGCCCTCCAAGTGCGAGCGGTAACTGTCCGACATTGAATTGCGGGACTGCCACAATTCAAGTCAATGGCAATTAAATAAATAAGTTTGAATATCAGGTTAGATTATTTTTTAAAAGTTTTCTCTACATTGGGCCATAATGTGATGTGAAGATGACAAAATATGGGAAGATGATGGTAGTTTGATTAGAACAAATTCCGTTCTATCTCATTCAAAAACATTCTAAACTATCTTGTGTGAGCTTAAAAGGATTCCTTAGTGGAAAGAAAACTTAATGTTAGGGAGATACAATGAGAACAAAAAAAGGGATAAAGTAGAATTAGGGCTTGCTGACTATGGTACAACCAATTGATAAATAAAAAATTATGTCTATAATAAACAAATTAAATGCAAACCTTTTAATTGATTTTGTCCAAAAGTCGTGTACCTTGGGTTGGCTTTTGCCTTATGCAGGGCAGTTACTTTTTTGCATTGCCCAAAAAAGTAACCAAAAAGTCTAGTTCAAAAAAGGTAACTGAATGGTGCAGCTTTGCTGCATTTGAGTGATATGAAATCACTCAAAAATGAAGGCACTGATTTAAACTTAAATCAGCTAGGAGTATTGTTGTTCATTTTCGACCTGCCCACCCCTTACGGGTTCCTTCGCTTCTCGCATTGTCATGGCCCACCCATCCGTTTCACGGTTCACTTCGTCAAAGACTTTGTCTTTGGTGCTTTGCACTTCACCCACCCACCCGTTTCACGGTTCACTCCGTCAAAGGCTTGCGGCCTTTGGTGCTTTGCACTTCACCCACCCACCCGTTTCACGGTTCACTCCGTCAAAGGCTTGCGGCCTTTGGTGCTTTGCACTTCACTGCGTTCATTTTCTCTATTGCTTGTTTTTTGAACGATAGTCTCCGTTAAACTAATAACCAAAAATAATAGCTGACTTTTTCAGCAGCCCCGAATTAGTTGAGTTATGTTAATTCCCATTCAATCCTTCTAAAGATTTTGGTCACAAATATCTAAAGCCAAAGTAGAAGTAATATTTGCCTTAAATAAAAAAGGCTTTATCTGGTGAGATAAAGCCTTTTTTAAGGTTATATTTTGAAAAATTATTTTTTCTTCTTTCCACCTTTTGCATCTTCTTTTGCCGCAAGTGCTGCTGCTGCTTTCAATGCTCTTGGTATTTCTATCAATGCAACTGGTGTGGCTGGATTGTTAATGATCTCTACTCCTTCAGGTACGATCACTTCTCTTACTCTTAGAGCTTGACCTAGTTCTAATTTAGAAATGTCTGCTTTCAACTCATCCACCAATTTCTCAGGGGTAGTTTTTATTTTTATTTTTCTTAATTGTTGTATCAATTTTCCACCAACTTTTACACCTGGTGAAACGCCTTTAAATCTTAAAGGAACATCTACTTTAATAGGTGTCTTGTCGATAAGTCTTAAGAAGTCGATATGCAAAAGTTGCTCACTTACAGGGTGGAATTGAGCTGATTTTAATATTGCTTTATAATGTTTGCCATCTATATTAAGATCAGCAATTTTAAAATCAGGTGTATAAATCAAATTTTTAACTCCTGAAGGTGTTACAGTAAAATGAATTACTTCATTTCCACCATACATCACAGCTGGTACATTACCATTATTTCTATCTATTCTTGAGCCTTTTTTACCAAACTCAGATCTTGTATTTCCTTGAATTTCTACTGATATCATGTCTAAAATTACTTAGCGTTATTTCTAAAGAGCCGCAAAGATAAGACTAAAAGTTATTTATTGTATATTTTTACTGTTTTTTTTAGTAGATTATTTGTATTAATTTATGTTGAACATTGTTAGTATTAAAGTATTCTGTAATACAAAGGGTATAAACTCGTCGAAATGAGCCTGATTGGTTTAATTAAAACATAAATCAAATCATCAAATTGGTACTGAAGATTTGTGAAAGACAAATATAAGATGGCACATAACTTTTATATTAGTGACAGTTATAGAATATCAAAGTTAAATTAGAAACCTAATTTCTTGACATTTTTAGTTTTTTTGTATTTCTAAAATAGAAATAAACGGGAATACCTAAAAGCAGTATGGCCATACCTATCCAAGATTCGGCATTCATTTGTATCAAAGTGTTGACAACAAACGCTATAGTTATGATTAAGTAAACTATCGGAATGATTGGGTAGTATTTTAGTTTATACCCGTTTTTATTTAAATTACGTTTTCTAAATACAAATATACTACTAGTAGCTAAAGCCATAAAGACGATATCCATAAATGTAACAAACGTTATTATTTTTATAAATGATCCCCATAATAATATCAGTATGGAGGCCCAGACGGCTTGGAATATCATAGCTTTGTAAGGAGTTTTATATTTTTGAGAAATGTGAGCTAAGAAGCCAAAAAAAATATCATCTTTTGCCATTGCGTAATAGATCCTAGGCGCTGTCATAGTATAGATACCTATCGTTCCAAATATTGATATACTAATGATTATGGATACTATTTTGCCACCACTACTAAATACTGCCGCCAATGCATCACCTGCTACTCTCTCGCTTTGAGCCATTTCGTTTGCTGGTAGCAATATCATGTAAGCAAAGATAATAAGAACATAAACAGTAGTTACTATCAAAGTTCCATAGAGCATAGCTTTAGGAACTGTTTTTTTTGGGTCAATGGCCTCGCCTGCAAGATAAGTAGCATGATGCCAGCCGCCCATAGACCAAAAAACTCCAATAAAGGCTAATAAAATACCACTTATTAGATTGTCAGGTATTTGTGTCATTAGGTTCAGATGGATGTCATGTTGTACTGTTGGATAATGATATAGTCCGACTGCAATAATCATTATAATGGCTGCTAATTTTAACCCAGTAAAAAGGGAAGCGAATGTCTGACTGACGTTTACACCAAAAATATTGACGATTGTTAGTGCCCAAATCACTACTATAGCAATCCATGACTTCTGACCTATGCCAATAGGTAAGAAAAAATTTATAAAATCTGCCAATGCTAGACCTAATGCCGCTAAAGCACCTGTATTGACAATTAGAAGTATAATCCATCCATACAAGAAACCTGCCAAATCTCCATAGGCATTTTTTAGATAGACATATACGCCACCTTCTTTTGGAAAAGTAGCTCCTAATTCTGCGAATGTCATTGCGCCAAGATAAGCTACCATACCTCCGATGACCCAGGCTAATAATGCATATCCATGATGTGGTAAATATTGCATCGTGCCTGCAGGTGTGACAAATATACCTGAACCTATACAAGCCCCTATAGCTATCATGGTAAGCCCGCGGGTATTGAGTACTTTTTTGAGTTCTGACATCAATTTTTAGGTTTTGGTCTTAAAATCTCATAAAAATAATCCTTTGTTTTGAAATAATTGTTAATATTGAGAATTATATGCTTTTATTCTAATGAAGTCTATCTTTTTAGGTACAAAATTTAGTGTTTGGTTGTCATACTTTTTTTGGCTGGTGCTTTACTTATTGCCATATCAGAAAGTGGTAAATGCTCAAATTATTAAAGACATTTATCATAAAGAAACTGGACAAGTTGAGATACCATTTGCTTATGTAAATGGATTTATAGTTTTAGATGTGGTATTTCAAAAGATCATACCATTAAAATTTATTTTTGATACAGGTGCTGAAAATACGATATTATTTAAGCGTGAATATGCTGAAATAATGAAAATACCGTACCAAAAGCGTATAAAAATAATGGGTTCAGATATGAGCTCTGAGATCTATGCCAATATTTGTAATGGCGTTTTTTTGCAAGTTACTAATTTGGCAGCTGTTCAGTACAATATGATCGTGTTGGAAGAAGATTACTTATATTTGGAAGAATATATTGGTGCTACAGTTGATGGAATATTAGGTGCTGATTTCTTTAAAAATATGGTGGTAAAAATAGATTATAGACGTCAAGTACTTACACTTATAGATCCAAATTATTTCAAAAAGGATGGGCTCAAAAAGTACCAAGTCTTTGATATCGAAGTCATCAGCAGAAAACCTTATTTGACATGTACAACGGAGGTAAACCCAGGTTTTCCTACACCTACGCGATTGCTTTTAGATACTGGGGCAGGTATTTCAGCTATTTTTCATCACAATTCTGACAGCCTTTTGAATCTATCAAACCATATAATAAAAGGAAATTTGGGGAAAGGCCTAGGTGGAAATATTGAAGGTTTCTCTGGAAAGATACATAGTCTTAGATTTGGGGACTTGCGTTTTGATAACATGATTGCAAGTTTTCAATCAGTTGATAATGTTTTGATTAATAAAGATAAGCTTGTTAAAAATGGGCTCATCGGCAATTTAATATTAGAACGTTTTGATGTAGTTATAGATTTTTACCATCAAAAATTGTATTTAAAACCATATAAAAACTATAACAAAGAGTTTGAATTTGATAAAAGTGGGTTAACGTTTTTTGCTTATGGTCCAAAACTTAGACAATACTATATTAAATTTGTCATCGAAAATTCCCCAGCAGCAGAAGCAGGAATTCAGGCAGGCGACATTATAATGGGCATTGGTAAGTGGTCATACAAATGGTACACGCTCAATAAGTTAAATAAAATTATGAGTAGTAAAACAGGTACTAAACGAAAAATAAGAATAAAGCGAAATGGGGAAATATTGGTGAAGGAATTTGTTTTAAGAGATTTATTTTGATCAAATAACAAAATAATGCTCCAATTTCTGATATTTTTGCAATTCTTAAAAAAATATAGTTTTGCTCAATCGCCAAAATCAAGTAAAATTTCTACGTATATTTCGTAAAGTTCATAAAGTAAGTGGATTGACATTGATGTCTTTTTTATTTATTATCGCCATTTCTGGATTGATGTTAGGGTGGAAAAAAAATAGCGGTGGTCTTTTGTTGGCAAATACCGTAATAGGTACCACCACAAATATGGAAAAGTGGCTTCCGTTATACATACTTTCCAAGTCTGCTAATCGGTTTGCAAAAGATACCCTTCATATTATTCCCAAAATAGATCGAATAGATGTAAGGCCTGAAAGTGGGGTAGTCAAATATACGTTTAAAAATAGTATGGTAGGCATCCAAATAGATGGAGCAACTGCACGGATATTGCTGGTTGAAAAAGATATGCCGATATTATCGAGCAAATACACGACGGTAGCATTATAGACAAAACGATGGGTTGGAAATCAGGGATTTTCAAGTTGATTTATACATCTATTATGTCAATGGGATTGATACTTTTTTGCGTAACTGGATTTTGGCTCTGGTATGGACCTAAAATATTGAAACGTTAACTGAAATCAAGTTTTATTAATATATTTGCGGCTTTAAACATTGGAAAAATAGAAATATGTTGAGTTTCTTAATCTTGGTTTTAGGTTTAGGATTGGTCGTTTATGGGGCCAATATTTTAGTAGATGGGGCAGCAGCATTAGCCAAAAAATACAATATTCCTAACATTGTTATAGGTTTGACGGTGGTGGCTTTTGGGACTTCATCTCCGGAGTTAGCAATAAGTGCATATTCTGCTTATATGGGGAATTCTGAGATAGCTATAGGTAATATTGTGGGTAGTAACATAGCCAATATATTATTGATACTTGGGATTACTGCGATCATTTACCCATTGACTATACTTCGGAATACAGTATTGAAAGAGATTCCTCTCAGTGTTTTGGCTGCTATTATAGTATTTGTAATGGTGAATGATATAACGCTTGCTAATGAATCAAAAAACATCATTTCTTTATCAGATGGCATTATATTATTATCATTTTTAGCTATTTTTATGTATTATCTGGTGCATTTAGCACAAACAAGTGGTGAGGATGAAGACTTATCTATACCAAATATGAGTAAAGCAAAATCTATTTTATTTATTATAGCAGGTCTTTTACTCTTAATAGGCGGCGGAAAACTTTTTGTAGATAGTGCCGTAAGTTTAGCTTTAAGTTTTGGTATGAGTCAAGCAGTGATAGGATTAACCATCGTTGCTATTGGAACTTCATTGCCAGAATTAGCGACAAGTGTCGTAGCTGCTTTAAAGAAGAACTCGGATATTGCAGTAGGCAATGTGGTAGGTAGTAATATCTTTAATGTATTTTTTATACTCGGAGCGAGTTCTATTATTTCGCCTTTAGATCGAGGCAATATAACTAATATTGACTTGTATGCTTGTATTTTTGCCAGTGTAGTGCTATTGGCATCAGGTTATGTAATGGGAAGACACAAGGTTACAAAAGTAGAGGGCATCATATTTGTACTTCTCTATATTATTTATCTCGGATACCAGGTGCAGCAAGCGGTTTAAGGGGACTAGGATGGTTAATAATGTCCCATGATATAGGAAGGACAGCCTGCCTAACCTATTGCATTTGTTTAATTTTTAAGCTGATTTCAAGTAACAATTTTATTTATGTCTTTAAGGTCAATAATTGCAGTAGTCTCTTTGTTGAGCATTGGTATGGGTTGTAGTAAATACCCTATATCTGGGTACGTCAATATGAGAGATTCTGACATTCATCCTATGGTGTATTTAATAGATCCAATAGGTTTCAATGCGCTTGCTTCTTCCTACGAAGGTAGTGTGATAGATTCTGCAATGATAGATGACAACGGAAATTTCAGTTTTAAAAATGTAAGTAACTCATTAGACAAAAAAATGTATTTGCTAACCATCCAAAAAGCAAAAGGAAATTATCCAAACCGATTAGAAAATGATGACCTTAACTTGTCCAATTATTTGCCCTTCGTTTATGCACCTTCAAGTAAAATAATCATCAAGAGCGAGGCTAATAGCTTTATGAGAAATGCTGTTATTAAGAGTAATATACCGGAAAATAGTATCATCATCCAACTAATACAAAAAAGGTTTGAGCTTGCTAATCATTATCTTAAAGAGCAAGGTGATGAGGATGAATCTAATTTGTTAATAGCTGAAAAAGCAAAATACGACTTCCAAAAAGAGCTGATGAATTCTGTCGCTGATAATCATGATGTAGCAATAAATGCATTAGCTTTAAGATGGATAAGTACAAATGGCGATTATGAGCGCATACCTGATTTTGTAAAACAAACTTGCCAAAAATTAAAAATTTCAGACCCTAAACATCCTTGGACTGTACAAATATGCCATAAATTATCTACCTTGCCTTTGACAGTAGGGGATACTTTTCCTGATTTTCCCTTGCCATTGATGAGCGGTGATACATCAATGCTCTACACTATTTTAGGCAAAAAATTGACATTGATTGATATGTGGGCATCTTGGTGTGCTCCTTGCAGACATGAAAACAAATACACGTTAGTACCTTTGTGGGATTCATATCAGCAAAGAGGATTCCAGATAGTTGGATATGCCTTAGATTCCAGTGATAAAGGATGGAAAAATGCTGTAGAAAAAGATGGTGCCAATAGGTGGCTTCACGCATCACATTTGAAAGGTGATGTATCTCCGCTCTTCGAGAAATTAAAAATATCTACTATACCTTCCAACTATCTATTAAATGCAAAAGGAGTCATCCTAGCAAAAAACCTGCACGGTGACGAAATAAAAAAATGGGTTGGAGCATATTTGGACCAATGAATATCGCCACAACCTTGGAAAGCTAAATGGTGAAGTACATAATGAAATTTTTTAATAATACTCAGGTACGATTACTTATAGATTTTGTATTTGTAGTATGTCAAAATAATATATATAACCGTAGGGTCTTAGTCAAGGTATAACCGTATTGTCATGGGAGTGCAGTGGGATGGTTTAGGGAGTATCTATTTAGTATCTTCGCCACAACCACGGGACAAGGTCGAGACAAAGTTGGGACAGCCCTTCAAAAATTTTATGTAAAAGTAGGAAGTTTTTAATAGTATTTTTAGTAGAACTTTTCGTTTAGTAAAAAAAATGTTTGTTACAAAATTAGTATTTTTTTCGAAGAATGAGTAGATTGGGTAGGTTTTTTTTTGAAAAAAATAGGAGCAAATATGTGCCTGTAAAACCATCATAATCTGTTAGATTTTTTCAAAACTAGGTACAGCTTATCTATATCCTATTTACTATCTCGTTTTAAAATGGATAGAAATAAAAAAATAAACATAGTTCATCCAATCCATAACACCCTGAAAAACAAATGCCAAACAAGAATTTAATCTTATTTGGCAAAACACTTGGTGACCTCAGGAGGATTCGAACCCCCAACCCTCAGAGCCGAAATCTGATATTCTATCCAGTTGAACTATGAGGCCATTTTAATTTTTGAAGTGCAAAGGTAAGATAACTTATCTGACGATCAAATAAATTTTGTTGAAATATCTTTTCTTAACTCTTTTTAGGGTTTTTATTGGAGATACTTCAGGTTTACTTCAGGGAAAATTTTTATTGAATTTAGAACAGATCTTACAATATATAAACGCACTTTACATACAAGGCAAATTATTACTTGGTACACCAGCATTCAATATAAATTAATTATAGTTTCCATACAATGACAACCATGTTAGTCGAAGGTTCCTGACTAAGAAATAGTATCACTAGGCTTCCAGCCTGCAGGTCATTTGCAAATCCCCAAATCAGCAAATCATAAATTATTGAGAAGTTACACCTGAAAGTGCTATAATATATCAATAATTCATTAAAAATTGACTGAGATTTGTCTCAGAATCCAAATCAAGTTTTTTTCTGAGTCTATATCTATTCGTTTCCACACTTCTGATTGATATGTTCATTAAAGATGCTATCTCCTTGGTAGTCAAATTCATACGCAAATAAGTACACATTTTATAATCATTTGGACTTAGATCTTTATATGTTTCATTCAGTCTCTTATAAAAATTTGTATGAACTTCATCAAAGCTTTTTATAAAATTTTGCCAATCTGCATCAACATCAATATTTTTTTCTGTGAGTTTGATGATTTGTTTTAATTCCTTTCTAATGTCAGGTTTATCGTTTAGTTTTTGATCCAGTTTATTGACCACATCTGTTATTTCGGTTATCAGTTCGTTTTTATTTACCAGATGATAGGTGAATGATGTCAATTCCTGATTTTTGAAGTTCAATTCTGCCAAAAGTTTTTCATTTTGCAACCTAGTTATTTCATCTTTGGACGCCTCAGCTTTGACCAAATGCTCTTCTTCTCTCAGTTTATTATTTGCTACCAAAGTATTTTTTTCATTTTCATGTCGCTGAGTCTGTTTGTTGTAAAGTATATAACCAAAAAGTAGGCATATAGATATATAGAGAGAATATGCCCAAAATGTTCTATACCAAGGATAACCTATAAAAAAATTAACTTTTATTTGCTGACTTACCTTTCCGGAAGGTTTTTTTGCTTTAACATATAGAGTATATTTGCCTGAAGGTAATTGGGTGAAAGTAATTTGACTATCATTTGACCACTCAGACCAATTTCTTCCTTTATCTAAACTGTAACTATATTGCACAAATTCCTTATTTCCAGATGTATTGACGGTCAAATAAATGCTAATTTTGTTTTCAAAATGTGCGATATTAAAACTTGGTAACTGATTGTCTATCCTTTTATGCCCCGTGAACAAAGTGCTATCTTTGGGTGTATGTAGTTGTACTTTTGAAAGCATTAATTTAAAATCTACTGTATCATATCCCAAATGAGATGGATTCAGAAATAAGAAACCTTTTTCTGAAGGAAATATGACGTTTTGTGGATCGATAGTGTAAACCGACTCAAAACCACTTGGCAACATCCCTGCTATCTCATTTACATCATATTTCTTAAAAGAAGCATTAAACAAACTTTCTTTCATTAATAAAGAAGTGCTAATTGCATTTCCAAACCAAATATGCCCAAAAGCATCAGGGATCAAAAATTTTAAAGGACTTTGCGTAGGTAAATATTCCTTTAAGTCATTGAAAGCATCAGCAGCTTTCGTCTGATAATTGTATTTATACAAATTTTTTCCATCATCTAATAAGATATCTTGCCCTAATGTATAAAAAACATTTCTAAATACTTTAGCAGAAGAGTTAATTGATGTGTATTTGATAGGAGAAGTCGTTTCTTTTAAGATTTCTTTTTTATCAAACATAAATACACCTCTATATGGATGTGCAACCCAAATATTGTGATTGGCATCTTTTGCAATGATTCTTGAACTTTCATTAAACCCATTTATTTGATACTTAAATTTCCATGTATTCCCTATACGTTCAAACATTGCTAAGCCTTTGTAATGTCCAGCTAGCGCAAGTTCGTCACTTATAGGTTCAAATTTCCAAACGCCCATAATATTTGTAAATTTGGTACTTTGGGTTTTGTGAATTGCAAATGCACCACTATGATGTCCAACTAATAACTGATCATTTATTTCATTCAGACTCCAAACCTGCCCTTCTGTACCACTTACCAATTGTGCTTTTTCTTTTTCATTCCGATCATAGTACTTTTTCCAAGGTAATGTATAAAGTCCCGTATTGGTTCCGAAATACAGCATTCCATCATGTACTTTAGCAGTGTAACCAGTACCTTCTAATGATTCATCCGGAAAGAAATGCCTGAATGGGCCAGTTAAATCAACCATGTCGATACCGTTGTCCAAGCCTAACCAAACATTACCATCAGACGTCACTAAGGAACTTAATACGGTGTTATTCTGTAATCCGTGTTTCTTATTAAGATGTTGTGTAATTCTTCTTTCCTTATCTAGTATAATAACTCCGTTGAAGGATGTACCCAAAACTAACTCACCTGAGGGGAATTGGGTAGCTGTAAAGATTATATTCTTGCGTAAAAAATTATCATCTTTTGTCTTCCATTGAAAATAATTGTTGTTTGCTTCATAGAATATTCCTTTATCTATAGTAGTAATCAGTAAAGTATCATTAGTATAATTGATAACTGCAGAAATTCGCCCTTTGTCAAATATTGTATTTTTTTTTCGTTCTGAAAATTTGTTATCATTGAACTCAAAAAGTACGTTTCTACCATCTTGAATTACTAGTTTATCTCTCCATTGCCCTATAAAAAGCAATGAGTTTTCTGAATAAAATACGGTTTCAAGTTTATCTTTAAAATTATATTTAAAAACATAAAAATCTGTTCTAAAAAAGACACCATCTTTATTTACTACTATATCCCACACATCTTCAAAAGAGATTGGTTTGTTTTGTATGGAGATCAAAGAAGTATAATACAATCTACCTACCTGATCGGGAGAGAAATACCCTAGGTCACCTTGTCCTCCTACATAAATACGCTCATCAGGGCCTACTGCAACAGATCTGATGACAGTATTATTTGTTATAGGGTGATTCTCCCAAATGTATCCGTCAAATACTAGTAAACCTCCATTATTGGCGAAATATGTATAACCTCTATTATCTACAGTTATATCCCAAGTTTGAGTACCTGAGTTCATTTCTTTTTTAGAGTGATTTGTCACAGATGGGAATCCAAGATTAGTCTGTTGGGCGGATATACATCCAAATGAAAAGAGTATAACCAGAAGCACAGGAACCGTGCTGATTATTTTTTTGCGAATAATAAACAAGGTATTCAGTGAACGCCAATCTAGAAAATAAACAGATGCAAAAATGAATATTCTGATTGCACAATGAAAGATTTTCAATTTCATTTTTAGCAAAATTTTAATATTAATCAATAAAAAATTAACCGAATACAATCAAGCGGTTAAGTTAGTAAGGCAAATCTATAAATTTACGTATATAAGTAGTAGCTGTTCAAAAGGCTTGTAGTAGTAATGTAGTAGTTAAAATTGGCATTATCACTTTGTTGCCAATTAGCTTTGCGTCATTATATACGACCATTTTTTTATACTTGATTGCAATATTATTACATAAAAATAAATGTATGCAAAATTTTATATGTAATATAATGGATGATTTCAGTGATACTCTTGAATCGAATTTTTTATATGACAATTTATGTCAGAGTATTTTATATTTTTTAATTAACCAAACAAAATCATTTAGCCACATGTTAAAATTATTAACTAAGCATTTTTTGTTGCTGGTCTTCTTGTTGTTAGCTTCATTTACCTTTGCACAGAGGAATGTAAGCGGTACCATCACAGATGCGAAGACCAGCGAGCCTTTGATAGGAGCAAATGTACTTATTAAAGGAACAACCAACGGAACGATTACGGATTTGGATGGAGCATATTCCATTGCTGTCACAGGGCCTGAAGCCATTTTAGTCATTTCTTACACTGGCTATGCGGATCAGGAATTGACCGTAGGAAACCAAAGTGTTATTAATGTATCCTTATCAGAAGGAGCCTTATTGGATGAAGTAGTGGTAGTCGGTTACGGAATTCAGAAAAAGAGTGTCGTCACAGGTTCTATAGCAAGTCTCAAGACTAAAGACCTTGAAAATGTACCTAGTGCCCGAGTAGAACAAGCACTACAAGGTAGAGTGTCAGGTGTCACTATCGCTCAAAACTCTGGGCAGCCTGGATCTCCATCCACTATTCGCATCAGAGGTGTAACCACATTTGATAACGCTGGTAATAATCCACTTTGGGTGGTGGATGGTGTTGCAGTTGATGCCGGAGGAATTGGGTATCTCAATCAAAGTGACATTGAATCTATTGAAGTACTGAAAGATGCGGCATCTGCGGCCATATATGGTACAAGAGCTGCTACAGGTGTGATTTTGGTTACTACCAAAAAAGGAAAATCAGGAAAATTTAGTGTCAGTTATAACGGTTTTGCAGGTACATCATCCCCTTCAAAAGTACTTAAACTACTAAATGCATCTCAATATGCAGCATTGCTCAATGAAAGATCTGTCTCTGGAGGAGGTAACCCTATTTTTGCAAACATAGACCAAGGTGTTGGTACCGATTGGCAAAAACAAATCTTTAATTATGGTGCAAAAAGATATTCACACGAATTAAGTGTAAGTGGTGGATCAGAAAAGTCAACTTTTTATGTTTCAGCGGGTATTCAAGATTTGGAAGGTATCGTAGCATCGGATATTTCTACCTACAATCGTAAAAGTATCAGGTTAAACTCGACACATAAACTGTCAAACGTTTTTACATTTGGTCAGACATTGGGTTATGCAAATACAAAGGATAGTGGTATTGGTGGGCAAGATGAGTATGGCGGGGTATTGAGCTCTGCTATAAATTTGGACCCAACAACTCCTGTTGTTGTAACTAACCCTGTAATAGCAAATGCGGCACCTTATAGTTCTAATCCTGTTATTAGAGATGCACAAGGTAACCCTTATGGTATTTCATCACTAGTAGGCCAAGAAATGAGAAATCCAACTGCTTATATTCAAACAAGATTGGGTAATTATAACTGGGCTGACGATATAGTAGGCAATGCATATCTTGAAGCAGCTGTTACCAGTAATATTAAGATAAGATCTACTCTTGGAGCCAAAAGAGCATATTGGGGTAATATAAGCTGGACACCTGTCAACTATTTGAGTGCAACGAGTAGTGCACTTCAAAATAGCTATGGCAAAGTAGAAAATAAAGTGTTCAATTGGAATATTGAAAATACCCTTACTTATGATAAGGCCTTTGGTGGTCACCAATTTACCTTATTATTAGGTCAAGGTGCTTACAATGAAAATTCTGGAGGTAGTGTCGGTACTACTTTATTTAATTTACCCGTCAATAGTTACAATGATGCATCCTTCAATTTTGATATTCCTCAATCTAGTAGATCTGTTGGAACCTCTGATTTTATTGAACATAGGGTTACTTCATTGTTCACTAGGATTAATTACAATTATAATGAAAAGTACCTTTTTACAGGTATCATCCGTCGTGATGGCTCATCAAGGTTTGGAGGTAACAACAAGTATGGAATTTTTCCTTCAGTATCTGTAGGATGGGTAGTGTCTAATGAAGATTTTTGGAATCAAAATGGTATTATTAGCAATCTGAAACTTAGAGCAGGTTATGGGGTGGTAGGAAACGACCAAATCAGAAACTTCAGCTATTTATCTACCGTAGCGGGAGGAGTTAATTATACGTATGGCAACAGCGGTGTGATCACTACAGGGTATGCCAATACAGCTCCTGATAACCCAGATTTAAGGTGGGAAGAAACATCACAAGCCAATATAGGTTTCGATGCGGAATTGTTTAATTCCTTGACCATTGGGATGGATATTTACAAAAAAAGTACTACGGGTATCTTAAGACCTGTCACCATACCAGGGTATGTTGGAGCACTTGAAAATCCATCAGGTAATGTAGCGGACATGGATAACAAAGGTGTAGAGCTGGAACTAGGTTATAGAAAAAGGATTGGTGAGCTAAATATTGGTCTCATTGGTAGCATTTCATACTTAAAAAATGAAGTTAAGTACATTTCTGCTGATACAACCATAAAATTCATAGCAGGTGGAGCTTCATTCCAATCCATGGGTAATGTAACACGTACAGTAGTAGGTCAATCTATCAATTCATTCTATGGATTTCAGACTAATGGAATATTCCAAAACGAGGCTGAGATACTAGCGTATAAAGGTTCAAATGGAGAAGTTCTTCAACCTAATGCAAGACCTGGTGACTTTAAGTGGGTGGACAATAATAATGATGGCAAAATCAATGATAATGATAGAACCTTTTTAGGCTCCAACCTACCAAAATATACCTTTGGGCTATCACTAAATTTGGGTTACAAAGCTTTTGACATGATGATCTTTGCACAAGGTGCTGCAGGCAATAAAATATTTCAAGGCTTGAGAAGATTGGATATAGGTAATGCAAATTACCAAACAGAAGCACTCAGTAGATGGCATGGTGAAGGTACATCCAATTCCTTCCCTAGGTTAACCACTTCGGATTTAAATGGTAATTTTACTAGAATGTCTGACTTCTACTTAGAAGACGGAGCTTATACCAGGCTAAAGTTAGTACAAATAGGATATACCATTCCTACGAGTTGGACAGATAAGATATCAGCGAGTAAATTAAGGATTTACGCTACCGCAGAAAATCTCTTTACATTTACTAAATACACAGGATATGACCCTGAAATTGGTGGTGGTGTATTCGGAATTGATAAAGGATATTATCCACAAGCTAGGTCGTTTATCGTTGGTGCACAATTACAATTTTAATCAATTATAAAATCAATTAAAATGAAGATATTTAAATTTTATACCGCATCCTTTATCTTACTTTTTGTTTTTAGCTCTTGTAATAAAGATTTTCTAGAAGTAGAACCAAAAGGGCAGTTTTTATCTGAAAATTATTATGCAGACCAAACACAAGCTTTTTCTGCTTTAGTAGGTGTATATGATGTGCTCCGCAAAAATAGTGGTGGTTTTGAAAATATGGTTGCTATGATGAATGCAGGCTCAGATGATCATGTAGCTGGAGGAGGAGGTTCATCTGATGGAGCTGGTATCCAAGGGTTTTCAAATTTCACCATTGATCAGGTTATCATACCAGGTAGCTTTTGGGATGACCATTATCAAGGTATATTTCGAGCTAATACATTATTGCAAAAATTGCCTGAAACGCAGATGGACAATGAGGCACTGAGAGCAAGATTCGGAGCTGAAAGCAAGACTCTGAGAGCTTTGTATTATTTCAATCTAGTAAGGATGTTTAAAAATGTTCCTTTGATTCTTGAGCCATTGACATCCAATAATATGTTTAATGTAACTCAATCTACACCAGAGAATGTATATGCCCAGATAGAAAAGGATCTGAATGAAGCCATCGCTGTACTACCTTTGACTGTACCTGTGGCAACAGAAGGTGGAAGATTAACTAAAGGGACTGCGCAGGCTATACTAGGTAAAGTATTGCTTTATCAAGGCAAAGGGGCTCAAGCTGCTGCTATCTTGGCTGAAGTTAACGGTACTCCTGGTGGAACTAGCCAGTATGGCTATAAATTGTTAAGTAATTTTGCTGATCTTTGGGTAACCTCCAATAAATTTAATTCAGAGTATATCCTAGAATGCACACATTCCAGTGCTGGGAACTCAGACTGGGGATGGTGGGGCAAAGGTAATGACGAAGGAAATACGCTTAATGTGATGGTGGGCCCGAGATCTTATGCTGTGACAGGAAATGCGCCAGACCTACCAAGTGGGTGGAGTTTTAATGTATTTACCCAAGATTTTTATGACTTCATGAAAGGTGATCCACGTTTTGAAGCTACTGTTTTTGATATGAAGGCATTAGAAACAAGTGGGGACGCAACATATATAGGAGGATATCAAAATTCCGGATACTTTTTAAACAAATTTTTACCTCGCAGGGCTGATGTCAGGACTGGTGCTGGCGCATCAGAGCTCAATTATAAACAAAATACTCCTATCATCCGATTGGCAGATACATATTTGATGGAAGCTGAAGCATTAGGTGGCTCAGGGGCAAGGGCTCAAGCATTATTAGATGCGGTCAGGAGTCGAGTAGGATTAGCAAGTGTACCTGTGTCTTTAGCAGCGATCAAAGATGAGAGAAGACGAGAATTAGCGGGAGAAGGACATCGGTTTTTTGACTTAGTAAGATGGGGAGATGCAGCATCTAAGTTGTCTTCACGAGGATTTAAAGCTGGTAAAAATGAAATATTCCCTATTCCAATTAGAGAATTGAATAGTACCAAGCTTGTCCAAAATCCTAATTATTAATTTTAAAATAAAAGATACAATGAAAATATTTAATTTTATATTAGGCCTTTTTGTCTTGCTTACTTTTACATTTAGTTGTACAGAACAAGACGGTGTTGATGGAGATTTGAGCTTTTTGCAAACAGCTACATCGGGCAATTTTTCCAAGATATTTGATATCACTAACGACAATTCGGGTAAAGTAACGATCACACCACTTGGTGATGGTTTTTCAAAAGCTATTGTTAATTTTGGTCATGGAACTGGAGCAGCTGCATCAGCGGAAGTCAAACCAGGAGCAAATGTTTCATATACATATCCTGAAGGTAATTATAGTGTTGTGATAGATTATATTGATATTGCAGGCAAAAAATCTTCTGTAACTCATCCATTGGCAGTCACATATAGGGCCCCTGAAGAATTGATTGTAACGTTATCAGGCGAAACTAAAGTTAAAGCAAAAGCATTATATGCAAAATCTTTCTTAGTTTTTTATGGTGATGTGGCAAATGAAGTAGGTACACCTTTGGCTATTGATCAAGAATTACCCGCTCATACATATCCTGCCACGGGAGGTCCATTTACATTAAAAGTAGTAGCTTTAAGCGGTGGCGCAGCCACTACTACTTATACTAAAGTACTTTTAGGTTTTCCTATAGATTTTGAACACCCAAATGTGACCTATTTCTTTGGAACTTTTGGAGGCGGACAAAAATTTGAAACTGTTGACAATCCAAATAAGTCAGGATTGAATGCAAGTAATAAAGTGGGTAAATTCACTAGAGGTCAAGAGTCATGGAGCGGCACTTATACTCCTTTAAACATACCTATCAACTTTGCATACGGTAATAAAATTAAGCTTATGGCTTATAATCCAAAAGCTGAGAATATAGGTAAAAACCTAAATGTAGAACTCGAATGGTCTATAGGTGGCCCTGCTAATGGTGTCGGAATACTTAAGGTACCTTTTACAAAATCAGGGGAATGGGAAGAATTGGTATTTGACTTTAGTACTATTGCCGCTATTCCAGTTGATGTGAAATATACACAATTGGTATTGAGATTTAATAATACTGCTGATGGTGCAGGTGATGAAATATTTGTGGACAATTTTAGATTAACAAATTAATTAAAAGAAGAGACATGAACAATAAAATATTTTATGCAATATTATTTGCAACACTGACAACTTGGAGCTGCAGTGATACGGAAGATTATTCCTTAGGGACTTTAACACCTCCATCTAATGTCGTCATTCAAGCTGACGTCATAGGCAAAACAGCTGACTTACCTAATGGTGATGGGTCTGGTGATGTTGCTTT
The DNA here is from genome assembly GCA_016714785.1 of Saprospiraceae bacterium. Classification (GTDB taxonomy): domain Bacteria; phylum Bacteroidota; class Bacteroidia; order Chitinophagales; family Saprospiraceae; genus OLB9. The sequence continues at coordinate 36,298 of JADKCC010000032.1, forward strand.
TACAATTAAGGCTGACAATGCATTATCTTACAGAATCGATTATGATGCTTCTGACCCTCTAAACTTAGTAAATTTACCTATTGGTAAAATCACACGAAAATACACTAAGCTTGGTACTAATACTTACATTGTAACGGCTGTAGTATATGGTGCTGGAGGCACATCAACCACAGTTACAAAAGAAATTACGGTTTTAAGTAATTTCATTGCCGATCCAACTATAATAAATAACCTGACAGGTGGAACATCTAAATCTTGGTCAGTGGATCCAAGTGTAGCAGGTCATTTAGGTGTTGGAGAATATAAGGATGCTGTGACAACACCTGCATGGTGGGCAGCGGGCATTAATGAAAAAGTAGGTTGTTGCAATTGTTTTTATACAGCTACTTTCAAGTTTAGTAAAACTGCATCTGGATTTACTCTTGATGTAATATCCCCAGATGGTGCATTTACCAAAACAGGTACTCTTGCTGGAGGACTTCCAGGTATTCCTGCATCTGGTGACGAAGGTTGTTATGCTTATTCAGGTGGAAGCAATACTTTTAGTTTTGTTCCATCATCGACTGGTGTCCCAGCTTCCGCACCATCTACCAAAACATCGATCCTTTTATCTGGTAACAATACATTTATAGGATATGGTGCAACAAAAAAAGAATATGAAATCATGATATTAACACCAACTTATATGTACTTAAGAGTTCAAGGGACTGAAACTGGTAATGCGTGGTATCTCAAACTAAAATCTTTGTAGTATTTTGTTAAATAGACAAGGGGGAAATTTCATGTTGCCTCCTTGTCATTTTTTATCAACAACTACTTTTTTTTATTGTCCTTGGCACATCTGAATACTAAATTAAATTTTTTGTAACCAAGGTAACGCTACTGAATTCTTATAACACATTTTAGATTTTGAGTCATTTGTTGAAATTTCAATGGTTGTTTTTATTGTCAATTTAAAAAATGTCAATAATTTGTGATCTAAATTTATCACTTTTGCAATTTTGTTGTATATATATCTTAATTTTACAAACGAATGTTTAATAGTCAAATGCGCAAAAAGTATTTCAATTTAAGTAACATCAAAATAAACGCATTCTTATTTTTTGTATTTATCAATATTGGTCTTCATGGATGTTATAAGGAGGTCAATGACCCTGAACCAATTGTATTACTTCCCGAAATAACCGTTCACAACATAGAAATAGGAAGAACAAAAAAACAGGAATCTGGCAGGTTTTTTATTGAAATGAACAATACATCAAAGTCTGATGTAGCTTTTGATTTTATTTTTTCAGATGGCAGTGCCAAGGAGAATACAGACTTTTTGCATGGCAGCGGCACTGTAAAGATTCCAGCAGGCCAAATTTCTACAAGTATTGAGTTTTTTATTATTGGTAACTCTCTACGTGAACCCAATCTTGATTTTTATATAGTCCTATCCAATCCAAAAAATTGTATTCTCAAAAATACAAGCGCTACTTGCAAAATTATTACTATCAATGGTGAAGATATCATTACTTCCAATATGGGATATAATAGTCTCTCTTCTTATGCAGGAAAAAAAATGGTTTGGAATCAAGAATTTGAAGATAATACGCTAAAGACCAATGAATGGAACCAAGAAATAGGCAATGGAATAGGTGGATGGGGCAATAATGAATTACAATATTATACAAATAGTAAGAAGAATACTTTCGTTTCCAACGGTCACCTCATCATCGAAGCAAGAAAAGAAATTGCTGACGGCTTTCAATATACTTCTGGAAGACTAACGACCAAAGGTAAAAAGGAATTTACTTTCGGCAGGATAGACATTAGAGCAAAACTACCTAAAGGGAAAGGTATATGGCCTGCTTTGTGGATGCTTGGAGCAAATATAAATATGGTGGGATGGCCAGCGTGTGGTGAGATAGACATCATGGAACTCATAGGCTCAGAACCGAATAAAGTACATGGGACACTGCATTGGAAGGGATCAAATGGACATAAATATAAAGGAAAAGAATATATACTGCCAATTGGAGATTTTTCGCAAGCGTTTCACATATATAGTGTAATTTGGGAACAAGATAAAATTCAATGGCTGGTGGATGACAAAGTTTTCTACATGTTAACGAAATCTGACTTTGGATCGGACTTTTATCCATTCAATGCACCTCAATTTTTCATTTTTAATCTTGCTGTAGGAGGAAATTGGCCTGGCTTACCTGATGCAAGCACACTATTCCCACAGCATTTATTTGTGGATTACATTAGGGTATTTCAATAAAATAATTATGTCATATATCAAACATATAAAGTCGGCAATTCGTGTATTTATCATATTAGGAATCTTATGGTTTATCTTATTTACTGGCGCATGCAATAAGAATGGCAACGAAATCAGTCCGCCCAATACTACAACTTTGACCAATGATGTAGATAGCTGGATTACTACTTCCAATCAATCTGCCCTCTTGCAAAAACAAAACGGTATCCTTGCATTTACCGAAACACCCAATAATTATCCTATTGTAGATGTGGATCCATCTAAATCGTATCAAACTATTGATGGGTTTGGATATACTTTGACTGGTGGTAGCGCCATGCTTCTGCGAAAAATGTCTTCTAGTGCTCGTGAAAATATTTTACAAGAATTATTTGGTTGTACTGGTGACAATGCATGTATTTCTTACCTTAGGTTAAGTATGGGAGCTTCCGATCTAGACGAAACAGTCTTTAGTTACAATGACCTTGCAAATGATACCGAAGATCTTACTTTAAACAAATTTAGTTTATCCAAAGATACATTATATCTCATACCATTATTGAAAGAAATTTTAAAAATTCAACCTGATCTTAAAATTATGTCATCGCCTTGGAGTCCACCGATCTGGATGAAGAGCAATAAAAATTCTATTGGAGGACAACTGCTTCCCAAGTATTATGATGTCTATGCTAGTTATTTTATAAAGTACATCCTTGCGATGAAAAGCCATGGAATATCTATCGATGCTGTTACCATTCAAAATGAACCTCAACATGGAGGTAACAATCCAAGTCTGGTCATGAGTGCATCTGAACAAGCAGATTTTATTAAAAACCATTTGGGACCAAAGTTTTCTTCAGCTGGAATTGCATCAAAAATTATCATTTGGGATCACAATTGCGACAAACCTGAATATCCAATTTCAATCCTTAACGATTCTGGAGCCAAATCTTATGTCAACGGCAGTGCTTTTCATTTGTATGCGGGAGATATCAGTGCTATGTCAAAAGTGCAGGAAGCACATCCTGACAAAAACCTATACTTTACGGAGCAATGGACAGGTGCTAATGGAAATTTTGAAGGTGATCTACAGTGGCATATTAAAAACGTCATCATCGGTAGTATGCGAAATTACAGTAAAAACGCTTTGGAGTGGAATCTTGCCAATGACCCATCTTATAAACCACATACTCCAGGTGGATGTAGTCTGTGTAAAGGTGCACTTACCATAGATGGCAATATTGCCACTAAAAATGTCAGTTTTTATATAATCGCTCATGCCAGTAGGTTTGTTCCTACAGGATCTAAAAGAATATATAGCGGTGAAGGTGCTAACATTCATCAAGTTGCATTTTTGACACCACAAGGTAAAATAGTGATGATTGCTCTCAATGAAAGTGCCCAATCAGAAATTTTTAATATATTGTATAAAGGTAAAAAAGCAGTGGTATCTATGCATCCACACAGTGTGACTACCTTTGTTTGGTAGATAATTTTACATCGTAAGTATCATTAATCAATTAAAGTATGACATTTCAATTAAAATAAAAAAAATGAAAGGATTAAAAAGTTTACTATTGCATGCTTTGGTAATGTTAGTTCCAATGCTGAATTTTGGTCAAAAAACAAATAAAATACAAATCTATGTCACCGCTGCCAATACGGCTCAAAGGCTTGCTCCAGTCGAGGTCAGGCCTTTTGAAATGGCAGTCCAACCTTTTGAAAATGAAATATTTATCCAAATTGATACACTTTCAAAATTTCAAAAATTTTTAGGTATAGGAGGTGCATTTACAGATGCTGCTGCAGAGACATTTTATAAGCTTTCTGCTGACAAACAAAAAGAATTTTTACGTTTATATTTTGATGAAATGGAAGGCATCGGTTATAGTTTTGGACGTGCAAACATGAATAGTTGTGACTTCTCCTCAGATATGTACACTTATGTTGATGAAGGTGATAAATCATTGAAGACCTTCAATATCAGTCACGACCTTCAATATAAAGTCCCTTTTATCAAAGAATGCATGGTAGCATCTAAGGGTAAACTTAAAATGTTTGTATCGCCTTGGAGCCCACCAGCATACATGAAGGACAATAATAACATGCTTCAAGGAGGTAAACTACTACCTGAATATCATCAAACTTGGGCCAATTACTTTATTAAATTTATACAGTCGTACGAAAAGGCTGGCATCCCTGTTTGGGGATTGTCTGTTCAAAATGAACCGATGGCCAAACAAACTTGGGAATCATGTATTTTTACCGCAGATGAAGAATTGAATTTCATCAAAAACTATCTTGGACCCACGCTGCATAAAAACAAAATGCAAAACAAAAAACTCATTGCTTGGGACCACAATAGAGACTTATTATTTCATCGTGCTCACACCTTACTACATGACAAAAAAGCAGCTAAATATATTTGGGGTATGGGATTTCATTGGTATGAAATTTGGAATGGAGGAAGACAATATGATAATGTAAAAAGAGTTAAAGAAGCATTTCCTAATACCAACCTTTTGCTTACAGAAGCTTGCAATTATCCATTCAGTTGGGATACTTTTGAAGAATGGAAATGGGGCGAAAATTATGGCGAAAATATGATTCATGATTTTAATAATGGCGCTGTTGCTTGGACAGACTGGAATATACTCTTGGACGAAATCGGAGGCCCTAATCATGTCAAAAATTATTGCTTTGCTCCTATCCATGCTAAAATCAATGATAATTCCATACACTTGATGAATTCTTATTATTACATAGGACATTTTTCAAAATTTATCCGGCCTAAGGCAAAACGGGTGGCTGCATCAAGCAATAGAGCTCAATTATTGACCACTGCATTCAAAAATGCAGATGGAAGCACCGTCATCGTGGTAATGAACAAATCAGATGAAAAGTTTGATTCAAAAATTATTATCGGTAAGCAAGCATTACCTTTGGAAATGTTGCCGCATTCCATAGCTACTATAAAAATGTAATCTCATAATATTAATCATCTATGCCGATTTACAAAATTTTACTTTTAAGTTTCTTCCTTATGGCATCATTAATAGCTTCCATCAAAGCTCAAGACCCTGTAGTAGCTCACAGAGGTGCATGGAAAGAGAACAATTTACCTGAAAATTCCATCGCTTCATTGACCAAAGCCCTCAGTTTAGGTTGTGCTGGTAGTGAGTTTGACGTGAGAATGACCGCTGATAGTATGCTAGTGGTAAATCATGATCCTACTTATTTTGGTAAAGATATCGAAAAAGTAAAGTATGAAGACTTAAAATCTGATCGGCTAAAAAATGGCGAGATGATTCCAACATTGGAAGATTATCTATTAACAGGTGCCCGAATGAATCACCATACGCGATTAGTAATAGAAATAAAACCTTCTGAAATCAGCAAAGAAAGAGGTAAGTGGATCGCTGGAGAGGTAATCAAATTGGTTGATAAGCTCAAGGTCGCATCCAAAGTGGACTATATCAGTTTTGATATTGACATCCTTAAAGAGTTGATTAGGGTCAATCCTAAAGTTTCTACACAATATCTAAATGGTGAACTTTCGCCAAAAGAACTAAAAGAAATAGGTGTTTCTGGACTGGACTATCACTACAAAGTATTTTATAAAAACCCAAAATGGATCCAAGAAGCCAAGGATCTCAAAATGATACTCAATGTCTGGACGGTAAATAATAAAAAGGATTTGAAATTTTTCTTAAAACATAAATTCGACTACATCACGACCAATGAACCTTCATTACTATATGCAATCATAAAAAAATCGGAACCGAAGCCTAAATGGAAACTTGTGTGGAATGACGAATTTGACAAAGATGGATTACCCGATGATGCCAAATGGAGTTATGATGTAGGTGGCCATGGTTGGGGCAACAATGAAAAACAATATTATTTAGGACATTCTATAGAGAACTCTTACATTAAAGATGGAAGATTATATATCGTGGCATTGAACAAAACTCATGAGCAATTATCATATACATCTGCTAAGTTGACTACCCACGAAAAAATAGAACTTCAATATGGAAAGATAGAAGTAAGTGCTAAATTGCCTCGTGGTAAAGGTACCTGGCCAGCAATATGGATGCTTCCTGAAACTATCAAAACTAATGAAGAGTCTTGGCCACTTTGTGGAGAGATCGATATCATGGAACATGTAGGAAAAGATCCCAATGTCGTCCACACTTCACTGCATTCTGAATTATACAATCATATAAAAGGTAACCAACTGACTTTTTTCAATACTTTAAACGATGTTTTCGACCAATTTCACACGTATGGTATAGAATGGGATGAAAACGGTATCAAGTTTTTCATAGATGGTCAGTTGTTTTTTGAGACTTACAAAGGACAACGTGGCAGTGATACTTCCAATGAGGGTTGGCCTTTTGACAAACCATATTTTTTAATATTAAATCTTGCTATTGGTGGCAATTGGGGAGGAGAGATAGATCCTATTATTTTTCCTTGTGAGATGATAGTAGATTATGTAAGAGTTTACAAATCAAACTTGTAAGATCTGAATACTAAATACATAAGATATGCTTGGGCCAATGCTCCTATGGAGTCCAATCTGTTTAATAATGAAGGATTGTCAGCTGTTCCTTTTAAAACATCTTTGGAAAATTAAACACTACCAATTAAATAAATATGAAACCAATAATGTGTCTTTTATTATTAGTATTGACTTCCCTCACTTGCGATGCACAACCATTTTATACTGATATTCAACAGTTTAAAAGGCAAGATTCGATTGCAATGCCGGCACAGCACGCCTTTCTACTTGTTGGCAGTTCTTCATTTACAAAATGGGTAGATGTTCAGACTTATTTTCCTAAGCATACCATTATCAATAGAGGATTTGGAGGTGCAACATTATTAGACTTAATCAGGTACCAAAGAGATATAATAGAACCATATAATCCTAAACAAATAGTTATTTATTGTGGTGAAAACGACATTGCTGCAAGCGATACCGTGGATACAAAAGAAGTGGCAAAAAGATTTAAAACCCTGTATGAAAATATAAGAGCAAAGTACCCCGAAATTCCTATTATATATATATCTATGAAACCAAGCATCAGTAGATGGGCCTTGAAAGATAGAATGATAGATGCCAATAAAAGTATAAAAAAGTATTTGGAAAGAAAAAAGAAGGCCAAATTTTTATCTATTTGGGAAATTATGTTAGACAAAAATGGGATGCCATTAAAGGATATTTTTACAGATGATAATTTGCACATGAATGCAAAAGGATATGGTATTTGGCAAAAATTCATTGAACCAGTACTTGTGGAATAAAACTTGATGTGTATGAAGCATTTCTAACACCAACGGAGATTTTGAACAACGGATTGGGATTCCCCATTTCTAAATCAACAAATCAGCAAATGTTCAATTCAGCTCAGCATCCAACAACTACTCATCGATAATATGTAACTTTTTGTCTTAATTTCGTCATACTTTAGCTTATTCTTACTATTATTGCATTAAAAATGAACTTATGTTATTAGATATTATCGTAGCCATCGTCGTTTCATTGGGATTTTATCTCGGTTATAGTCGTGGATTGATCAAAACTGTATTCGATTCTTTATCATTGATGATAGGTATTCTGGCTGCTCTTAAACTCTCTCCTATTGTCATCAGCATATTGCAAGAAATCATAAAAACTTCTCCAGCTGTATCTTTTCTTTTGGGTGTAGTGATCACATTTATTGCAGTCATGGCTTTGATCAGATTCATAGGAAAAAAACTTGAAGATATGCTAGAAGCGGTCAATATCAACTTTATCAATAAATTGGCAGGTGGTGCAGTACAGGGCTTATTTTTTGCTTATATTTTGAGTCTTGCTATTTGGTTGGTAGATAGTCTGAAAGTATTAAAACCTGAAGTTAAGGCAGCTTCCATCACCTATTCTCTTCTTGAACCACTGCCAGAGAAAGGAAAAGAAATCTTTACATCTTTAAAACCAGTTTTTCAGGGATTTTGGGATAAGACCGTAGAAGCAATGGACGGTATCAAAGGGAAGGATGCTGAAGAAACTACCAAATAAATGGATTATTGCAGTTTTTCATTTTTTTTTGTAAGTGCATCCATTGTTGAACGAATGGAAGACTTGTTCAAGATAAAGCAAGTAAATTTATCTTGGAAACATTATAGTTTTTAGGAAAAACTTATCTTTGCAAAATATTTTACCACCTAACCAAATATAAATATGGATTATCGGAATAATATTTTGGAAACCATCGGAAATACGCCCATGGTCAAACTCAATAAAGTAGTTGAAGGTCTTCCGTGCCTTGTACTCGGGAAAATAGAAACTTTCAATCCGGGACATTCTACCAAAGACCGGATGGCGCTCAAAATGGTAGAGGATGCAGAAAAGGCAGGCAGAATCAAACCAGGTGGCACCTTCATTGAGTGTACTTCAGGCAATACAGGCATGGGAATCGCATTGGCTTCGGCAGTCAAAGGGTACAAATGTATATTCACCACCAGCGACAAACAATCGAAGGAAAAAATGGATATGTTGCGTGCGGTAGGAGCAGAAGTCATCGTTTGTCCTACTAATGTAGAGCCTGATGATCCAAGATCGTATTATTCTGTAGCCGAAAAGCTTAGTAAAGAAATACCCAACTCCGCTTGGCTCAATCAATATGATAATTTATCTAATAGGCAAGCACATTATGAGTCCACTGGTCCTGAGATTTGGCGTCAAACGGAGGGTAAAATCACCCATTATGTTGTAGGTGTCGGTACAGGTGGCACGGTATCTGGTGTGGCTAAATATCTGAAAGAGCAAAATCCAGAAATCAAAGTGTGGGGCATTGATACTTATGGTTCTGTATTCAAAAAGTATCATGAAACTGGTATTTTTGACAGAAAAGAGATTTATCCATATATAACTGAAGGAATCGGAGAAGACATATTGCCCAAAAATGTTGATTTTAGTCTCATAGACCATTTTGAGAAAGTATCTGACAAGGATGCGGCATTGGCTGCTAGAAGATTAGCTAAAGAAGAAGGTATGCTCTTGGGTTATAGCGCAGGATCCGCTCTAGCTGGATTACTTCAGATGAAAGACCAATTAAAGCCTACAGATGTAGTAGTCATCCTCTTTCACGATCATGGCAGTCGGTACATGGGCAAATTGTACAATGATGACTGGATGAGAGAGCGTGGATTTCTCGATACGGAATTAAAAGTACGTGATCTAATCACGGGTAAAAGAGATAAAAAATTTATAGCTGTTTCATCTCAAGAGAGTGTGAAAAATGTGCTTAAAATGATGAAAGATTTAGATATCTCACAGCTTCCTGTCATGGATGGAGAGGTCATCAAAGGCTCAATCACAGAGAGCACCATTTTGGAGTTTATACTCAACAATCCTTTGCAGAATAGCGAGAAGCAAGTATCTGAAATCATGGCGGCCCCATTTCCTATTGTCACAGTTGATCTCGCTGTCAAAGATTTGAATAAATATATCTCTAAAAATGTACCCGCAGTGATTGCCAAAGATTTATCGGGAGATCTGATTGTACTGACTCAATACGACATCATTCAAGCATTGTAAGTAAAAGTAAGTTTTTGCTATTTTATAACTAAATACATTCTAAACATTATACTTACTACTTTGTTAAGTATCTAAATTCAAAAAAAAATCAACATTTATGAGTTTAAAAATTGGCGACACTGCCCCACCTTTTACATTAAAGTCTAGTGATAAAACGGATGTTAGTTTGAGTGATTATAGCGGAAAAAACGTAGTAGTTCTCTTTTTTCCATTGGCATTTACAGGTGTATGTACTACGGAGTTGTGCTCTATTAGAGACAATAAGTCAGATTACGAAAATCTTAATGCTGAAGTATTGGCAATATCTGTGGATTCATTGTTTACATTGGCCAAATTTAAAGAAATAGAAGGTTATAATTTTCCACTTTTATCTGACTGGAACAAGGAAACTTCAGCAGCTTACGGGGCGCTATATGATGAGTTTGTCTTAGGAATGAAAGGAGTGGCAAAGCGGTCAGCATTTGTTGTGGACAAAGATAGAAAAATAAGATATGCAGAAGTTTTGGAAAATGCTGGAGAACTTCCTAATTTTGTGGCAATAAATGAAACTTTACAAACACTTGTGTAGTTTTATATTTTCTAGAAATTAATTGTTGTAAGCCATGAATACAGGAATAAAATTTGACGAGCAAGAAGATGTGCTTGTTGAAGACGAAATCAACACCAATCTCACATCTCAGTTGATCGTTTACAATGATGATTATAATACGTTTGATTGGGTGATTCAGTGTTTGATGGAAGTATGCGATCATACGCACGAGCAATCAGAACAATTGTCTATTTTGGTGCATTTCAAAGGCAAAGCTACTGTAAAAACAGGTAGTATGACATTGCTTAAGCCCATGAAAGATGCTTTGGTAGAACGTGGACTCTCGGCAGTGATTGAATCAATGGTAGAAGATTGATGCAGAAAAAATTATATCTGAAGTAAATTAGAGATTAAAACTATAAATGATTTTTATAATCAATAATAATTCTTAAGCAATATTTCTAGTTTTAAAAATATAAAGGTGGTTTCCTGTTTTAGGTTCCACCTTTTTTTATGCCAATCATCTTAGATGTACTATTATTTAGACAATCAAATTTCTTTCCCACATCCTGATGCCGTCAAGCCTTCGGGCATTCTGGCCATAGCTGGTGATTTGTCCATAGATCGATTGCTTTTAGCTTATCAATATGGGATATTTCCTTGGTATAATGATAATGAACCGATTATATGGTGGTGTCCAAAGCCAAGATTTGTCATATTCCCAGACCAAGTAAAAGTGGCCAAAAGTATGAATGCCTACTTCAATCAGAATAAATTTCAAATCACTTACAATCAACACTTCGAAGATGTCATAAGGTATTGTCAATTTACGCCTCGACATGGGCAGGACGGAACCTGGATCAATGAAAATATTGTACAATCATATACATACTTAAGCAAATTAGGTTTTGCGCTTTCTGTGGAAGTATGGGAAGGAGAAGAGTTGGTAGGCGGATTGTACGGCGTGATGATTGGAAAAGTATTTTTTGGAGAGTCTATGTTTAGCCTTAAAAGCAATGCATCAAAATTTGGTTTTATAACCTTGGCGCGGAGGCTTGCACAAGAAGGATTTTATGTGATTGATTGTCAACAACCCAATCCATATTTACAAAGTCTTGGTGGTGAGTTTATCACAGGTGATCATTTTCAGGCTATACTGCGAAAGAATAGACTAGAGAGTTTGACTAGGTGAAAATGTTGATATATTTAATTCTCATCTAAAAAGAATTAAGGTTTTGATTTGAAGTTTAAAAGCTTATTACTACTAAATATAAATATACAATTTTTAATATTTGTAAATAAATATATTTATAAATATAAATATTTTAATATTAATACACATATTGTTTTTTTTTATATAAAATATTTTTATATTTGCACCAATTTTGTATTTATTTATTATTCCATATGTTTTATTATTCTTTTTGAAGTTTTTTATCAATCCATTTAAAGAGAGATTGCCTTTTAAGAAATTAATTAGTCGTGTGACTTTTTATTCTTTAAGAAGAGACTTTTTTTGAGTGAAATTTTTAAATTATTAAAGAAGTTTAAAATGGATTATAGGATGATGCAACTTTTATTTTTGCTTAAATTTCAAAACTCCAAACAATGAAACACCTTTTTGTTTTTGTGTTTATTCTTACTTTTTCACTTAGAATATCTTCACAATGTAGTATCGGTACGCCGACAGTGACGGGAGTTTCCTGTCAGAGTCAGGGTACGGATTCACCAACTGATGATGCGATACAATTTAATTTGAATGTTACTGCTACTAGCGGTAGTGCACAAGGTTATTGGATTGACATTAGTGGCGGCACTACAGTGACACCTCAAGAAGGCATTTACGGGAGTAATTTGGCAGTAGTGCTCGGCAATGGAACAGCTGGTAGTGGGCAAAGTTACACAGTTACTTTGACGGACAAGTTGGACTTGTCATGTCAACGCACCGTAGTAGTAGGTCCACAAGCTAGTTGTAGCGCGGGATGTTCGACTCCAGTCCAATTAATATGCGATACACCAGGAAACCCTGGTCCGCAGACAGTAACACTGACGGCGACAGGAGGATTGACCAATGTATTATGGTATAATCAAGCGAATGTACAAGTAGGCGCAGGACAGTTGGTAGTAAGTCCTACAACTCCAGGTATGGCTGATGGAATAGAAATATTTAGATATGAATCCCAAGATGGAGATGACTGTGTAGTCAGCTTGTGTTGTCCGATCACAGTGCAGACGCAAGATTGTGGATATTTGGATTTGGCACTGATAAAACAGAAGAGTGACAATTTGCCAGTAAGTATAGGACAAACGATCACATTTAATATTCAAGTGTGCAATCAGGGAACAGACCCTGCTACGAGTGTGAGTTTAATAGATTATGTGCCTACAGGATTTACATTTACAGCAAACAATGGCTGGACGTCATCAGGAGCTAATGCAGTGCGCACACTGACACCTGGCAATGGTCTTCCGGTAGGAGGACTACCCGTGGGTTCATGTGTGACGATACCTATAGATATGGTAGTCAATAATACGGTAACACCGAATAATGTCCTTAATATATCAGAGATCACTGGAGGAACAGATTCTAGAGGTCGTACAAATGATATAGACAGCACGCCGGATAGTAATCCTGGAAATGATGCAGGAGGCTCGGTAGGGACCCCAAGTGATAACGTATTGACGGGAGATGGAACAGGCACACCGCTAGGAACCAATCCACTTACAGATGAGGATGATCATGATCCAGCAACTGTTCGCATCGTGGACTTAGCCTTGATCAAAGAGATCATAACACCTGGACCTTATACCTACGGTCAAAATATAACATTCAGAATAACCGTAGCAAATCAGGGAAATGAGACAGCCACGAATATAATCGTATCAGATTATGTACCTGCAGGCTTTGCATTTAGTCCAAATAATGGATGGGCAGGTTCATCACCTTTGATCACCAGAACTATACCGGGGCCATTAGCACCGGGAGGAAGTACAACGGTAGATTTGGTGTTGACACTGCAACCGAACACAGCAGCAAATGCATGGCTGAATGTTGCGGAAATCAGTTCGTTTACGGATGTAGGGGGTAATGCAATTGGTCAGTTTGACATTGATAGTGAACCTGATCAAAGTCCCAATAATGATGCTGGTGGTGCACCAAACACACCAGCAGACAATCATTTAGGAGGTAATGGTACAGGTACCCCAGGAAATGGTGTAGCTGCAACAGATGAGGACGACCATGACCCAGCATTAGTATCTGTCTTTGACTTAGCATTGAAAAAAGAATTGGTTACCGCTGGACCACATAGCAATGGTCAGGTATTAACATACAACATTACCGTATATAACCAAGGAAATGTAAATGCAACGAATGTAGTAGTTACAGATTATATCCCTAATGGTTATACATTTGCAACTAATAATGGATGGACGGGAGCATATCCAACCATCACAAGAACCATAGCGAGCTTAGCAGCAGGAGCAAGTGTTGTTGTTCCATTACAATTGACATTGATCACACCGGCATCCGGTACACCACCAAACTGGGTAAACAGAGCGGAGATATCAGCTGCAACAGGCGGAACGGATGCAGATAGTACACCAGATGCTATAGTAGGCAACGATAATCTGGTAAACCCAGGAGATGCAGATGACAACAATGTAGATGGGAATGGACCAAGCCAAAATGAAGATGAGGACGACAGTGACCCAGCGGGACCACAAATCATAGATATCGCCTTGGCGAAAACAGTTACAGCCGGCCCATATACCTATGGTCAAGATATCACATTCAATATAGCAGTGACGAACCAAGGTAGCGTAGCCTTACAAAATATAGATGTTACAGATTATATACCTTGTGGATTTACTTATGTAAGTGGCAGTCAAGCACGGGTGACATCAGGTAAAAATGAAGTGACGAGAATAGATGGTCCATTCGCACCAGGTGCAAGTGTGAACCTTACGATTACGCTTAAGTTACAACCATGTGCAAGTCCAAATGCATGGTTGAACTATGCTGAAGTAAGCTACATGGAAAATACAACGGGAGCAGATGTAAGCATGTCAGACATCGATAGTGATGCTGACGGTTTGAATGGTAATGACGCAGGCGGTCAAGCAGAATCAGCAGCAGATGACTTCATCAATGGTAATGGTACAGGTACTCCAGGCGATGGCGTAGCCAATACCGACGAAGATGATCATGACCCAGAGTTAGTACCAGTCTTTGACTTCGCATTGAAAAAAGAATTGGTCACTGCCGGACCACATAGCAATGGTCAGGTATTAACATACAACATTACAATATATAACCAAGGAAATGTAAATGCAACCAATGTAGTGATCACAGATTATATCCTAATGGTTATACATTTGCAACTAACAATGGATGGACGGGAGCACATCCAACCATCACAAGAACCATAGCTAGCTTAGCAGCAGGGGCGAGCACGGTAGTGCCATTACAATTGACATTAATCACACCGGCATCCGGCACACCACCAAACTGGATCAATAGAGCGGAGATATCAGCAGCTGTAGGCGGAACGGATGCAGACAGTACACCTGATGCCATCGTAGGCAATGATAATCTGGTAAATCCGGGAGATGCAGATGATAACAATGTAGATGGGAATGGACCGAGCCAAAATGAAGACGAGGATGATAGTGACCCAGCGGGACCACAAATCATAGATATCGCCTTGGCTAAAACAACAGTTACAGCCGGCCCATATACCTATGGTCAAGATATCACATTCAATATAGCAGTGACGAATCAAGGTAGCGTAGCCTTACAAAATATAGATGTTACAGATTATATACCTTGTGGATTTACTTATGTAAGTGGCAGTCAAGCATGGGTGACTTCAGGCACCAATGCAGTGACGAGAATAGATGGACCATTGGCACCAGGTGCAAGTGTGAACCTTACAATTACCCTTAAGTTACAACCATGTGCAAGTCCAAATGCATGGTTGAACTATGCTGAAGTAAGCTATATGGAAAATACATCAGGAGCAGACGTAAGCATGTCAGACATCGATAGTGATGCTGACAGTTTGAATGGCAATGATGCAGGCGGACAGGCAGAATCAGCAGCAGATGACTTTATCAATGGTAATGGAACGGGTACACCAGGCGATGGCGTAGCCAATACCGACGAAGATGATCATGACCCAGAGTTAGTACCAGTCTTTGATCTAGCATTGAAAAAAGAATTGGTCACCGCTGGACCACATAGCAATGGTCAGGTATTAACATACAACATTACCGTATATAACCAAGGAAATGTAAATGCTACCAATGTAGTGATTACAGATTACATCCCTAATGGTTATACCTTTGCAATCAACAATGGATGGACTGGTGCTTATCCAACCATCACAAGAACCATTGCCAGCTTAGCGGCAGGAGCGAGTACGGTAGTGCCATTACAATTGACATTAATAACACCGGCATCCGGTACACCACCAAACTGGGTAAACAGAGCAGAGATATCCGCTGCAACAGGTGGAACGGATGCAGATAGTACACCGGACGCCATAGTAGGCAACGATAATCTGGTAAACCCAGGAGATGCAGATGACAACAATGTAGATGGGAATGGACCAAGCCAAAATGAAGATGAGGACGACAGTGACCCAGCGGGCCCACAGATCATAGATATCGCCTTGGCTAAAACAACAGTTACAGCCGGCCCATATACCTATGGTCAAGATATCACATTCAATATAGCAGTGACGAATCAAGGTAGCTTAGCCTTACAAAATATAGATGTTACAGATTATATACCTTGTGGATTTACTTATGTAAGTGGCAGTCAAGCATGGGTGACATCAGGTAACAATGCAGTGACGAGAATAGATGGTCCATTGGCACCAGGTGCAAGTGTGAACCTTACGATTACGCTTAAGTTACAACCATGTGCGAGTCCAAATGCATGGTTGAACTATGCTGAAGTAAGCTATATGGAAAATACATCAGGAGCAGACGTAAGCATGTCAGACATCGATAGTGATGCTGACAGTTTGAATGGCAATGATGCAGGCGGACAGGCAGAATCAGCAGCAGATGACTTCATCAATGGTAATGGAACAGGTACTCCAGGCGATGGCGTAGCCAATACCGACGAAGATGATCATGACCCAGAGTTAGTACTAGTCTTTGATCTCGCATTGAAAAAAGAATTGGTCACCGCTGGACCACATAGCAATGGTCAGGTATTAACATACAACATTACCGTATATAACCAAGGAAATGTTGATGCTACCAATGTAGTGATTACAGATTATATCCCTAATGGTTATACCTTTACCGTCAACAATGGATGGACGGGAGCATACCCAACCATCACAAGAACCATAGCGAGCTTAGCGGCAGGAGCGAGCACGGTGATACCATTACAATTGACATTAATCACACCGGCATCCGGTACACCACCAAACTGGGTAAACAGAGCAGAGATATCCGCTGCAACAGGCGGAACGGATGCAGATAGTACACCAGATGCCATAGTAGGCAATGATAATCTGGTAAATCCGGGAGATGCAGATGATAACAATGTAGATGGGAATGGACCGAGCCAAAATGAAGACGAGGATGATAGTGACCCAGCGGGACCACAAATCATAGATATAGCATTGGCGAAGACCACAGTCACAGCCGGCCCATATACGTATGGACAAGATATCACGTTCAATATAGCAGTGACGAACCAAGGCAGCGTAGCCTTACAAAATATAGACGTTACAGATTATATACCATGTGGATTTGCCTATGTAAGTGGCAGTCAAGCATGGGTAACATCAGGCACCAATGCAGTGACGAGAATAGATGGACCATTAGCGCCAGGAGCGAGTGTAAACCTTACAATCACCCTAAAGTTACAACCATGTGCGAGTCCAAATGCATGGCTAAACTATGCTGAGGTAAGCTATATGGAAGATACAGGGGGAGCAGACGTAAGCATGTCAGATATAGATAGTGATGCCGACGGTTTGAATGGTAATGATGCGGGAGGCCAAGCAGAATCAGCAGCAGATGATTTTATCAATGGTAATGGAACAGGGACACCAGGCGATGGCGTAGCCAATACCGACGAAGATGATCATGACCCTGAGTTAGTACCAGTCTTTGACCTAGCATTGAAAAAAGAATTGGTCACTGCCGGACCACATAGCAATGGTCAGGTATTAACATACAACATTACCGTATATAACCAAGGAAATGTTGACGCTACCAATGTAGTAGTTACAGATTATATCCCTAATGGTTATACGTTTACCGTCAACAATGGATGGACGGGAGCATATCCAACCATCACAAGAACCATAGCGAGCTTAGCAGCAGGAGCAAGTGTTGTAGTTCCGTTGCAATTGACATTAATAACACCGGCATCCGGTACACCACCAAACTGGGTAAACAGAGCGGAGATATCCGCTGCAACAGGTGGCACAGATGCAGATAGTACACCGGACGCCATCGTAGGTAACGATAATCTGGTAAACCCAGGAGATGCAGATGACAACAATGTAGATGGGAATGGACCAAGTCAAAATGAAGATGAGGACGACAGTGACCCAGCGGGCCCACAGATCATAGATATAGCCTTGGCGAAAACGACAGTTACAGCCGGCCCATACACCTATGGACAAGATATCACGTTCAATATAGCAGTGACGAATCAAGGTAGCGTAGCCTTACAAAATATAGATGTTACAGATTATATACCATGTGGATTTACCTATGTAAGTGGCAGTCAAGCATGGGTGACTTCAGGTACCAATGCAGTGACAAGAATAGATGGTCCATTAGCACCAGGAGCAAGTGTAAACATCACGATTACGCTTAAGTTACAGCCATGTGCAAGTCCAAATGCATGGCTAAACTATGCTGAGGTAAGCTATATGGAAAATACAACGGGAGCAGATGTAAGCATGTCAGATATCGATAGTGATGCTGACAGTTTGAATGGCAATGATGCAGGCGGCCAGGCAGAATCAGCAGCAGATGACTTCATCAATGGTAATGGAACGGGTACACCAGGCGATGGCGTAGCCAATACGGACGAAGATGATCATGACCCTGAGTTAGTGCCTGTCTTTGACCTAGCATTGAAAAAAGAATTGGTCACCGCTGGACCACATAGCAATGGTCAAATATTAACATACAATATTACCGTATATAACCAAGGAAATGTAAATGCCACCAATGTAGTAGTTACAGATTATATCCCTAATGGTTATACCTTTACCGTCAACAATGGATGGGCGGGTGCGTATCCAACCATCACAAGAACCATAGCGAGCTTAGCGGCAGGAGCAAGTGTTGTAGTTCCGTTGCAATTGACATTAATCACACCGGCATCCGGTACACCACCAAACTGGGTAAACAGAGCAGAGATATCCGCTGCAACAGGTGGCACAGATGCAGATAGTACACCAGATGCCATAGTAGGCAACGATAATCTGGTAAACCCAGGAGATGCAGATGACAACAATGTAGATGGGAATGGACCAAGTCAAAATGAAGATGAGGATGACAGTGACCCAGCGGGCCCACAGATCATAGATATCGCCTTGGCAAAAACAACAGTTACAGCCGGCCCATATACCTATGGACAAGATATCACGTTCAATATAGCAGTGACGAATCAAGGTAGCGTAGCCTTACAAAATATAGATGTTACAGATTATATACCTTGTGGATTTAGCTATGTAAGTGGCAGTCAAGCATGGGTGACTTCAGGTACCAATGCAGTGACGAGAATAGATGGACCATTAGCGCCGGGAGCGAGTGTAAACCTTACAATCACCCTAAAGTTACAACCATGTGCGAGTCCAAATGCATGGCTAAACTATGCTGAGGTAAGCTATATGGAAGATACAGGGGAGCAGACGTAAGCATGTCAGATATCGATAGTGATGCCGACGGTTTGAATGGTAATGATGCTGGAGGCCAAGCAGAATCAGCAGCAGATGATTTTATCAATGGTAATGGAACAGGTACACCAGGCGATGGAGTAGCCGCAACCGATGAAGATGACCACGATCCTGAGTTAGTGCCAGTCTTTGACTTAGCGTTGACAAAAGTATTGAATACAGCAGCGCCATATACGTATGGCCAGACGCACAACTTCACTATCACAGTTTATAATCAAGGGAATGTAACGGCAACGAATATATTATTGAATGACTATATACCAGCTGGTTATACCTTTGCGACAAACAACGGTTGGACAGGCAGTGCGCCAACAATCACTCGAACGATAGCAGGGCCATTGGCACCGGGAGCGAGTACGACGGTAAGTTTAGACTTGACGTTTGTACGTATCGTGACACCGACAACGGGAAAATCATGGGTTAATTATACAGAAATAGCCGACCAGGGGACAATGATACGGCAAGTACTTCAGATACGGGTGTGGGAAGTCAAGATGACCATGACCCAGCTGGGCCAAAAGTCTTTGACCTAGCCTTAAGGAAGACGAAAGTTACAGCGACACCGAGTTTCAGTTATGGACAGACGGTGATGTATCAGATCGAGGTATTCAATCAAGGTAATATAGCAGCTACAGGTATTGAAGTAACAGATTATTTACCGTGTGGGTTTGGAGTTTGATGGAACATCAGCGACCAATGTAGGTTGGACCTTGTCAGGTACTAAAGTGACAAGAACCTATGGAGGTGTATTGAATCCAGGTCAGAGTACAACCATGATGATAGATCTCATAGTAAGAGAATGTTATACGGATCAAAATACCGCATGGACGAACTATGCAGAGATATCTCTGGCAGATGATACAGACCCAACAACTATAGGATTACCGACAGATGTAGACAGTACGCCAGATGCCAATGATGGAAATGATACGGGTGGAGTACCGGATTTTGCTGGAGTTACGAGTGGGACAGATGATACGATCCATAATGAAAATGGTGATGAGGACGACCACGATCCAGTGAAAATAGAAGTATTTGACCTAGCGTTAAGGAAGGTATTGACAACTAATGCGCCATATAGTTGGGGCCAAGCCTTAAGTTTCAATATAGAGGTACATAACCAAGGAAATGTCACTGCGACGAATGTAGTGTTAAGTGACTATATACCAGCTGGTTATACCTTTGTAGCCAATAATGGCTGGACAGGCGGACCAACGGTAGCGACGAGAACAGTTGCAGGCCCCATAGCGCCAGGAGCAAGTATGACAATACCATTAGTGCTTACACTTCAACAAAATGGATCAGGAGGCGCAGCATGGGATAATTATGCAGAGATCACTTCAGCCCAAGACGATAGAGGTAATAACAGAAATGATGATGCAGATAGCGTGGCAGATGGAAATCCTGGAAATGATAACCCAGTATTACCAGGAGATGCAGATGATAACAACATCATAGGAGGCGGCCCAAATGCCAATCCTGATGAGGATGAGGATGATCATGACCCAGCAGCACCAAGGATAATAGACATTGCATTAAGGAAAACGACAGTGACAGCAGGTCCATATAGATATGGAGATGTAGTAAGCTTCAATGTTGAGGTAATCAATCAAGGCAATGTAACATTAAATGATATAGAGATCGTGGATTATATCCCATGTGGATTTGAGTATGTAAGCGGAAGCCAAGCTTGGTCAGTAGGAAGCAATCAAGCGACGACAGTATGTGCGGGTTTATTGACACCAGGCCAAAGCAAGACGATGCGAATCGATTTACGAGTGATCCCATGTGCTACACCGAATGCGTGGACGAACTACGCAGAGGTTAGAGCGATGGAGGATGAAAGTGGAGTGAATATAGGAAGTCAAGACATAGACAGTACACCAGACAATAACAATGGCAATGATGACGGTGGTACTCCAGATAGTGCAAACGATGATTATGTAGATGGAAACGGGAAATCAGCAGGAGGCGCGCCAGGAGATAATGGTACAGCAACCGACGAGGATGACCATGATCCAGAACGAATACCAGTCTTTGACTTGGCATTAACAAAAGTTTTAAATACGGCAGGACCATATATGTATGGTCAGACGCACAACTTTACAATCACCGTTTATAATCAAGGGAATGTAACGGCAACGAATATAGTATTGAATGACTATATACCAGCTGGTTATACCTTTGCGACAAACAACGGTTGGACAGGCAGTGCGCCAACAATCACCCGAACGATAGCAGGGCCATTGGCACCGGGAGCGAGTACGACGGTAAGTTTAGACTTGACGTTTGTACGTATCGTGACACCGACAACGGGAAAATCATGGGTTAATTATACAGAAATAGCCTCGGCACAAGACGGAGCGGGATCTCCGGCATTTGATGCGGATAGTACACCTGGTAGTAATGGTACGAATGAAAATACGATTATGCCAGATGGACCAGGGGACAATGATACGGCAAGTACTTCAGATACGGGTGTAGGAAGTCAAGATGACCATGACCCAGCTGGGCCAAAAGTCTTTGACCTAGCCTTAAGGAAGACGAAAGTTACAGCGACACCGAGTTTCAGTTATGGACAGACGGTGATGTATCAGATCGAGGTATTCAATCAAGGTAATATAGCAGCTACAGGTATTGAAGTAACAGATTATTTACCGTGTGGGTTGGAGTTTGATGGAACATCAGCGACCAATGTAGGTTGGACCTTGTCAGGTACTAAAGTGACAAGAACCTATGGAGGTGTATTGAATCCAGGTCAGAGTACAACCATGATGATAGATCTCATAGTAAGAGAATGTTATACGGATCAAAATACCGCATGGACGAACTATGCAGAGATATCTCTGGCAGATGATACAGACCCAACAACTATAGGATTACCGACAGATGTAGACAGTACGCCAGATGCCAATGATGGAAATGATACGGGTGGAGTACCGGATTTTGCTGGAGTTACGAGTGGGACAGATGATACGATCCATAATGAAAATGGTGATGAGGACGACCACGATCCAGTGAAAATAGAAGTATTTGACCTAGCGTTAAGGAAGGTATTGACAACTAATGCGCCATATAGTTGGGGCCAAGCCTTAAGTTTCAATATAGAGGTACATAACCAAGGAAATGTCACAGCGACGAATGTAGTATTAAGTGATTATATACCAGCAGGTTATACCTTTGTAGCCAATAATGGCTGGACAGGCGGACCAACGGTAGCGACGAGAACAGTTGCAGGCCCCATAGCGCCAGGAGCAAGTATGACAATACCATTAGTGCTTACACTTCAACAAAATGGATCAGGAGGCGCAGCATGGGATAATTATGCAGAGATCACTTCAGCCCAAGACGATAGAGGTAATAACAGAAATGATGATGCAGATAGCGTGGCAGATGGAAATCCTGGAAATGATAACCCAGTATTCCAGGAGATGCAGATGATAACAACATCATAGGAGGCGGCCCAAATGCCAATCCTGATGAGGATGAGGATGATCATGACCCAGCAGCACCAAGGATAATAGACATTGCATTAAGGAAAACGACAGTGACAGCAGGTCCATATAGATATGGAGATGTAGTAAGCTTCAATGTTGAGGTAATCAATCAAGGCAATGTAACATTAAATGACATTAGAGATCGTGGATTATATCCCATGTGGATTTGAGTATGTAAGCGGAAGCCAAGCTTGGTCAGTAGGAAGCAATCAAGCGACGACAGTATGTGCGGGTTTATTGACACCAGGCCAAAGCAAGACGATGCGAATCGATTTACGAGTGATCCCATGTGCTACACCGAATGCGTGGACGAACTACGCAGAGGTTAGAGCGATGGAGGATGAAAGTGGAGTGAATATAGGAAGTCAAGACATAGACAGTACGCCAGACAATAACAATGGCAATGATGACGGTGGTACTCCAGATAGTGCAAACGATGATTATGTAGATGGAAACGGGAAATCAGCAGGAGGCGCGCCAGGAGATAATGGTACAGCAACCGACGAGGATGACCACGATCCTGAGTTAGTGCCAGTCTTTGACTTAGCGTTGACAAAAGTATTGAATACAGCAGCGCCATATACGTATGGCCAGACGCACAACTTCACTATCACAGTTTATAATCAAGGGAATGTAACGGCAACGAATATATTATTGAATGACTATATACCAGCTGGTTATACCTTTGCGACAAACAACGGTTGGACAGGCAGTGCGCCAACAATCACCCGAACGATAGCAGGGCCATTGGCACCGGGAGCGAGTACGACGGTAAGTTTAGACTTGACGTTTGTACGTATCGTGACACCGACAACGGGAAAATCATGGGTTAATTATGCAGAAATAGCCTCCGGCACAAGACGGAGCGGGATCTCCGGCATTTGATGCGGATAGTACACCTGGTAGTAATGGTACGAATGAAAATACGATTATGCCAGATGGACCAGGGGACAATGATACGGCAAGTACTTCAGATACGGGTGTAGGAAGTCAAGATGACCATGACCCAGCTGGGCCAAAAGTCTTTGACCTAGCCTTAAGGAAGACGAAAGTTACAGCGACACCGAGTTTCAGTTATGGACAGACGGTGATGTATCAGGTCGAGGTATTCAATCAAGGTAATATAGCAGCTACAGGTATTGAAGTAACAGATTATTTACCGTGTGGGTTGGAGTTTGATGGAACATCAGCGACCAATGTAGGTTGGACCTTGTCAGGTAATAAAGTGACAAGAACCTATGGAGGTGTATTGAATCCAGGTCAGAGTACAACCATGATGATAGATCTCATAGTAAGAAGAATGTTATACGGATCAAAATACCGCATGGACGAACTATGCAGAGATATCTCTGGCAGATGATACAGACCCAACAACTATAGGATTACCGACAGATGTAGACAGTACGCCAGATGCCAATGATGGAAATGATACGGGTGGAGTACCGGATTTTGCTGGAGTTACGAGTGGGACAGATGATACGATCCATAATGAAAATGGTGATGAGGACGACCACGATCCAGTGAAAATAGAAGTATTTGACCTAGCGTTAAGGAAGGTATTGACAACTAATGCGCCATATAGTTGGGGCCAAGCCTTAAGTTTCAATATAGAGGTACATAACCAAGGAAATGTCACTGCGACGAATGTAGTGTTAAGTGACTATATACCAGCTGGTTATACCTTTGTAGCCAATAATGGCTGGACAGGCGGACCAACGGTAGCGACGAGAACAGTTGCAGGCCCCATAGCGCCAGGAGCAAGTATGACAATACCATTAGTGCTTACACTTCAACAAAATGGATCAGGAGGCGCAGCATGGGATAATTATGCAGAGATCACTTCAGCCCAAGACGATAGAGGTAATAACAGAAATGATGATGCAGATAGCGTGGCAGATGGAAATCCTGGAAATGATAACCCAGTATTACCAGGAGATGCAGATGATAACAACATCATAGGAGGCGGCCCAAATGCCAATCCTGATGAGGATGAGGATGATCATGACCCAGCAGCACCAAGGATAATAGACATTGCATTAAGGAAAACGACAGTGACAGCAGGTCCATATAGATATGGAGATGTAGTAAGCTTCAATGTTGAGGTAATCAATCAAGGCAATGTAACATTAAATGACATTGAGATCGTGGATTATATCCCATGTGGATTTGAGTATGTAAGCGGAAGCCAAGCTTGGTCAGTAGGAAGCAATCAAGCGACGACAGTATGTGCGGGATTATTGACACCGGGCCAAAGCAAGACGATGCGAATCGATTTACGAGTGATCCCATGTGCTACACCGAATGCGTGGACGAACTACGCAGAGGTTAGAGCGATGGAGGATGAAAGTGGAGTGAATATAGGAAGTCAAGACATAGACAGTACACCAGACAATAACAATGGCAATGATGACGGTGGTACTCCAGATAGTGCAAACGATGATTATGTAGATGGAAACGGGAAATCAGCAGGAGGCGCGCCAGGAGATAATGGTACAGCAACCGACGAGGATGACCATGATCCAGAGTTAATTCAAGTATTTGACTTGGCATTAAGGAAGACTTTGACTACAGTTGGACCACATACTTATGGACAGCCACTGACTTTTAATATAGAAGTACTTAACCAAGGTAATACAACTGCTAGAAATATTGTAGTAAGTGATTATATTCCAGTAGGTTTTAGTTTTGTTGATGGTTTAAACCCAACATGGAGTGGGTCAGCACCAACAGTAACAAGAACCATAGCTGGTCCATTAGCAGCGGGAGCTTCAACAACAATATCAATAGTATTAAATCTTGAGATGTCAACAGGTGCTACAGCGTGGGATAACTTTGCTGAGATTACAACATCTACCGATGGAAACGGTAATCCAGTGATAGACGCAGATAGTACACCAGATGGAAATCCAAATAATGACGGTGGTGGTGCCATTGGTACACCAGCAGATGATGCTGTTTTAGGAAATGGCACAGGCGGACCTGGTGGCAACAATCCCACTTACAGATGAGGATGATCATGATGGAGCGCGACCAAGAATAGTGGATATAGCATTGAGGAAAACCACGGTAACACCTGGCCCATATAGGTATGGTGATGTAGTGAGTTTCAATGTAGAATTAACGAATCAAGGAAATATAACATTATATGATGTTGACGTTGTTGACTACATACCTTGTGGTTTTACTTATGTAAGTGGTAGCCAACCATGGTCATTGAGTGGTATGCAAGCAACAACGATTTGTGCGGGATCTTTATCCCCAGCGCAATCAAAGACAATCAGAATAGATCTGAGAGTTCAAGCATGTGCACAACCAAATGCATGGACCAACTATGCAGAGGTAAGAGCATTTGAGGACGAAAATGGAGTAAACATAGGTAATCAGGATATAGATAGTGATCCGGACAATAACAATACCAACGATGCTGGAGGCCAGCCAGAAAGTCCAGCAGATGACTTTATAGGAGGAAATGGTACAGGGACACCAGGCAATGGAGTAGCTGCTACAGATGAGGATGATCACGATCCTGAGTTTATACCAGTGTTTGATCTTGCCTTACGCAAGACATTGGTGACCAGTGCCCCATATACATATGGACAACAGCACGTATTCAACATCGAAGTATTTAATCAAGGGAATGTAGATGCGTACAATATCGTTGTAAATGACTACATCCCAGTAGGCTATACTTTCAATGGAGCATTAAATGCTGGATGGACCTTAGCTGGAAGTACTGCCACGCGTACAATAGCTGGACCATTGGCTCCAGGAGCAAGTACAACAGTACAAATATCGTTAACATACAGTATGACAGCAGGAGGAGTAAGAGATTGGATTAATTATTCAGAGATTGGATCTGCTGATAATGATCAAAATCCAGCTAATACACCGCCTGTAGATGCAGATAGTAATCCAAATAGTAACACACCAACAGAAAATACAGTAACACCAGGCAGCCCTGATGATAACAATATCAATGGAGGTGGACCGGGAGTAGGACAAGATGAGGATGATCACGACCCAGCTGGACCAAGTTTCTATGACGTAGCCCTTAGGAAGACTACGACAGCTACTGGACCATTTAGCTACGGCCAGATTGTCAAGTTTGATATTGATGTATTGAACCAAGGTAATCTTCCAGTAAGAAATATTAATGTGGTTGATTATTTACCTTCAGGATTTTCTTATGTAGGACCTCAGAATTTCCCTAGGTGGAATTATGATCAATTTAGTCATTTCGCAATCACTAATGTAAATCAAACGTTACAGCCTGGTCAATCAAGACGTGTTTCTATCTTTTTAAGAATTCGCCCTACAACTGAATTTGCATTTGGATGGGATAATTATTCAGAAGTCTATTCTTTTGAAGACTTAGATGGAAATGAAGTTTCTGAACTTGATGTAGATAGTACTCCAGATGCCATTATTGATAACGATGCAGGCGGCCAACCATATAGCCCGGCGGACAACTTTGTAGATGGTAATGGTACAGGCACACCTGGAGACGGAGCAGCTTCTACCGATGAGGATGACCATGATCCAGAGCGTATCGAGATCATAGACCTTGCATTAAGGAAGACCTTAGTAACAGCAGGTCCTTATGCTTACGGCGACTTACTTCAGTTCAACATTGAGGTATTTAACCAAGGTAATGAGCCAATGCGTAATACACAAATCACAGATTACATCCCAGCAGGATATACATTCAGTGTGGGAGATAATCCAGGATGGACAGCAGCGGGAGCCAATGCGACCTATATACTTGCAGGACCATTAGCGCCAGCAACAAGTCAAATGATAAGTATCAGCTTGAGAATACAGCAAACGACTGGTGGCGAAAAACACTGGATGAATTACGCTGAGATAACGGATACCTACAACGATGACTTAGCACCAAGAAACACTTGGGATATAGACAGTAATCCGGGTAGTAATGGCGCAGCAGAAAATGCAGTAGAGCCAGGGTTCCCAGCAGATGACAATATCACGAGCATGGACAAAGGTGGAGAAGAAGATGACCATGACCCAGCGGGCATTGAAATCTTTGACCTAGCATTGATGATAGTTGATGATACAGATATCCTTGCCAATTATGGTGACAATGTAGTACATACGATCACCGTAACCAATCAAGGAAGTATAACCTCTAATGGATTTGATGTAACAGTGTATGTACCATCAGGATACACATTCAGCACCACTAATAATCCAGGATGGGTAAACAATGGAAATGGTACAGTGACTTATGTTTCAGAAGTTTTAACACCAGTTGAGACAGTCAATTATACATTGAACCTTACAGCAGTACCTACGAAGACAGATGTAAATGGCTGGTTGGTCTATGCTGAAATCAGCAGAGACAATAGTGTATATCCAGGGTAACCCAAGATATCGATAGCCGACCAGACACCAACAGAACTAATGATACAGGAGGAGCTGTGGGAACCACATCAGATGATGTACTTACAGGAATAGGTAGAGATAGAAACGGCAACATGACTGGAACATTTGGAAGCACAACAGCTGCTACGGATGAAGATGATCATGACCCGACTACTATCAGAGTGTTTGACATGGCACTATACAAGCAATTAGTTACATCAGCACCATACCAATACGGAGATGTACACGAATTTAAAGTTTGTGTAGTTAACCAAGGAAATGCAGTGATGCAAAATGTACAGATAACAGATTATTTACCTACAGGTTATACTTTTGCTGCCGCTGGTAATGCAGGATGGACCGTATCAGGAAGTAATCTAGTCAGAACCATAGCAGGGCCAGTAGGCTTATGTGATACAGTATGTGTTAGTCTATTCCTAAACTTCAACCAAACCACAGGAGGAAGAAATCACTGGATCAATTACAGTGAGATCACCAACATGGAGGATAATACTGGTACACCGAGAGATGATGTCGATAGTACACCAGGCAGTGATGGACCGGATGAGAGAGAAGTATATCCAGGAGGCCCATCAGATGATAATACCACAAGTACTGACGAAGGTGGTGAAGAAGATGATCACGACCCAGCAGGACCGAAAGTATTCGACTTAGCATTATTTATGGTCAATGATACAGATATCTTGGAAGATTATGGTGATAATGTTAGACAAACGATCACAGTAACCAATCAAGGTAATATACCAAGTGATGGATTTAATGTAACAGTGTATGTACCTGCGGGTTACACATTCAGTACTACAAACAATCCAGGATGGGTGAATAATGGAAATGGAACAGTAACGTATGTTTCAACAGCATTAATCAACAAGGACAGACGTTACAATATACATTAAATCTTACGGCAGTACCTACTAAAGCAGAAGATGGCTGGTTGGTATATGCAGAGATAAGTGATGACAATAGTACAGATCCATTGGCAACAGTAGATATAGATAGCCGACCAGATGCAATCAGAAACAATGATGCAGGTGGAGCAGTCAATACAGCGAGTGACAATGTAGTTACAGGAGTTGGAGTTGATAAATTAGGAGTTGAAGAGTGGCATTCAAGAGCAATGTAGCAGCAACAGATGAAGATGATCATGACCCAACAGTGATTAGAGTATTTGATATGGCATTATACAAAAATTGAAGACGGCAGGCCCATATAGATATGGCCAAGTGCTGACTTTTGATGTATGTGTAGTCAATCAAGGAATCAAGTAATGACAGATGTACGCTTGATAGATTATTTACCGGCAGGATTCCAATATGTTGCAGCAAACAATGCTGCAGGAGTATGGACCGTATCAGGTACTAATCTTACAGCCAATGTATCAGGACCGATTGCAGTGTGCGATACTATTTGTGTACCTTTAAGACTTACAGTCATACCAGACCACAGGTGGAGAGAAAGACTGGATCAATTATTCCGAAATCACGAGTATGGAAGATGAGACAGGCACACCAAGAGAAGATGTAGATAGTACCCAGGCAGTGACGGACCAGATGGGCGGGATGTAGAGCCAGGAGATGATGCAGATGATGATACGACAAGTATCGACGAAGGAGGAGAGGAAGATGATCATGATCCACCAGGAATCGAGGTATATGACCTAGCACA
>JADKCC010000033.1 GCA_016714785.1 Saprospiraceae bacterium
ACTAACCGCTAACTGTCCAATCTCCATTTTCCCCAATCGAAAATAATTTCTAGTGCTAACGAGGCTATGTATAGCAATTTGATATATCTTTGTTTTGGCTCACTGTGAGACCAGTTTAAGCATTGGTGCATTTATAGCTCGTGCGTCATTCTGAGTTGGAATGTAAAAAAGCCTTGAATGTGAGGTTCAAGGCTTAGTTGATAATTTCAGTGGTGGAAACTTTCGCTATCCCGTTCAGAATAATATTCAGTACAAATATACATTCTCTTTGAGCCTTTTTAAATTCTTTAATCACTAAAAATTAAGAAGATGGAGAAAGAAAATGTTAAAATGGAAGTAATCAATCACAATTGTGCCAGGATTGATATCAGTAGTCGAAGCCATTTTGGCTGTTGGACAGAATTAAGTGATGTCAGAGAAGTTTGGTGTATATGCTGATGATTTAGTCAGCTATTGCCTTTGGATTGTAGCTCAAAAAATGGTACCACTTCTGTGGCTATGCAAGCACTGGCTCTTAATGAAAACTTATATGTCGAACTAATCAGACACGGTTTGAAGTAGTATTGACCAATGGTAAGTTTTTAAAGAGAGAATCCCAGTTCACCACTTGACAAACAAAAAGAAATACCAAACCATATTACAAGCATGAAACTAAGCCCAAGCCTAAAGATAAAACAAAATACCTCTTACAAAAGCCAGTGAAAGAAATATTACTAGGTTAAACAGAAAATAGATGCTTGGAAAAGTTGGTTTGGATTTCATTCATTAAATATTACTACAAACCATCTTCCACATCATAGCTTTTAAGCTCCAATATAGTAGTTGTAAATCTAACATTTAGCAGTACCTTTGTCTTCCAAGGCGTACAGATTTGCTGGCAATTCATTGTTGCTACTAATAAAATGCCAACCGCTTATTTGTTTTTATAAAATAATAGAGTATTCCACCATGCCATATACCGCCCATCCCAATCACCAAATCCAATATGTCCACAATTTTCAAGACTTGGTAGAAACACCTTTTCGAGGCGATACTAATGCGATTTGTTGGACTCGTGAGCTAATGGGGATTTTGGGGAGATAGTTAATTCGATGAAATTGACGACAACATGGTCAGGAAATTCATCCGGTGACCTTCTTGAATTGGTCTTGAGCAAGAACAAGGACAGGTGTAGCGTGACATCCTTTTACATGATTGGAAGGCCTTGGAAGCGCACGGTGCATCTCCATCACCGAATATCCAATTACTATGAAAGAGATGATAGTTATCCGTTTTTTCCTACGGATGTCTATTCTTACCATGTAGATCGTGCGCCCATTGCAGCCGATACGATCTTATGTACCTACTTCGGCGCGTGTAGTGAAATCTTGCCCAATGCTCAAGGCATACAAAAAATACTTATTCCCGAAATACGTGATGAACTCAAAAAAATATATGATGGTGCAGATGAAGATTTCGAATCTTTTTTGATTGAAAATTTCTTTGATCTACATTATCAAGCAAATCCTGATGCACAACCTATAAAATTGGGTTTAGGCCATATAGGCAGATTGGCGATGAACCACCCCTGAAAGCAAAGTGCCTGCCATGGTGCACCAAAGAAAAGAATGGTCAGAAGAGGTTGTTGTTGATCTGTTGATAAAGGGTTGAATGGTATCGAAAATTCCCTTTCTAGTAAAAGTTTTCAACCTCAAACAGTTAGTAAATTCCTAGCCTGATTTTTGTGCAAAGTACAAAGAAATGGAATTCTAATTTTTACATAATCCATCTTAAGTCAAATCAAGCAATTGAATAATGCATTGAAGATATAAGTTTAGACGGTTTTAGAACAAAGATGGAATATATGTTTTCTGGTATAATTCTGTAATTAATGATGATGTCAGTTTTGATATAGTACTAAAGAACTATTTTGTATTATTATACAAGAGCTTATCTTTGAATTTTAATTGGGAATTAAGATATCATGAATACTTTAATTTTGAAGTAGTTGTCGATGATAAATTATCAAGGTTTGTGTTAAATATAACAAAATGGATTATTTCCCATTCGAGATGTCTATTTCCTTATTATTATAAATATTTTACATGATAAATACAGATGAAAAATACAAAATATTTACATTTATTTCTACTGCCGATTATTTTCATTTTCTACAGATGCTCCGATATTGACGAGTTTCAGAGCTATAACATTTATCAATATAATGATCTAAGTTCAACTTTAGATACCAATAAAATTTATTCACTTTTTGACATGGTGGATCTACACCTTGATGAATCACGGTATGATAGCGCTCAAATATATTTAGGTAAAATAAGTGAAATCATCCCTTTAAATAATGTATCCAAATTAAAATATTTTCTTCTATTAAGAGGCAATCCGAGATATATTATTATAATAACCTGCATAAACTTGGACTCGTAGAAAGTAAAAAGGCTTTATCATTAGCGCAGGCTATCAATGATAGTGTATTATTGGCTGATGCCTATAATTTTTAGGGTTATTTCATTACAATATAGATAGTTTGGATGAATCAGTATTAAACTACTTTGAAGGAATCAAACACATTCAGAAAAGTAAAAACCTAATAAATATATCATAATTTCTGCGAGTCACATCATTTATATGGCAATTTGCAAGAAGTTTATTTCAAATTAGAAAGATATACTGATGCTTGGGATAACTTTAATTTATCTTTACGGAAGGCAAAAGCTCTAAATCAATTTAGGGCTATGGCAGTCGCAAATGCAGGATTAGGAGATGTCTGTTATATTAAGAAACAATATGATACCGCCATAAAATACTATGATGAAAGTAAAATATATGCCTTAGAATCAAAAAATTATGATATTGCTCTTGTTTGCTATAGTGGTATAGCCAAGTGTGAATTAGTAAAATCAAATGAACAGGCAGTAAAAATAAATCTTAAATTAGGATATGACCTAATAAAAAATCAGCCCGATATTAATCGCAAATATGTTTTAAAATTTTTGGATGATGGCATTGATATCAATAAAAACATGGGTAAAGTTGATGATCTAACTATGGCTTATGATAATGTAATGACAAATGATGTTTTTAATGGCTCCGGGATAACAAGATATTTAGTAAGTACTTTGAATTCAAGAATCATTTGGGAGAATACACTACTAAAACGCCTGATTAATTACGAAAAGAGTAAAAATTATACTAAATATATGGCTTATACGATTATGATGGTATCTTCTACGATTATTTTGGGATTAATTTTTGGATTTACATTTTTCGGAGACATTATAAACTTAAAATTCAATTGGCAGAAATCAAACAATCAATCAGTAAAGACTTGCATGACGAACTTGGACTCAGACTCACTTCTTCCAATTATTTACTTTACAATATGACTTTCCAAACAACTCCCGAAATGGATAAGGAATTAAAAGAGTCATCGGACTGAATTCTAAGATGGTTGCGCAAATGTGATATTATATGGTCTATGGATGAGACCAAAGATGATATAATGGAGGTTTACTGCGGATTTAAAAGCAATTTTTAAAAGAATTTTAGAAGTAATCACCAACTACAAGGTCAATTTAATATTACCGTAGAAAAAAAGTGTTATAAAAATTAATGGTTTTAAGAAGAAATGTTTTAATGTGCATGAAGAAGTTTTAAACAATGCAGTCAAACATGGAAATCCAACTATGATTGATATAGATTTATCTTGGACAAAGGCCAATCTGAACCTCCTCATTAAAGATAATGGTTTAGGGTTTGCGAAAAGAATCATCTAATCCAATGGAAGAAATGGGATCAAAAGCATACAAAAACGAGTCAAGAGTTGTGGTGGAAAAGTATCTTTTTATAATGATGGTGGAGCAAATGTTTTTATAAGTTCCTTTGGTTTAAAGGGTGACGTGTGATAAGAAAGCTAGTACTAAAGAACTATTTAAATTATTTAAATATTAGCCTATCTTTGAGCTTTATCACTTATTATGACAAACCATCAAAAATCCATCTATATCATAGAAGATCAGGATATCATCAGAAATGGTATTGTTGGACTATTGTCGCATAGTCGGTGGTTTGAACAAGTATTGAGTTTTAGTTCAGGTGAAGAAATTATAGAACAAATCCCAACTTTAAATCCCGCCAATATCATATTAGTGGATATCGGACTTCCAGTATAGATGGTATTGAAACAATGAAACTCTTATTGGACGTCTGGCCTGCAAGCAGAATTTTGATATTTACGATATATGAAGATGATAAATATGTTTTTGATGCCTTAAAATATGGCGCTATGGGATACATACTCAAGAGCGAATCACCAGAAAATATTTTGGCGTCCATCCGAGATGTCTTAGATGGTGGGGTACCTATGAGTCGTGGTATAGCCATAAAATCATCACCTCTTTCAGAGTAAAAGGAAAGCGGCCACCTGAATCAACTTACAACTCCCCGGGAAAGCAGACCTAAAACTACTTGCTGGAAGGATACCTAAGCAAAGAGATTGCGAACAAACTCAATTATGACGCTAAGTACCGTAAAACCACTTGCAAAATATTTACCTAAAACTACATGTCCAAAATAGAAGTGAAGCGATTATCAAGTATTTTAATCGAAAATAAAATAGCCACATTTTGTTTTAAATACTTATGATATAACTAAAGTTATAGTACTAAAGAACTATTGTGGGGCATGATTTATGGGTTTACCTTTGTCGTATTAATTTATAAAATTATTATATCATGAATCATATGATACAAATTAAGTACAAAACAAATTGTTTGAATTATAAAGAATACTACATTTATTGTGTAAAATTAATAATTTAATAAAGTTGGTAAAGTATTTTTATTATATTGTTTATGAATATAAATGGACAATCTCAAAATTCTAATTTTGACATAATTGTTAGTCATAAATCAGATGCATACCCAATTTATTTTAAAGAAGTAAAAAGATTCAATCAACAATACATAAATCCAACGGGGTACTTAATTTCTGTTCGAGCCAAAGACACCAAAGCGATCCAAGATTTAAAAGAGAAAATTGCTTCATGGGTTAAATTAAACAAACCTGTGCAATCTTTAGAACAAAGATTGGCTTATCTTGAAGATAAAGAAGGAATTAAAAGTACATCTTATAAATTTGAAGCAGTTAATTACAAATTTTCAAATACAAGCAATTCCAGTGCAAAGTACCCAAGGGAAAAATTAAAATTATTGGGGTAGTAAAATATAAAAATGGTGTATCTAAATCATTAAATACAGTGATAACCATTCATGATTATCTTATTGTTGCAATGGGAGATTCATACATTTCTGGCGAGAAATCCAAAGAAAAATTTAGCAAATCAATTAATTGATGTCAAATGCGATCACACAACTACCTTTGATAATTGATTCTTACGGTAAAAAACCTCCCAAACAATAAAGATCAATGGCAAGAATCAAATGCTCAAGATCTTTAAACAATGAAGCAAATTTGGCATCAAAGATGTATAGTGGAAAGGATAGGAAACACATATAATTTAATTCGATTTGTTTCATTTGCTCACTCTGGTGCTAAAATAAGTGATGGGCTTGTAAACTATAATCATGATAAAGGCAGAAGATGATTTATAAAACTTGGTCAAGTGGATGAAGCATACAACAATATTGAAAACAGTAAAATTGACGTATTGATTTTAAGTATTGGAGGCAATGACGTTAATTTTGCTGATGGTCTAAGAAATATTTATTAACTGATTGGTCGGACAATGACTACAGCAAAAATTAGAAAATGCTACAGAAAGAAAAAGACTTGAAAATGAATTTAAAAGATTTGGCCTTATTGGACCAAAATATAAAATCACTAAATTCCAAATTAAAGAAGCTAAATTATAATAAAATTTTGATCACAGAATACCCAGTTGGCCTATTTGAAACAACTAAAAATGGTAAAGTTATTGACACCGCCTGTGGTGTATTTAAGTCATTCGTGTCAAGGTTTACATTTGAGAAAGAAATTTGGCCAAATAGCCGAGAATGTTACTAATTTGACAACTTTACCAAATGCAAGCTCCGAAGATATTCAAAAATTTGACGATATTATTAAATATCAAATGGGCGTTGCGATATTGGGTGGAGAAACTACTAAACCATTTTATTATGATCATTATGGTAAAAACGAAGAGATATATAAATATAAAAAAATCATTAACACCGATAAAATAGCAAGTAAAAATATAGATTACTTAGGTAAGGAACTTTCACAAAGTTGATTTTATAAAGATGCTATTACCTGTTAAAAGCAGTAGGGTGGGTTACCAGAGATTTTAGAAGGTATTTCAAATGGTATTGAAAGAACATTTAAAACTGTTTGTTTTGGTGTTCTAATGATGGGGCAAAACTAAGTGCAATAGATTGTTGGTATCCTGTTACAAAAAATAAAGAAACCGTTTGTGGTATTGTAGAGGAGAATTCTAAAATTTGTAGCCAAGATTATGTACACACAGTCATAACAAAAGATAAAGATTACAATATTACAATTTCGCCAAATGAATTTTTCAAAAATTTCAAGCAAAATAAAAGAATTCAAAAACAAAAAGAAAGTATTGAAGGAGAAGCTTATTTGATTCAAGAAAATAGTAACTCAATTCGACCGTTAAATCCAAGATTAATCTCTATTAAAAGGAATGAAAATGTTTGTTTGTTTGGGGCATGGGTTGGAGATATATTTGACATATATGATTTTAATTTGGGTGGAAATATGATAATTAGGGAAAATAATGAAATTCATCCAATCAACCAACTTTGGTATAAAGATAACAATAAAACATTACTTACTGCAATGGTTGATGGAACTGGTTATTTTGATATAAAAGATAGGAATGGGACCCAAGTTGAAGCTTCAGGTTTAAATCAAAAAATGAGTTTTTATAAAGCTTTTCTAATTCCTTCTGATTGTGTTGAAAACGAAATTATTAATTATTATCACATCAATAGTGAATCTTTTAAGCATTCTGACATCCTTGCAACAAAAGAAAAAGATGATGTTTATTTATTAACAATAAATGGAAAAACATTATTGAATATTAAGGATAAAAGCCAACTTCAGAACCCCATTCTATAACTTTTTGACCAAGTAAAGAAAGACCAGATGGGTCTATTCAAGAGGTATTTGGTAATAGAAACTGAAAAGAATGTCAAAACGTGGTGGTTCCATAAATGTTACTTATATCTTCTACAAATATGGCTTCTTTTGGCCTTTATAGCTTAGAATAATATACTAAATAGAACCAGTGAAGGCATTTTAGGTCAATTTTCTTCTGAACAAAAATGGATAGTAGGGATTTTAATGGTGATAGTAAAGATGACTTATTAGTATTGTCAGGTAAACAAGGAATGAGACTAATTTTGTACTTCATATTTCAAAAGTTGAAGGTTTAGGATTTAATTCAAAACAAGGGACGGTTGCAATAATTTTAATGATGGAAAATGGATGAGTGGTGATATAAATGGAGATGGTAAAGATGATATAATTAATATTTATAAAAGCTCATCAAATAAGGCTTTGGTTACTACATTATTGTCAACAGGAACTTATTTCAAAAAAATTAGAATCCACAAGTTTTAGACAAATATTGGAGTTCACAAAATTGGATGGCCAAAGATGTAAATGGTGATGGAAAAGTAGATCTAATTAATTTTTATGAACACGTAAGTGGTAAATCTAGAGTTTGGGCACATTTAAACACAGATAATGGATTTCAGGTTGATAAAAAGGATATTTCTATGATTAATTTTAACGTAAAAAATAATCCTTATGAAATTATAGTTTCAGATTTTAACGCGGATGGCAAATCAGATTTTGTATTAGTATCTGAGGGGGATGGGACTCTAAATATTATGCATATATTTGGTGGTGAAAATGGATTTAAAGATAGTCCCACATCATCATATAAAATTAGTGGAGCTGGTTTTAGTGAGGCCCAAATATGGAAAGGCAATGATACAAACGGTGATGGTTTATCAGAATTGATATGTATTAATCCTAATGGTTTTGGAGATGCATTAGCATGGGAATTCTCCTAATGGGTGAAAAATTTGTTAGAAACCAAAACAATTATAAGCACAATTAAAGGTATAAGGGACAATGAAAATTTATATTTTTCCGGGGATTTTAATGGAGACGGTAAAGCAGATATTATAAATATCATGGAGTATCCGCTAGAGTAACTTTATTAGACAATCATTCTTTTTTTAATCATTCATTTAAATTTTTATCATGAAAAAGTTAGTTTTATTTTTTTACTTTTTAAGTTTTTCTATTTTAGGTTTTTCACAAAATAAAATGAAGCTGCCAAATGGCATTACCATTATTGAAGTAATAAATCAGTCTGGTACTACTTCATATTCAGCTACTAATTCTACAGGACAATCCGTTCCTGTTAAAGTTGTAAACGCCAAAAAGCTAATAAGGACAATATGGACAAGTCTTTATGTGGCAAGAAATGTTCTTTTATCTGTTATGAATGTGGAACAAGTTCTTCACGAGAATTATGTTGTGGTTGCCTTTGTGGTATTAATGCTGGAAAGGAAGTACTTCTTGAGAAAGTAAAGGGTATTGATAAAGTACATTCTGAAAATGGTTTAACAATCTACAGGAGAAGTGAAGGTAAAAAAACTTCATACATTGGATTGGATAAAGATAATAAAGTGATTGCCCTAAAGGTAAAGAGTCCCAAAAAAAATCCTAAAGGTCCAATAGTTAATCCTGGTGATTCATGTTGGTCTTGCACAAAAAAGAGGAAAACAACTGAGTGTACATTTTTTCCATGTCCTACTAAATAATCTTTGAGTCCACTCTGAAATGTGCAGAGTGATGTATCTTTAAATTAAACACGAATCTTTCAAAATTTTATTTACATGCAGAGTGGACTCTTGTTTAATAAATTACTAAAATTAGACAAAAAATGCAGCTTCATAAAATCATAACACTATCCTACATCATTCTAAATTTATTTTTCATAGATATAATAAACTTCCAACCACAAAAAACAATCATCCAAATCCATAGCATGAAGTGCATATACTCTGATGATTATGGAAAGAATGAAGAGCTTTATGGACGAGTTTGGGCATTAAATTTGAGAACTTACCGAACAGTAGAAAATGCAATTGAATACTTCAAAAGGAGGAGTTGATTAAAATTGGTGACGGCAGTGGCGAAATACTGAATATATCTCGGAATTCACATATCACACTTAAGAAAAATGAGAGTCATATATGGTACAAATTGATAAAAGAGATGACAATAAAGCCTAATGATAAAATTATAGTCATTGGTGAACTTATTGACCGAGACTGGAATAATCCAGACGATAAGCTGATGTCTACTGGGTCTGTTTGGTATAAGATGGTGGATTTAGCAAAGTTAAATGGTGCAGCGTATCAAGTGGATTTGAGCTTTAGAAACAAACAATCTAGGGTAGATATGCTTATTTTTGTAAAGTAAAATAAATGAGTTTAGTACAAAATATATTTAACTTAAAATTAAAGCGTATTGTTGCTATTTTGGGTTTGTCTATCTTTTTCTTTTCATGTTCTATTAGAAAAGAAAAATTTCCTACAGATATTCCTAATGTTGAGATCAAAATATTAAACTTAGATGAACTTAAAAATTTCTCGGTAAACCTTGGATGCAATATGGTCAAAATTCATCTGAAGTCAACAGGAGAATTTAAAAGAAAGAGTAAATTGATTATTTTCCTAAAAGATGGCTATACTGCTAATTACAATGTCACATTGGGCCCCATTGAGATTGAAGGAATGCAGTTGTTAGATACTCTCATTGTGTATTCTTCTAACGAATTTGTAGACAGACCAAAAGATTGTGATTTTGGTCTTGTTAAACTTAAAGTTCTAAGTGGAAAATTTGAGCAAGAATTTGTACAATCAAAAGATGATTTAAAAGGGAATTCAAGAAATGTCATAGGAGAGTACAGATATTATCAAAGCCAGTGTGTCTATACTGATGGTGGTGTTTATAAATACATTATTAATAAGAATCTTAATGCAACAAGAGAGCCCATTAAAGACAAATTTGGCCTTTTACCAAATTCCGGATTAATGGTTATTGATTCTTTAACATCAAAAAAAATGTCAAAGGATGAATTTCTTTCTTTTCTTAAAATATGTAGAAATATTCAAAAACTTCAAAAAGAGAATTTGGGAAATAACAAAGGTACCGGGGTATTAAAATTTGATCGAAGCAATATACCATTATTTGTACCTCATAATTCATTAGAAAAGGTTCAACTTGATTCATTATTTGACACCATCTTTTAAGCAAATAGACAAACAGAAATTCAAAAATTCATAACATGACAATACATCAAATACTTCGTACTTTCTTATTTATACTTTTATTTTCATCCAATTTAATTTATTATTTAAACGCTCAATGTCCACATTATTATTACACCAATCCTAATCCATTATTTTCAGAAAATAATTGTCTAAACTTGGATGGTCAAGTAGTAACTTGTAGATTGGGTGAATCCGTAAAAATCACAAATATAGTTAATGGTGCTATCTACCGATTTGTAAGTGGATATTTATCAAATGACAATTATATTACAGTTCGAGATTTCAACACTGGTGTTGTTATTGCTTTTGGATATTCACCATTGAATGTTACAAATTTAAACTCTGATTCATTTATAGTAACTATTCTCGGGGACGATTCTTGTTATTTTGATATATACGAACCTATTGTTGATTTAAATATGCGTTGTTTATATTCTCCCAATCCTATTTTGAATACAATACAGCCACCAACTACGATGGCAAATGCTGGGGCAGTGAATGTTGAAATCATGAAAATAAGATTGACTGGTTGTGAGTTGTTTAATTTTACACAATTAAGAGGAAGAGTCCCACTTTCATCAAATTTTTCAACAAATATAAATTCAATAAAACTATACTTTACATTATCTTATAATACTTTCGACACATTAAATTTTGTAGGTAGTACAAATAGTGTTTTGCCGAATGGTATTTTTGACATTAATACTAATCTTGATTGTCCTCAACTATCTGAAGATCTTACTGATGTAACGTTTTGGGTGACTTATGATTTAAAATGTAACGCAAATGTGGGTGATAGTCTAGATTTACTACTTGTACATTTAATAATCAATAACTTAACAATTGTACCAAATGTAAATAATCCAATTGGGAAAGTGGCGATTGGTAAAAAATATGTACCCATTCAGTCTGACGGTAATGGCTCTATAAATATTCATCAAGGTGCGGTAAATGAAAGAATGGCTGTATGTAAAATTAATAAAGCAAATGCTTGCCCTCCAAATGTTAGTAAAATTAAATTTAATATAAGTGGACAGAACATTCTAAACAATACTATTTCATCGGTAAAATGTTATTATACAAAAACTAAATACTTTAATGATAGTATCGTTTTTGGCATTCCACTCACTGTAGGGAATGGAAACCATGAGTTTGTTGGTAATGTTAATTTGGAAAATGGTGACAATTATTTCTGGCTGGTTTTTGACATTTCTTGTACTGCATCAATGCTGCAAAATATCAATGGGCGCATTACTAATGTTGTAATTGGAAATACTGATTATATAACTCTAGGGCAAACTCCAGTATCTAATCCTATTGTTTCAAAGAATGACAATTATTACTCAAAGAATGATGGAAATTGGAACCAGCCCACCACTTGGTCTTGTGGAATCATACCAACTACAGATACTCAAAATGCTTATTTGGGACATGAGATCGAATTAGGTGACAATGCAATTTGTGGTAATCTCACAATTTTACAAGGTGGCGAGTTAAAAGTTGAAAATTTTGATTTGACCTTAGGGGCTTCTTCACAAGGACCTTTTTCTGGTTTCAAATAAAACATTTTTACTTGAAGGCAAGCTAAATGTGTTGAGTAATAGTCTAAATATAAATGGAGCCATGCACATGAAGTCATCTGCCACATTCAATATGTTAGGTGGTGAATTAGTGTTAGACCCAAATGACGGAAACGCATCTACAAGTGCAATGGCTCATACTCTTATGTTTGATTCTATTCAAAATAATCACTTAAATCTCTCTGGTGGAATTATTAAAATTTTAGATCCACCTTTTTTCTCATATTATTCTTCTATATTCTATGAAGGAGATTATAAAACTATAGCGATTAATGATTTGATTTTAGGAACTGGAGATGATACGAATACAGGGAATTTAAATGGATTTTATCTAAATTTGGGATACCAAAATCATGCTTTATCCTTAGGTGATGTATTTATAAATGGTGGCCGGTACTCAGATAAAAGGCATGTTTCCATAAAACATGACGAATCAAGATATGCAACTAGAGTCAATAATATCAATATAAATATGAATGCAGAATTAGTAATGGGTTATACTGAATATGATAAGGCAAATTTGGTAGTAGCGGGATATGTCAATAATAATGGAGTATTATCTTGTCCTAATACTCTTACTTTTGCAGCAGATATACTTATTAATACTTTCGAAGATGACCAACATTTGGAAAAAAGTAATATTGGTTTTTTTACAGGTACTGGTCTTATGAAGTTGGAACCAACCCATCAAGACCCAACAAACCAAAGTGGAAACATAATTGAAAGTCTTAGCGTGAGTATTAATAAAAGCACAGGTAATCTAGCACTTATGACACCACTCACCGTAAACAGGTTAAATATCTATAATGGAAGTATTGTTTCTAATGAGACTAACATATTGTCAGTTGGACATGGAAATTATATTCCTGGAAATCCTGAATATTTAAATTCAACTTATGGAAATATTTACAGCCCAGCCATATCTTCATTTATTATTGGACCATTGAGAAGATTTAAAGGTAGTACAACGTTTTTGACAACTTTGAAATTTCCTGTTGGCGACACATTAAAACGAGCCGTTCAACTTGATATTTACCCAAATCAGAATATTGGATATATCACTATAAATTATATCTCATCACCTGTTTTTTTGGAATTATCTGATGTAATAATTGAACCTAACTTAATGAATCAAGATATAAATTATTACGGTAAAGGGATTGTAGATATCCAAACAAACATATCCTTAAGTTACGATATATCAATAACCGACCCGGATTTTATTGGGCTCAATGATTTCTTGCAGTCCACCTTAATAAAGAGGAATAATCTATCTTCAATTTGGACTTTAGATGGTCAATATTATCCTACTTTATCTTATAATCCAACTAATACATATCTTCAGTTTAAGAGAAATCAAGTTATTACGAGCTCCTGTCAATTTGCTGTAGGTTTTAATGAAGCTAATATATCGCAAAATTGGTACATTGATCAAGATGGGGACCATTATGGAGGGAGTGCTATATTTAAATATAATCGACCACTTGACGGTTACAATTTAGAAGAATTGCTTGGTACAGGTACCGATGATTGCGACGATATGCATGCCTTGGTGTTCCCAAATTCTACATTTATTAAGTCTTATGCCGATGGCAATTGGGACGACCCAAGTGTATGGCTATGTGGTAGTCCAAGTGTTACAACAGACTCTATCCTAATCATTAATATAGTGAATTTGAATGTGACACCTGTAACGCTTACAGCAAATATTGAGCTAATGAATGGCACATTGAATGTGTTGAGCAATAATGTATTGAGTCTTGGTAATTCGCTCAATTCTAGTCAATTAATTTTGCAAAATAACGCCACAATACATGTTCAGCCAAATGCGATAATTCAGTTGGAAGGTACATTGATTAGCAATATTGGTGCAAATATCATTAATGAAGGTCAAATTATAGTCAAAGAATAAATGCTTATTTTATTAATCAAAATGAAAATCTGAACAACCATGTACATAAAAAAAATAGCCAGCAAAAAAGATCAAATTATGTATTGTGAAAGTACCAGTAATTACACATGGATTTATTTTGATGATGGCAGTAAAATATTATTGGCCAAAACGCTCAAAATGTTAGAATCCTTTCTTACATCATACACATTTATAAGGATACATAGCAAATACTTGGTCAATAGAAAATGGATAAGTTCCTATTCAAAGGTAAATTATGAAATCAAATTGTACAGCGATAAAAATTTACCTGTAGCTAAAAGACGTCGCTCTGCAGTAAAGAAGTCATTGTTTTCAAGTTTAGTTTAATTTAAGTTTTAAAATGTATTATTATGAAATTCAGTAAATTAGCCCTAATAATTATATTACATCAATATTTTGTTTTGTTTGTATTCGGTCAGCCACCAGCCAATGACAATTGTGCAGGTGCTGTATTGTTGACTTCTGCGGAAAATTATTGTGATTATTTTTCAAGTACTACACTTAATGCAACAGATTCTGGGATGTCTGATG
The DNA here is from genome assembly GCA_016714785.1 of Saprospiraceae bacterium. Lineage (GTDB taxonomy): Bacteria > Bacteroidota > Bacteroidia > Chitinophagales > Saprospiraceae > OLB9. The sequence goes on from JADKCC010000033.1 coordinate 14,382, forward strand.
CCTGCAATGCTGTTGGTGATGATGATGTCTGGTTTAAATTTGTAGTCACCAATCCTGTCCATTGGGTTACTGTCTATCCGAATAATAGTGACGTTGCCATAGTTTTTTATACCGGTTCATGTTCAAATTTGGATTCTTTGACTTGGGTCAATGAAAGTATGTCTGGATATGGAGAAGCAGTATTTTTGGAAAACTTAACAGTTGGTGACACCGTATTTTGTAGAGTTTTCGAAGCGGGTATTACATCAACAGCAATGGATTTTTTTATATGCGTAGTTGGTCCTCCTGCAAATGATAGTTGTATAAATGCTACAGAAATCATACCTATTTCTGGCGAAGGAGTTACATATGATATAATCACTGCTTATGCATTGGATGAAAATATTTCCGCAGGTGCTTGTAGTACAGTTAGCCCCCACGATATTTGGTATAGATTTGTCGCAACTACAAACTGGTATTCGTTGGAATTACATAGTTTTAATCAATCCAGACCAAGTGCTAACAGAAATACTTGTGAAACAATTGCTGAATTAAGAAATGATCCATGTGGAGGAAGTGAGATATCTTGTTTTAGCGTCGATTGTTATGATGGATCAAGTTCATTAGAGCGGACAGATTTTGTTATTGGTGATACTTATTTTATTCGGGTTTATAAAACTGATAATTCGGATTTCAATTCGACATCTCTTACCCTACGGCAACCGATCCCTCAACCACATGATAGTTGTATCGCAGCCGAGATACTCAATGTCCATCCAGAGTATTGTGATAATAGTAGTTATAATAATCAATTGGGTGGTGCAACGGAAACATTATCTCCACTAGATACTTGTTCTACAGGCCCATACTATGACCTATGGTTTAAGTTTGAAGTTACAGATACTACAGCCATAATTAAAGCCAAAGTCAACTCATCTGGAAACATAGGTATTTCTTCCTTTTCTGGTACTTCTTGTAATACACTAACACATTTAAAATGCTCGGATACTAATGATGATGGTGAAGATGAACTTTTGTATTTGACAGGGTTGGATGGGGTGATACTATATATGTAAGAGTATATGATGCTGATATGGTCAATACTCCTATTAATTTTAGTATTTGTGTTTATACGCCGCCAGCGAATGATTTTTGTTCGAATGCGACCGAGATTATCACAACAAATGGGGCAAACTGTAGCGGGAGTATTATAGGCAATACTCAAGGTGCGACTGGCACAGGTGGCTGTGCAGGAGGAAGTGCGGATGATGATGTATGGTATTGGTTTACAGCTACAGATACACTTCAATCATTACAGCTTTCAAATTTAAATATTACTTTACCAGTGATTGAAGTTTTTAATAACAATTGTGGAGGAAGTCAGTTTGGTTGTATTCAAGGAACAAAATTCATTTCTTCTGATTTTATCATTGGTCAGGTATATTATGTAAGGATATACAGCACAGCTGAAAACAATGGCAATGGAAGTTTTGATTTATGTATATCGGAACCGCCAATCAACATCTTATGCAACGAAGCCATTACATTATCAACAAATACTGGTACAGATTGTACTACAGTATATGCTGGTAGTTCAGTAGGTCAAGGAAATTCTTATGCGAAATATCAGTTTGAAGCCACTGCCAACACACAGATTGTGTATGTTACTCCTTTAAGTCCGATGTCAGCGATAAGTAATACAAATCAAATTTTTGACAACAATTGTGATTTGATTAGTTTAATTGGATACGACTATTTTAGTGGAACACAAAGAACATATTATAAAAATTTCACTATTGGTCAACATTATAAATTTGAAGTAACAAATGGATTTCCTACTGAAGGAAATTATGACGTTTGCATTACAGAGGCTTTAGAAAATGATGAATGTATATCCGCTGTTGCTATTCCAAATTCTTTGATCAATCCTAATTGTGATTGTGATCTTTTAATAAGTGGAACATGTAAAGGAGCTACACCTTCTGATGCTTCACCGCCCATGGGACATGATGTTTGGTATTCATTTAATGCTAGTTCTTCTTCTATGGCTTTCTCCTTATTTACTGCCAATGGTAGCACCAATGTTTCTGGAGTGGTGTATTCTAATTGTTCTACTTCAATAGGTTTTATAGGTTTGTCGGGGTTAACGCTTACAAATCTTGTGATTGGTAATGAATATAAAATCAGAGTCAAAGCTATCGAAGATGACGAAAAGCCAAGTGATTTTAATTTATGTATCAAGTCACTCACTAATGATTTTTGTGCAAACCCAATTACTATAATTCCTCAAGCAGATACTACATGTGGTAGTCCAACTACGGGCTCTACCATTGGTGCTACTGCTAGCAACATATCAGCCTGCTTAAGTTCTAATAATAACAAAAAGGACGTTTGGTTTCAGTTTACAGCAACCGCTTCTAAACATCTAATCAAAGTAAATCCAACAACATCGGGATTTTACCCGTCCCTTTTTGTTTATAGAAAAAGTACAGGATCTCTCAATTGTGATATTAATTGTATTCATTCATCATTCGATTGTATAAACTTTGGTGACACTATCGATTATATGCCCAATGTGGCATTGCTTAATTCCTTAACCGTAGGTGTAACTTATCTTATATCTGTGGCCAATAATCAGCAAGATAGTCCTTCGGGTGATTTTAATATCTGCGTCCTAACTCCTGGGAATAATATGAATGTTTGGAGCACCCAAGTAGAAACCTACTCCACCACAGCAGCTGCTAATGCAGGTAGATATGAATTTCCTATGAAAAGAATCAAACTGAATATGACAGGAACGACATCACCATCTATAGTTACCCAAATTGTGGTCAATACATCAGGTACAACAAGTACATCTGATCTACTTTCTACCAAACTCTATTATGCAGGTGCTGTAAATGTTTCAAGCCCCCAAGGATCGATGCCAGAATACAAGTCAATCAAAGATGCTGGCGAGGTAGATGCTATCCTTTTTGCCACAGCGGTTGCAAATCCAAATGGCCAACTTGTTTTTAACGGAGCACTCAACATTGTAGGCCAATCTGGTGAATATCATCGCTATTTCTTTTTGGTTTATGATATGGCATGCGATGCGACTATTGGCAATCAAGTGAATGCAGAAGTAGAATCCATTACCATCTCGACTGTTACACACATACCTTTTTGAAGCCGTTAATACACCAAATACTATCGAAACGCAAAATCGAATTTTCACAAAAGCTGATGGATTTTGGTCTGATCCAAATACATGGATTTGTGGTGTTCCCCCTAATGGCCCTGATATTTTGCCTATCACTATGAATCACACAGTAACGGTAGATGATGGTAGGCAATGTGGTAATATTAACTTAAGTTATTTAAAAGGGCTTAGCATATCAGCAGGAGGTGTGTTGACCATGGGGCAATCTTCAGAGGGTACCCAAACTGGTCACAGCAATAAATTTCTAAATGCACAATGGGGCTTGCTCAGTGTGTATGGTACGCTAAATGTTAATGGTGGCTTAAGAGTTGGAGAATATTCATCTAATGGAAGTAATCATTTTGGACAGCTAGCTATTGAAGGCACTGTCAATATCGACGGCAATGATGGCACAGAAGCTGGTTCTGGATACAGTAGCTTGTTTTTAGGGACACCAACTATTTATGGATCGGGTTTTATTAATATTTTAGACCCTTCTTACAACACTTCAGCTTATGAGTTTGTGTATGATTCATGGTACAATATTAATCGCAATGTCAACTGGACTATAACTTTTGGTGGTGGTGATGACAATAGTATTGAAAATGGTTTTGATGTAGATATGATAGATCTCGGTACTGGGTCAGATTTTTCCACTTTAACAGTAAAAGATGTAAATATCTTTGGAGGATTGTTGAATGAAAAAAGGGAGGTCAATGTAAGATCGACACTTTTACCTTGTCAAAATTTGAACATAGGACAAGGTGCCGAAATTATCGGTAGAGTTGGTCTCAGCGGAAATCTTAGTAATGAAGGTTTTTTTACTGATGGCAATATCATTTTTGCAAAGAATTTTAGTTGGAATAGTTTTGCAATTAACACTGTAAATCAATATGTAACGGGTTCAGGATTTTATAGAGCAACTACCTCTTCGCCATATCCTTCGTCATCTGCTGAAAATTCCGTTTACGGCTTACTGGTTCAGTCTAGTGCAAATGTTTTTCTCAGCTCTCCTATAGAGGTAAGGGAAAAATTGATGATAAAAAGTGGAACGATAATAACTACAGATACATCTGTATTGTCTTTGGGAACAGGATTGTCTAATTCCGGCCAATTATGCCAGACTAATAGCAGTGCTTTTCATTATTCTGCGACTGAATTCACTGGTTCTTTTGAATCATGGACTGGTGGCGGAGTGCAAGGACCTTTCAGAAGGTATTTTCACAACAATACTAATTTGGAAAATAAGGGTTTCATGCCATTAAAGCATGGAGCAAATATCCGAAATATTGGATTTAAGTTGAAAAACAATGCATTAATTGGGAGCATAACAGCAAGTTTTAATGGCTTTGATTATGGCAGCCGTTGTCTTCCTTTGCTAAATGAACAAGGTATAGACATTACTAATGTTTCTCCAACAGGCTTTTGGAAGTTTATTTGGATAATCTTTCAGGTGAGTATGATATTTCTACAAATGCCAATGGCTTTAATAAAAGAGTGTGGAGGGACAATCACAGATTTAACAAATGTTAGGACTCTGATATCTCCCAATATTCCTACCTACATTCATAGCAAAAGCACTAATTTGGCAGGTCCATCATTACTATCAAAAGTGATACTACATAACATATCATGTCACCAAGACACTTTTGTACTTTGCATAGGAGTGTGGCGCAAATGCTGTAGGCCATCCATTGTCTGCCAGTACTTATATAGTCAATTCAATCAATGACTTCGGTCTAGGTTCTTTTATAGATGCCATCATTTCTACTTTTTGCAACGATACCATAAGATTTGATCATAGCCTAGACAATGATACTATCCAATTAACTAGCATTTTACCACCAGTTGATAAAAATGTAATTGTTATTATGGAGCCAAATCAAAATATTGTCATAAAAAACCAAACCAATGATGTTATACTTGATATTCCGCCATATTATGAATTGGAGTTGATAAACACAAATATTTTAGGTAACCACACGTCATCCTTTTTGATATACAATCAAGGTTTGTTGATACTTGACAATTGCACTATATCCAATGCTAATATGCCAAATGCTCAGCCATTATTATTGAATGATGGAAGTGGTCAAATCATCATAAAAAATGTAAGTGTGATAAAAGAATGATGCTTTTAGAGATGTAAATGGGTGATAATGCGATCAAACGTAGAGATGGCAATTGTAATTGATATTTTTTGCTATAAATCTATTAATTCTCATCTAAAACGAATTATTGAAATTACGTACAAATATATCAATAGAAAATAAAACCATACCATTAAAGTATAGTTGGATCCGAGTTTAATATGTTGGTTGCTAAGGTCTAGACAATATCCTTAGCTTCAATTCCATGTTTTTGCATTAACTTATTTATTCTTTTAATGCTTTGTTGCTTCTGATTTTCTTCGCTTTGCAAATTCATCTTGGCATCGTAAGTTGTTTTATTTTTTAGCATTGTGTACACGATCTCTGCTATTTTTTTTGCCGTTGCCATTTTTGCAACTTTACCATCGGCACTTGATTTGATGCGGTAGTAAAACGATTGCAGATAACTACCTTTAACCTTAGCTGCACCCACTGATGCCGAAATGAATGCACCCCTTAAGTTTTTATTCCCCTTCCCAACCTTGGAAGATAATACTTTACCACCTGATACTTTTCGTTTGGACATAATGCCATCCACGAAACTAAGTGTTTCTTACTGGGAAACTTTGTTGTAATGTCTTCAAGTCCCACTTCTGTGACCAACGTCAGTAATAAGTCATAGCTTACTCCTTCTATTTCCAGAAGTTTTACACCATCACTCATTTGATATGCATAATCTTCAATTTTGAACTTTGGGGAATTTTGATATCTGACTTTATTTTTCCCACTTTTAGGATCAAAATATAAATCCGCCTGATTGTTTTTTCAACTAACTTCTGCAGTTGTTCATTTAACTTCTCATCACATTGTTCCAATTGCTTTCTGTGAAACTCGTAGGCATCATAATTTTGACGAAGTTCAAACAAATGGCTTTCTTTCCAAAAACCAACCAAGGATTTTCTGATCTCCTCAGGGCTGGCTTGCAATTTTGTTTTAACCAGACTAGCAAGTACTTTTGCGTCTCTTTCGCCCGAAAGTATGGCATTAACTATTGCCTTTCCACTTACTCCCATAATATCGGATATTATTGTTGGGAGTTGGATGTTCATTAATATCAAACTTTTTTGCATTTTGTTGACGCAACCGAGATGAATCCTCAATGATTTGCTTGCGATGTCGAGCTAGTGTACGTAATTGTTTCCTTTTGCAAACCAATCAAGGGCTTCATTTTTTCCAAATCTAATATTTTGTCAGTGCCTGAAATATGTAGTTTGCTCAAAGTCTGATAGGTTTAGGATACAAAAAATTACACTATAGATAATTAAGAAAACTTCACTGAGAAAGAGGGAGGTGGGTTGTACGGAGCTAGTCTCCCAAAATAGTATAAAAAATGGTTGATGGGCTTAAATAGGGTCTGCTGAAAAAGTCAGCTATTATTTTTGGTTAATAGTTTAACGGAGATTATCGTTCAAAAAACAAGCAATAGAGAAAATGAACGCAGTGTAGTGCAAAGCACCAAAGGCCGCAAGCCTTTGACGGAGTGAACCGTGAAACGGGTGGGCAGGTGAAGTGCAAAGCACCAAAGGCCGTAAGCCTTTGACGAAGTGAACCGTGAAACGGGTGGGCAGGAAAGTGCGTCTATTGCCATAGAAAGCACAAAGGATTAATTCCACTTTGTCAAATTAGTATTTTAAAAAATTTGAGACTAAAAAAGGGGTTTCTCAGTCGCTAAAACTCCTTCGAAATGACCTAGTATTAGAGTTGGGTAGGAGATGAAGGGAGTTCGGCGAGGCCGAACTCCCTTCATCTCCCTCTTTTCCTTATCAGCCTTGGTCATTTCGAACCACAGAGTGGTGAGAAAACTTATTTTATTCAAATAGGTCAAAGGATTAAATATGAAATACTTATGGCAAAAGAAAATTGCATGACTGAGCGATCCTGTAAGGTCGAGAATGAACGACATTACACCTAGCTGATTTAAGTTTAAATCAGTGCCTTCATTTTGAGTGATTTCTTTTTTGGGCAATGCAAAAAAGTAACTGCCGCCTGCATAAGGCAAAAGCCAACTCAAGGTACACGACTTTTGGACAAAATCAATTAAAAGGTTTGCATTTAATTTGTTTATTATAGACATAATTTATTATTTATCAATTGGTTGTACCATAGTCAGCAGACCCTAAATACCTTTTTAGATTTTGTTTATATTAGATTTCAATCATTTCTAAAATTATTGCTGATTCTACCACTTCATTGTTAAGAAAGTCACAGGGCTGTGTTGGTTAAGTTATCTTAACTCCAAAATTAACCAGCAAACCACTTGCTGCAGGCCAAGAAAATTTAGAATTTTTTACATTGTTTTGGGTTGGATTTATAATGTATTGTTGAGAAGTTGACAAATCTGCATTGGTGAGATTAGTTTGATCAAATACTGCACCAGAGCAATCACAATCATCAAGGATGGCATCCATCATATCTGCTTCTGTAAAATCGACTTCTTTTAGACTACAACTTATGAATTTACTCTTCTTAAGCCTGAGACCATAAAAATTACTCATGTCGAGGTTGCTATTTTCAAAATGAACAGAAAACATAAATGACTGGCATTCATCCCACTTCATACCTAACAGTTTACAATTTTTAAAGATTACATTGCGCAAAGCTGTTTGGTGCAACTTACAAAGACTCAGATTGCATCCATCAAAAACACAATCGATAAATACATAACCTGAAAGTATGGCTGCATTGATATCAAAATCTCTAATGATACATTTTTCGTATTCAGCTTTTTCCAATTGTTGCTTTATTTTTTCAGGTTTAATGATCTCATCATAATAATTATTCATCTCTAAGGTGGTTTTGAATTAAGGAGATTAAATTTTTTCAAAAAAGCGGTCCAATAATCTAGTAAGTTGTCCTGCTGATCGATTGACTACAGCGATTACTTCATCAACGGTCGTTTTAGTCAATACAGATTTTGGGAAACAAACATTGGAAACTAAAGAAAAGACAGATACTTTCATACCACAATGTCGCGCCACAATCACTTCAGGTATCGTGGACATACCTACTAAATCAGCCCCTAATATATGGGCCATTTTGTATTCGGCGGGTGTTTCTAAACTCGGGCCTTGCAATCCGAGGTAAATACCAGATCGTAACGGTATGCTTAAATCTTGAGCATATTTCTGAAATAACTCTATATATTCAACATCATAAGCATTCATCATATCGGGAAATCTAGGGCCAAATCGCTCATCATTTTCTCCTCTCAGCGGATGGTCGGGCATCATATTGATATGGTCTTCTACTATAACGATGTCCCCTTCTTTGTAATGTGGATTGATACCACCTGCTGCATTGGTCAAGATAATATGCTGAATGCCCAAAGCTTGCAACACTTTTATAGGAAAAGTTAGTTCGGATGCGGAATAGCCTTCATAATAATGAAATCTGCCCGACATAGCTATGATAGGAATACCAGATTTGTAACCAAAAATAAGTTGGCCACTATGACTTTGAACCGTTGATGTAGGAAAATATGGTATTTCTTGATATGGAATGGAAACTTGATCAGTGATTGATTTGGCAAATGCACCTAAACCAGTACCTAATACTATGGCATGATCCGCCCCAGTTTTGATCAAAGATTTAATGTATTGGGTGCTTTCTTGTACTTTGTCATGAATCGATGTCATAAATATTGCTAATTTTGCGCCAAGATAAAGATGTTGCAGTTATTTTTTAAGTGAAATATGTACAACTTTGAACTATCAGGTCTTTTTATATACACAATTTGTCCTTTTTTCATGCTTAATTAAATTTTAATGATCGAAAATAATACATATCACGTTTCTGAATCAGGACATTATGGTGAGTTTGGTGGGGCATATATACCTGAAATGCTGTATGCTAATGTGGAAGCATTGAGAGAAAAATATTTAGATATCATAGCAGAACCAAGTTTTCAGGCTGAATATAACACATTATTGCAAGATTATGTAGGTAGGCCATCCCCATTATATTTGGCCCATACACTCTCACAAAAGTACGGGGCTAATATTTATCTTAAGCGCGAAGATCTAAATCATACAGGCGCTCACAAGATTAACAATACTATAGGTCAAATATTATTGGCAAAAAGATTGGGGAAAAAACGTATTATAGCAGAAACTGGCGCTGGTCAGCATGGTGTAGCAACTGCTACCGTTTGTGCCTTAATGAAATTGGAATGTATCGTTTATATGGGAGCAGTAGATATCGTAAGACAAGCCCCAAATGTGGCTAGGATGCAGATGCTTGGTGCAACGGTGATTCCTGCAGAGAGTGGTAGCAAAACACTTAAAGATGCCACCAACGAAGCCATAAGAGATTGGATCAATAATGCGGAGACAACCCACTATATCATTGGGTCAGCCATAGGGCCACATCCTTATCCTGATATGGTCACCCGTTTTCAAGCTGTTATTAGTGAGGAAATCAAACGTCAATTATTGGATAAAACGGGTAAAGATCATCCCGATTATGTAGTGGCTTGTGTAGGTGGTGGAAGCAACGCAGCTGGCGCATTTTACCACTTTTTGCATGATGAAAGAGTGAAACTTATTCTTGCCGAAGCCGCTGGCAAAGGTATTGATTCAGGTCATTCAGCAGCTACAAGTATTCTGGGTACTAAAGGAATTATCCACGGATGTATGACCTTATTAATGCAGACGGATGATGGTCAGATTATTGAACCATATTCCCTGTCGGCTGGGTTAGATTATCCTGGTATCGGGCCACTTCATGCCCATCTTATACAAAGTGAGAGAGCCACAGTGCATGCTGCAACAGATGATGAAGCGATGGCATCCGTCATCGAACTATCTAAAAGTGAAGGGATCATACCAGCATTGGAGACAGCTCATGCTTTAGCTATATTGGATAGATTAGATTTTAAAGCTACTGATAATGTAGTGATTTGCTTATCTGGTAGAGGCGATAAAGATTTGAATACTTATTTAAAATATATTGAAGAACATCAAATTACGCTTTAATTATGGCATCTATTCGTCAAACGATCATACAAAAAGGAGGAAATATATTAAATGTTTATTTTACAGCTGGATATCCTACTTTGGAAAGTACAGCAATCATTATCAAAACCTTGGCTAACAAAGGCGTAGATTTGATAGAACTTGGGATGCCTTATTCTGATCCATTAGCAGATGGCCCCACGATACAGAAGAGTAGTGAAATAGCTTTACGAAATGGTCAAACCATAATAAATATATTACAACAAGTTAAAAGTGTTAGACAATTTACATCAATACCTATCATTATGATGGGCTACTTTAATCAAATGTTGCAATATGGTGTTGAACGATTTCTAAGAGATGCACATGATGCTGGCATTCAAGGTCTAATAATACCTGACTTACCAATGGAGATTTATGAAAATGAATATTTCAATTTATTTAATAAATATAATATAGAAATTAGTTTTTTAATAACACCGTTAACTACTAAAGAACGAGTATTGCAAGCAGATAGATTGAGTTCAGGATTTTTGTATGTAGTATCTCAGTCATCCATAACAGGCAATAAAGGAAACATTTCGGCGGATCAAATATCCTATTTTGATAAAATAAAGGCTTTGAATTTGTCTAGTCCAACTTTAATTGGTTTCGGCATACACGATAAAGAAACGAGAGCTATTGCCAATAAGTATAGTCATGGAGCAATAGTGGGTAGTGCTTTTATTAGAGTTTTGGAAGATAGCCATGATTTGGAGCATACGATAGAAAAGTTTGTAAGTGAATTGTAGTAGAATTAAGCATCATTTGTCTTATTCAGATGACTGAAAAATCCAGACATCTAGTAAAAAACAAAAGAGCCAAATCAGTTTAGATTGGGCTCTTTTTTTTATTAAAAAGGATTGGTTAACTATTCTTTTTCCAATCTCTTTTTTTCTTCGAAAGATAAAATTTCATTGAAGATCCTTTCCAATTCTTCACCTGGTATATCTTTGATGATGATTTCTTTTTTCTCATCAAGGATAAATATTTTTGGTGTGGACTTTATCTTGACCTTTATATTGTAGCGGCCATATTCATCGGCGGTATTGATAAAGTCTTCCATTCCTTTTTCCTTCACTGCTGGCCAGCAAGTAGGTGTTTTGTCTCCACCTTTAGTACAGATACCTAACATAGTCAATCCCTTTTCCTTGTTGTTGTTATAAAATTTAACTACATCAGGCATGATTTTTTTGCAATGTCCACAATCAGGTGCCCAAAATATCACTACGGTGTAAGGTGAGTTGATATCCCACAATCTCACAGGAGTACCATCTTCTTTATAAGTAGTAATGTCGGGCATTTTTTTACCAATTAATATAGGTCTAAGATCATCTGCATTATCACTCATTTTTTTAAGATTGTCTTCATTAATCCAAGACGCTTTCCCTTTTTTATAATAAGCATCTATGAGGTGCACATACAAGGCGTCATAACCAACCATCTTCATGCTAGCATATTTATTGAGCAAATCTGCTAAATAATATCTGTATGCTTCTGGATTGTTTTCTAATTTTTTAAGAATGAAGTCAACCGTTTTGATGAGAGAGTCGGGTTGTTGGTTAGATACTTTATTGAGGTAGTAATCTATTTTGGGATGAATGAATGGTGTCCTAATGAGCGCAGGATGATCCATATTGATATTGTCAAAGTAATGTTCTTTGTAATAAAAATATCTTTTAATTTTCACGGAATCTTCTGGCCCTTCAAACTCAGGTACATCAATGTCAATATTGGCTTTGATGAGCATTGCCGTTAAGGTGGTTGGGTTTTTTGTGATGAAATCTGTCTGATATTTTTTTACATCTTTGTCCAGTTTGTCTAAGGCATCTTGCGTTTCTTTATCCGTAGTATTATTGGCTTTGGCTCTTTCAGTTCTTGCTCTTAATGTATCAGCTAATATTCTTTTGTCTCGCAAAAAGGCCATGTAATCATAGAAAAAATCATTTTCAGCACTACCTTTGAATTTAATATCGTTCAGATCTTTGGCATTGCATTGTAGAGATATTTTATTTTCGGTATCGTTTATCATAAACTGGATGAAGGTATTTTCTGGCTTCATCAGGATGAGATACATACCTTCTGCAGGTCGTTCAGTTTCAGTCCACACAAATTTGCCTTTCCCTTTTGCAAAAAGTGTGTCTTTAACTATTTGTTTTTCACCAAAATAATTACCTACTATCAGGGTGTCATTGTCATAATTTTTGACATCAAAATTAACAGTGATGGCTTGCGCTTCACTTTCGAAATGAACGCTGAGCATTGTTATTAAAATAATAGAAAACGAAAATAAATTCTTCATGGAAGTATTTTATATGATATTTTAATAATATAAGAATATTAATGGCAAAATAACGAAATATATGTCTGAAAAGGTTCTATTTAAGGTTTGATTAATACTTTTTTAACAATAATGTTTATCTTATTGATCAAAAGTCAAAAGCAGAATTTAGCTAATCATACTTCTTAGCTTCTTTTTCTTTAAGTATTTGCTCATAGATATTTTCTAGATTTTCTCCACTAAAATCTTTGATCAATATTTTTTTATCACTATCTAAGATAAATAGTTTAGGGAATTTACTGATTCTTGCTTTTTGATTGTAGCGACCATATTCGTCTCCTGTATTGATCAAACCTTCCATCCCTTTTTCTTTGATATAAGGCCAACACGTAGCTAATTTGTCTCCAGCCTTATTGCAAACGGTTAAGATTTTAATGTTGTGATGAGCGTATTTTTTTTGAAAATCAACCACAAAAGGAGTAGCTTTTTTGCAATTACCGCATGTGGGATCCCAGAAAAATACGATGGTATATTCTGCTTCGATATGGTAAAGTTTTACGGGTTTACCATTTTCTAGATAAGTAGTGATATCAGGCATTTTTTTTCCATTTAGTAATGGTCTAAATTCATCTGCTTGCTCACTCATTTTTTTAAGATTGTCTTCATTAATCCAAGACGCTTTCCCTTTTTTATAATAAGCATCTATGAGGTGCACATACAATGCGTCATAACCAACCATCTTCATGCTAGCATATTTATTGAGCAAATCTGCCAAATAATATCTGTATGCTTCTGGATTGTTTTCTAATTTTTTAAGAATGAAGTCAACCGTTTTGATGAGAGAGTCGGGTTGTTGGTTAGATACTTTATTGAGGTAGTAATCTATTTTGGGATGAATGAATGGTGTCCTAATGAGCGCAGGATGATCCATATTGATATTGTCAAAGTAATGTTCTTTGTAATAAAAATATCTTTTAATTTTCACGGAATCTTCGCCCTTCAAACTCAGGTACATCAATGTCAATATTGGCTTTGATGAGCATTGCCGTTAAGGTAGTTGGGTTTTTGTGATGAAATCTGTCTGATATTTTTTTACATCTTTGTCCAGTTTGTCTAAGGCATCTTGCGTTTCTTTATCCGTAGTATTATTGGCTTTGGCTCTTTCGGTTCTTGCTCTTAATGTATCAGCTAATATTCTTTGTCTCGCAAAAGGCCATGTAATCATAGAAAAATCATTTTCAGCACTACCTTTGAATTTAATATCGTTCAGATCTTTGGCATTGCATTGTAGAGATATTTTATTTTCGGTATCGTTTATCATAAACTGGATGAAGGTATTTTCCGGCTTCATCAGGATGAGATACATACCTTCTGCAGGTCGTTCAGTTTCAGTCCACACAAATTGGCCTTTCCCTCTTGCAAAAAGTGTGTCTTTAACTATTTGTTTTTCACCAAAATAATTACCTACTATCAGGGTGTCATTGTCATAATTTTTGACATCAAAATTAACAGTGATGGCTTGCGCATTGACCAAATTTAAACAAAATGTTGTAATTAAAAGAATGGCATAAAAAAGCTTCATGCTGCGAATTAATTTATTTTTCATTATTAATAATTATTCAAATACTAACAATTGAGTTAAATAGTAGTAAATAATCAATTGCGTCTTCCTGCCAATAAATACAGCACAGCCATGCGGATGGCAACTCCGTTTTCTACTTGGTCCAAGATTATTGATTGGTGTGAATCAGCGACGTCACTGGTCAATTCGACGCCACGATTGATGGGACCTGGATGCATAATGACAATATCTTTATTAATGCTTTCCAATAGTTGTTTATTGATTCCAAAATAAATAGCATATTCTCGAAGGGAAGGAATGTATTTTATATCTTGCCTTTCCAGTTGAATACGCAATACATTGGCAACATCGCACCATTCTAGCGCTTTTTTAATATTATGCTCTACTTCCACACCCAAGCTTTTGATATGTTTTGGTATCAATGTGGCAGGCCCACAAACCATCACATTAGCACCTAATTTTTTTAAGCAAAATATATTGCTAAGCGCCACACGACTATGGAGTATGTCACCAACTATGACAATATTCTTACCTACCAAACTTCCTATTTTTTCTTGAATTGAAAAAGCATCTAAAAGTGCCTGTGTAGGATGTTCGTGCGTTCCATCTCCAGCATTGATGATATTAGCATCTATATGTTTGGAAAGAAAGTGGTGTGCACCTGGTGCAGGATGTCGCATGACAACCATATCAACCTTCATGGCCAAAATATTATTAACAGTATCTAAGAGTGTTTCGCCTTTACTAACGGAAGAAGACGATGCAGCAAAGTTGACAACATCGGCTGAAAGACGGCGCTCTGCAAGCTCAAATGATATTCGGGTACGAGTAGAATTTTCAAAAAACACATTAGCCACCGTAACATCTCTTAGTGATGGTACTTTTTTTATGGGCCTATTGATGACATCTTTAAACTCAATGGCAGTTTTGAATATCAGCTCAATATCTTCTTTGGTAATGTATTTGATGCCTAGAAGATGTTTGGTGCTGAGTTGCGACTGAGACATATATGGTGGGTTTACTTTACTATTAATCTACTTTACCTGCGAATAACAATACTTGATCTTCTCCATGTTTTTGTTTCCAGTTTACTTTCACGTAGGCATCATCTAGTGCATCGACCGCAATACCGTGATAGTCTGCTTTGATAGGAAAATGTCTGTTGAATCTTCTATCCACCATACAAAGCATCTCTATTTTACGAGGTCTTCCGAAATCTTGCAAAGCTGCCATGGCTGCATGAACTGTACGACCAGTATAAAGCACATCATCTACTAGTATTACATCTTTGTTTTCTACTAGGAAATCTATGTGAGTAGCAGAAGCCCTAATGGGTACATCTCTGCGTCGGAAATCATCTCTATAAAATGTAATATCAAGAACACCATAATGGAAAGGTTGCCCTTTTAACATTTTGGTGAGTTCATCTGTGAGCCTCTCTGCCAAAAACACTCCACGTTCTTGAATACCGATAAGGCATAGATTTTCTAAATCAATATGATTTTCAAGGATCTGATGACAGAGTCGCATAAGGGTGAGCTGAAATCGCTCTTGAGATACTATGATTTTTCCTTGATCCATTTGAGTGACAAAGGTAAAAATAAATTACAAATGTCGAACTGTGTAAGGTTATTAATTTAGCAAAGATTGTGAGATGATGTTTGTCGGAAACATTTGATGGGCAATAGGATTGTTTTGAAATATTTTTGGTACCTAAAATGAACTATTTACCTTTAGCTTGTGTTTTAAATACCGTATAAAGATACGAGTGTAAATGTGTTAGTGGTTTTTTGGTAATTTTCATTTACCAATCTACCTTTAAAAGTAACTGTTCAGCTATAACCCCAAAGGGGTAGAATATTAATAACTGCGGATATATATCCGCGGTAAAAATGGAAACCAACTTATTTTGGCGCTATTTTTGCCTATAAGTTGCAAAAATCGTGACAAAATTGTAGTGAAATAGTAAACACCTGAATAGTTATCTTTAAAATTTATATTATTATTGGGGATGACTGGTATCGACAGGAAAGATCACCGGTTTGTAAGCATGTCGGAGCACGATTGTTCACTCCGTTATCAAATGATGATCAAAACACAAATGGCGATAATAACTTCGCATTAGCTGCGTAATCTAGGATTACAACGCTTTTAGTGCCGCCCGGATGACGTCCGATATATGCCGGTAGCCGCACTTCAACAGACCCGCGGACTAGGTGAGTGAGATGCTTCGATCACGATCCGAAAACACAGAAGATAAGATGATGGCGTCGTGGGCTTCTGTACCTGCCTGATTACGAAAACCCGAACAGGAGATAAGCATGTAGAAAGCATTCAGTTGCTTTGTCTGGACCAGGGTTCGAATCCCTGCATCTCCACAAAACAAAAAAGCCTTTGCAATATCTTTTGCAAAGGCTTTTTTGTTTTATTTATTCACAATCAATGTTTTATGAATTTTTTATTGATCTTATATTGATTGATTTCTAATCCAATGATATACATACCACTCGGCAAGACTGAAATATCTATTTGGTTTTCAAATAGATCAGATGTTTGGGTGGAATAAAGCTTGCCTTGCATATCAAAGATCATTAAGCGTTTTTGGATACCCAATCCTTGGGTATTTACTTTTAATACATCATTAGATACACTCATGGTTACCTGCTCAGCTAATTCGTCGGCTGTGCCAGAAGTACACACGATACCAGGTACACTAAATACCATTTTGCAAGCTTCATTTTCTATGTCCCAAATGACGATTTCATGGGCGATTTTTTCTTCTAGACCTACTATGGTAATTGGCAATTGGTTAAAATTATAAGTTCCTTTGACTGCACCGTTTACTTTTACCCTAAATTTGGGTGTCGTACCACTATGGGTAAAATCAAGGACTAGATTATACGTTTTGTCTGTGCATTCTGAAAAGGTCAAGAGTGGATTTTTAATCGAACATTCTTCCTTTTCGCAGCAAACCTTCTCCGTAAAAGCGAAATCTGCCCTACAAGCTTCAAACTGTCTATCGTAGATCAAAAACTTGTATAAAGTACTACAATCTCCCTTCAATGGGCCGATTTCATATACTTCTTTGCCATAAGCCAATGAATCATAAAATACACCATTTACTTTGACCACAAAACCTTGGTTGCCAGTATTGTTGGACTTGAACTTTATGATGGCAAAAAATTCGCCATTGTCATTACATTCACTTGCTTTTACCTGAAAATCTGTTATGCTACAGTCTCCTTGATCACAACATACTTTTTCTGTGAAGGTATAATCTTCGCCACAATCAGGAAATTGATAATCATATACCAAAAATTTGTACAAAGTACTACAATCGCCTTTCAACGGGCCAATTTCATAAACATTTAAACCATAAGGCAACGTATCAAATAATACGCCATTGACTTTTACTGCAAAATTTTGATTACCTGTATTTTGATATTTAAATTTAATTTTGGCATAAAATTCACCTTTATCGTTGCAATCAGATGCAGTTACCACTAAATCATAGATTTTACAATCATTATTTAACTTACATTTGAAAGTATAATCTTTGATCAAATTACAAGCTTCGTTTTCTTTATCCCATATTTTGAAACTAACAATTGCTTTATCAAAATTGATATGGGTGATTTTGAGTGGTAAATCTGAATATTGGTACATACCTACGAAACTGTTATTGATTCGCAGTGAAAATTGGTCCGATAATGTGTTTTGATAGTCAAAGTCAATCTCATACGCAGTCAATTTGTCCCCATCACATATTTCAGAAATGGTAAGATTGGAAAGTGCACACTGGGCATTACAGCATACGCTATCCTTTAGACCAATAGCGTTCAAACATCCTTCTATCTCAATGTCTTTAACCACAAACTCATAGATTGTTTTGCAATCACCTTTAAGTGGACCGACTTTGTAATTGTTTTCACCATATTCGAAATTGCCATAATTTTGTCCATTGCCACGAATATTGAAACCAGCAATACTGGTATTTTTTTCTTTGAATGAAATATTGGCATAAAAATTTCCACTTTCATCACATGCTGATATGTCAGCGTTTATATCTGTGATATTACAAGGGAAATTACAATTTTTCACAAACCCAAGCTGATAGGATGCAAAGCAAAATGCATCATTTCGATCAACGAATAGAAATTCATAGTCTATAGTGTTTGAAAACTTCAACCCACGAATAGTGATGGGTAAATCTTTATATGCAAAAACACCATAGTTGTTAGTATTGCCACCTACCTGAAAGCTATCTGCTGTCAAATGATGTTTGAAGTTTATCTTTAGTGAAAAAGTGCTGTCTTGTTCATTACAATTGATGACTTGACTTTTTATTTTATAGATACTACAGATACATGGATTCGCAATTTTTATAGTGTCACAACAGGTAGGATTATCATTGGCACACACTACTATTTGATTGAATGCTTCGCTGTTACTATTTTCAAGGTTTGGAATCGAGATAGGAAGTGCAGCATACTTATAATACCCAAAGAACTGTCCGTTGTTATATACATCAAAACCTACACCGCTAGCATTATGATCTATATCAAAGCCTAAACTATAAAAAGAGCCATCACAATTGCCAACTTTTACATCTTTTATTGTAATACTGCAATTATTATCACAACATTTTTTGCCTAGATTTTTGAAAGCAGTACAATTACTATTTTCAAAGTCGCGCACTATAAATTCAAAGTTGGTAGTGCAATCTGCTTTGAGCGGCCCAATTTGAATAGGTAGGGAATCGTAAGCAAACGTTCCATAATTTTTACCATTTCCTTGTACTTTAAATTGTGGTGATGGCGTGCCTGAATGATTGAAATTAATGTTGACATAAAAATCACCATTGACATTACATTCAGTTGGAGTTACGATCATTTCATTTATTACACATTGTCCATTGCTATATGTGATAATGAATAAAAAAGTAATTAAAATTTAATACATTTGCTTATGGTTAAGTGATTTTGACTAAGAATGCAAAATAAGGCAATTCCGGCGAATGCGGAGTGAAGTAAGGGACATTTTTGTTAAGTTATGAGGGTGTGCAAAATTTTCCCCAAATTTAATTACTGATTTAAAAAATCCTTCATTATATCACTTAAAAGTAAGTCCACTTCTAAAAGTAATATGATTTTCAAAGATGGATAAAATTTTAATAATCTTTGGTAAAACCAGTTGAAAACAATAGCAACGACTTCTAAATTCTAAAGATGAGGAATACTAAACATGCTACTATACAACACTTTAAGGGTAGGGCATTGCACCTGATGGTCTGCGGGTTGCACCAGAGTTATTCATTTTTTAATTGTTTCAGGACTGTCTTTTTTATTAGGAAGCTTTTCGGAATGGACTTAAGTTTATATTTGCAAAAATAAAAAAGCCTAGCTTAAATGAATAAGCTAGGCTTTTTATCAAAAATCAATAAATATTGATTATTTTTTTGGAGCTACTACTTCATATACTGACTTAAGCATTCCTAACGCTGAATCAGCAGCCGTTTTAAGTTCAGCTTTTTTAGCTGTCCATGCAGCAACTTTTTCATTAGCTTGTGTTACTAAGCTTGAAAGGTCAGCAATTTTAGCAGGAATATCTCCTTCTATTTTGCCAGCAGCCAAACCATCTTTTAGGGCAGTTACTTCGCCAGCTTTTGCTGTCCACATAGTAACAAACTCATTCAATTCATTTTGTACTGGTGCATAAGCATCAGAAGTTGCTGCTTTGTATGCAGTCGTAGCTTCTGCCCATTTTGTTGCAACATCTCCTTTCAAAGAAGCAGTTGTAACTGAATCAAGCATGAGTGCAGATGCACTTTCAGTATAACCATTGATGTCAGTAGTTATACCATTAGAAAATTCTGTTACTGCACTTGTAGCAGCATCCCATGATGTACCAAGTTCTTCGATTGCAACTTTGTGAGCCTCAACTCCAGGTTTGCAAGAGAACAAAAATAAAGGTAAAGCAAATAATAAAAGCTTCTTCATTTTAATAATGATTTAGATTTTGAATAATGGCACAAAGATATAGACAGATGATTGATGATGCTAATATTTTAGATTATTTTTTTACGTCTAGTTATATGTTAAATTTTTGTCAATGGTTTATTATTTAGAATGTTATATATATTATTTAGTGTTATTAGATACTATTTAACAATCATTAACATTGATAGCCGCTAGTTTGTATTACTAAAAAGAACTACATACTTGCCAGTTTTCAGAATTTCAGAATATTAAAAATAATATAATCTAGTTGTTATTATAAAACTTGTAAAATAGGTTTATTTTTGCGCAAAATATGATATTTAGAGATGAAACCAACTTTATTAATACTTGCAGCAGGGATGGGAAGCCGATATGGCAAGCTAAAACAAATGGATGCTTTTGGCCCAAATGGTGAGACGATTATAGATTATTCATTGTACGATGCTATTAATGCTGGTTTTGGTAAAGTAGTATTTATCGTAAGGGATTTTTTTAGACAAGAGTTTGAAACATACTTTAGGGGTAAACTGGGAGATAAGATACAAATGGAATTTATTTCTCAAGAACTTGCCAATATTCCAGAAGGCTCTTCATATAATACATTACGTGAGAAGCCATGGGGAACTGCTCATGCTATTTGGGTAGCAAAAAATGTGATTCACGAACCTTTTGGGGTAATCAATGCAGATGATTATTATGGTGTAGAATCATTTAGGCAGTTGGCAGAATTTCTATCAGAGAGTTACAAAAACAACTCACCTGATTACGCTGTGATAGCCTATTATCTTCGGAACACACTTTCTGACCATGGTACTGTAAATCGTGGTGTTTGTCAAGTAAATAGAGACGGCGACTTGATAGATGTTCAGGAGTGCGTGAAGATAAGAAGAGATGAAAATGGTGTCATTAGTTATCCTGATGGAGACGATCATTCGACACTTGATGAAAATTCATTGGTTTCTATGAATATGTGGGGCTTTTTACCATCGTATTTTACCTTCTGTGATCAGTTGTTTAGAGAATTTTTAGGCACAGAAGGGGAAAAGTTGACTTCTGAATTTTATATACCGACTTTGATTGACAAATTAATAAAGGACAATACTTTAAAGGTAAAAGTAATAGATACTGAATCTGATTGGTTTGGTGTCACTTATCAAGAAGACAAACCTTTTGTGATGGACAAAATTACTCAGCTGATTGAAAGTGGAGTCTATCCGCATAATTTATGGTCGTAGGCGCAATGTAACACTCGATAATGGATGGCAACTGAGGTGTTTTCTTTATTCAATCTGTAATATTGGGAAGTGTTTAAAAAACTAACTGAAGTTTCGGATTTTATAAATAGATTAATGTCAACTAATTACATATTGAATAATTAAATAATAATTTGCTTTGTAATACTGATGTTCAATATCTGAAAACAACTTACACTGACATTTTGAAATATGATGTTAAAATATTGCTTTGGGAGAAGTAGTAATATCAAGGTTTACCTCCTATGGGAGCCTATTCTGGTTCGCGGAGCGATATAGCGGAACTAGCGTTTCTTATTTAATTAGTTTTTTGAGGAAGATTGCCTTTACTCTACTTTATCATATTTGAATAAAATAAGTTTTCTCACCACTCTGTAGTTCGCAAATCTAAAGGAAATGACGAAGGCTGATGAGAATAAGTGGGAGATGAAGGGAGTTCGGCCTCGCCGAACTCCCTTCATCTCCCACTTAAACTATAACACAATGTCATTTCGATGGAGCTTTAGCGACTGAGAAACCCCTTTTTAGTCTTATGTTTTTGAAAATACTAATTTGACAAAGATTGCCTTAAATTACATTTGAAATATTGGAACATTAGGTTTTATCTTTTATTGTCATTGACTTGGTAATAATGGTTTTAGAACAATCAGTCTAAATTTAATATTTCCACTATCCTCCTGCCTTTTTGGTTTGTTTATATCCTAATTCGAAAAGTAGTTTCATCACTTTTTCCCTGTGATTTCCTTGTAATAATATTTCACCATCTTTGACTGCACCACCTACACCGCATTTAGTCTTTAAGTTTTTTCCCAAGGACTCTAAAATATCATCAGGACCATTAAATCCTTTTATCAATGTGACTTCTTTTCCTCCTCTTTGTTTTTTATCTATATGTACTCGTAAGTTCTGACCGGCAGGATTAAATGTCGTTTTATTCTCTTCTATCTCTTCTGGGGCATTGTCAGGATTTCCCATAGCTTTGAATGCATCCCAAGATAAACTAACTTCCTTTTTATTACTCATGCTTTTTTAGATTTAATAATAAATTACACTTTAGATCTCTTCCAATTATAATTAATCATAC
Source organism: Saprospiraceae bacterium (assembly GCA_016714785.1). Lineage (GTDB taxonomy): Bacteria > Bacteroidota > Bacteroidia > Chitinophagales > Saprospiraceae > OLB9. Next base: position 36,882 of record JADKCC010000033.1, read on the forward strand.
GTAGTATCTGCAATCCTAAATCTTCCGTACCTACTGATGAGTTGGCTAAAATAATGACTGCTGTTTTCGTCTCCCTTACCATACTTATAAAGGCACTGTGTCCAGTAGTTTTTCCTGTGTGCGTTAAAATGTCAAAGTCATCGATATGTATGCTATGCCATCCCATAGTCACTCCCAACTTTTTATTGAATCCATCTGTACTTGTCGCCATTGACATCTCTGCATCGTTCAAGATGGTTTTGACCAATTTTATTAAATCATTAGATGATGATTTTACGCCTTCAGATGCTTTGAATGATTGAAATGTCCACGGATTTACTAATTTTTTGCTTCTATCGTATCCTGGATTTATTAAGTTTTCTTTTTGTTCAGGAAAATCAATGAACGTATGATTCATAGTCAAAGGCTTAAATACTTTTTCATCCATCACATCTTGAAAACTTTTGCCTGTAGCCCTTTCTATTATCAATTCTAATATAGCGTAATTAGTATGACTGTATTCAAATTTTTTTTCTTTGGGTATAAAGTCTCTGTAATATTTCAATACATCAATTTGTGTGTAATTACTATAAGGATTTCGACCGTCTTTTTCTTTTTTACCAAAATAAGCAGGCCTACGCGGCAATCCTGAATGATGTTGTACTAAATCATAAATAGTCAGTGATGCTAATCGTGGATTTTTCCATTCATCAGGAAGGTAATTATTTACTTTATCTTCCAAATGAATAATATTTTCTTGGGTTAATATTTTTATCAACCAAGATGTCAATACTTTTGATACGCTGCCTAATTCATAAATGTCATCGGCCAAAATGTTTTCTTTTTCAGATCTGATTTTGCTACCAAATGAGTAGCAATATGACTTATCATTATCAATTACACTTATGATAAATCCTGGTGTTTTTTTGTAATCTATTTCTGTGTCAAATCTTATTATTTTATCTATTTCAGTGTGTAAATCTTCAGTCTGAGCACTCAAACTCGAGATTCGAAATATCAAAGCTATAAATATGTACCCTAATTTATTCATGATGCAAAAATATATCTAATAACTGAAAGTATAATATTTTTTTCTCAAAGTACAGAAAATCGTTTGATTTGTTTTGAATTTTTCATTCAGGACTTTTCAAATTTGAATCCAATTGCCATAAATTATGCTTTTTCTAATATGATTCTAATCATTTTACCATACATGCTCATAGGCAATTTTGTAATTTTGTACCTTTAAAAGTAAATATCTAAAAATGGCAATTAAGTTTTTGGTCTTTTTTCGTTTTATAATAGCTGTGATTTTGATTGTTTTAATCCAATTTTCAATTGTTGCGCAAAAGGAGGTGAAAATATCAGGAAAGGTTGTTTCAAAGTCAAATGAACCAATGTCCGCAGTACTTGTGATCCCGTCTCAAGGCAAACCTATTTATACAGAGTACGATGGAACATTCTCGTTCCTAGCAGATCAAAGCCCGATATCTATTACTTTTAAGTTTTTGGGTAGTGAAGAGCTAGTAATTACTCATGACATTCAGCACAGTGATATTGATTTAGGTGAAATAACGTTGGAAGAGAAAGCTACTATCATGAAGGAAGTAAATGTCAGTGCTACTGCCATGCCTTATAAGAGTAGTTTCGAGGGAACCAATTATTATGTAAGCCCACTTCAACTTAAAAAAATTCAACCCATCTCCACTGAAGAAGTACTTAAAACACTTCCTGGTGTTAATGTATTGGGAGATTTGGGTCTTTCTAATAGGCTAAATGTGAGCGTGAGAGGGTCATGGGGTAGGAGGTCTGAAAAAGTACTTATGCTGGAAGATGGATCGCCTATATCGCCTGCACCTTACACCGCACCTGGCATATATTATAATCCCATAAGTGACCGTATAGATGGCATAGAAGTATATACTGGAGCAGATATATTGAGATATGGGCCGAACAATATGTTTGGCATTATCAATTATATCACACCTAAACCACCTCAAAAGCCTGGACTTAGAGCTAAAATTTCTGGTGGACAACGCGGTTATTTCACTGGGCTGTTGTCTTATGGTGGTACTTGGAATAAAGTAGGTAGCCAGATAGAAGCCGTGTATAAAAGATTTGACGGATTTACAAAAAATTCTTCTGTCGATATGATAAATTTGAATGCGAAAATATTTGCCGAATTAGCTGAAAATCAATCTATTTACTTCAAGATAAGTGGACAGTTTGAAGATAATCAAGCCACGCTTAGTTCTATCACTCCATTTACATTTAGCGTTGATCCGACAGAAGGCCCATTCGATGCTGATCGTTTTACCATGCACCGTTATGGGCTTGATATTATCCATAAATGGGTGCCAGATGCCACATCATACTTAACCACTAAGATATTTGCATCAGATTTCGCTCGTGATTGGTGGCGACAAAACAATGCTGTGATCAAAGCATCCGATGTACGAGGGTACGTAGGCGAAGTGATATTTTCACAGAGGTATAGCTACTTGAATGGCAAAACGTTTGGGCAAGATGATTACGTAAGAGTAGGTAGCCTAGTTAATGGTAGAGAATCCACAACGGACAGTAGGTGGCATTTTACTGTATCAGCTATCGAGCAGACTTATAGCAAAAGTTGGAAAGGTGAATCTTGGAGTAACCGGCTAGAAGCCCAAATAAAATTGTACGCTGAAACATACAAAGATCAGGTATTGAATGCGGATTCCACTCGGTGGGCGAGAAGTGGACGGTTTACCACTGATCTAGCTTATGACCTTCAGTCTGTTTCTGGTTTTATCAGAAATCACTTTGTAATTGACAATTTTGAAATTACGCCCATATTAAGGATCGAAAAAGTATGGATGAATAAGGAAGACAGATTGGCTTTGGCTAGGGATCCCAATTTAACATCCGATAAAGACGTAGCCAGAGTCAATGAGTACCATGTTTTGCAACCTGGGTTGACGGTAGGGTACCAATTTACCAATCTTAAAGTTTTTGGTTCAGCCTATAAAGGATACATTGCACCGTCCAAGTATTTTGCATTCTTGGTAGAGAGAGATGGTGTATTAGTCAACCCACTTTCGGTAGAAGACTTGAGTAATGTAAAACCTGAGGTAAGTTTAAACACTGAATTAGGTGTACGAGGGGAAATAATTAAAGGAAGATTGGCAGGCCAAATGGCAATATTTAATAATAGAATAAGTAATTTTTATGTAGCTGGATGGAACGAATATTTTGATAAGTTGGCTGAGCTCAATATTGGTGGTTTTGAGGTTGCATTGCGGTATGAAATTCTTCCAAAAGGTGGAGATCACAAATTGAATATCCAGCCTAATATTACATTTTTAAAATCAAAAGTCATTTCAGGTGAGTTGGTTGATAGGCATTTATTTACCCAAATAAAACATACCGCTGCAACAAAACAAGAATTTGTGGACAAAGTAAATGGTAATCCAAATGGTTATGATGTATTTATCAAGCAAAATGGGGTAGATGTTAAGCTTGACAGGTCTATCACAGTGGAAGACCTAAATTTAGTTTCAAAAACTGTCTATAAATTTGGCGAAGGTGGGATCGAAGATGGTGAGACACCTTATGCACCTGCAATCGCCTATAATGTAAATCTATATTACACATACAAAAAGATTGGTATCGGGTTTGGGTACAATTATGTTGGAGCACAATTTGGGGAGTTCGCCAAGTTTGAAAACGAATCTGGAGACGGTGGATTGGGTATGATCAAATCTTTCCACACTATGGATGCGAATATAAATTACGATTTTGACATAAAAACTGTCAGTTGTACATTGTTTGCCGCTGCAAAAAATCTAGGAGATGATGTCTTTGTTGCTTCTAGGCTCAATAGAGGTCAGTCAGGTATCATGACTGGTGGATTCAGGCAGATCAATGCTGGTTTGAATTTGGTTTTTTAGATAACTTTTTATACCACTTATGAAAAAAAAATATTGAGTTTTTTAAAATTTATTGCTAAGGTGAATAGATTGTAGTAACTTAATATCTTTTATTCATTTGACAGTATTTTTACCAGTGCATACTTGCCCATATATGCAATAGACTAATAGACTATCAAAATTACAAGAGATTTACAAATTGGCACATATTTTGCATTCTTGCTAATAGATCATTTCTATGTCCTTGCCTGAACTATTAAGGTAAGCTTAGGGACATCGGATAATGCCCCCATATTATCCGGGAAGTGATCCAATTTCCCATGGACACAGTGCCCGGAAATCTCACTTACCTACAGCGATGTTGGTATGTTCCGGGTGCTATTTTTTTGATTATGGAATGCTTTTCTCAGTTAATTATTTTTTTTCTTTCCTGTTGGTTGTCCTATGAACACATTGCCATACTTTCAAATTGTTAGCAAGAAAATATTTTATACCAACTTGCAAAACAAGTGATATTAGTTCATGAAGTTTTAATATTTATTCGAAAGCCAAGTAAATCCACAAAATTAAGAAGAAAATTATGAGTACAATTTTTTAATTTAATACTTATTGTAATAATTCGTCGATATTTGTATTTTTTTTCGTTTAAGCATTAAACCTTTTACTGGCTTTTTAATCTAACAAAACAGAACATTTTAAACCAACTTTAATATGGCTTCATTAAATAAATTTTCTGGGACATGGAACAAACATTTGGCAGCTCATTTGCTAAGAAGGACTACTTATGGTGTTGATTATGATACGATGATTAGTTTTGGCAATAATACACTAGATAAGTGTATTAATATTCTATTAGCGCCTTTGGGCGAACCATTGCCTCCCATCAATCATAATGCGGAAGATCCAAATGTTCCGGTTGGCGAGACATGGGTGGACAAAGGTACATCTCAAAATGTAGATATGTATAGGAATCAATCTCTCAAAAGTTGGTCATTCGAGTTGATGTTAAAAAATGATGCCAATATTCGTGAAAAGATGACCATGTTTTGGCACAATCATTTTGTCATTGCCGATATTAATGATGCCAGATACAATTACATTTACATTAAGTTATTGAGAAAGTATGCTTTGGGCAATTTCAAGCAGTTGACCAAAGACATTACAATAGATCCTGCCATGTTAAATTATCTCAATGGCAGAGACAATACTGGTCAAGCGCCCAACGAAAATTATGCCCGTGAGCTCATGGAACTATTTACACTTGGCAAAGGAACTCTAGCAGGACAGGAGATTACACTACCTATACCGAAGATGACGTTAAGGAAGTAGCACGCGTACTCACAGGTTGGGTTGACGTGCGCAATAATTTACCTATAAGGACAGAATATAGAGCAGGTCGTCACGATGTTAGATCTAAAACCTTGTCTCATAGATTCGGTAATGTTACCATAAATAATGCGGGTGCAGACGAATATAAAAATTTGATTGACATCATTTTCCAAAAGGAAGAAGTGTCGTTGTTTATCGCCACTAAAATATATCGATGGTTTGTTCAGTCCAAAATTGATGAAAGTACCAACGACAATATCATCATTCCATTGGCAAAACTCATCAGAGATAATGATTACGAGATTTTGCCTGCCATCAAAGCTTTATTATCTAGCGAACACTTTTATGATGAATGTGTCATTGGAGCTATCATCAAAAATCCCATTGACTTTTTATTAAATCCACTTAATCCTTTTAAGGTACAGTTGCCTCCCATTTCAGATAATCGTGACAATCCATATTTTGCATTAAACGCTAGAGCCACTGCCATGCAGATGGGTATATTCGCCCATCCATCAGTAGCAGGTTGGTCAGCATACTATCAAGCACCTTCTTATTATCGTATTTGGCTCAATGCCACTTCTTTGCCTGCTAGAAAAACTTATACAGATGCTTTAGCAAATGTTGGAATTATTGTAGGACAATTAAGATTGCAATTAAATGTCATTGATATCATAGATAAAATTGACAGTCCACAAAATTTGGATGCTGTGGTTGATACTTTAAATTGGATTTTGATGCCAAAGCCACTAGCAGATAATCAAAAGGATGTACTGAAAGGATTAATTAATGTAGGGAATGGCGGCAATTGGCAAACAGTCTATACGAATTATAAAAACAATCCGACTGCTGCAAATAAAACCATCATAGTCAATCGATTAAGAATCATTGTAGTATATATGATGAAAATGCCAGAATATCATCTTAGTTAATCAAAACCATTATTCCAACCAACAATAAATATTCATTAAAATGAAGCGCAGACAATTTTTACAATCAGGTTCTATCATGTCTCTCCCCATATTTTTAGGTGGGCTTGAAGTTTCTGCAATGGGAAAATCATCCCTATTTAACTTAGTAAATAATGGCGATGACAGAGTATTGGTATTGATACAGCTCAATGGTGGCAATGATGGACTGAATATGGTCATTCCATTAGACCAATATAGTGGATTGACTCAAGTTCGGCCAACATTGGTGCTACCTGAAACTTCTGTACTAAAAATGACTGACAAAACTGGTTTACATCCTAGTATGTCCGGATTGCACAGACTATACCAAGAAGAAAAATTGGCTGTTGTTCAGTCTGTAGGATATCCCAATCAAAACAGATCTCATTTTAGATCTACTGATATTTGGACTTCTGGCTCGGATGCTGACAAATTTCTATCCACAGGTTGGGCTGGCAGATATCTTGATCAAAAGTATCCGGGGTTTCCGGCCGCTTATCCAAATACAGATTGTCCTGATCCTTTTGCCATTACAATAGGAAATGTAGTGTCTGAAACATGCCAAGGGCCAAGTACCAATTTTAGTTTCACGTTGGCGGATGAAGCTTCAGTAAAACTCGTAGAAGAAACAGTGGCTGCCGCAAATGATGGATCTTGTTACAGCAATGAAGTAGATTATATCAAGAATACAATCAAACAGTCTAATGCGTATGCTACCACAGTATTGAATGCCTTCGATAAAGGAAATAATATTGTAACATATCCTGATGCCAATGCAAATAGACTCGCCAATCAATTGAAAGTTGTAGCTAATCTAATGTCTGGTGGGCTAGGAACCAAAATTTATATCGTTAATTTGGGAGGATTTGACACGCATGCCAATCAAGTTAACATAGGAGAATCTGAAGTAGGTACGCATGCTACATTATTAAATACATTGTCAGAAGCAATAGCTGTATTTATGGCAGATTGTAAAGCGTTGGGGATTAATGAAAGGTTAGTAGGGATGACTTTTTCTGAGTTCGGAAGACAGATTAAGGCCAATAATAGTTTTGGAACAGATCACGGCACAGCTGCTCCTTTGATTGTCTTTGGAGATTGTGTGCATCAAGGTGTATTTGGTCAAAATCCTGAAATATCCGCAGACATTGCGCCACAAGAAGGAGTGCCTATGCAATATGATTTTAGATCAGTATATGCAAGCTTATTGATAGATTGGCTAGGTGCTTCAGAGTCGGAAGTTCGCAATGTATTGTATAGTGAATTTCAAAAAATACCATTTATAAAGGATTGTTCATTGCCATCATCAACCACAGTTACACAAGTTGATATTGAAGCAATTCTTTCACCCAATCCTTGTAGTGATTATGTTCGATTATCTTTCTTCAATACAGGCAAAAATGTTAGGATAAGTCTGCTCAATGCACTCGGTGCTGAATTAGAAATACCAGTCAACAAATCCTTGGCAAAGGAGCAACATGAGTTAACGTTTCCTGTTAGCAAATATCCTTCTGGTTCGTACTTTGTCAGGGTAGCCATTGATAATACAGTTCGAACCTTGAAATTTGTAAAGATATAATATTTTTAGGTTCTAGACAGGTCGATAATTTTCCTTTTTAGTCAATGTTTTTGCAATCATCTTATCTACCATCTTGTCTGGTAAGTAATGGGACAATAATCTAAATAATAAAGGCTTTCTGTGTACCAAATATCTTGTTTTAGAATTTGGTTTAGCAATAATCTCTAGTATGATGTTGCTGATGACACTTACATCAAAAGCAGATTTTTCAGAGCTTTCGATCATTTTATCGGCAGAAGATAATATTTCGCCATAAGCTGTATTCTTAAATCTATCTAAGGTGCCTTTACTCTTAGACCAGATTTCGGTTTTAATTGGTCCAGGCTCTATTGCGGCCACAGTGATTCCAAACATGCTCAATTCTCTTCTATACACATCAGTCATGCTTTCCACTGCATGCTTGGATATACAATACGCACCATTGTATGGAGAGTTAAATAACCCTGAGACAGAGCTAATATTAATGATTTTACCAGGTTTATATTTTTTATCCGTACCTAGGTAAGGAAGCAATAAATTTGTTATTCTACGTACTGCGTTAACATTGACTTCCATTTGGTATGTAAATTCTTCATCGGTCAAGTGCTGGAGTGGCCCTGGAACTGCAATGCCAGCATTGTTAATCAGACATGCCAAGCCTTCTTTTTCTATCAATGGTGTGATGGAATAAATCTCTTTTTTGCAAGAATCAACATCCGTTACATCGAATCGTAGAATCGTACATTGCTCACCAAATTCATTTTTGAGTCGAGATACATCCGAATCTTTTCGCACAGAGCCTATCACATGGTATCCTTTGTTTACCAGTGACTTTAGCGCATTATAACCGATCCCAGTTGATACGCCCGTGATAAAAATAAATGACATTAGTATTGGTTTATTTGATACTGAAATTTCTATATATTTTGCTTAAACATGCCCAAGAACAATCAGCCACCTAAAGCCACATCAAGGACCATCATAACAATAAATCCACCAATAAATCCTAAGGTAGAGATGTCTGTGTGTTTGTCTTGTTGGGTTTCAGGGATGACTTCTTCCACTACTACAAAAATCATCGCACCAGCTGCAAAAGCCAAGGCATAAGGTAGGATAGGTGTAAAAAAATTGACAGCCAATGCGCCTGCCACACCTGCTACTGGTTCGACCAATGCAGATGATTGCCCATAAAGGAAACTCTTTTTATTGCTCATACCCATACGTTTGAGTGGCATGGAAACAGCGATACCTTCTGGAAAATTTTGAATGCCGATCCCAATGGCTAATATCACAGCTGCAGTAATCGAAGCTTCGGGTACACCTGCCGCTACGCCACCGAACAAAACACCTACTGCCAAACCTTCCGGTATATTATGTAAAGTGATGGCCAATACCAATAACGTTGTGCGTTGCCAAGGTGATTTGGTTCCTTCCGTTTCTTGAAAATTGATATGTAAGTGAGGTAGGACTTTATCAAGGCCAAAGATAAACATAGCTCCTAGAAAAAAGCCTACTGCAGCAGGGATCACTTTGATGAACCCTTCGCCCACACTCATATCTATCGCAGGAGCCAATAGACTCCAAAAACTAGCGGCTACCATGACGCCTCCTGTAAATCCAAGCATACCGTCCAAAACTGCACGATTCATAGTGCGGAAGAAAAACACGCAAGAAGCACCTAAGGCTGTCAAAGCCCACGTAAAAACCGTTGCATAAAATGCAGCCAAGACGGGCGGAATGCTTTCAAACCATTGTATAATACTCTCAAACATAATGCAAATCGGTTTTAAATGTAAATATATAAGTTTTAGAAATCATTGTATTTGTTTTAGTGAAATTATTATATTTAAATAACTATAAATAAAAATTTAGATTAATCTAAAAATTTAATAACAATATGGATTTGTGAATTGTTTAAACGATAATAGTTTTGTAAATTTATTTAATCATATTTATCAAAATCATGAGCCATTTTATCGTAACATGAAATTATGTTTGATTAAGCAATTTATTATGCTGATTGATATTAAAAAACTTCAATTAAAAGATGAAGATATCTGTTAGTAACTGAAGTTTCGGAGTTTATAAATGGATTAATGTCAACTAATTACATATTTAATAATTATATAAAAATTTACTTTGCAATACTGATAATCAATACTTTAAAACAATTTACAAGGAGATTTAGAAATACGACGCAAACATATTGCTTTGGGAGATGTAGTAATACCAAGGTGTACCTCCTTGGGGAGCCTGTTCCGGTACGCGGAGCGATTTAGCGGAACTAGCGTTTTTTGTTTACTTTTTTGGGCAATGCAAAAAAGTATAACTGAACGATCCTGGAAGGTCGAGTATGACAATGCGAGAAGTGAAGGCACCCGTAAGGGATGGGAGCGCGGCTCGAGCGACAATGCCAAACCTATAGTATAATCATCAGCCCCAAAGAGCACAATTGAATTTGATTCAAGGTTATGAGTGTAGTTATTGTGCAAAATTTGCCCCGAAACTTTAGTTAGTAACTGTTAAAATTTTATTAAAAAGTCCAATTTTTTCTCAATACTACAACAATGTGTCTCTGTAAAACATTACTTTTGTACTTACGTTAATTAAAAGAGATAGTTTGTAATAGCAATATATGAATTTCAAATATTTATTTATAGGGCTTTTTATGCTTACGTTTGGCGCAGTCTCAGGACAGAATAAAGTGCGTTGGACGTCATGGGACAATGCTACTGAAAAAATCAAACGAGGGGATAAGAAATTCATTATTTATTTTTATTATGATGGCTGCAAGTGGTGTCGTTTTATGGAAGAATCGACTTTTAGCACGGACCATGTAGCAAGATTTATTAATCATAATTTTTATGCTTTTCATATCAATGCGTCTTCTTCAGATAAAATAGTGATTTCTGACAAAGCTTATACATCAGTAAGAATTGGAAAATATGATTTTCATGAATTAGCTACTGACATGTTGGCTGGTAACATGGCATTTCCAGCTATCGTATTTTTAGATGAGCAGTTCAAAAAATTGGCTACTTATGACCAATATATTGATGTACAAAATTTTGAAATGTTACTCTCTTTTTATGCAGGCGATCATCACAAACGTACCATGTGGCGCAAATATGCAAATAACTATTGTAGAGAAAGCCATTTCAATACATTGGTCAATGGTAAGAATTGACAATTTTAAACTAAATTTCTGATTTATTTTTGTGAATTTGTCTTAATCCTACACGTTTTTATTTTTTTCTGCAGTTACAATTGAAATATATCTCTTGATGCAGCTATATTATTTTCCATACATTAAGTTCTTTTCCAAAACATTTACTAATTTTGAGACTTCAAAATTTATTAAAACCTAAGCCATGTACAAGTTTTTACCAATTATTTTACTCTTATTAATTTTTGCTTGTAGCAAAACCAAAGATATGACCGTAAAAGAAGAAACTTCATTGATGAAATATCCCAAAACTGCGGGAGGAGCAGTTGTTGATACTTATTTTGGAACTAATGTTGCGGATCCATATAGATGGTTGGAAGACGACAGATCTAAAGAAACAGATGTTTGGGTAGATGCTCAGAACAATGTCACTTTTGAATATCTCAATAAAATACCATTTAGAGCTGCTTATAAAGCAAGACTGGAAAAACTGTGGAACTATGAAAAATTTAGTGCACCATTTAAAGAAGGAGAGTTTACTTATTTTTACAAAAATAATGGACTTCAAAACCAATTTGTACTCTGGCGTGAGAAAAAGGGAATGGCAGCAGATGTATTTTTGGACCCAAATACTTTTTCCAAGGATGGAACTACTTCACTCGCTGGTATTAACTTCTCCAAAGATGGTTCTAAAGTGGCATATCAAATTTCAGAAGGGGGAAGTGATTGGCGTAAAGTCATTATAATGGATGCTATATCGAAAAAAATATTGGAAGATACACTCTTTGATGTCAAATTCAGTGGATTATCTTGGAAAGGCAATGAAGGATTTTATTATTCTAGCTACGACAAACCAAAGGGAAGTGAGTTGTCAGCGAAAACAGACCAACATAAATTGTATTATCATAAATTGGGTACAAAACAGAAAGAGGATAAGGTGATTTTTGGTGACAATATCAAGCGTAGATATGTTGGTGGTAACGTGAGTGATGACGACAGATATTTATTTATAACTGCATCTAATGCCACTTATGGAAATGAATTATACATGCTTGATCTAAAGGATACTAATTCAAAGTTAATAACCATACAAGATCATTTTAACAATGATACGGATGTGATAGAAAATGATGGTACTAAATTGTATATTTTCACGGATGTAAATGCTCCAAATAGAAAAGTAGTTTCAGTGGAAGCGTCAAGCCCTAAAGCAGATAATTGGAAAGATTTTATTCCTGAAACAGAAAATGTTTTGAACATAAGTACAGGATGTGGTTACTTTTTCGCTTCATATATGAAAGATGCCTTGTCTTTGGTGAAGCAATATGACTATAGTGGGAAATTTGTAAGGGATTTAGTACTACCTGGTGTTGGAACAGCTTCTATCGGTGGTGCAAAGAAGTCAGAAATGGAAATGTTCTTTTCATTCACTAATTACATCACTCCAGGAAGTATCTATAAATTTAACCCTGCAAGTGGTGAGTCCAAAGTATTTGTGAAACCAAATATTGATTTTGACCCTTCAAAATATGAGTCAAAACAAGTCTTTTATAATTCAAAAGATGGTACCAAAGTTCCGATGATCATTACGCATAAAAAAGGTCTCAAATTGGATGGCACTAACCCAACAATTTTATACGGTTATGGTGGTTTTAATATTAGTTTGACACCATCGTTTAGCATTGGTAATGCTGTGTGGCTCGAGCAAGGTGGTATCTATGCAGTTCCAAATCTAAGAGGTGGCGGTGAATATGGTAAAAAATGGCATGTTGCTGGTACACAATTACAAAAACAAAATGTATTTGATGACTTTATCTCAGCGGCAGAATATTTGATCAAAAATAAATATACTTCATCATCAAATCTTGCTATTTCTGGTGGATCTAATGGTGGATTGTTAGTAGGAGCTTGTTTGACGCAAAGACCAGAACTATTTAAAGTAGCCTTGCCTGCTGTGGGAGTTTTGGACATGTTGAGATATCATACTTTTACAGCAGGTGCAGGTTGGGCTTTTGATTATGGTACTGCCGAGCAAAGCGAAGAAATGTTTAAATACTTAAAAAATTATTCTCCTGTCCATAATGTAAAAAAAGGAGTACATTATCCGGCTACTATGGTGACAACAGCTGACCATGACGATAGGGTAGTGCCTGCACATTCATATAAGTTTATTGCCGAATTGCAAAAAAATCATGTTGGAGCTAATCCAGTGCTCATCAGAATAGATAAAAGTGCTGGGCATGGAGCGGGCAAACCGACATCCAAGACCATTGAAGAAGCAACAGACAGATATTGTTTTGCGCTTTACAATATGGGAAAATCATTCGTAAATCCTAACACCAAATAATACTAATATGCAAAACGTACAAAATTATATCCAGGATAATAAAGAACGCTTCCTTCAAGAATTGTTAGAGATGCTCCGTATTCCTTCTATCAGTGCAGACCCAAAATACAAAGGTGATGTGGCTAAAACAGCAGATTACGTAGCAGAAAGTTTAAAATCAGCAGGATGCCAAAAGGTAACTATTTATCCTACTAAAGGTCATCCTATTGTTTATGGCGAACATTCATTGGATACTAGTCTTCCGACAGTATTGGTATATGGCCATTATGATGTACAGCCACCAGATCCATTAGAATTGTGGGAAAGTCCACCATTTGAGCCAGTAATCAAAAAGACAGATATCCATCCTGATGGCGCTATTTTTGCTCGTGGCTCTTGTGATGATAAAGGCCAGATGTTTATGCACGTCAAAGCCTTCGAAGCGATGATAAGCAATAACTCACTTCCGTGCAATGTCAAATTTATGATCGAAGGCGAAGAAGAAATCGGCTCATCCAATCTAGGTACTTTCTGTCATGAGTACAAAGAAATGTTGGCATGTGATGTGGTACTTATTTCCGATACTTCCGTGATAGCCAATGATATACCATCTATAACAGTAGGTTTACGTGGATTATCTTATGTTGAAGTGGAAGTTACTGGTCCTAATAAAGATTTGCATTCTGGAGTATATGGTGGTGCTGTAGCTAATCCAGCTCAAGTATTGTGTGATATGATCGCTTCACTAAAAGACGAAAACAAACATATCACGATTCCTGGATTTTATGATGATGTTGTAGTAGTTTCAGACGAAGAGCGTGCTGCTATGAATAAAGCTCCATTCAATAAAGGTGATTATATGAAAGGGCTTGGAGTAGATGCCACGATGGGCGAAGAAGGATATACCGTACTGGAGCAAACATCCATTCGTCCCACTGTAGAAGTCAACGGTATTTGGGGCGGATATATCGGAGAAGGTGCTAAAACCGTACTTCCTGCCAAAGCTTTCGCCAAAATAAGTATGCGATTAGTGCCCAATCAGAAAAGTGATGATATCACCGCATTATTCAAAAAGCACTTCGAATCTATTGCTCCAGCAGGTGTAAAAGTAGCGGTACGTCCACATCATGGTGGCGAAGCAGCAGTTACACCTTCAGATACACCTGAGTATAAAGCAGCAGCCATGGCGATGAAAGATGCTTATGGTAAAGAGCCAATTCCAGTTCGTGGTGGTGGCAGTATTCCTATCGTTGCTTTATTTGAAAAAGTGCTCAATGTCAAAACAGTATTGATGGGTTTTGGCTTGGATTCTGATGATATACACTCGCCTAACGAACATTATGGTCTATTCAATTTCTACAAAGGAATAGAAACGATCCCACATTTTTATAAGTATTATGCTGAGCTAAAAAAATAAAAATATTAATACATTTTCACAATAAAAGATTAAACCAAAATATATGCGATTAATTGGGTTACTACTCTGTTTTTTTTTATACTTCTCGTCGATAAGTCTTGCCCAGAAGTTGAAGACTAAGATGGATTCCATTTCTTATGCAGCAGGATTATCTGCGGCTGAAGATCTGAAAAGTAGAGAAGCAAATGACATCAACGCTAAGTTATTTTCTAAGGCTTTTATGGCGGGCATGAAAAATCAAAAAACACAAATGGATAAGCAAAAGGCATCCTTGATTTTTTCTAACTATCTTACCGACCTTAGAGTAAAGCCAGGTGTCAAATTTTTGGAAGCCAATGCGAAAAAAACAGGTGTGGTCACTTTACCTAGCGGATTGCAATATGAAATCATAACCAAAGGACCAGACGGACCTAAACCTTTGGCAACTGATAAAGTCAAAACGCATTACCATGGCATGTTGATCAATGGTGAGGTATTTGATAGTTCTGTAGAAAGGGGCGAACCGATTTCTTTTCCACTCAATCAAGTTATACCTGGATGGACTGAAGGTGTTCAACTCATGTCTGTCGGAGATAAATTTAAGTTTTTCATACCATATCAGTTGGCTTATGGAGAGCGTGGCGCTGGCAATGTGATACCTCCTTATTCTGCTTTAATTTTTGAAGTAGAGTTATTAGGTATCAATGTAGATTAAATAAAATACTACTAATAATAATTTATGCATATTGACATCATTTCTGTGGTACCAGATTTGTTGAGAAGCCCTTTTGATCACTCCATCATGAAACGAGCTGCGGACAAGGGTATTTTGACGGTCAACGTAATCAATCTCCGCACTTATGGGCTAGGACCACATCTACAGACAGATGATTATCAGTATGGTGGCGGCGCTGGTATGGTCATGATGTGTGAACCATTGGACACTTGTATCGCAGAACTCAAAGCTAAACATAATTACGATCAAATCATATACTTGACTCCTGATGGCAAGACTTTCAATCAGAAGAGGGCCAATCATCTGTCATGTATGAATAATCTGCTTTTCATCTGTGGTCACTATAAAGGGATAGACCAGCGAATCCGTGATTTGCATGTGACTATGGAGATTTCCATAGGCGATTTTGTATTGTCAGGTGGTGAGTTAGCAGCAGCTGTTGTGGTAGATGCCATCGGAAGGCTATTGCCAGGTGTACTAAATGATGAGACCAGTGCACTCACAGACTCCTTTCAGGATGATTTATTGGCGCCACCAGTCTATACACGTCCGGCAACTTTCAATGGTCTCGATGTACCTGAAATATTGCTGTCAGGCCATGAACGCAAAATCGACGAGTGGCGATACGAAGAGTCATTAAGGATTACAAAAGAGAGAAGGCCGGATTTGTTGGGGTAGTGACTAATTATATATATTCTGTATTGTGTTTATGAATTAAATAATTGTCCAGCTCCAATAATTGATAAAATTTGCCTTCCAGTAAAAGTTGGAAGACAAATGAGTTATTTTAAGTATTCTATTGAATCTAATGACGGTAAAATGGTGTTTATTGGCAAAAGTTCTTCAGAAATTTGATGTAATAGGTTTTAAATAGGGTCTATATTTTAGACACAGCAATTTGCAGGGAATATCAAGCTTTAAAAAAATTGCTATTATTAATATTTTACCAATTAAATCAAAATCTCTATGAAACAATTAGTATTGCTATCAGTATTATTTAGGGGCTGCTGAAAAAGTCAGCTATTATTTTTGGTTATTAATTTAACAGAGATTATCGTTCAAAAAACAAGCAATAGAGAAAATGAACGCAGTGTAGTGCAAAGCACCAAAGGCGGCAAGCCTTTGACGGAGTGAACCGTGAAACGGGTGGGTGGGCCATGACAATGCGAGAAGCGAAGGAACCCGTAAGGGATGGGCAGGTCGAAAATGAACAACAATACACCTAGCTGATTTAAGTTTAAATCAGTGCCTTCATTTTTGAGTGATTTCGTATCACTCAAATGCAGCAAAGCTGCACCATTCAGTTACCTTTTTTTGAACTAGACTTTTTTGGTTACTTTTTTGGGCAATGCAAAAAAGTAACTGCCGCCTGCATAGGGCAAAAGCCAACTCAAGGTACACGACTTTTGGACAAAATCAATTAAAAGGTTTGCATTTAATTTGTTTATTATAGACATAATTTTTTATTTATCAATTGGTTGTACCATAGTCAGCAAGCCCTACTTAGGGGCTGCTGAAAAAGTCAGCTGTTATTTTTGGTAGTTAGTTTAACGGAGACTATCGTTCAAAAAACAAGCAATAGTGAATAAGAACGAAGTGAAGTGCAAAGCACCAAAGGCCGCAAGCCTTTGACGAAGTGAACCGCTAGCGGGTGGGCAGAAAAGTGCGTCTATTGCCATAGAAAGCACAAAGGATTAAATATGAAATACTTATGGCAATAGAAAAAGCATTTTGGTTCGAAAATGAACGGTGCTACGCAATTGCCTTTTTTTGAACTAGACTTTTTTGTTTACTTTTTGTGTGCCATGAAGGTAGGTTAGTGAAAGCCTACCATGTTATTTTGAAGATGATACAACAACATGAGTGACCATGTTGCGAAGTATCGGCAAGGGATTTTAGGGTAACTTGTCAAACCGCTCTTTTCTGCAAATCGAGTAATTGGAATGTAGTAAGCGTTAAGAGAAAAGGCGTATTAAAACGTCAGGTATGATATACAGAGATGAATGCGAATGAATCGTTGATGAAACATCGAAAAAACAGAGATATGGATAAAATCGGGTTGTAAAAAGGACTCAGAGATAAGCATTGCGGACGCCTAATTACTGGCAATGTATCCATCGGTGTAAAGACGACATGACTGTATATTGGGCTTCAATATAAAACTTGGGAGAACCACATTTGGCAGCGCAGAAGATGCGTTATGTGGTAGTCGGACTAAGCCATAGTAGTGCTTTAAAGGCCAATGAAAGTTGGTAATAGCGAAGGGCTTAGGATGTGGATATTATTTAACATTAAACAACTCCGTAGAGGAGGAAGATTGAAATGGAAGTAAGAGTAAACCAAAGCATACCAATCGAACGTCAGTGGGTTACGCAGGCATATTTAAAGCTGCGTAAGGGCGGGAAAGCCGTCGGAGTAGATGAAGAAACTTGGAAGGCATTCGAAAAGAAGTTAAGTAGTAATCTCCATAGTATATGGAGCCGACTTGCTTCTGGAAGCTACCATCCAAGTGCAGTTAGAGAAGTAGAAATCCCAAAGAAAGACGGAACGAAACGCAAGTTGGGTATTCCTACAATACGAGACAGAATCAGTCAACAAGTAGTGAAGGAATATATGGAAAGTCGCATAGATAGAATTTTTCACCAAGATAGCTATGGTTATCGCCCATTAAAGAGCGCACATCAAGCATTACAAACAGTAATTAAGAATTGCTATCAATATGATTGGGTGATAGACATGGATATCAGTAAATTCTTCGATGAGATAGACCATGAAATCATGCTCAAGGCAGTAGCACATGTTATGCCTGAGAAATGGGTATCTATGTATGTTAAAAGATGGTTAGAAATGCCAATCCAAGACAAAGATGGAAGTATAAGGAACAAGGAAGGTAAAGGCACTCCACAAGGCGGAGTTATAAGCCCTTTATTGGCAAACTTATATTTGCACTTTACATTAGATAAATGGTTTGACAAAAACCATCCTGATGTAAGATTTGTAAGATATGCAGATGACGTAGTAGTTCACTGTAAAAGTGAACAACAAGCACAACAAATACTTGCACAAATCAAGCTACGTCTCGGAGAAGTGAAACTAAGCATCAAAGAAAGCAAAACAAAGATAGCCTATTGCAAAGATTATCGACGGAAAGCAAACCATGAACATGTAACATTTGATTTTCTGGGTTTTAGCTTTAAACCTTCCAAGATGATAATGAAAGACAAACAAATCTTGTTAGGATTCTTAGGGGACATCAGCAAAAGCAGTAAGAAAAAGATAATTGAAGAGTTTCGAATCAATAAAACGATGAAACATACTGATTTAGAAATACAAGACATTGCAGCAAGAATAAATAGCAAATTGATTGGATGGACAAATTATTATGGTCTCTTCACAAAACGCGGACTAAACACTTGTTTTTATAATTTTAATAAACGAATATTGAAGTGGATTAGAAAGAAGTATAAAACAGGGTCTAAAGAAGCGTTGAACATGTTCGAAATGGTAAGAAAAGAAAAGCCAGAGCTTTTCTATCATTGGTCAAAAGGGTATTGTTGAAAAGATTTTTAACCGCATCAAGAGCCGTGTGAAGGGAGATCTTCAAGCACGGTTCCGTGAGAGGCTTGCGGGTGAAACTCCCGCTTGCCTACTCGACTGGGCAATGCAAAAAAGTAACTGCCGCCTGCATAAGGCAAAAGCCAACTCAAGGTACACGACTTTTGGACAAAATCAATTAAAAGGTTTGCATTTAATTTGTTTATTATAGACATAATTTATTATTTATCAATTGGTTGTACCATAGTCAGCAAGCCCTACTTAGGGGCTGCTGAAAAAGTCAGCTGTTATTTTTGGTTGTTAGTTTAACGGAGACTATCGTTCAAAAAACAAGCAATAGAGAATGAAGAAACAAAAGTGCGTCTATTGCCATAAAAAGCACAAAGGATTAAATATGAAATACTTATGGCAATAGAAAAAGCATTTTGGTTCGAAAATGAACGGTGCTACGCAATTGCCTTTTTTTGAACTAGACTTTTTTGGTTACTTTTTTGGGCAATGCAAAAAAGTAACTGCTGCCTGCATAAGGCAAAAGCTAACTCAAGGTGCACGATTTTGGACAAAATCAATTAAAAGGTTTGCATTTAATTTGTTTATTATCGACATAATTTATTATTTATCAATTGGTTGTACCATAGTCAGCAAGCCCTACTTAGGGGCTGCTGAAAAAGTCAGCTGTTATTTTTGGTAGTTAGTTTAAGGGAGACTATCGTTCAAAAAACAAGCAATAGAGAATATGAACGTAGTGAAGTGCAAAGCACCAAAGACAAAGTCTTTGACAAAGTGAACCGTGAAACGGGTGGGCAGGTGAAGTGCAAAGCACCAAAGACAAAGTCTTTGACGAAGTGAACCGTGAAACGGGTGGGCAGGTGTAGTACAAAGCACCAAAGGCGGCAAGCCTTTGACGGAGTGAACCGTGAAACGGGTGGGTGGGTGAAGTGCAAAGCACCAAAGGCGGCAAGCCTTTGACAGAGTGAACCGTGAAACGGGAGGATGGGTGAAGTGCAAAGCACCAAAGACAAAGCCTTTGACGGAGTGAACCGTGAAACGGGTGGGTCGGCCATGACAATGCGAGAAGGGAAGGAACCCGTAAGGGATGGGCAGGTCGAGAATGAACGACATTACACCAAGCTGATTTAAGTTTAAATCAGTGCCTTCATTTTTGAGTGATTTCGTATCACTCAAATGCAGCAAAGCTGCACCATGCAGTGACCTTTTTTTTGAACTAGACTTTTTGGTTACTTTTTGGGCAATGCAAAAAGTAACTGCCGCCTGCATAAGGCAAAAGCCCACCCAAGGTACACGACTTTTGGACAAAATCAATTATAAGGTTTGCATTTAATTTGTTTATTATAGACATAATTTTTTATTTATCAATTGGTTGTACCATAGTCAGCAGACCCAAATTACTTAACTTATTCGTAAGAGATATTTAAAACATTAATAGCAAAAATATTTTTCACCCTACTTCCTTTTCAAAAATCCAATCTCATTTCATTAAAATTGCCAGAAGTCATCAGTAGGATATTGTACTGTTTTTGAGAAAGCAAATATTCGTAAAGCTGATTTTGGTTGGTAAAGACTTGCAAATTTGGATGATTAAAACTCTTTTTCAAAAATGCTTCTTCTAAAGCAGGCATATTTTTCATTTTGAGTGTATGTTCATTATAATAAATGACCGCTTGATCTGCTTTGTACAGCGTATTATGATATTGGGAGATGAAATCTTTGTTCAAACTGGAGAATGTATGCAATTCCAACACTGCCAATAAATCTTTATCTCCGAACCAATCTTTAAAAGATTCTGTCGTGGCTTTGACTTTACTTGGCGCATGGGCAAAATCCAAATAGACCATTCGACCATTCTTGTCAGATACTTTCTGAAGTCGCTTATTGGCTCCTTTGAAATCAGCAATTGCCCTAAAAAAAGATTGAGCATCAATATTTAACTGTTCACAAACCAATCTTGCAGCATTCATATTTTGCAAATTATGGTTGCCGATTACTGATATAGGATATTCGTTTTTATCAAAAGACACTTTTTTGTTTTGTGTCAATGATAATGCCTGGTAAGGTATCTTCTTTTTATTTTGAATTGGTTTTAATATAGATTCCAAATTTATATCGTGCTGGTAGTAAATTATAACACCTTTAGGCATAATTGTT
The DNA here is from genome assembly GCA_016714785.1 of Saprospiraceae bacterium. Lineage (GTDB taxonomy): Bacteria > Bacteroidota > Bacteroidia > Chitinophagales > Saprospiraceae > OLB9. The sequence goes on from JADKCC010000033.1 coordinate 57,951, forward strand.
TCGCCAAAAATACGAAACTGATCTTTATAAATGTCAAAAGTAGGAAATACGTTAATGTGATCCCAAGCTATTCCTGTTAGTGCAGCAATATGTGGTTTGTAATGATGTATTTTGGGTACTCTATCTATGGAGCTACTAAGATATTCATCGCCTTCAATGATAATTAGTGGAGCGCTGGTAAGTTTGACCATCCTATTGAATCCTTCCAACTGAGCCCCAACTAAATAATCGAATTGAATATTTAACTTTGCCAATACATGCATGATCATAGCCGTAGTTGTAGTTTTGCCATGACTTCCTGCGACTACGATTCTTGTCTTCTCTTTGGAGTGCTCGTAAATAAATTCAGGGTACGAATAAATCTTAATACCTAGCTCTTGCGCTTTGAGTAATTCTGGGTTATCGGCTTTGGCATGCATACCTAGTATTATGAAATCTAGATCTAATGTAATTTTATCGGGGTACCATCCAAAAGTTGAAGGGCAAATTTCAGCTTCTTTTAGTCTGGTAAGCGATGGCTCATAAATTTCATCATCAGAGCCAGATACTTGATGTCCTTGTGCATGTAGATCGAGAGCTATATTGTGCATCGCTGCGCCGCCGATGGCAATGAGATGTATGTGTTTGTGCTTCAAGAGATTTAAATTCTAATTGATTAAATATTGTTTCTGTAATCTACTGTTATTTTTATTTGTTAATTGTTCATCAACTGGCTCAACCTTATAGTAATTCCTTGGTCTCTCAATCCCGTCTTATCAAATCCAAAAGAATAGTCCATATCAAATAAATGGAACGGACCAATTCTGAAGTTTTCGATACCAAAAAAAGGTTCTATCCATTGCCCTTTTTGCGGCTGGTGTAAGCCAGAAACTCCAATAACCATTTTCAGAGGTGTCTTGTTGATCAAAGGTATCTTGTCGAATATGAAGCCATTAAAGTGATGCCTAAAATTGAGCTGAATATAGTGTTGGTCAGTACTAAATTCATAGTATGGTAGTAAATTAAAACTACTCAAATCTGGATCAATAGGTGTAAGTAATTCATTGCCCATCGGATGGAAAAAATCACCAAAAAATGTTGGTTTGCCTCCTAAATATTTGCCGGCTTCTATATTGTATTTAAAATAACCTAAAAGTCGCGCATTTACATATTTATCCCGAATGCGTAATGACAATTTATGAAAAGAGTTTTCGTTTTCAGTGAGTGCTATACCATTTTCATATTCTAACATTATATTGGGCCAGTCTGATACATCTCTAACTTTAACATTGGGATAGCTGCTATATTTTTGCCCAGGTCTTAATAAGATGTTTATGACGTTTTTCCAGTATTTATTGGCTTTGTAATAATTTTCATCCAAGTCTATTCGAGGTATATTTTCACTATACCTTAAGTCTTTGTTTCGAAGACTGTAATGGGTATTTACAAAAACTGGTTTACGTGAGGTATAGGAAGTTTGCAAATCTAGATAGACTCCGTTATATATTTCTTGATTATATCCTATGGTTGCAAATTCATTTTGGTAAAGTCTGATGTTATTTATTTTATTCCAGAGAGATGACCAAGTATTATTTCTTTCTGTGATAGGTTCGCGAGGCTCAAATTGTTGATTTCTGCGTCCTGCAGCAAAAAATACCTTACCTAAACTATAGTTATCAAATAGATATGCTGCTTTGATGTAGGGTTTTATAATCTTGTCTGAGAAACCATATTGAATATTAGGCTCAATCGTCCATTTTCTGAATAAAGTATCACTTTTTGACCATATAGCATTCAGACTTAATTTAAATCCTTCCACTGCATTAAATCTTATAGTAGATAATGGCGTAGGGAATTTTAAAGATGTTTTTTTGTGAGAATTTTCCCAAGTATATCCTGTCAATAGATTCAATATTTTGAATTTATTATTAACTCTATCCAATGAATCCATATAGGGTTTTGAATGCCACAGTCGTTGTAAAGAATCCTTTTTTATGTAGTCTTTTTCTTCTTCAGGTGTCAGCGGTATAGGTCTTTCTGCTTTCCAAAAAGCACTATCCTTTTTAAGTGCATTTTGTTCTACTTTAAAGGTTTCATTTGTGATAAACTGAGATGTAACATCTTTGTCAATTTTGAAGTTTGAAAATATGTAGGAAAAATTACCACCCATTTTAAATCCCATTAAACCAGCGTTAAAGGAAAATACTTGGCTAAATAGCCTCCATGTATCAGGTTTTGAGAGAGGAATATATACTTGTTTGACTAAGACCGTATCAATAAATGTATTTTTTAGGGCAGTGCCATATATCTTTAGATCTGTACTGAAGATATTCCAACTGTTTTCGACAATATATATATGTCCGTGTAATAATGGAGAAGTGCTGTATTTGGGGATGATTTGAATTTTGTTGATTACTTTTCCATCTTTATCGACCGTTGCATTTTCAAGTTTATAGTTATAATGAGCAAGTGCATTGTCGGCAATAGGAGAGACAATAGACCTTCCAAATTGTAAATATTCATTATAAAGATCAAAAGAAGCCCAAGAAAATTGATTAGCTGTAAACAAGCTGTTATCCCCTGATTTCACCGTGGAGATCATCACTTCTTTGGTCTTATCTGGTGCTTGAAAATAAAATTTTGACTGAGATTCAGAAAGATAGACGATGCCTTGGCGCATAGAGTCTAACACACCATTCATATCACCTATCTGCTCTCCTAATATTGCTTTCGGAGCATCCAATACCTTCACAACACCTTTTACATATAAGTCAGCTTCTAGACTCTTCACTTGATTTTGGAAATATTTTCTATTTTTTATGGCTTTTCTTATGATATTAAAAGCAGGGTCTTCTCTATCGGCAGCAATAACTAATTCTCCTAATATATTTTCATCTGGTGTGAGGATGATATTTTTATGTATGGGTTTACCATTATATTCAAACCTAAAAACTGTTTTTTTGTAACCAACATATTGAAAAGTGACAGTGTATTGACCATTGTTTGGAATATCCATGATGTAATCACCTTCGCCATTGCTTATAGTACCATAAGATGTACCTTCTATATATACAGTGGCGTAGGGTAGAGGTTGATTTTCATTGTCTCTGATGGTACCTTTTATTTGGCAGAGTCCATCAGATAAATAGCCTAAAATCAGGAAAGTCGCAATATATTTAATTTTACTCATGTTGAGTATGCTACCTACCATGTTTGTAATATAAATATGCAAAGAAATGAAATTAGGTTTGATTAATAGGCAATGGAAAGAAGGAATGTTTAAAATTCTTGATTTTTTGTGTATTGGTGCATTTATTGTAAGTTTATACTTTTTGGCATTGTCCCATCAGTAGATTTAAAAAAATCTAATACCATGAACTCACTCCAATAAAAGGAATCTTTAAAGCTAGTAAATCCGACATGACCACCGTGTGATGGTGTGGATAAATGAAAATACTGATGGGATTCCGCAATATCATAAGGATAAGAACCTTCTGATAGAAATGAATCATCCAAAGCATTAATCATCAGAGTCGGAATCTTAATTTTTTGGAGATGTGTGACACTGCTACACTGCAGATAATAATCTTCAGCATCTACAAATCCATGAAATCCAGCTGTATAGATTTCATCAAAATCCCAAAGTGTTTTTATTTTATGGATATTGGATATGTCTATTTTATCAGGCATCATTGTATGTTTCATCATTACTTTTTGTAAGAGTGTCGTCAAAAATCTTTGTTCGTAGAGATGGTTATACCATTTTTTGAGTTTTATGCTTCCACCTTTGAGGTCACATGGCACCGATATACCAGCAGCAGCTTTGATTTTGGGAGAGATATCTTGTTTTTGGTCACTTATATATTTCATTGTGACATTGCCACCTAGACTGAAACCACAAATATATAATCTCTCAAATTGGGTTGTCTTTGTATTTAAGAAATGATGTAAATCTTTTGTAAAGCCGCTATGGTACATATCCATCTGAAGATTCATCTCGCCACTACAAGATCGGAAATTGATGGCAGCAATATTATATTGGTTTTGATGCATTATCTGCGCCATACCATTGATATACTGCGAATCGGTAGAACCTTCCAATCCGTGCAATAATATCACCAATTTTTCCGAGCTGCCTTGAAACCACCAATCCACATCAAAAAAATCTTGGTCAGGAGTCATTATTCGCTCACGGACAAAAGGAAGAGTTTTTTTCTTTCGGAAAAGATAAGGATAGAGCGTATTTATATGGGCATTCCTAAATGGTAAATTAGGCTTATATTCGCTTGCGTCTAAAATGGGCATCTAGTTAATATTACAAATTTTGAATTACAAAAGTTGATTTTTGAATAGTTAATTGTATTTAATAAGTATGCTTACCTAAAAGTGAATGATTATCAATAAGGTAAGTAATTACAAAAGTACACCTACGCTAAATACAAATTGTTGATGGTCAAGGATCCATTTTGGTTCGAGATAATAAGTGTAGTCATCATCAGGAATTCTGAAAGACACTCCAAGACCAACTGAATTGTTCACCACACTTGTTTTTGTAAAATTAACTCCAGCCATTGGGTTGATAATGAGTTTATCATTGAGATTAAACAAATTATAGTGAATATCGAAGTCAAAAGACCATTTTGCTTTGCTGGCAACATAGTAAGCGATATCTACATTCAAATCCAACTTATCAGCAATGTCTTTGCCTACTTTTCCATTGATAGCTAGCGCCTTGAATTCATTATTGTTATTAAATTTCATACCACCACCAAATACCCATTGAGATGATAATATATTATATTGTAAAAGCAAGAAAAAAAGAATGAACCATATATTTTTCATAAAAACTTCGGTTAAATGATAATTCTAAAATTAGAAGTGAAAGACAAATATAATTATATTATCGATAGTGTCAAAATCTTAACAAAAAAATTCCATTATTCATGGTGAATAATAAGACAAATTATAAAACTATTAATAAAAGTAAATTTATAAAATATTGATAATGTGTATGCTGCGCGACAATTATACTTTTAGTTAAAAAAAAAACAAACCAAAAGGCAGCGTTTAATGTTAAATTATAGTTAATATTGCAGTGTGTTTTGATGTTATTAATGATATCAAAATTAAATATTAATTAACTTAATCATTTATTAATTAACCAAACAAATTAAGTATGAAACAATTTTTATTTACAATGGCCATCGTTTTGTGCGGAGTTGGAGTCTCCTTCGGACAGCGTATGGTATCAGGAACAGTGACTGATGATTCAGGGGCTGCTCTGATAGGCGCCAATGTGGTAGCCAAAGAAGCCAATGGCATTGGTACTATCACCGACATAGACGGTAGTTACAAACTTCAGCTTCCAGACAATGTGGCAACATTGATATTCAGTTATGCTGGATATGATAACAAGGAGATGGCAATAGGTACATCTTCAGTTATTAATGTAAGTTTGTCAGAAGGTAAGTTATTGGAGGAGATAGTGGTAGTGGGTTACGGTACTCAGAGAAAAAGTGATGCTACATCTGCTATTTCGAGTGTTTCTGGGCAAGATATTGCTGGATTAGTAACTCCAAGTTTTGCAGGTCAATTAGCAGGTAGAGCGTCAGGTGTGCAAATCACCACCAACAGTGGTATTATCGGTCAAGCACCAAGAATCAGAATTAGAGGTATTGCTTCTGTAAATTCTGGTACAGATCCATTGATCGTAGTGGATGGTATGCCTATTTATTCAGGCGATTTAGGTGGATATGCAGATGCAAGTGGATTGGGAGACATCAATCCAGCAGACATTGAGTCTTATGAAGTACTGAAAGACGGAGCTGCTACAGCCATATATGGTTCTAGAGGTGCCAATGGTGTAATCTTGATTACTACCAAAAAAGGAAAAAAAGGTTCTGTTAAAGTTACTTTAAATTCGGTTTTTGGAGTTGCCAATCCAGTAAAAACATTTGATTTGTTAAAAACAAGTGATTTTATAACGATTGCAAATGAAAAAAGAACAAATAGAGGTCAAACACCTTGGGCCGTTGGTACTACTTATGATACTGACTGGCAAGCTGCTGTTTTGAATGAGAATGCATTCCAAACTGACCATACTTTAGGTATAAGTGGAGGAACTGATGCGACGACGTATTACTTTTCATTAGGTTACGGTGCTCAAGACGGTGTAGCAAAGGCTAACAACATGAATAGATTTAATTTTAAAACAAATCTTGAACATAAAGTATTTAAATGGTTAACCACAGGTGGTGGTATTGCTTATGCTCAAACTAAGTATAATGGATTGAATACTGGTAGAAACTCTTTGTCTGGAAATATATTTAATGCCATCAGACAATTACCAAATACACCAATTTATAATGAAAATCATCCAACTGGATATAATCTTACTACCAATAATACAGTGGTAGGTCAATGGGATAATACAGATCCAGTAGGTGATAATATTTCTAACATTGGGTATGTAATTGATAACAATATTTATGAATCAACCATTAAGAGAGTAACGGCCAACGCTTATCTTTCAGCAGATATCTACAAAGGTCTGACATACAAACTTATTGGTAGCATTGACAATCCTTTGACATCAGGATTTCTTTATTGGAGTCCTGTACATGGAGACGGAGCAGGTTCTAACGGAAGACTGCAAAATAGTATCAGTGATTTTTTAAGATGGAACCTTCAGCATGTTCTTAACTACAATACTGTTTTAGGGCAAAAACATAGCATTGGTGTAACTGGTGTTGCAGAATACCAAAAAGATAGAAATGAGTCTTACTTTAGTATAGGAACTGATTTGTTGAATGAATTTTATAATCAAGTCACAGTAACAAATTCATACTCCACTCAACAGTCAGGTGGTGGTGCTACAGAAGTTGGTATTATTTCTTATTTAGGAAGACTAAATTACAATTATGATCAAAAATATTTTGGACAATTTTCATATAGAAGAGATGGGCTTTCTAAATTGAGTCCTGCCAACAGATGGAACGATTTTATCGGTTACTCCTTAGGTTGGAATGTGACAAACGAGTCATTTATGGAAAGTGCAAAAGATATATTTTCTCAGATCAAGTTGAGATACTCTTTTGCTGCGGTAGGTAATACTGAGGTTGGAAATTATCCATATTTAGGATTGAGCGTTGCTTCTCCGTATGGTACACTAAATGGTATTGCATTTGGACAGTTTGGTAATGATGCATTAACTTGGGAAACAAGTAATAAATCTGATTTTGGATTAGATTTAGGTCTATTCAATGATAGACTTAGAATGAAGTTTGATTATTTTGTAAATGACATTGACAACTTAGTTTTTTCTGTACCTGTAGCTCATTCACTTGGTGTGCCAAATAACAGAATTACTAAGAATATTGGAAAATCTTTGAATAAAGGATTTGAGATGGAAGCATCTTATGATGTCTTAAACAAAGGTGATTTCAGTTGGACTGTTGGTGCAAACCTTACACTAATGTCCAATAAAATTGTTGCACTACCGAATCGTGGTGCTGACATTATTGGTGGAAGTTCAACAGATATCAATATTAATCCCAATATTATCATACGTGAAGGAGAGTCTATGAACTCTTTGTTTGGATATGAATATTGGGGAGTTAATCCAGCCAATGGAAATCCAGTATATGTTAAAGGAGATGGTAGTTTAGTACAAGGTAATATTCCTACAGGTACTTATCTTGGATTCGATCCGAACAATCCTTCCGAACTAGGAGCAGCATCGTCTTTGAGTGCAGCAACTGATAGAAAAATATTAGGAAACACACTGCCTACTTACTTTGGTGGTTTTACTTCTAAGTTTGGCTATAAGCAATTTGATTTAAATTTCTTGGTTAGATTCAGTGGTGGTAATAAAATATTCAATGCCACAAGACGTGATTTGATGAATTTGAATTTGAATAACAATAGTACTGAGATATTAGGCAGATGGCAAAGTGTAGAAAACCCAGGTGACGGTGTGACACCTAGACTTTGGGCTAGCAGCAATCCATTTGTAAACCTTACGGCAGCAGCTTCAACAAGATTTGTTGAAGATGGAGATTTTGTAAGTTTAGACAATATCTCATTAGGATATACACTTGGTTCAAGTTTGACCAAAAAAATAGGCGTTTCTTCCGTAAGAGCTTTTGCTCAAGCACAAAACGTGTTGATGATTACGAAATACAAAGGATTAAACCCTGAAATGGAGACATTAGGAGTTGACTTAAACGGAACACCAATTTCAAGGATTGTATCTTTTGGTTTTAAATGTTGGATTCTAATTATTCAAATTTAATAACATAATAAAATAGAAAAAATGAAAAGTATTTTTTATAAAATGTGTATAGCAACATTGATAGTTTTTTCAATGAATGGCTGTACAGAAGAAAATATTCTGAATTTGTCCCCGATCAATGATATTTCAGTTGATCAGGCATTTTCTACACCATCATTGATCGCTAGTTCAATGAATGGTATGTACAATGCAGCGGCTATAGGCCAATTTAATGCTGTTCCCACAAGCCCAAATGGTGGTCGTGGTTATATTTGGGGAGCAGCATTTGTTCAGCAAGGTGATAACCGAGGAGAGGATGTAGTAAATACGGCTACTTTTTACCAATTGACCTACACTGCTACTTATGACCCAACCACAGCCAATAACGTTTATTATTGGGTGGATGGATATAGATTGATCAATAGAACCAATCTTATGATTGAAGGTGTAACAAAAGCTGTGGAAAAAGGTGTAATTACAAAAGCAATAGGTGATGATTATATCGGACAGGCTAAATTTTTAAGAGCGATCACACACTTTGAATTGGTAAACTTTTTTGCAAGACCTTATAACGAAACAGCAAATGGTTCGCATGAAGGTATTCCATATAGAGAAACTGGTATTGATACACAAACTGATATTGATACTGATATTACCAAAGGCAGAAATACTGTTGGGGAAGTTTATCAAAAAGTTTTGGCTGATTTGAATGATGCAGAAAACTTGATTACTAACACCACCCTTACCAAGGCATCAAAAAATGCTGCTATTGCGTTTAAGACGAGAGTGTATTTACACATGAGAGATTGGGATAAAGTAATTACAGAAGGTGCCAAACTAAATGGCAAATATACTTTAGAGGCACATCCTGGTGGACCTTTTGCCAATTCTTATGCCAATACTGAATCAATTTATTCTATGTTGCAAGCTGCAACAATGAACCCTGGTGTAAATGCAGCATTAGCATCTCAGTATAATAGGAGACTTTTAGTTTGTATTTCTCCAATAATTTGGAGAGACCCTGAATGGTTGACTGACGATAAGAGAAGAATGGATGTACCTGGTGATCCTTTGTCCATGGTATTTACTTCAGCTGGTAGAAAATACACCAACAAATATAAAGATGGTGTAAATTATACAGATGCTTCACCTGTCATTAGATATGCAGAAGTACTCTTAAATATGGCTGAAGCTTATGCAAGAAAAAGTGATATGACTAATGGTATGAAGTATTTAAATCAAGTACGTGATAGATCCTTGGCCGCACCTGCTACTCAAAGTTATACATCTTTTGCCGATGCAAAAGCTTTGGTTGGTGCAATCCTTAAAGAAAGAAGAATTGAATTTGTAATGGAAGGCAGAAGATGGTCTGATATTCATAGATTGCAAAAGGATGATTTATTTCCTATAGATGGCATTCCAGCAAAAGTTGCTAATGGAAATCCAGCTGCTACTGCTTTTGAATTGGGAACACCTTATTCTGGTCCTTATGGTGTTGCAGCGGTGCCAGGGTCAAGTCATAAAGTTATTTGGCCTATCCCACAAATTGAATTAGATGCCAATCCAACGCTTAAGCAGAATCCTGGTTATTAATACCATTTCAGTTTTAAAATATAAAGTTTTCTATAAAGGCAAGGTGATGTTCACCTTGCCTTTTTTAGTGCAATGTGCAGGGGTTTTAATTTAATATAAAGTGAATTGCTAAAAAGTTGATAGTTTAAAAAATAAAAGATTGTAATCATTTAATATTAAGTCACACTTAATTCTACATCATAAATAAGGTAGTAGAAATAAAATATTAATATCACTTGCTTTATTCTACTTTGTTAAATTAGGAATTATCATCAAAAGACTCAAATAGGTTGTCTGGCTTATCGTTTTTGATTCGCCGATCTTATGAAGGAAGTCAAAGCTAGGTCATCAAAGTATATTAATGATGTGTATAGATATGTCCAAAATCAAGAAAAACATCATAGAAAACAAAAATTCAAGGATGAATATGTGTTATTGCTACAAGCTTTTGATGTCGTTTATGATGAACAGTACATTTTTCATGAACCAAAGGATTATTTCTCCCCCAAACTTCTCAAATGAATCTAAAACTTAGTACAACATAAAAAAATGTGACGCAACAGACTCTCTTTGTACCTTCCTATACACTCGCTATCACCCGTATGCACGAAGCCACATTCACTGGGTCTATATGAGGCCGTGTACGGGAAGTAAATGTAGCCACCGCAAATACGAGGTAGTGAAAATCCTTTTGTACGGCAATGCTGCATTGCAACTCTGGTACAGTAAGCAACTTGACAAAATCAAAATGGGCCACAGGAGTCAGCGGCAATATGCTATTTTCAGGTTTGAAGTGGTATGCTTTTAGCTCCTGGTTATAGGTGATGTCTTGGATACCCTGTACATATAAGGACCAACTAACCTGATCATAGCCTTGGGGAAATTTAAAATATCTGTTGACATTGGCAGGTGGGATGCTGAATGTTAGTGCATCATCTGCGGTACGAGTACCGACTACAGGTACAGACACATACTCGGTGTACCTCAGCGCTGTCAGCTGCATTGGTTCAAAATGTTGGTCCGCTTCAGAAAACAAAAGGCCTCTCTGTCCATGTACGCTGCTCGTATCAAAACTAAACATCCTAAAAAGGTAAGATCTCAAAAACTGATGCGCATAAGGATGTCTGAAAGGTCGCAACTGGTGATGAGATCTAAATAACGCATTGGATACTTTACTAACGATGCCAAATTCGGCATTATGGGCTCTGGTAATAGCAAAAGATGCCTTCTTCTTGATATCATCTGCACTAGGGCCTCCCTTGGAAGCTACGACATTTTGTCCATTAAGAACATAAAATCTAAGACCTCCAAGTCTGCCGCGAAAGGATCCATCTTCATTTACGATTGCCATATCAATAGTATTATTGTGTTTATACACTAATAAACGATTGCTCCCTTAATATTATTATTCATAAGTATATAATAATTGTTATTAAAATGTAAAATACATATACTTATTATATCTTTTACATAAGACAACCTTATGATAAACATAGAACAACCATAGTATAATATACTTTATATAGCCTTTTACTTAGGGACCAAGGACGAACTACGAACGAATGGAATAGCTAGGGAAATCTAACGGAACAATATGAACGAACTGCCTCTATTTCTTTCAGCAGTCAGGTCTGAACGACAAATGTTATAATATGGTATCCTCCTCCAAGGATTTTAGTGACGACAAAGCAGTTTCGATCAACAGAATGACGAATGAGCAGACCAAGTACCTGAGTTTGCCATAGAATTAGGGGCTGCTGAAAAAGTCAGCTGTTATTTTTGGTTGTTAGTTTAACGGAAACTATCGTTCAAAAAACAAGCAATAGAGAATAAGAACGAAGTGAAGTGCAAGGCACCAAAGGCCGCAAGCCTTTGACGGAGTGAACCGTGAAACGGATGGGCAGGTGAAGTGCAAAGCACCAAAGACAAAGTCTTTGACGAAGTGAACCGTGAAACGGGTGGGGGGGGAAGCACCAAAGACCCTTGACGAAGTGAACCGTGAGACAAGTGCGTGGGCCATGACAATGCGAGAAGCGAAGGAACCCGTAAGGGATGGGCAGGTCGAAAATGAACAACAATACACCTAGCTGATTTAAGTTTAAATCAGTGTCTTCATTTTTGAGTGATTTCGTAACACTAAAATGCAGCAAAGCTGCACCATTCAGTTACCTTTTTTTGAACTAGACTTTTTCTTTACTTTTTTGGGTTGGTATTACAAAAGTAACTGGTGAACAAAAAGTAAAAAGTACTTCCAACGCACATGACTCTAGGATTAAATGCATTAAAGGCTTAAGTTCTAATTTTAATTATTAGCAGTTGATAATTTAATATTGGATAACAATTGGTATATGGCTTTGTCAGCAAGCACTAAATAAATACCTAATAAAAACACAAAGATGATGTTTTCATTCTTTGTGCCAATCTTCTCCTGGACAAATAGTTTAAGATGTTTGCTCAGCACATTGTTAATTATTGCCTTCAAGAATCTTTTGCTTCTCGCTGTCGAATTCTGATTGAGTAATTATTTTTTCATCCAATAAACTTTTAAGTTCTCTTAATTTTTGCGCTTTTGAAACGGTTGTTTCTTTAACTTTTGGTTGTCCCGTATCGTTTTGGGTATCCAAAGGTTGCAAATCATAAATATGACTAGGCTGGTATTTCATTGTCCATAAAAATGGAAAAAGAAAGAATATGCCACCAATGATAGCTCCGGGATCTGCTTCTTCATTTCTTGTCAACCAAATTTGAAGAGTTTCATAACCATCTTTTTCAAACCGCAAATCAGTAGATGTCCCAACTACCTTGGTGTCAGAGTGTCTATAAGGTGTCGTACCTACATAAGCTCCGTTCATATAAAGATTGGCACCTGGTGGTCTTGATTCAATCAATGTATTACTAGAACAACTGACGAATAACATAGAGATCGCCAAATAAAGGGAACATCCTTTTAAAAAACTTTTTTTCATGTGTTTATATTTATTTGATTTATAATGGTAACTTGACTTGTGTCTAATAAAAAATATTCATTGAGGTAATACCCACCTGCTTGCAGGCAAGTAAAATAAACCATGATTTTTTTATTCGGATTTCATCAATAATTATTTTTTGCGTGAACTCAAAGGTTTTATAAAACATTTACAATCATTGTTTCAACCATGTCACACCTTCCAAAGGTATATTTTGATTAAGGAACAATAATTTTTATCAAAAGTAATAATTTTTTTTTTGGTAAAGTATGTCTAAAGGTTTTTAACATAATAATAGTACAATTTTAACAAAAAATAAACTAATTTTAGTAGTTAGTTGCGTCTTTATTACGAAAATATATTTACTTATAAATATTATTTTTACTTTTGTAACCTTATTTAAAACATTTAACATTAAACGATGAAACAATTTTTTTTAAGTACAGTATTTGTATTGGTAGCACTGTCAATTGTACAAGCACAGGAATATAAGAAACAACTAAAAAACGCTAATAAAACGTTAGGGAAATATTATTTAGATCCTGTAGCAAATAAAAGTGCATTAGATGAAACGTTGACGTCTATTACTTCTATTTTTTCAGCGGAAGATGCTAAGGCAGATCCAGAAGCTTGGATTACCAAAGGTCAAATATTCAATGAAATAGCTAAAGCTGAGATGAACAAAAAAGTGATGGATGAGGCATTAAAGTTGAAGTATGATTTAGCTACGCCAGAAGCTGGTTTGATAGCTTTAGAGTCTTTTGAGAAAGCTATTTCCTTGTCAATAAAAAAATCACAAACTAAAGATGCTTTGGCTGGAATAAGAGAAAATGAAGACTTTATAAATAATATTGGTATTACTTACTTTCAAGTACAAGATTATAATAATGCCTTCAAAAACTTTATGGGTTCACTGAAAGCTCATGACATACTGAAATCGAACAAAGAAGCAAGTAGATTGGATGATGAGGCTATTAAAAAAGATCAAACTTTCTATACGGCAGTTTCAGGATACTTTGGTGACTTCAAAAAAGAATCATTGCCTTTATTTGAGACACTTTACAAAAATGGAGGAGCTCAGGCTTTGGTGTATGAAGCATTATTTAATATCAGTGTAGAAGGAGAAAATGTTGAAAAAGCCATGGAATATTTGGAAGCAGGTAGGAAGGCTTATCCAGATGAAAATGGTTTACTTTTTGCAGAGATCAATTATTATTTGAAGGTGGGTAAATTGGACATTCTTACTGATAAATTGAAAGCAGCTATAGCGAAAGAACCTGATAATCTTTCTGTTTATACCACTTTAGGTAATGTGTATGATCAGTTGAATCAAAAAGAGAGAACAGCAGGAGATTTAGTTAAAGCGGATGAATATTTTAATCTGGCTTTTGATTATTACAGTCAAGCATTGGCGAAAGATCCTAAAAATTTTGACGCGACTTATAGTCAAGGAGCATTGTATTATAACAAAGCTGCAAGTATGACCGCTAAACTCAATGAATTGGGTAATGACTATTCATCAGCAGGAACAAAAAAATACAATGCCTTGAAAACTGAAATGGATGATTACTTTAAGCAAGCCCTTCCATATTTCCTTAAAGCTGAAGAACTCGATCCTAAAGATCAGAATACCATGATTGCGTTAAAAGAAATTTATGCTAGAGAAGGCCAATTAGATAAAGCAGCAGAATATAAAACCAAACTTGAAAGTTTAGGTGGGAAATAATATCTCCTAGATGTAATATAAGGTCAGATAACTAAGAGTTTTATCTGGCCTTTTTTTATGCCCTGCAATATATCAGAAAAACTCAAACTTTTCTGCATCAAATAGGCCCAAATCACTAATTTTTATCTTGGGAATTACCAACAAAGCCATAAAAGAAAGAGTCATATATGGGGCATGTAAAGTACATCCATGATCTTTGGCGAAAGTAGAAATTTTACTATAAGATTCTCCAATAATATCTACGGGTTGGTCACTCATCAATCCAGCTATGGGTAGCGATATATGATTGGTAGCATTATGACTAACAGCAGATAGCCCTCCTTTGCTTTCTACAAGTAGATTGACTGCTTTTGCCATTAAAGTTTCATCGTCGCCTACCACTATAATGTTATGGGAGTCATGTGCAACAGTAGAAGCAATGGCACAAGCTCGCAATCCAAAATTCCGAATAAATCCAACAGCTGGCTTAGATGATTGATATCTATTTATGACTGCTATTTTCAATATGTCATTCGCTTTATCTATTTGTTTTTGGTTATTTGTAATTAATAAACTTTTTGTTTCTTTTTCTGTGATTAATGAACCGTCAATGGCTGTTATTATAGGTGTAAAAGGGTCATTTGTTATTACATCAAAATCAGATGATTGGACTAATTTTGCATCAAATTGATTAATGATTTTATGTTTTTTAGTTGGTAATATAGTTTCTCCATTGTGATAAACCTTTTCACCATTGATATAAGTTTCATTAATTTTCCATGATTGTGTATCATCCATAATGATAAAATCTGCGGGATCACCTATTTGAAGTGTCCCCACAGGTAATTGGTAATGCTTTACTGGATTTAAACATGCGATTTTAAGCACGTCATACAAATCATATCCAAGATGTAAGGCTCTTTGCACCAACATATTGATATGACCTACCATTAGGTCATCAGGGTGTTTGTCATCACTACAGAACATTACCATATCGGGATGCGTAGCAATCAACGGATGTAAAGCTTCAAAATTTTTAGCAGCAGAACCTTCACGAATGATTATTTTCATACCATAACTCAATTTTTCCAAAGCTTCTGCCAATGTAAAACATTCATGATCGGTACTGATGCCGTGTGCAATATAGTTTTTCGCATCATCCCCTCGTAGGCCAGGTGCGTGACCATCTACGGGCTTATGGTGTTTTTTTGCACTGACTATTTTAGCAAGTATTTCGGGATCATTGTGCAGCACACCAGGATAATTCATCATTTCTGATAGGTACCAAATATCATCACTCGCCATTAATTGTTCAATATCTGATGCATTGATGGTAGCGCCAGCATTTTCAAACGATGTAGCAGGTACACAAGATGGAGCTCCGAAATAAAACTTCAATCTTGCATCTTTAGCATTTTCAATCATGTATTGTATGCCATCTAAGCCACACACATTGGCTATCTCGTGAGGGTCTGAAACTGTAGCAACAGTACCGTGCTTCAGTGCCACTTTTGCAAACTCATAAGGAGTCACCATAGAACTCTCAATATGAATATGGGCGTCAATAAATCCTGGCAAGATGAATTGGTCTGCAACATTTTCGACTTCTTCGATTTGAGTAATACAACCATTTGAAATATGAATGATACCTTTGAAAATGGTTTTTTGGTGGATGTCTATGATGTGGCCGCTAATAGTAGATACTGAGTGCATGATTATTAATTATTGATGGCGTGAAATTAGGGAAAACTTATTGCTTTGAGTAAATTAAATAGAGTTTTGTTTAATTATTACCTAGTTTGTAAATCGAAAGCAAAAAAAACTTTAACTTTGTTTAAATATGGTATTTCATCACAAAAAAGTAGTGCTATTTGTTACTTGGGCAATGTTGTTTTTGACATTGTCTTATGCAATCGCATACACCTTAATTTCGTATGATACATTAGTTAATTGGTATTACAATATCACTCCTCACTTTTATAAAAATGACATTTGGACTTCTGAGTTTTTTACACATCGGACAAAAGTGTTTGGTCACTTATACAGCTGGTCGTTGGTATTCATGTCAATATTTATTTTATTGGTTGAGTTACGCACTAAAAGAAACGATATTTCTACTATAGAGCTTAAGAAGCCATTAATTGCGGTAGATTCAATTTTAGTATTCTCTTTGACAATGGTGGTATGGTGGTTATGGCAAATGAAAGCAGCGTATGCCACCGATGAAGTTTTTTCAGCTATCCATTTTGCATCGAAACCTTTATTTCTGACAATCAGTTATTATCCGCTGCCCAATAATCATATCTTTTTCAATGCTATCAATCATTGGTTTATCTATTTTACTGACGACTTGGTCTTTACTGGGCGTTTGATTGCTGGATTTGCAATAGCCTGGATGATGAAAGATATTTATATTTTTACTAATAATTTGTTGAAAAATAAATTGATACGTATAGCAATAATTCTGCTTTTATTAACGATTTTCCCAATATTTGGTTTTGCTACTCAAGCGCGAGGTTATGGTTTACACTTGCTTTTAAGTTGGGTGTCATTTGTAAATATTTACCAATATAATCAAAATCATCAAAAGAAATATTTAACTTATTTTGGCTTTGTTGCGGCTTTGGGATTATGGACGATGCCTTCATTTTTGTATTTTTGGATTGGGATGAGTCTCCCCAACTATATTAAAATGGTTATGAATCGAAAACTTGATATATCATTTATTTTGACTTCGGTCAAGATAGTATGGTTGACGCTCATATTGTATTTGCCGGCTGTCACATTTTCAGGTTGGAGAGCACTTTTTGCCAACAAATATGTGGCAACAGGCCAAGAAGGATATACAGAATTTATACACAATTTTTTTACAGGAAGTTATTTTCAGGGTCTATTTAATGAATGGTTTGCTACAGGTTCTTTCACTTGGATAGGACTCTCAATATTAAGTTTGCCATTTATAATTTGGAAGCTGGATCGAAAAAATATCTTTAGTCAATGGATTTGGTATTTGTTAAGCACTTTTTTTAGTTTGATATTAATGATTATCGTAATGAAAAAGTACCCATTTTATCGAAACCTTATTAGCCATTGTATGATGTTTTGGGTTATGCTATTAATTTTATTAGGTATTTACGTACAATCCATAAAAAAACAATTCACTTATATAATGTTGGGGACTATGGTGATGGTGGCATCATACTTTACTTATACAAATTTTCGTGTATTTCCATTTCAATTATATTATTATGATGTAAATACCTTAAGTAATGCGATGTATGATCACGATCTTAGCGCTTATACTGCTTTAAAGGTTCATATAGAAGACGAGTCATTTTATTGGCATACACCAATTCGTAAAGTAACCGATCAAATAATATTAGGAGGCGTTATCGACCCATCAGCTGATATTTTGATTATAGAATCGGGCCGTACAAGCAAAATAGATACACTCCAATGGATAAAGCTAGAGAGGGTAGGAGACACAGAGTTTTGGAAAAAGGTGAAATGACTTTCATGTAAATTTACAGTGTGATGAGTGTATCAATGTGAAAGTGGGTTTATTTTATACAATTACATCCAACTCAGCATCTTCCAGCGTTATATTGCATAATACACAATTGGGTGTGAATGACAACTGGTCGAGAAGTAACTGGCTAAAGGAGGGTATCAATGATATTTTATTGTCCAAGAGAGAGATTTGTGGAGATTTTGCTAAAAAGGTTTTTAAGTAAGGCGCTGGATCGAAAGGCATAATGGCAATGATCTTATTACTAATGATTTTTTCGATGATGGGAGAAGATATTTTATAGATGAAATTTGACGCATCAATATCTATTTTGAAACTTCCTAGACTAAGCTTTTGGGTTTCCCTATCCAAAAATGGTGCGCATGTTAAGGTAATAATCCCTTTGATTGGTTCGAGCATATTAGCTTTAATTTCCAATCGGTCGGTATTTCTGATATTGACGCTTTCTAGCTCAAAATTTTTACCACCTATTTCTTGTCCATTAATGGCAGTCATCATCATTTTTGCTAATCCTTGTTAGGATATTTCGATATCTAGGTGTTGGCTATTTTTGGTAAGTACGGTATCAACCCAATAAAAAGTAGGCTCAGATGTCACGACAAATTTTATTGGTTGATCTGAAATCTTCCCACTGATTTCTAACCAAATATCAAGGTGGATTTCATTTTCGTCCTCTCGAAATAGACCCGACTGCACTTGGAGCAATTGACCATTAAAAAATAGATCAGGTTTTTTATTTACTGGAAAATTGGTTGCATATTGCTGAAGTTGTTCATTGATTATTTTTTTGATGTCGGCTGTTTCAGATAGTCTTTTATCTAATTTTTCTGTCAAACTATCTTTGAGATAATTTAGTACACAGGAACTTAATGTTTCAATAGGTATATTAAGTTGCCCAACATGTAGTATAGGGCTTTTTTCCCATTGATAGGCATGCAGTAATGTGGTGGTTTTTAGGCCAAAGTTTTGATCAATGTCACACTTTATTTCCAATTGAACACTTATACTACCTTCACCTTCCACACTGAAAAGACCAGCATTTTTTAAGAATGTAAAAGCCACAGTAATATCTGCAAACACAGATTTTTGTCTTGCGCTGATATTCGTTAGTTGATTGTCAGATTTTTTTAAATGTATCTCATAACCATCCATTGTGATTTTAGTATCGTGGTATTGGTCGATGCCTTCTTGGATATATTGGTTGAGTTTTGACTTTGAGAGCTTAAAATCTATTAGGATGTTATTATCTTGCATGGCGAAGGAGATGTTTTTAGACAATTGATATAGTGTTGCAAACGTATAGATAATTATTATAATATAAAAATTTTTATAAAAGAAAATGTTTCTTTAAATGATATCCTATACTTTTGTTTATCTTTAACTTTTAAATTTTAATCAAAAGTAATAAATTGCGAACGATTTTGCTTGAACTTATTATTCCTTCTAATAGGCACTAAATTAAACCGTAATTTATTAAGTAAATACATCATTATGATTTCCACATTTAGTCAATTATCAAGAAACCTTGTCACTTTCATATTATTGGTATTTGTAAGCTACTTATCAGCGCAAAAGGCATCGAATTCCAATCAAAATTCACAAACAGCTATTGATCAAAAATTGTACAGCTCTCTTGAGTGGCGGCATATTGGACCTTTTAGAGGTGGAAGATCTTGTGCAGTCGTAGGAGTGCCAGGTAAGCCAAATCTATTTTATTTTGGAGCAACAGGCGGCGGCGTTTGGAAAACTGAAAATGGTGGACGAAATTGGGCAAACATTTCTGATGGATATTTTGGTGGCTCTATTGGGAGTATTACTGTATCTCCATCTGATCATAACGTCATCTATGTAGGTGGAGGCGAGAAGACTGTTCGTGGCAATGTCTCGTATGGTTCTGGATTGTGGAAAACTGAAGATGCAGGGCAAACTTGGACTTCATGTGGATTAACTACATCAAGACATATTACAAGGGTTAGAGTACATCCTACTGATCCAAACATTGTTTATGCTGCGGTATTGGGTGATTTGTTTAAAGATAGTCAAGATAGAGGAGTGTATAAAAGCAAAGATGGCGGTAAATCATGGAATAAAGTACTATTTGTCAACCCATCTGCGGGTGCCATCGACTTATGTATGGACCCAACTAATCATCGTATTTTATATGCTAGCACTTGGAATGTTCGCAGGACGCCATATAGTTTGTCAAGTGGTGGAGAAGGCTCAGCCCTTTGGAAAAGTACTGATAGTGGTGAGACTTGGACTAATATTTCTTCAGCTGAAGGACTACCTAAAGGAACATGGGGCATTTCTGGTATAGCTGTGGCACATCAAAACAATCAAAAGCTTTACGCCATCATCGAAAATGATAATGGAGGCGTTTATAGATCATTGGACGGTGGTAAGTCATGGGAAAAGACAAATGAAGACCGATCTCTTAGGCAACGAGCTTGGTATTACACACGTATTTATACCGATACCAAAAATGATGATATACTTTATGTTCTCAATGTGGATTATCATCGATCTACCGATGGAGGAAAAACATTCAAAGCCTATGATTCGCCCCATGGTGACCATCATGATCTATGGATTGCCCCTGAAAATTCTGATAGGATGATTATTGCGGATGATGGTGGTGCACAGGTGACTTATGATGGCGGAGAGACTTGGAGTACATATCACAATCAACCAACTTCGCAGTTTTATAGAGTTGTTACTGACAATCATTTTCCTTATCGTATATATGTAGCTCAACAAGATAACAGCACCTTACGGATAGCCCACAGGACTACAGGAAATGCCATAACTGAAGAAGATTGGGAAGAAACCGCAGGAGGCGAATCAGCTCATATTGCCATTGATCCATTAAATAATGATATCGTATATGGAGGAAGTTACGATGGTTTTTTGACTAGAGTCAATCATAAGACTGGATCAGTGCGTGGTATCAATGTATGGCCAGACAATCCGATGGGACATGGCGCAGAAGGTATGAAATATCGGTTTCAGTGGAATTTTCCAATATTTTTTTCTCGGCATAATCCTAAAAAACTTTATGCTGCTTCCAATCATCTGCATGTCACAGAAGATGAAGGACATACATGGTCATTAGTTAGTCCTGATCTCACTCGCAACGAAAAAGAAAAATTAGGGTCATCAGGTGGACCTATCACAAAAGATAATACATCAGTGGAGTATTATGCTACGATCTTTGCAGTCAATGAGTCTCCTATATCTGAAGGGCTGATTTGGGCAGGTAGTGATGATGGTCGCATAAATTTGACTCGGGATGGAGGAAAAACATGGACGGACGTCACTTCTACCTTAATGCCAAAATACTTGATGTTCAATAGTGTTGAGCCAAGTAAATTTGACCCAGCTGTGTGCTATGTTGCTGGAACAATGTACAAGTCTGGAGATTTTATGCCTTATCTTTTTGTTACCTACGATTATGGTAAGTCTTGGAAAAAAATTGTGAATGGAATACCTGAAGAATATTTTACTCGTGTAGTAAGAGAAGATCAAACAGTAAAGGGCCTACTATATGCTGGTACTGAGAAAGGAATGTTTGTATCTTATGATGATGGCATTAATTGGCATCCATTTCAGCTTAATTTGCCAATCGTTCCTATTACTGATCTTACGATCAAAAACAATAATCTAATTGCCGCTACGCAAGGTAGAAGTTTATGGATTTTAGATGATTTGACATTGATTCATCAAGCTATGATTAAAAAGACAGCGGATAAAATTACATTATTCAAGCCAATGGATAGTTACAGAATAGGGGGAGGACAAAAAAAAGATTCTAAAACAGAAGGCACTAACCATCCTGGCGGCGTTATGACACATTTTTATATACCTACTTATGATGAAAAAAAGGATACTATTTCACTTACTTACTTCAATGATATTGGGGATACAATCAGGACTTATAGTAATCATTCAAAAGAAAAAAATGACCAACTAAAGATCAAATCAGGTGGTAATATGTTTACTTGGAGAATGGATTATCAACCTGCCAAAAAATTTGAAGGAATGATACTTTGGTGGGGCTCACTCAATGGGCCAATTGCTAAAACAGGTGATTATAGAGTGAGGTTAAATGTGAATAAGATAATGCAGGAGCAAACATTTAAAATCATTCAAAGTCCTGTATCAGAAGGAAGTCAGGAAGACATTGGAAAGCAGTTCGATTTTATCAAATCTATAAATAATAAAGTTACTGAAGCGCATCAAGCTATAATAGATATAAGGTCTATGAAAACGCAAGTAAAAGCATATACAGATAAAATTGCAGATGTTGCAATCAAGGAGTTTGCGTCTAGAATTGATTCAATAGCTTCTGAAGTTGAGAAGAATCTATACCAAACAAATAATAAAAGTGGACAAGATCCGTTAAATTTTCCTATAAAGCTTACCAATAAATTAGCCCATCTAAACTCTCTTATGAATATGGGGATCAATGATTTTCCTCCTACATCCGCTATGTATGAAGTCAGAGATGAATTGGCTGAGCTGATAGATGGTGAGCTCCATAAATGGTATGATGTAAAATCTAAAATGTTGGCAAACCTTAATATGATGATTAAAGAAAAGGAATTGGATGTGATAATTTTGAAGTAATGATTATATGTAAAGAAAATTGGATTCCAAATTTAATTAAAGTTAGGGTTACCAACCTCTGCGCTGGCTGCTTTCAATTCTTAAAATTTTGCCTTTCACTTTCTTTTTACCATAATAGCTATGTAGTCACAAATAAAATGATTTTATGAAATTCAGACAACTAACCATAGAGGAATTAGAGGCTCTTAAGGATGAGTTTGTGAAATTTCTAATTGTTCAGGGTATCGATGGAGCCGAATGGAGCCGAATTAAAGATAATGAACCTATGAGAACTATCAAGGTCATAGAACAGTTCAGTGATATGATATTTACAGATATTATTGCCAAAGTTAACCATATTGATTATTTTGACAAAAATAGCTTGAAGCTCTTTAAGTGCGAACTAGAAATGATTCATCTCGTCAATGTGGTGACATCTCAAGCTTATTGTGATTTAACAGATTTTTTACAGGGTTTAGCTAAAAACCCTCAAAATTTTGAAATACAAAAAGCATCAAAGGCATATTTTCCAGATAGAGAAACAGAATTGTTTAATATGATCAACTTAGGAGGACTTGCCTCTGATGGCTCCATATTCGAGTCATTTTAAGTGTTCTGAAAACCATTTATAATTGTCAACTTTGCCAGTAAAACCCAAAGACTAATTTCATTATTATTGAAAATCATATTAACAAAAAAGTCACAGTAGTTTGTAACTTTTAATAAAACATTAACGTTATGAAAGCGATATATGCAACTAATAGGTTTTACCTTTGTCTTTAGATCACAATAAGTTTTTATGAAACGGAATCTCAATACAAAATCTTTTATTTTTCTACTAATTTTTTGTAGTTGTTTAAGTGCTGCTTACTTAGAGTATAACGACCCTAAATCAGCAATATTGTCAGACGGACACAGTTTTGTAGAGCATTATATCAAAGAAAACACCTACTTACCAGAAGTTAAATTTGTGAAAGAATTGCTACGAACTATTTTTAATGTTGTTAATGCATAATGGCTAAGTTTTATCTTTATTCTGAATGATGCTATTGGTTTTTTGGCTATGGGTTTTAGTCCACAAAATTTGACAGTTGATCTAAAAATACTACTTATCCTAATCTTATTTTGATTTCAATCGTTTATTGTTTGTTAAACAAATTTTAATTTGTTTTGTAATAGCTAATGTTAATTTGAATATCATTTTATTTATTCTTTAAATATAAATATTAACTTGTGAAATTATTAAGTTCCTTAATTTTTATTCTTTTATTTACTAGCCTTTCTGCTCAGACTAAATTCACCTTGAGTGGGTATGTCAAAGATAAAGCAACTGGTGAAACGATGATAGGTGCCAATATTGTAAATGTCGATAATTTGGCCCAAGGAGTAACTACCAATACCTATGGATTTTATTCAATGACTTTGGACGCTGGAGTTTATAAAATTGGTGTTTCATATTTGGGGTACGAAAATCAATTTTTTGAAGTGGATTTAACAAAAAATGTTTCTTTGAATGTTGCGCTAAGTGAAGGAGTTTTAATAGAAGAAATTGTAATATCTGCAGACAAGGATGAACGTCGTAAAAATGTGGAAGGAACTCAAATGGGAACGGTGGAATTGCCCGTAGAGAATATCAAAAAGCTACCTGCTATTTTTGGTGAGGTGGATGTGTTAAAGGCTATACAATTACTACCAGGAGTACTTTCATCAGGTGAAGGAAATGCTGGATTTTATGTACGAGGTGGAGGCCCGGATCAAAATCTCGTATTATTAGATGAAGCTGTTGTGTATAATGCAGGTCACATGTTGGGCTTTTTCTCTGTATTTAATGCAGATGCCCTAAAAAATACGACCCTGATCAAAGGAAGTATGCCAGCTAATTTTGGTGGAAGGTTGTCTTCTGTTTTGGATATACAAATGAAAGAAGGAAATGACAAACACTTTGCTGTAGAAGGTGGTATCGGTTTGATTTCATCAAGATTGACAGTACAAGGCCCAGTTGTAAAGGATAAAAGCTCATTCATCATTTCAGGTAGGAGGACATATATTTTAGACTTGGTACAGCCTGCGCTAAAAGGTACTAACTTTGAAGGTACCAATTACTATTTTTATGACTTAAACACCAAATGGAATTATACATTTTCAAATAAAAATAGGCTTTATTTTAGTGGGTATTTTGGAAATGATGTTTTGAAGTTTCGACAGCCCAATCGTGATTTTAAATTCGATTTACCGTATGGCAATAAGACAGCAACTTTGAGATGGAATCATTTATTTTCTGAAAAGATGTTCATGAACGTTTCCGCTATATATAATGATTATAGATTTCAGTTTTCAGGTGGTCAAGACGAGTTCGTATTCAAACTGTTTTCTGGGGTAGAAGACTGGAATTTAAAAGTAGATTTTGAGAGTTATCCTACTACAAATCATACGATTAAATATGGTGTTAATTATATATATCATACATTGACACCTAATACTGCAAGTGCATCCAATGGTGAAGTAGATTTTAATACAACTTTTAAACCCAAATATGCCAATGAAGGTGCGATCTATTTGTTGGATGATATGAAGTTGGGGGCAAAATGGGCAATTAATACGGGTTTACGATTGAGCATTTTCCAACAAGTTGGACCTTACACATCTAAGCTGACAGGCGAAGAATATGGAAGATTTGAATCTGCAAAAACTTATGGAGGTATAGAGCCTAGATTTAGCTTAAATTATAAAGCCAATGATAATCTTAGCTTTAAGACTGGGGTAGCACTTACCACACAGTATTTGCACTTAGTTTCCAATTCTTCGAGTACACTCCCTGCAGACGTTTGGGTGCCTAGTACAGAGATCGTAAAACCACAAAGAGGCATACAATATGCATTAGGTATTTTTAAAAATCTAAGTAATGATATGTATGAAACTTCGTTTGAAATCTATTATAAAGATTTAATCAACCAAATAGATTACGCTGATAATTATGTTAATGACATCAGTAAGGAAGTGGAAGATGCTTTTGTCTTCGGAAAGGGTAGGGCTTATGGAGCAGAGGTTTTCTTGAAAAAAGCAAAAGGAAAACTGAATGGCTGGATTGGATATACCTTATCTAGGTCAGAACGATCCTTCGAAGACATAGAAGGTGGAAGGTGGTATCCTGCTGTCTATGATAGAACCAACGATATTTCTGTAGTAGCTAATTATAAACCAGCTAGAAAATGGGACTTTAGTGCCATCTTTATTTACGGAACTGGAAAATTATTTACACCAGTCAGAGGTTTCTTTTTCATAGAGCAAAACGTAAATTTGTTTTATGGACCACGCAATAGTGCTAGATTGGATGATTATCATAGGCTGGATTTATCAGCTACATACACACCTAGGCCGGATTCAAAGCGCAGATTCAAAGGAAGTTGGACCTTTTCTGTGTACAATACTTATAATAGAAAAAATCCATTTTTTGTAAATTTTGACACAACTACAGATTTCCAAACAGGCAATAGTACAATTACAGGGACTAAAATCACCATTTTCCCTATTATACCAAGTATAACTTATAATTTTAAATGGAATCAAAAGTAGCTATTAAATAAAAATGCTTTTTTAATCTTAAAATAAATGATATGACATACATCAAATATATATTAATCGGTTTGACAATTTTGTTTTTTGCATCTTGCGAAGAAGAATACATCCCTGATACTAGCATTTCCGAACAAGAAATAGTTGTAGAAGGTTATATAGAAGTGGGCGAAGGTGCAAATCCCACTTTTGTAATTTTGACTAAAAGTATTCCATTTATTACTACAATTTCATCTGATAAGTTCACAGAGCTTTTTGTCAAAGGTGCTGAAGTCAGTGTTTTTGATGGTGATAAAACAGTAGCATTAACTGAGTTTTGTTTGACAGATGTACCAGAAGATCTAAAAGAGCAAGTATATGCAGTATTGGGATTAAATCCAGATTCAACGGTGGCAGATATTTGTGTATATGCGGATATTTTTGGGCAAATCAAAAAAGATTATGGTCGTAGATACGATCTTAAAATTAATACTGGGGATAAGACTTTGACAGCAACTACTACAGTGCCCCAATATGTTGATTTATACGATTTTATGTTTGACGATCCACCTGGTGAACCCAACGACACATTGGCAGAGTTAATGGTAACAATTAACGATCCAGTGGGTGTAAAGAATTATTATCGTTATTTTACTGCTACAGGTAAAGATAGACGATTTATTACACCCTTTGGCTCAGTCACTGATGATGCTATTTTTGATGGAAGGATATTTGATTTTCCGCTTCAGAAAGCTCAACGACGAGGCGGAGATTTTGACCCTGAAACATTTGGACTATACGAACGTAATGATAGTGTTTTTGTGAAGTGGTGCTCCATAGACAAAGCGCATTTTG
This sequence comes from Saprospiraceae bacterium, assembly GCA_016714785.1. GTDB lineage: Bacteria > Bacteroidota > Bacteroidia > Chitinophagales > Saprospiraceae > OLB9. The sequence continues at coordinate 84,986 of JADKCC010000033.1, forward strand.
ACTTTTGGAATACGAGAGATTTTGCTGCTAGTAGTGGAGGACCTTTTTCATCCTACACACGAATTTCTACCAATATTCAAGGTGGGTTAGGTATTTGGGGAGGCTATGCAGTTAAAACTTATAATTTGTATTGTCCACCAAAGTAATTTTGTTAAGTTGTGTTTTTGGTCCACTAAATGTGATGTGTTTATTAGTTAAACTCAGTCAAGAAGTTTACAATTAAAATAAAAGCGGAATGAGACAACTCAAACCGCTTTTATTTTATGTCAAAAAAGATATCGATAGAATTATTTTATTACAATTTTTTCCGTTCTAGACCCTTGATTTGTTTTAATGTCTAAAAGGTACATTCCGCTGTTTAATAGCTGTAGTGGCATTGACAATAGATTCTCACCACTTAAATTTTCATAAGTTCGTGTTACAATTATCTGTCCTGAAATTGTCCTGAGAGAAACTACTACATCACTATTTTTAGTAAGGTTTATTTGTACGCTAGTCATATCTTCAGCTGGGTTTGGGTAAATATTTACTTGATCATTTGTCAATATTGTATTTTCAACGCCTACAGTAAAGCCTTTAGCAATGGCTTCGTCATATTTACTTGTCGATGCATTGATATATGTTCCATCCATCAATACTATGGGAATAATATTCATATTTGCCGTTTTCCAAGCAGCATTTAAAGTAAAAGCAAAATTTAATAAAACTTTATCACCTTTTTTATAAGTTCCTGAAAAATGAACTCGTAGATGAAGGTACAAGTCCAGATATGGCTCTTGCTACATGGTCATAAGTCATTTGTGCAGCTGGTACTGGATTTGGCAATAACTCAAATCCTCCCATGATGCCATTTGTTCCGCCTGCATAAGCATTGGATTGATTGTAGGCTGATGTTGTACCTTTCACGCCATCTTCTGTCAAAACTAAATTTATGTTGAAATCTCCTGTTGCATCTTCTAAGAATTCAATTTCTGTAGAGACTAACAGTTCTTTGGAAGCAAGAGTATATTTAGCGCCAGTTGATATTGAAACCATAGCTGGCAATGTAATTTCTCTTAAAAAGGGACCTTCTGACGATGAAGGATCGATGACTTGATTTCTATTAATTTTACAATTGGGAAAACCAGGGAAATCCATAAAACTATCGTATTCTACTATTCGCATTGGATTAGTGCCACCATTGTGGACTGCAATGGGAATAAAAGTGCCATGATATGTTTCGGAATATCTATCCATAAAAACTGCGCCTCTTGGGCACCATTGACACCAAGGGCCTGTACCCTCTTCTACCAATACTGCTCTGTGTGGTGCAGCTGTGACTGCTGTTTGAATAAAATTTAAGATATTGTTACAAAACTCATCATCTGAGGATTTACCATTTACTTTTTCTAAAGTGACAATGATGGTATTTAATCCTTCTTTTAATGTGATTTCGGGTAATTTAAGTTTTTTAGATTGGCCTTTTTTTAGATTCAAATCATTTATTGTAACCGGCATATTTATTCCGTCAATTAGAACTGATATTTCAATGTTTTGTATGGTAGAATCACCAAAATTTTTGAATGTATATTCAGGTGTGTCTTTAGTATTAGTTAATATTCCTTTGGTCCATGTCAATTCTGAAATTCCCCCATCTAAAGCTAATTTTGGAGCGGATGCATTGTAGCTGTAACTTACATCATCCACATAATATAAAGAGGTATTGCTAGTTGGGTAGTAATCTATGGATGCTATGCTATTTGTCGGGTTGGAGAATGCGCCTACACATGTTCCGTTAATTTTTACTTTCCATAAATTGGCAGTTAGATTGATATCAAATTCCACATCGAACCATTCATCGAGCGGAAATACTGCGTTTAATAGAGGGGCAGCGCTTCTAGTGAGCATCATATTCCCATTGGTATTGAAATTAGCATCCATAGCCCAGGTTTGACCGATAGTCTGTGTAGCTTGGAAGTTAAAATAAGCATTTTTACCTGTTGGTACAAACAAACTCATTTTGAAATTAAAATTACCCGTAGTATATTTTCCTCCAAATGGGAGCACTACATCGGTAGGTCCTCCTGAAGTAGAAGTACTTGAAATTTTTAAAGAATTTTTCCCACTTTTGGCTTTTTCATCCGTGACTTTAGCATCTTCAGTTGTACTTGGTTTATTAGTCCATGTGGTCCATTTCGGATTAGACCCAGCAATCCAAGCACCAGCAGGATATGCTTCGAAATCATCGCTAAAAGTAGCTTGTGAATGACTAAAAAGTGTGAAAAATAGAAGTGATAATGTAAACAATACTTTCATTTGTAATATTTAATTTGGTTAATTAATATTTGGACTATTTATAAAACTATGACGTAAATGTAGTGATATTTCAGAAAACACCAATATTTTCACTAAAATCTTATAGTATTTCTGAATTATTTTTATTGAAGCTTATTTTGGTAAGCAGATGGATTTTTTCTCGATCACTAAATCTACTTACCAAAGAAGACGTGTTATTATGCCAAGTGGGAGAGAAGGGATGCGGCTTAGCAAGCATGCCTTCTCTCCATACCTCCCAAAAGAGCATCGTCATTTCGACCATCGGGAGAAAACCCTTTTGGGTTTGGAAAGTAAATGTATATGTTCAAGTTTCAATCCCTCACATTGTTATTTGCACCCCTTTGAGATTATTGAATAAGAGGGGAAGTGTTTTTTCGTGTTTTAATATGATGTAAATCAATCGGACAGGCGACCAAGAATATTTATCCTAAAGTTATAAACTTTGGATAACATGAGTTAGTGCTTTACTATCTACTTTTTTATCAGTGCTTCCACCTTTTCTATCAGCCAAGGTTTAGAGACTACTCCTTTTGTAGCTAGGATTTCTTCTTTAAGTTTGAGTACTTTGAGTTGTTCTTTACTATTTATTTTCATCAGTGCAGAAGTGAATTTTATAAGATTAAGATAATGTATTTTCCTATCAGACGACAATGATTTTTCTCTACGGATATACATCTTGAATGCTTGAAGCAAGGACTCTAAGGCATCAAATTCATCTAATTCATAATAACTTGCTATTTGAAGGGTTTTAGCATTGATATTATACCAAACATCTTCGTAAGAGACCTTGTATAAATGCTCCAGCACTTTTCCATAATTTTTTCTATAAAATTCCAACCTAGCCAAGCTAAACTCTACTGCATTCTCCCTATATTTGTCATCTACGTACTTTGCATATTCCAAGATAAAGTTTTCTGCCCAAGAATATTCTTCAACACGTAGGGCAGAAATACTTATGTTTCTAAACATAGTTGGGATTATTTCATTGGTTGAAAAAATTGTTTGATTTCTCAAGCCCTCTTTATACAATTCAAAGGTTTCTCTAAAAAAGTCTGTTTGATTTTTATTGGTTTTATTAATACAATAATTAATTATTGTCGAGTAAATTTCCTTTTGTTCATCAAGTGGAAATAAATGTATATGTTTTTTCATGATTTTTCGTAAATCATAGTAATTTTCTAAATTATTATCATCAATGTATGTAATAATCATCTTATGATAAATACTTATCGATGGGATCATAGAGTATAATGGGTTAGTTGATAAATTCAAAATATGGTCGATATTTTCTATATCAATCTCAACTTTATACATTTTTTTCCAACTTAACAAGGTACAATATTGTCTTAATTTAGCTGAAACATAAAAATAATCTAAATTTATTGAAATATCTTTAATATTTAATGCGGATGTAATTTCAAATTTTTCGTTCTTTTTTTCATTTTCAGTTTTCAGGCTAAAGATGTTTTTTTCTATCTGATATTTAGCAAGGTAATATTCAGCCGATTGGTTAAGTTCTGTTTTTTGTAAACGATCTATCTCCCCAATAATACCACTATATAAATTTTCTAAATTTCTTTTCCGGACACCTTCCATTTTCAGATTGGTTTTGAAACTCTCGGATTGGTCAAATTCTTTTTGTGCTATAAAACCTTCCAAAAGTTTGACCAAATCTGAGTTGAGTTTTAGAAATTTTTGGTTGTTGTATGGCTCATTGGAAAATATATCTTTCCAAACAATTTCAGGAGTCAATGTATCGGTCACATCCTTTTTAATGGCATCGGATAGCACATCAAAGAATTGAGCAATGTTTTGATTCATGTTAAAATAAGGGGAATGGATATATTTGCCAAAACTATTCAGCTCATATACACTCAATGCGCTCATGGCAATCAAAACTTTTCTATCTTTCAAAGTAGTGATATAATAATGATAATAAGAAACTCAATTAGTCAAAAAACATAAATTGGATCAAAATTCTACAGACAAAAGTACTATATTTTTTTAAAATTTTAAGATAATTGGGTTTTATATTGGAAGAATATTACATTGTATTTTGAAAATGAGATATTTTGATTTCATTTAATTATTCCTTTTATTATGCTAGAATCTTGAGCCAAATGGACAAACACAACTCCTAATATTTTGCTTCCGCCTTAATTAGGTATTATATGTTTTTGTGTGAATGCATCCAACCCTGTCATAAAAAACTGTCATATTTTCGTCCTACTGGTTTTGTGTGAAAATGAAAAATAAACTTCATAGTAGATAATAATGTAACTTTTTATTTATTGAAATTTAATATTTTATATATTGCCAATTTACTTAATATTAATATATCTTTTGATTCAAATAATTCAATTCAATAATATTTAAATGCATTATACCATAGTGATTTAATAGATTGAATTTTAAACGCTAAAATAATAGTAAAAAATATATAAGAAAAAATCTATTATATTTGGTCGTTTAAAAAATATTGTATTACTTTGCAGGTGAATTATAACCAATATTGGGTGTATTTCCCCAAATTTTTATTTATGAGACATTGTAACATATTGAAAATCATTCTTTTGTTTCTAATGACATCCCCCATGTTGTTAGGGCAGGTAAACGAAGGGAAGAAGTTTAAAGTATTATTGAAAGGGGAGATTTTGATTGATACTATAGTGAGTAAATACCCTATATCAAATATTGCAGCATTAGTAGAAAATTGTACCTTTACTAGTTCAGCATTGGGGAGTCAAAAATATAAAATTACTATAGCACCTGCAACACCATCAACTGAATATGCAAAGGCGTCAGTACAATATATTGAAAATGGTAATGGTACAAAGCCTAGATGGATAACTTGGGATTTAGCTTATTTAGATTCAAAAATATCTACCAAAGAAGATTTTGTTTTTTTTGATAATCTTACACCTATTACTACTTCACCATTAGCAAACGATGTCACTTCAGCAAATGGTCTTCGTTTGGTTGGGTTGGGAAAGGTAGATGGAGGAAGTGCTATAGTAGCTAGCAATGAAGTTATATTTACTCCTTCCGCAGATAGTGATCGGGGCTATGTGATTTATTCAATTGAAGATTCGTTGAAAGCAACAGCCAATGGTGTCATTCATTATATTAAAAATAACAATAGTTTTGCAGGCAATGATACCGCTAGAATTACATTGTTAAATACTCGAAATTATTTTATATTTTTACCTTCACTCGATTTTGTGATTACCCATGAATCTCAAAAAGGAAGTTTGGTTTCTGTCCAAAGTAAAGTTTATAGTTACCAACCTACGCACGGCATATCTGGTTTAGACACCATCACTTTTTCTGATGGAATTAATAGTAACACATATATTATTACTATATTAAATAGAGAACAAAATACATCGAGTGTTAGAGATGATAAATTTTACACTCCTAAAAATACGCCTATCACCTTTGATGTGTTTGCCAATGACTTGAGTACCAACTTTCCTATTATCAGTTACTCCAATGGATTGGTTCATGATACTTTAGGTTTATTTACTTATACCCCTCCGACTGGATTTTCAGGAATTAAAGTCTTTACTTATACTGTCAGTTATGGCCAATATCAAGCGGTTGGTAAAATTACTATTGCCATAGGGAATTACAATCCTTTAATTGATCTTGACTATAATTTTAATACCATTAAAAACCAATCATTGGTTGTCAATTATGATGTGCCAATAGACGGTTATACAATTAATGTTTTAAATCAACCTCAGTTTGGCAACGTTGAAGTCATTGAAAATGCTAATGTTGGGGAAGGTTGTGATACTTTTGCTTCCAAATTAACTTTGATTTATACACCAGACAACAACTACTATGGTAATGATTCGTTTGATATTGAATATTGTGTACTAAATAATCCATGCGTCGTATATAAAACATACATAAAAATATATGATGCCGCATCGGATACCTTATGTCATTGTAAAGGTCCAGATTGTGTTTGGGCTGGAGATATGAATGGTGATGGTAGAGTGTCTGTCTCAGATATTTTGGCTTTAGGCAGGTTTATTGGTCTAAATGGGGCATCAAGAAGTGATATCAACTACCCGTTCAGAAGTGGTCAAAATGCAGATGATTGGAATTATATTCAACCAAATGGATTAAATATCAAACATATAGATGCTAACGGAGATGGTATTATAAGTGAAGCTGACACCTTGGCTATCAGCGATTATTACGCGGCTATCCACTCTTTTGTACCAGAAGAAATATTGGCCATCAAAGATTATCCTTTTACCCTTATTCCCAACACCACTGAGGTGGATTCAGGCGATTTATTGGTACTAGACATCGTGATAGGAGATAGCAACAATCCTGTTATTGACCTACATGGCCTAGCATTCGGGCTCAATATTGCGCCACAGATGATAGATAGTGCGAGTCTTTCTGTGCTTTTTGACAGAACAGGTTGGTTTGTTGAAAATAGTGCATCACTCCAAATGTTCAGACAACCTAAAGATGGTTTGGTGCATGCCGCTTTTACTAAAGGTACATCAGTTGTAGATGATGAAATTGAAGGTTTTAGACCAGTTGGCGTTTCAGGTAATGGTAAAATTGGTACAATAATTTTTATTGTAGAAGATGAGGTCGAAGGTTTCAAAACCAAAGAAAATTACATCACTCGCCGTATAACCACCAATGGAATTGAAATGGAAGATGCCGCAGGTGAAAAATTCTTATTACCGGATACTTTTGTAGATGTAAGAATCAACTTAGACAAAAAAGACCCTGTTCCTACAGAAGATAAGTTGCTGATATATCCGAATCCTGCTACAGATAAGGTATTGCTACATTTTAATGGGCGCAACGAAATCAAAGGATATAAATTATTTGATCAAATGGGATCATTAATTACTCTGGCTAATGAAGTGAATGCGCAATCAACTCAAATCAATACTTCTAGCTTGGCATCTGGTATGTATATGGTTCAGTTGGTTACCACACAAGGAACAATCACTAAAAAAATATTGATTTTGGACAAAAAGTAAGAATAGTCCCAATTTCGCAGAATATATCAACAGGAGATACCCATAAGGTGCTCCTGTTTTGTTTAAACCTACTCTAAATATTTAAAGAGCAAGAGTTTTTTCCACTTTAAAATATTTTTATTATTTTCCTTATTGTGATCTAAGCATAATTATTTTTGTTAATGTAGTCAATTATGTTAGCTTGCTATTATATTTTAACTTATTTTTGTCAACTTATTATAAATTTTAAAGTTATAGATGTTATATTTTTATTTTTTATAATATGTATTTTCTTTATATTCTTCCGTTAAAGGTTTTTATTGATGCGCACAACAGTTTTGGAAAATTTAAAGATATTTGCCTTGGCATTTGCTTTGATTGGTGTTTTTTTGGGATTCAGCTCATTTCACAAGGTGCAGAACGTTCCCTTTTTACCTGTTGGCTTGATTCCTGAAAAGTCCTTGGTGGATACCGCATTTAATAGATTATTGGAAAAGGAGATTAACAGTAAATTGCAAACATATCAATGTCCCGGCATGGCAGTTCTGGTTTTAAGGAAAAATCAGGTTATTTATGAAAAACAATTTGGCAACAAAAAAAAGTACGAGATTTCTCCAATAGATGCGAATACTGTGTTTCGATTAGGCTCTGTTTCTAAAGGTTTTGCTGGAATTTTAGCCGCAATCCTTATGGACAAAAATATGCTACACCTTGATGATCCAGTGTCTATGTATGTGCCAGAAGTAACTATGAAAGCAAAGTCGAAGGATAAAATATTAAGAGTTCGTCATATTCTAACCCATTCTACAGGTCTAACACAACACGCATATTCAAATCTCGTGGATGAAAATCGCGATATGCAAACTATTATAACTTATCTCAATCGTCTTATTCCAAGAGATTCAACAGGAAAAGCTTATGCTTATCAGAATGCAGCTTTCGGGCTCATTGAGAAAGTTATTGAAAATGTGACAGGTATGTCTTATGCACATGCATTGGATTTTTATTTATTTTCCCCATTGAGTATGTGTGGAACAAGTTGCTCATTTGAAGAAATTTCTAATACTACTAATGTTTGTTATGGCCATAAATATGGGAAGCATGGTTTTGTGCCAATAGATTTTAGCCCACATTATTATAATGTAGCTTCTGCGGGAGGTATCAATGCACCACTGTCAGATATGCGTAAATGGTTGAGCGCAGTGATGGGATATTATCCAAATGTCATCTCTCCCAATGCTCAACATATAGCATTTAGTCCTTATATAAGTACATCTAGTGATAGAAAATATTTTAACAAATGGCCAGGGTTTGAGTCAAGCCATTATGGATTAGGATGGAGATTAGTTAATACAAAGACCAATCAACTAGTATATCATGGGGGAATGGTGAATGGTTTTAGGGCTGAAATAGCTTTTGATAAAGACAAGGATTTGGGCATTGTCCTACTTTTTAATTCTGTGTGTAATTACAGTAATTATGCTGTCCATGAGTTTTATGATTTGTGGAATGAATACTACAAAGATGAAATTGGAACATATTTGTAATTAAATTGGGTTATTTATTGAAGTTTGATAAACTAAAATTACCTAAAATTAGTTTTTAATGATTTAACCTTAGCTTGGAAGGGATTTTAAATGAATATCTAAAGTTGCATGCAAATTATTAATACTACACATAACCTTTGATTTTAATCATTTTAGTGATCTAATAAATAAATTGACTATTTTTGCTCTGATTAATATTGAATGATGCGATCAAATGGGAGGTTTGTTTATGTTGTTTTACTGCTATTGTACCATATTTATAGTAGTTCTCAACATATACCCGATCTCATAAATTATAGAGTTTCTGAATATAAAGGTCACAATCAAAATTGGTCGGTCTCGCAGTCTGCCGATCGGTGGATGTATTTTGGTAATACTGATGGTTTGCTCGCTTTCAATGGCAATCAATGGGCAAAATATGGTCTTGAAAACAATAAAATTATCCGATCTGTCCATTGCCATCAAAATCGAATATACACTGGCGCTTATGGAGAGTTTGGCTATTGGATGCGCGATGATTGTGGGTCCCATGTTTACACATCTTTAGTCCAACTAATTCCTAAAAATGCTATTGAAAATGAAGAAGTATGGCATATAGTATCAGATGGAACCGATATCTACTTCCAATCCTTTTCAATTTTGATGAAATACGATGGTACAAGTATTAAGAAAATAGAATTACCGGGAAGCATTATGTTCCTTAATATTGTAAATGGTAGAAAATTAATACAGTCCTTAGGCTTTGGTATTTATGAAATATCGGATGATAATTATATCAAAATTGAAGGCAGCGATTTTTTTGCTAACAAGACTGTTACTAATATCTTTCAATTGCCAGGTATTGCTGGTGAACTTTTAGTCTCAACATCTACACATGGTATTTTTTTATTCAAAGATGGAAAAGTGAGGGTTTGGAGTCCTGCTTATCAAAATTACCTGGTAGAATCACAGGTAAATAAATGTTTTTTGACCAAAGATAATTTAGTTGTTATTGGTACCATCAGGGATGGACTATTGATATTTAACATTGATGGTTATATCAGTTACCATATAAAAACTGCTAATGGTTTACAGAATAATACCGTTCTATCATTGGCACAAGATGCTGATGGACATCTTTGGGCGGGATTGGACAAAGGTATTTCTCATATCAAAATGAACGAAAATATCTATTACTATAAAGATCAATCTGGTAAACTTGGTACCGTCTATTGCATGCTAAAGGATGATGGTTATTTTTATATAGGCACCAATCAAGGTTTATATTATTACAAAAAAGATGAAAATGTAGAGAAACCTGAATTGGGTGAGTTTCGTTTAGTCAAAGGTACTCAGGGACAAGTATGGGAGTTAAAAAAAGTTAACGGTCTTATACTATGTGGACATAATGATGGAACATTTGTGATTGACAGATCTAAGGCTTCTAAAATTTCTGATGTCACTGGCGGATGGTATCTGCAAAATATTAGTAATATTAATGATTGGTTGATCCAAGGCACATACACAGGATTAATTATGTTTAAAATGGTCGGTGGTACTTGGATCTTTAGCCACAGACTATTTGGGTATAATGAGCCCGTAAAGAAGATAATTCAGAAGTCTGCTTATCAATTTTGGGCAACAGGACCGAATCATGGTCTTACACTTTTGACAATGGATTCTTCTTTTAACAAGATAATAGATTTCAAAAAAATAGATAGTAACAAAGGGCTGATCCATTATCAAAATCTAGATATCAACATGTTTGATAACAAGTTGGTTTTATTTGATGGAATCAAGCATTTTTATTATGATGATAATAGTAATCAATTCGCCTTATTCTCTGAATTCAATGATGGCAATACTGATTATTTGGTAAGGAATATCATGCACAGTTGTTGGGCGAAAGTCTATAAAGACAGTATTTTGATTTTCAGAAACGGACAAAAGATGAATTTTAATGTCTCTACCAATAAAGATTATCATAGCCTTACACAATTAGATGGTGAGACCATTGGAATATGTTTGAATGAAGGTTACGCTGTAGTTCATTTAGATCAAAAATTGTCAAGCAAAACGTTTAATCAAACCATCAAAATTCACACTATTGAATTTAATCAAAGAAAAATGTGCTTGCCAATAACCAATAATATTACAGAAATAGAATACAAGGATAATGATTTTAAAATATTCTTTTACGATACAGAGTATTTACAAGATAAAAAATACTGGTACAGGTTGCTTCCTTATGAAAGTGAATGGAAAGCAGTAAACCGTACTGATTATATTGCTTTTAGAAATCTTCTTCCTGGCAATTACACTTTCGAATTAAAGAGTCAAGATCAAGTATCAAAGCTAGAATTGAACATACTTCCGCCATGGTATAAAAGCAAACTTGCTTATTTCATATACCTTCTGATTGGATTATTGATGGTATGGTACACCAATAGATATTTTGAAGATCAAATCCAACAACGAACACAAAAATTAAATGATGAAAATGAAAGGCTATTACGTGAGCAACAAATCGCATTGGAAAATGATAGGCTTTTGCAGGATAATTTATTGAAAAGCAAGGAATTGGCCAACTCTACAATGCACCTTATACAAAAAAACGAACTTCTTCAGGAAATTAAAGAAGAATTAATTCAAATTAGGAAATCGGGAGATCAGATATTGACTACCAAAGATTTTCAGATTATGATGAAGCAGATTAATGATAATCTAACAGTACAAGAAGACAAGAAACTTTTTAATGAGAGTTTTGAAGATGTACATGAAACTTTTTTGAAACAACTTAAGAATGATTTCCATGATTTATCAAGTGATGATTTAAAATTGGCCGCTTACCTAAAAATGGATTTGTCTTCAAAAGAAATTGCACCATTGTTCAATATATCAATGAGAGGTATGGAGAATAAAAGATATAGATTGCGTAAAAAAATGGGCCTTGCCAATGATGTCAATTTGACAGATTACTTCAAAAACTATTTGGGTTGAGTTATTACTTGTTATTTTTAACTTTGTAACCCAAGCTAATATAATTATAGGATTTTATAAACTATAATTTAAAATAAAATGCTGTTGGCGTAGTTGTGGCGTAGTGCTTTTTTATTGTTTTATGTTAATAATTTACTAATATTGCACTATCATTAAGCCATTTAATAGAATTTTACATTATCCATTTGTAATTAGTGAGATCAATGTTTTTTCAATTCATTATGGATTAATGGTTATTATGTGTTTTTTTTATTTAATTAACCAAAATTTCCTTAAAATGATGAAACATTTACTTATTTACATCTTGGTAGTGAGTAGTTGGTGTACTGTAGGTGCACAGACAATTTATGAAGACTTCGAAAATGGTGGCGCAAAAATCTCTTGGGCTACGTTCAATGGCTTGGTTTATGAAGGACCAATTGCCAATCCTAACAAGGACGCTGTGAATGGAAGCGATTTTGTTGGAAAATTTACAAATGATGGTATCTCTGACTTTTGTTTTGGTCTTGGCACTTTACCTGCACCAGCAGATCTTAGTACCAATAATTTGATGAAAATTAAGATTGGGGCACCTTTCGCACCAACGAAAGCTTTATTTAAATTTGAAGGAGGTGGTGCAGCAATTGAGCAATTTATTGATATCACTGAGGCTGAAAAGTGGGTTGAATATACTGTGGACTTTTCTAAAGCCGCTGGTACATCGCATACTAAGGTTTTATTAGCTTTCCATCCGTTTACCACACCTGTTTCAGGTACTTTTTATTTTGACGATATTAGGGGTGTGGAAGCAAAAGACGTATTCGAAACTTTTGAGACAGGTAATGAGATGGGTTGGAATGCTTTAGATGGTACCCTTGAAGCACCGATAGATAATCCCGCTCCAAATCGAGTAAACAGTACTGCAAAAGTAGGCAAATATACCAAATCAGGAGCACATGCCTACAGTTTATTATTAGCAGAAAGGGCCACTCCTTTTGATATGTCTGTTTTGAACCAATTTAAAATGCAAATCCACGCAAGTGCACCTACTCAAGTGCTTCTAAAATTGGAAGGTGATGGTCCTGCAGTTGAAAAAATTGCCAACATAGGTGTTGTCAACGCTTGGCAAGAATATACATTTGATTTTTCTGATGTAGCTGCTGCTAAACATCTTAGAAAAGCGATTTTGTTTTTTGATCCGGGTGTAGAGACGAGTGCAGATATTTATCATTTTGATAATTTTTATGCAGTATCTAAAGGTGAGTGCGCAGGTGCAACAGTGATAGATGGTATGTTGGATGATTTCGAATGTAATAGGACCGCCACGTATGTAAATGGTTGGGACAGTTTAACAGTCATAGCTAATCCAGGCCCAGATGCGGTCAATGGTTCTACCAAAGTTGGAAAATTTGTCGATCAATTGAGTGAACCTTGGAATGGACTCTTATGGGAATATCAAAATCCAGTAAATCTAGAAACTAAAAATCAATTTAGTATTAAAATCTGGTCTGCAAAAGCAACTAGAGTTTTGGCAAAGTTGGAAGGAGGGGCGTCTAATCCAAGAGAAGAATGGATTGATATTACTGAAACCAATAAATGGGTGCAATACACTGTCGACTTTAGCTCACAAGCTTTGGCAAGTCATAAAAAAATGATTTTGTTCTTTAACGCGGGAAATGATCCAGAAGTAGGAGATGTTTATTTTGTAGATGATATATCTTGGGGAGAAAAAACAGTCGCGGACATTGAAAATTTTGAAAATGGTGCAGTACTTCCTTGGGAGCCATTAGATCAACAGGAATTAATTCACGGCAAGTTTGCAGTAATTGACAATCCTGATGCAACAGGTGTGAATGCTTCTTCCAAAGTGGGTAAATATACCAAAGGTGTTTCGGCCTTCTCCACTTTGGCGGCTGTAGCTCCAGGTTTGATAGATATCTCTTCCAAGCCACAGTTCAATTTAGATGTATGGGCACCAGCAGGAAGCAAATCTGTTATCATGCAGCTTGAAAGTGCAACTTCAGGTAATAAAGAAGTCACTAGAGAGTTGAAAACTCCCGGAGCATGGGAAACAGTGTCATTCGATTTTACCAATTTCCAGAATATCACAGATTGGGCTTCTTTGAAATTGATATTTAATCCAACCGTGGCAGAAGAAGGAGCGATGTTCTTCTTTGATAATCTGCGTCAGGGAGTTGCCACTGTAGATCCATGTGAAGGTACTGTAGCAATCAATAACATAATAGATGATTTCGAATGTCAGCGTAACCGTGAGTATGGAGCAGGTGCAGAACTAATATCAGCTGTTAATAATCCTAAACTTACCGCTGCTAATAGTTCCGTTAAAGTAGGATTATACAAAGATCAACCTGGCCAACCGTGGTCTGCTTTATGTGCAAATTTCCCTGATGGAATTGATTTGAGTGTATTCAACCAGTTGGAATTGCAAGTGTTATCTACTGCAGTTGTACCTGTACTTTTAAAATTAGAAGGCGGTAGTAGCCCGGCAAAAGAGCTTCCGACAGAAATTAAGACAGCCAATGATTGGTATAATATGTCTGCAGATTTTTCTTCTGAGGCAGGAAAGGATCACAAAAGGGTTTGTTTCTTTTTTAATGCTGGAGTTGAAACTACTACTGTAGATGATTACTATATTGATAATATCAAATTATCACATGCACCTTACAATGGATGTATTATGAATTTTGACGATGCCGCATTCACTTCTTTGTCATGGAGGTATTTTCCAAATGATAATGCAGGTGGATTCGAAATGGTAGATAATCCGCTTAAAGGTGGCATCAATACATCTAATAAAGTAGGTAAAGCCATTGAAAAAGCATCAGGTGAGCAACCTTGGCAAGGTATGTTTACAGATTTGGACTCTTACTTGACTTTCGATAAGAATCTTCAACTCAAGATGAAAGTCTTAAGTCCACAAGTAGGAGCGGTTACCTTAAAAGTGGAAAGACCTTTGGAAGCTGGTTTCCCGGGAGGATCAGGAGATAATACAGTGACTAATACTAAAGCTGGTGAATGGGAAGAGTTGACTTTCGATTTTGCTGCTTCACCTACACCAATCGATCCTGCTGGAAAATATGCCAGAATTACATTGATTTGGGATATTGTTAATTTGCCAACAGAAGATGTAGTATATTATTTCGACGATATCAGATTGGATGGCGGTGACTGTGGTCAGGAGTCAAGTGTATTTGATCCATTGAAATTGGAAAAACTTTATGTATCTCCAAATCCAGTAACAGATGTATTGCGTATTGACAATGCAGAGTCCTTACTATCAACAGACATCATCAATGTGTATGGTCAGCGTATTGCTAAAGTTTATAATAATCGCAATAATCAACAATTTTTGGATGTATCCAGCTTACCAGCAGGTACTTATATCATCCTTGGTTATAATGACAAACAACAAGCTGTAGCGCAAAGCAGATTTATTAAAATGTAAATTTAATTCGCATCAAACAGGGGACAATGTCAAAGTTGTCCCCTGTTTATACTATCTGATTGACAGTTAGTTCTGTTTGTATTTCATTATCATATTTATAATTATTTTCTTCATGCGAAATTGGATCGTATTGTTGTGTCTGTTTTTTATGGCATGCGGTAGTAAAGTAGCATTGCCAATAGTTAAGTACTCAAATGAAGAACTAAAAAAGCGAACATTTGAATATTTTTGGCAGACAACCGATAAACAAAATTTTCAAGTGCCTGATCGGTATCCAACACTTACTTTCTCAAGTATAGCAGCTACAGGATTTGGTCTGAGTTCCTATTTAGTAGGTATTGAAAATAAATTTATTACTCGGTCACAAGGTGCAGAACGCGTTTTAAGCACATTAAAATTTTTATCAAATTTACCACAAGGTCCAGCAATGTCTGGTGTAGGTGGCCATAAAGGATTTTTTTACCATTTTTTGACCTTGGACAAAGGGGAAAGATTTAAACAAGTGGAATTATCGTCCATAGATACTGGGTTACTCATGGCAGGTGTCCTCAGCTGTATGTCTTATTTTGATGCGGAAAACAATCCCATTGAAAAAGAAATAAGACAAGTAGCCGATGCACTTTATCGTAGGGTTGACTGGCAGTGGATGATGAAGTCCAACGGAGTAATGAGTATGGGATGGCATCCTGAAAAAGGATTTATCCAAAGCGAATGGGCAGGATACAATGAAGCCATGGTTTTAATCATCATGGCGATGGGTTCACCTTCATTTCCAATACATGACAACGCTTGGAGCAAATGGTGCGCCACTTATCCTGTTGATACTTTTTATAGCTATAAAAATGTACAGTTTGATCCATTGTTTGGGCATCAATATAGTCATATTTGGATAGATTTTAGAGGCATTCAAGATAGTTTTATGAGAGTGCATAATGATGATTATTTTAAAAATTCGCACAATGCAACTCTTTCAAATCGAGCTTATTGTGTAGCCAACCCAATGAAATGGCAAGGCTATCATGAAAACCAATGGGGACTCACAGCTTGCGATGGCCCAATAAATAGAAAAATAAATATAGATGGCAAAGAGAGGCAATTTTATGACTATCGAGCAAGAGGCGCAGCCAGCATTCAGATTGTGGATGACGGTACAATTGCTCCTACTGCGGCAGGTGGATCATTCCCTTTTACACCCAAGGAGTCTGAAGCTTGTTTGAAATATATGTGGGAAACACATTATCAAAGTCTTGTAGGCGAATATGGCTTCAAGGATGCCTTCAACCTTACTTTCAAAAATGAAAAGCACCCTGACGGTTGGTTTGATATAGATTATCTTGGTATAGATCAAGGTCCCATTTTGTTGATGTTGCAAAATCATGAAACAGAATTGATTTGGAATGTAATGAAGAAGAATCCATATATCATAGCTGGCTTAAGAAGAGCTGGCTTTAAAGGTGGATGGCTAAAAGAATAAACCGAATGATCCGAACAATGAATAATTTGACCAACCCTAACGACGAGTAAACCGAACAATAGAAGTTTAAATATTGACAAAAATAATCTTATGCAAAACAAAGCCTTTTTAATACTATCATTTATTTTTATAGTTTCATTTTCAGGTTGGTCTCAAAAGACAAAAACATCTATTCAGCCTAATGTAAAATATTATCAATCCTTAGGTGCTTCACCCAAAGTTGCTTCATTAATGAACAAAATGACCATTGATGAAAAAATAGGTCAGCTCAACCTAATTACTCCAGGTGGAACGGTTACAGGAGAGGTAGTCAGTAAGGACGTGGAGTCAAAAATGAAAAGTGGTCAAGTTGGTGGTATTTTTGGTATTAGGGGAGCAAATAAAGTCAGACAAGCGCAAGAACTTGCAGTTAAAAATAGTCGTTTGGGTATTCCACTTATTGTAGGCATGGATGTCATACACGGTCACCAAACAGTTTTTCCTATACCATTAGGACTATCATGTACTTGGGATATGAAATTGATAGAACAATCAGCTCATATTGCTGCTAGAGAAGCTACCGCTGATGGTATCATGTGGACTTTCAGTCCGATGGTGGATATCGCACGAGACCCAAGATGGGGTAGGATATCCGAAGGTAGTGGAGAAGACCCTTTTCTTGGGTCAAAAATTGCCCAAGCCATGATAAGAGGATATCAAGGCAGTGATTTAAAAGATCCAACAACCATGCTGGCTTGTGTGAAGCATTTTGCTTTGTATGGAGCTCCAGAGGGTGGTCGAGACTATGGTACAGTGGATATGAGTAAAGTTAGAATGTACAATGAGTATTTGCCGCCTTATAGAGCAGCAGTAGAAGCAGGTGTAGGATCTGTGATGACTTCCTTCAATGTCATAGATTACGTACCAGCTTCAGGTAGCAAATTTATATTTAAAGATGTACTGCGTAAGCAGTGGAAATTTAATGATTTGGTAGTCACGGATTATACATCCATTATGGAGATGATGGAACATAGTACTGGCGAGAATATGCAAGAAGTAGCCCGACAATCTCTCAAAGCAACGATTGATATGGATATGGTCAGTGAAGGATTCCTAAACACCTTGAAAAAGTCATTGAACGAAGGCAAAGTCACACAAAAAGACATCGATCAAGCTTGCATCCGTATTTTAATGGCCAAAGAAAGATTAGGACTTTTGGATGATCCATACAAGTATTTTGACGAAAAAAGAGCAGAGCTTGAAATCATGTCAACTGATCATAGAGCCTTTGCTAGAAAGGCGGCAGCAGCTTCATTCGTTTTGCTAAAAAATGAAAATAACGTGCTTCCATTAAAGAAGGACGCCAAAATAGCTTTGGTCGGTCCATTGGCAGATAGTCGTAGGAACATGTTAGGGACATGGAGTGTTTCTGGAGATTTCGAAAAAGCAGTGACTGTGATTGAAGGCATTAAGAATCTTTCAGCAAATCCTGAAAATATTTTGTATGCTAAAGGTGCTAATATCTCTGATGATAAAGATTTCGCAAAGCGAGTGAATGCATTTGGTGAAGAATTAGTTATAGATGCTAGATCTGCTGATGAAATGATTAAACAAGCACTCGATGTGGCTCTAAAGTCTGACATAATCGTAGCAGTGATGGGTGAGACGGCAAACATGTCTGGTGAAGCTTCCAGTATGACGGATATCAGTTTGCAACCTGCACAAAAGAAATTGTTGGCAGCCCTGAAAGCTTCTGGCAAGCCTGTTGTTATGGTCTTATACAATGGTCGTCCTATGGTGATTACTGAGGAGATGCGAGATATGAATGCCATATTGGATGTTTGGTTTGGTGGTACTGAAGGTGGGAATGCAGTGGCTGATGTATTATTTGGAGATGTCAATCCTTCAGGAAAATTGACCACATCATTTCCAGTAAATATGGGGCAAATACCTGTGTATCACAGTATGCTCAATACAGGAAGACCCAATTTGCCTAATTATCCCAAATTCAGAACCAATTATCTGGATGCGCCGAATGAACCACTTTTACCTTTTGGTTTTGGATTGTCATACACATCGTTTGAATACGCAACTCCAATATTAAGCGCTACAAAGCTTTCAAAAGGCAAAAAAATAACGCTTTCTGTAAAAGTCAAAAATACTGGAAAAGTTGCAGGTCATGAAGTGGTACAATTATACATTAGAGATATAGTAGGAAGCATCGCTCGACCTGTGAAGGAATTGAAAGGTTTTGAGAAAATATATTTAATGCCAGGTGAAAGTAAAGATGTTGTTTTTACCATCGATGAAGATCTTCTGAAGTTTTATAATGAAGCATTAGAATATAAAGCTGAAAAAGGGGACTTTAAGGCTATGGTAGGCACTAATTCTGTAGATGTTCAGGCTTTAAGCTTTTATTTAGAATGAATAGGATCCCAAAATAAATCCATTACATAGGCTTCCTTCTATATGGAAGGATTTAGGATGGGAAAATGTAAAATTATATATTATTAATAAACATAAAAAATAATCAAATGCTAATCACTAAAATTTATCGTTGGTTTGTATTGGTTTTGCTCCTCTTTTTCACCACCTGGATAGGAGCACAACATGCTTTGAAAGGTGTAGTCAGAGCAGCTGAAAATAATGAAGCACTCATAGGTGCAACTATTGAAGAAAAAGGAACCACGAATGGGACGATTACCGATATTGATGGTAATTATGAAATAAATCTATCTTCGGGGAAAGCGACTATTATCATAAAATACGTAGGATATACTGATGTAGAAATGAATGTTGATGATAAAAAAGTCATTGACATAAGTCTGGGAGAATCATCTATTTTATTGGATCAGGTAGTCGTGGTCGGTTATGGTGTCCAAAAGAAAAGTGACCTTACTGGCGCAGTTAGTAGCCTTAAAGGCAAAGAGTTGGAAAGAGTCACCACACCCAACATAGAACAAGCTTTACAAGGTAAAATACCTGGAGTCTATGTAGCGCCATCATCTGGTCAGCCAGGAGCAGGTGCTGTCATCAGGATACGTGGTACTGGTACACTCAATAATAACAATCCACTGTACGTCATAGATGGTATGATTACAGAAGATGCTAGTAGTGTCAATCCACAAGACGTGGAGAGTATAGAAGTACTCAAAGATGCATCATCAGCAGCTATTTATGGTAGTCGTGGAGCCAATGGTGTCATCCTGATTACTACCAAAAATGGTAAGAAACGTAAAAATGCCCAACTTTCTCTATCTAGCTACTATGGTGTACAAGAACCAATAAAATATATAGCATTACTCAATGGAAGTGAATTTGCAAGTGCTTACAATCAGTTAAGAGGCACTCAATATTATCCCGATCCTTCTGTTTTTGGAGAGGGTACAGACTGGCAGAGAGAAGTATTGAGATCTGCGCCTGTGTCTAATATACAGTTTGGTGCTAATGGTGCTAGCGACAATATTTCTTATAATTTTAGCGCCAACCTTTTTGATCAAGATGGAATCTTGAAGAATACATCCTTCAATCGAGGTGCTTTTAGACTCAATACAGAAATGAAATTGAAACCGTGGCTTACTCTAGGTAATAATACTTCTTATTCGATTGTCAAAGAGCAATTAGGACCAAATGTAGTTACTTCAGCTTATCGCATACCTTCAGTTTTGTCTGTATATCAAGAAGATGGATCATTTACTGACCCAACTTTTTTTGGTTTGGCGTTGGGCAATCCTGTTGCTGAGCAATATTATCGTAGCAATAAATATAAAAATGGAACACAACTTTTAGGAAATATATTTGCAGACATACATATTTTGAAAAACTTGAAGTTTAGAACTAACTTTGGCTATTCTGTCGATGACAAAAAAGAAAGAGAAATATTTCCGGCATACCAAGTAAGCCCTTCGCAATTGAATAAAGAAGACGGGTTAAATACTTTACGTGAAGGCAATACCAATTGGATTTGGGAGCAAACACTTAATTATTTACAAGAGTGGAAAGATCAAACCCTAGGTATATTAATTGGTTATACAGCAGAGCAGCGGAAATTTGAAAAATCAGGTGCTGGAAGATTGAGTTTTCCTGGTATTTCAGACGAATTATATTACCTGAATGCTGGCAATGATACGACTCAAACCAATTTTGGTGAAGCATCTGATGAAGCCATGGTATCACTTTTGTTTAGAACCAATTATTCATTAAAGAGTAAATATTTATTAACAGCGTCACTTAGAGTCGATCAGTCTAGTAGATTTACACCTGACAATCGGACAGGATATTTTCCATCGGCTAGTATTGGATGGAATTTGGGTAATGAAGATTTTGTTCAAAAACTCAACACATTTGACAGATTAAAAGTGAGGTTGAGTTATGGTATTTTGGGAAATCAAGCGCTTATAAATAGATACCCAACATTGGCGATCATCAATAGTGGCTTGAATGCTGTATTCGGTTCAGGCGAAAGTGTCAATCAAGGTGCCACACAATTATCCATTTCCAATCCCAATTTAAAATGGGAGGTTTCTAATCAAACTGATATAGGTTTTGAAGCAGGATTTCTCAATGAGCGTTTGAGTTTGGAGATGGATTGGTATAGACGATATACGTATGACATAATAGCCAATGTCCCAATTCCTTCATTTGTGGGTTCGCAAGATAATCCATTTGTTAACACTGCTGCTGTACTTAATAGCGGCATAGAATTAGGTTTAAACTGGAGACAAACTGGTGTTTTTGATTATAATATCGGAGCCAATTTTTCCACAGTCAGCAATGAGGTAAAAGCACTCGCACAAGGTAAAAATGAAATATTTGATGCCTTTATCAATGGGGAACCTGCGACTCGTACCGCTGTTGGTTTACCGATTGGTGCATTCTATGGCTATCAAGTAGCAGGAATATTCCAGACTGCTGAAGAAATCGCGACATCTCCAAAATTTGGTAGTGAAAAACCAGGAGATATCAAATATGCTGATACCAATAAGGACGGTGTTTTGGATGCGGAAGACAGGGTTTATCTTGGAAGCCCGATCCCAAAAATTACTTATGGCTTTAGTCTTGGGGCTGGTTATAAGGGAATGGATTTAAATGCAGACTTTTTAGGAGTTCATGGCAATTTAGTATTTAATGAGAAGGAAACATCTCGATTTGCTGTGTATAATTGGGAAAAACATGTAGCCGACGCTTGGACGGTCGATAATGCTTCAACATCAGAACCGAGAGTGGCCAACGGTGGACATAATTATAGGCCGAGTGAACGATTTTTGCAAGATGGTTCTTTCTTTAGATTAAGGACCTTGAGTCTGGGTTACACTTTACCTATATCATTAGTTTCAAAAGTAAAAGTCGAATCTTTCCGAATTTTTGTGTCAGGAACCAACCTTTGGACAAGACAAACGTTTACTGGCTATAATCCAGAGTTTCCAGATAGCCGCAGTCCTTTTAAGGTTGGGTTTGACAATGGTACCTATCCGATAGCCAAGTCTATCCAAGTGGGTTTAGAAACCAAGTTTTAAATCATTCTTATTAATCTATTAAAATTAAGAAAATGAAACACTTATTAATCATTCTAATCGTCATCTTTTCTGTTCAAGCATGCTCTGATGATTTTTTAAATAGAAATCCTAAAGGAAATCTCACCGTTGAAACATTTTTTGAGAATGAATCACACGCAGTTTGGGCGACCAATGCCGTTTATGCTAATTTCAGATCGTGGGAATATTGTGGTCTGCCTTATATTGGTGCAACGGATATCGTCAGTGATGATGCAGACAAAGGTAGTACCGAAAATGATGGCCCATATCTCAAGGAAGTAGATGATTTCTTATTTGATGCCACTAATCAAACTTTTTCTACGATATGGAAAGGTCATTATCAAACTATATCTCGAGCCAATACTGCTATCAACAGGATTCCTGATATTGATATGAACGATGAACTCAAAAATAGGCTAATCGGAGAAGCGAAATTTTTGCGTGCATTCAATTATTTTAGAATAGTACAATGGTTTGGGGATATTCCTTTGGTATTAACCCAACTAACAGATGACCAATATTTTACACAGAAACGCAATGCAAAGGCTGAGATCTACGCACAAATAGAAAAAGACCTGATAGAATCCATCGCGGTTTTGCCTGAAAGAAGTAAATATAAAGGAGAAGATCTGGGTAGAGCAACCAAAGGGGCAGCTAAAGGCATTCTAGCAAAACTCTATATGCTCGACAAAAAGTATGATAAAGCACTTGTATTGTGCGAAGAAATCATCAAAAGCGGTGAGTACAGTTTACTGTCTAATTACAATCAAATATTTACACAGGCTGGAGAAAATGGTGCAGAAAGTATCTTTGAAATAGGTGCTGTAGCATTGCAGGCATCTGTGGTAGGTTCTGGAGCTACGCCTTACAATATGGTACAAGGTGTACGTGGCGTGCCTAATCTTGGATGGGGATTCAATAGACCAAGTGATGACCTGATAGCCAATTATGAACCTGGTGATCCGCGCAGACAAGCTACCATTATTTATGTAGGAGAGGTCTTACCTGATGGCTCCACGATTGTTCAGGACAATCCTGAGATTTTGGACGAAAGGTTCAACCAAAAAGCTTGGGTAGGAAAGCACGTTGGTTTACAGGATAATGGACCAGGCAATATTAGATTGTTGAGATATGCAGATATCATCTTGCTTGCAGCCGAAGCAGCCAATGAGCTTGGAAATGCTCCTAAAGCACTAGAATACGTGAATATGACAAGGAAAAGAGCGCGTGGTACCAATACATTTATTTTAAAAGATCTGACTATTACCGATAAAGATGCGCTTCGTACAGCTATCAGAAGGGAAAGAAGATCGGAACTAGCTATGGAGCAACACCGATGGTTTGATTTGCAACGTTGGGGTAATCAATCAGCAGTCATGACAAAAGTAGGTAAAGCATTTATAAGCAATAAACACGAACTTTTTCCATTGCCACAAACGGAGATTGACCTTGGTGGTGGTAGCTTAAGTCAGAATCCTGGATATTAAAATTTGATGACTAATTTCTTATTACGGATTATAAATAGATTCATGATTCGATTGTTGATATTTTTGGTTGTTCCACTCTTGGTGAAAGGGCAAAACATTCGTTTCACCCAAGCAGATACCTATGAACGCCATACTGAGTTGAGATGGGAATCGCAAAATTTGACCAATGCCGAGTATTATAAAATCATGCGGTCATCTGATCATAAGTCTTTTGCACCGATCAAAACGGTAACCACGACGACTTATATGGATTTTAGTGCTATAAATAATCTTGACACTTTTTACTATTATATAGAAGCATTGTCAGGTCTCAATCAATCATTGGCTACATCTGATACCATCCAAGCCATCGAATATAAAATGACAGAGGTGCAGCTCATGGACATGGTACAGCGTTACACCTTTCGATATTTTTGGGAAGAAGGACATCCTGTATCTGGCATGGCGCGAGAACGAAACAATAGTGGTGATGTTGTCACGTCTGGTGGTTCAGGCTTTGGTATTATGGGTTTGTTAGTTGGGATCGAAAACGGATATATTACTAGAATAGAAGGTGCCAACAGAATTATAAAGATTATCAGTTTTTTGCAATATGCAGAAAAGTTTCATGGCGTATTTCCTCATTGGATGAATGGTAGGACTGGTAAAGTAGTACCTTTCAGTCAGTTTGATAATGGTGGTGATTTAGTCGAAACAGCCTTTCTGATGCAAGGGCTACTAGCAGCAAGGCAGTTTTTTGATGCAGACAACAACACCGAAAAAGCCATCAGGCAAATTATAACTAAGCTATATGAAGAGGTGGAATGGGATTGGTATGCCAAAAATAATTCAGGTGTTTTGTATTGGCATTGGTCGCCAAATTTTGGCTGGCAAATGAATTTTCCATTGAGAGGTTACAATGAAGCCCTGATTGTTTATTTGTTAGCAATAGCGTCCCCTACGCACAGTGTACCTGCATCCTATTATCATAGTGGCTGGGCATCAGCCAATAATTATAAAAATGGAAATACATGGTTTGGTTATAAACTCTTTGTAGGACCTGCTTACGGTGGTCCTTTGTTTTTTGCCCATTATTCCTTTTTGGGTTTCGACCCGAGAGGCATCAAAGACAAATACACCAATTATTTTGACAATAATCGAAATCATACACTCATCAATCGTGGCTGGTGTATATACAATCCACTAAAGCATAAAAAGTATAGCGAAAATTGTTGGGGCTTGACTGCTTCTGACAATCCTTTTGGCTATCTCGCCCACGAACCTGGAAGTAGGGACAATGGCACGATTGCACCTACTGCTGCCTTGTCATCCATGCCCTACACGCCCGCAGAAAGTATGGCAGCGCTCCGTTGTTTTTACTTTGACGAAGGCGAACGATTGTTTGGTCCCCATGGCTTTTATGATGCATTCAATGGCAATCAAAATTGGGTGGCGGACTCTTATTTAGCTATTGATCAAGGGCCTATTTTGGTGATGCTTCAAAATCATCGTACAGAGCTGCTATGGAAGATGTTTATGGAAAATCCCGAGATCAAACCTGCTTTGGATGCGATAGGATTTGTGGCTGACATTACTTCGAATAAAGAAACTTTTAATACAAATACTTGGACGATATCTCCCAATCCAGCATCTAGCATCCTAACATTGACATTTGACGGTGTTTTACCATACCAAGTGACAATCAGCGATATCACAGGTAAAATTCGTTTGATCTGCACCGAAAACATAAGCAAATACACCTACATTCCGATTGCCCAACTAGAAAATGGAATGTACAGTATCACAGTAGATTACAAAAATCAAAGCAATAGTGCAAGACTGTTTGTAAAAAGGTAGATTCTGTGACTCAGATTAGGATGAATACTAATAAAAGTAGAAATATACCTAGAAGAATTTGAAGATATTGGTTTAATGAGAATGTGTAAATGGACATGCTAACTTGGTTGAAAGCTTAGAAAAGTTGACAACACATTTGCAACTTCAAAAAAATAAAGATGTCTGCTGATAGGGTATCTAGTAAAACTTGATTATAAGGACTTAAGTAAGTACTTATAGGTCTGTTTATTATTTTTAGGCTTTTCGAAGTGGAATCAATCTTCAACAATTCTAAAATTATTTATTCCTATAGTGTTAGGAGTATTTACCCCATCACTGTACCTTCCTCCACCTAACAAAGGCAACTATACTTAATATGGCTAGAGCAATAGCGGTATAGTACACTTGTGGTGGCACGGGTACAGGGTCTCCCGCAGCATAAGAGTGTAAACCTGACAAGTAATAGTTGACACCAAAATAGGTCATGATGACTGTGGCAAAACCAAAAAGCGATGCAAAATTGAAGGCATAAACACTCCTAAGTCCAGGTATGAATCTCATGTGTAGGATAAAAGCATAAACCAATATGGTGACCAAAGCCCAAGTTTCTTTAGCATCCCATCCCCAATATCTACCCCACGATTCATTGGCCCATACACCGCCTAAATAAGTACCTACACTTACCATAAACAATCCACCTAAAAGGGTGATTTCAGATATGATGGTCAATTCTTTGATCGTTCTTTCGGTGTTTTCCTTATTTTTGGCAGTGGTAAACACCATCAATATGAGATTGAGCATACCGATGACGGCACCTAACATTAGAAAGCCATAGCTACCAGCTTCTAACGAAACGTGGATGGTCAACCAATAAGATTTTAGTACAGGTACCAAAGGAGTGATCTCGGGATCTAACCAACTCATACCTGCCACTAGTAAAATCGTAGCTGCTAAGACCAAGGTCGCTGACATGCCACCCAAAGATCGCCTAGAAAAGATCAATCCTGCCAACATCGTAGTCCAGGCTATATAGATCATGGATTCGTAGCCATTGCTCCAAGGTGCTCTGCCAGATACATACCATCGTAAACCAAGACCTAACGTGTGGAAAGCAAATATGGCCAATAACAGGTACCATGCCCACTTTGTATATTTTTGAACATCAGCAGATTGTTTAAATACGCCATAAAAGAAAAAACCTAGGAGCACCAAGCTTAATAACCCATAGATGTTTCTTAATCTTCCAAAAACATCCAAACCATTTAGCAACAATTCCGCTTTTACTCTAGATGATGAAGGCATCACTTGACTACTATGCTGACTTTGGACAGCAGCAATATTGGTCAGCCATTTAGAGGTGGAGGCTACATTGGAGTTTCCTTGCGCAGCTTGAACTTCTTGGATATAAGAAGCAAAATTTTCAAATGATTGTAAAATAGGTGTTTCAGGCATTTTCATTTCTCTGATATCAGCTGGTGAAACCCATGTATTGGCTGGATCACCAGGCACTGGAAACATTTTCAAAAAACGACCCGAAAATATCATATTGGCGATATTTATTTTTTCATCCAATTTGATGACTGCTTTTTCAAATGTACCTTGATCTTTAGGGTTTACACTTTGTGCATTTCTGATTTGATCTCTCAATTTATATTGGGCATCATCTGTGAAAAATTGACGATAACTTATGAGCGATTCCGTTGCGCCTAATAATTTTTTTAATTCTGGATGGCTCCCAATATGAATAAGGGGAACATTTTCCCATTTGGCAGGAGACATGGTCATAGACAAAAATATCTGATCACTGGTCAAGCCATGCAAAGCGCTTTTTTTAGCTAATTTTCTAAGTACTTCACCCGAAAGTGTATTCACTGGTTTAAATCTACCTCTATGATCTTGTATCAATACTTTTCCAAAGGAAGCCGCTTCTTCTTTACTAACTTCGGATATTATTTGTGTTTGTGCGTAAATGCCTGCACTGGATGACATACATAAAATGACCAATACAATGATGCTTTTGGCAGAAGCATTTTGGCCAAGTCTTCCAATCAAAGAAGTAAATCTACTATTTTTGCTAAAAAAGGTCATCATCATTCCTATCGTTAATAAAATATATCCAATGTATGAAATCCATGTGCCCCAAAAATCATGGTTGACACTTAAATAGGTACCTGCTTCGTCCTGATCAAAAGATGATTGGAAAAACCGATATCCACCATAATCCAAAATATTGTTCATGTAGATTCTAAAAGGCATATTCACTCCCTTGGCAGGATCCAATACCGTCACTTCACTCGCATAAGAAGATGGATTGTCCGTACCAGGATAACGCTCCATGATAAAATCTCTCAATTGTATGCTGAAAGGAACTTCCACAGTTTTTGAACCATAACTCACTGCCATTTGTGAATCACCAAAATTAAAAACTTTTGGCATACCTTCTACTCCTTTTTGCCCAGTAATGAAATCATTTTGGACACTTCCATTTTTGGCTACGGACATGCTCAGGCCTCCAATACTTTCATTTTTCATTTTCTGGTCACCTGCCACGATAGACATGGTTGCAGAAGATTTGAAATCTCCAATCACAAAACCTGCATTGCCCAACACATACATTGATCTCAATTTTAAAGGCAAATAGTCTGATGGAAGTATGGTATCCGTCTTCTGGGTGGCCATTACCGTTTGAATGACCGCAGCATCTGTAGCAAAATATAACGAATCATTGCGAACAATCACATTGAATGCATTGGGCAATAATTCTGGCGTAAAGTTAAAGTTGACACCATTGATATTGACTCTATCTCCTTGACTTACAAATATTTCTTCTCTTCCTTGTTTACCTGCCACTACCACTTTCATTACCGACTTTCCACCAGCTTGTTCTGTGAGTTGTTCTTTAGGATTGGGTATGAAGTCGGTAACATTCACGGTATAAAGATCGGTACCAATCTGATAAGACCCTTCAAATGTATGATTGCCTAACGTTGAAAAAAATACGGGTTCTTCAAAGGAATAGGATTTGCCACCTGTATTCACTTTGAAATTCAAAAAAGTTTCTGTGGATAAAAAGGAATTGGCCGCTTTACCTTCTCTGATGTGCATCATACCTTCATACCCAAAATATCTGGTAACCGCTGCACCCAGGATGATAATGATGATGGCACTATGGAACATCAATGAAGCCCATTTTTTTTGTTGCACCATTCTAAATCGGAAAATATTAGCCACAATTGTACCACCGAATAATACCATAAGCAGTTCAAACCATCTGGCTTTGAAGATGACGTCTTGCGCAGAACTTGTACCAAAGTCATTCTCTACAAAAGTGGCTGCACCGATGGCAAAAGCAAAAACTAATAAATATAATCCAGCTGCGCTTGTAGAAAAAAGTTTGTTGTATATGAAATCTAAAATATGTTTCATTGGCTATTTTATGAAATTAATTTGCAAAAATAACCAAAATTAATGATCAAAGTTGAAAACAAGACTAAAACGGTAAATATTGATGCTGAAAAGTAATAAAATAGCACTTATCTTCTTCTTAGGATTTTTTGATGGATGCCATTTTACTCGTGTTATGGTTTTTTTATTTGCAATTTTTGTTTAATTCAAATTTGACATAGTTAAATTAAGCCTTTGGGCGAAATGGGAAAATTAAATCAAAAGCTAATTGAGTTGGAAAATTTTATGATGTATAAAATACATTTTCAATGTTTTAAAATCTTCAATTTTCGCAATTCAATTTCTTTTTACAATAGCTACTGAATCCGACTTCCATTTAGTATGAATGATCATTGGAAAGTACAACATTAATATAATTGTAATTTTAGCTGGATGAGATAAATGTAACATATATGATTGCGACATTTTGTACTTGGCAAATTATCTATAGAGAAAAAATAAAATAAAATTTGTAGATTTGTGCTGCATTCTTTTGAAGTATAGAAACCTTCGATTGTTGCCATCAAATATTAATATGATGCTATCATGAAGTTTTTACAACTAGTCCAGCAATGTCTTTTTTTCCTTTGTCTAATCACCACATTGGTAGGGCAGAAGAGATTCGGTTGTAATGGTGATATATTTGTAATGACAAATGATGGCAAAACTACTGCCATCAATCAAGTTTCTTTTGCTCCATTTGTTCCCCCTTCTCTCAGTTTATACGCAAGATACGATGGGAGTTTTGATGCGTTAGGCTTTAATCCCGTAGATAACTATGTCTATAGTGTAGAACAAAACACCAATATGATCGTGAGACATAGCCTATTTGGTATGACAGAAAGAATAGGTAGTGTATTGATGGTAGATACTTTAAGATGCAATGCAGGTGATTGTACCGCAGATGGTTTTTATGTTTGTTATGATCATGGATTGCATAAGATGTTGGTTTTTGAAGTCGTGGATCAGTTTAAATTATTGCGTCTGATAGATTTATTTTGGGATCCTGCTTCTATTAATCAAGGCGCATTTCGAACAAGGATTTTTGACTTTGCTTTCGACCCAAATAACCCGAAGGTGGCTTACTCCTATCAAGGTAGTTTTAATCATCCAGAACTATTGCCCGTCGAAACTCGAGGTACTATGCTAAAAATAAATATGGATCTTAACGATCCAAATCTCGGAATGGTGACACCACTTGGTATGATACCAACAAATGAAGTGACGCATTTAGCAGGTTTTGTGTTTGATCCACGATCGACTCTGTATGGTTTTGGGGCTATAACTTCAAGTCTTAATCCAAAGCAAAATAAACTATGGACTATAAGCTCTGGGCAAGGTCTGACATCTCCCGTACTGACCCACTCACCTGCACAGATACTAAGTGATGGCTGTTCTTGTCCGTTTTCGCTAGTCTTTACTAATACTACACCCAATGAAGGTATGTACTGTAATAATGACCAAAAAACATTTTTATTATCTTTGGAGAACAATTCATATCAACCTATTAAGGACTTGGTGTTAAAAGATACTTTTCCTGAAGGGACTATCATTCAATCCATCACAAATAATTTTACTGGAGCTATTGCGGTTGGCACAGGAATTGGGACCAATGTGCTATCCATCTCGGGGCTGATGATTCCTCCCAAAGCAAAAGTCGTAATTGAAGTGGTTATAGTTTCCGTGGATGCAAAAGATGGACCCGCTTACAATCAGGCATATCTGAGCAATCTTCCTCCAAGGTTTCCTACTATTTTACCTTCTGATGATGCACTGTCTTCTACCTTTGGAGATCGGTCCAATTTTTTCTTTATTACCAGATCTATAGGCAATTTGATGTGGAAAATCACACCACCTTCAGATTGTGTTTTGGCCAATGATGGCAAGATTATAGCATCTTCCCCTGATCTTATACCAGGTCAAAGATATGAAGTTAGTCTTAGGAATTTGAAGGGTTGGCAAGAGCGCGTTTCGGTTGTTTTGATTGACGAAAGCAATTCCTTTACCATTGACTCTTTGATACCGGGTGAATACCAATTATTTAGATTTAGGTCTCTTCTTGAAAATTGTAGTGTCTCCTTAAAGGATACTACTATTTTTCTAGATGCACCAAACGATCTTTTTGCCCTAACTATCAGCAGCAATAGTCCCGTCTGCGAAGGAGATTCAATACTACTTAGCAGCATCATGTCGCCCGTCGGTCAGGTAACTTGGAGAGGACCTGCTATTTTCGGT
The DNA here is from genome assembly GCA_016714785.1 of Saprospiraceae bacterium. Classification (GTDB taxonomy): domain Bacteria; phylum Bacteroidota; class Bacteroidia; order Chitinophagales; family Saprospiraceae; genus OLB9. The sequence continues at coordinate 116,241 of JADKCC010000033.1, forward strand.
TCAGAATTTGCCAATCCCATCATTGAAAATGCCACAATCAATAGAGCTGGAAACTATACTATCACCGCACAATATGGATATTGTACACAAAAAAGAAATATTAATGTAGAAGTAAAACCAGAAATAAGTACTAAGCTACAAGGTGCAGATGCTTATTGTGAGAGAGATACTTTGCGTCTAGTGGTCATTGACGAAGATAAAGAAGCGGCGTTAAATTATGTATGGTCTGGGCCTAATGACATTACGCAAAAGGATTCCATATTCGTTTTTCCATCAGTCAGTGTGTCTCAAAGCGGGTATTACGAAGTCATTTCTAACAATGGAGCCTGTTATGATACTGTAGGGATCAATATACATGTTTTACCCACGCCTACACTTGTTTTAGAAGATCAGATTTTGACGGACTTTTGTGAGCCGCTTGTTTTATTGCCTTTAATAGAAGGTGGTAGTGACGTGACTTATCAATGGGCTCCATCTGAAGGTCTCAGCTGTGCTGATTGTCTCAATCCCACAGTGAAACTAATCGTAAATTCTTATTATATTTTGAAGGTTGAAAATTCATATAGCTGTAAGGATAGCGCTACCATTCAAATTAAGTTAGATAAAAAAAATATTGCCTTTACACCCAATATTTTTTCATCCAAAGCTTCTGCAGAGAATAGTAAGTTTTATATATATCCCAATTGTGTAGTGTACTACTTTCATCAAATAGATATCTATGATAGATTTGGCAATAAAGTCTTCACTTCTAAAGTCTCTATTCCTAGTGGAACAATAGAAGTTTGGGATGGGTTGTATTTAGGTAAACCCGTAGCACAAGGCGTATATGTATGGGTGGCAAAGGCAGAATTAGTAGATGGAAGTTTGGTGTATTTGACGGGTGATATTACGGTGCTGTAGTAGGAGTAGGAAGTTGACAAGACTATAAGTTCGGAAACTTGTTTATATATGTTAAGTACACAGTCTTACTTACTTAACTAAAGTTTCGGGGCAAATTTTGCACAATAACTACTCTCATAACCTTGAATCAAATTCAATTGTGCTCAAAAAAAGTAAACAAAAAACGCTAGTTCCGCTAAATCGCTCCGCGTACCGGAACAGGCTCCCCAAAGAGGTAAACCTTGGTATTACTACATCTCCCAAAGCAATATGTTAACGTCGTATTTCTAAATCTCCTTGTAAATTGTTTTAAAGTATTGATTATCAGTATTGTAAAGTAAGTTAATATTTAATTATTTAATATGTAATTAGTTGACTTTAATCCATTTATAAACTCCGAAACTTCAGTTACTTAATTCTCATCTAAAACGAATTATTAAAATTACGTACAAATATATCAATAGAAAATAAGACCATACTATTAAAGTATAGTTGGATCCGAGTTTAATATGTTGGTCGCTAAGGTCTAGACAATTTGGCATTGCCCAGACATTCCATCAATAATCTGTGCAAATGATTACCAGAATTTAATGTATATAGCGGCAACAATAGCTATAATAATAATAGAGATTATATTAAAAATTCTGCTGGTTTTAAAGTATCCAGCATCAAAATAAATGGCTTTAGGGTCATCATTTTTATTCTCAAAGTTTGAAATAAGAACCATGATAAGACTAATTAAGAGAAAACTAAATCCCATTCTGTCTAAAAATGGTATTTCATAGATACCATTGTGCATAGCTGAAAAACCGCTCGACGCCAAACCTGATAAGTCAGCAAATTTTGGGAGAAATTTAAAAAACATGGATAAAGGCAAAGAAACGATTACTCCCCAAAAAGCAGCATTGGTAGAAGTTTTTTTCCAGAATAATCCCAAGATAAAGATAGCTAAGATCCCTGGGCTGATGAAACCCGTATATTCTTGTATGAACTGGAAAGCTTCTCCTAAAGACCCAAGTTGCGGTGCAATTATGGCACCAACAATGATAAATATTAAAGATGACCATTTGCCTACACGTACTAGCAAGTTTTCTTCTTTTATAGTAAGTTGACTACTATTATTCTCTAAAGGTGTCAATATTTGATTTCTTTCTGCATCGCTTTTCATAAACAATGGACGGTATATATCCAAGGTGAAAATGGTAGATGCACTATTGACTATAGAAGCGACAGATGAGCCAATGGCTGCTATCAAAGCTGCCAAAGCTATCCCTTTGAAACCCACTCCTACATAATTGCTTACTACCCAAGGGTAAGCTTGGTCCGCTTTTGTAATTTCAGCGCCCAGTACATAAGCAGCGATACCCGGTATTACAACGATTAGAGGTAATAGGATTTTCACTAACGCTGCTGCAGCGGTACCATCCTGTGCTTCTTCAAGACTTTTGCAAGCTAATGATCGCTGAATAATGTACTGGTTGGTGCCCCAATAATATAAATTTGCTATCCACATACCACCAACCAAGATGCTGATGCCAGGTAGATTGATATACTCTGAATTGGATTTTTCAAGAATCATATCAAATTTTTCAGGAGCTTTTTCTACTAATGTGCTCAAACCTGCAAAAACGCCACCACCTACAGCATCCAATACCATATAACTGGCTACTAATCCACCTAAAATCAAAGCTACCACTTGCACAACATCTGTTAGTGCTACGGCTTTAAGGCCACCAGTTACTGAAAATGATGCTGAGTAAATGGAAAGGCCAATGATGGCATACATCAGGGGAATACCCATAATTGTTTCTAATGCTAGTGATCCAAGGTAAAGTACAGAAGTAATATTAACTAAGACAAAAAGTAAAACCCAGAAAAATGCTAATCCTGTTCTGACTCTCGTATCAAAACGTTTTTCCAAAAATTGTGGCATTGTGTATATTTCCTTTTTGATAAATATGGGCAAGAAATATTTTGCCACAATGAGGAGTGTAATGGCTGCCATCAGTTCATAAGCAGCTATGGCAAATCCTACTGCATATCCTGAGCCTGACATACCTATAAACTGTTCTGCGGATATATTGGCTGCTATCAAAGAGCCACCAACTGCCCACCATGGTAATGATTTTGATGCTAAAAAGTAATCATTGGCGGTATCTTTTTTGCTAGTATAGGAGATGTATATACCGAATAGCATCATGAAGCTTATCCAAGCTATGACTATTCCTAAATCAATGGATGTTAAATTTGTCATTGTACTACTTTATTTTGATTATTTTGTTGTTTAAATTTTTATGGCTGTAATGATATATTGAAAGTCTAGAGATGTATCATCAGTTTCTATGATCTTGTAGCCAGCTTTTTCGAGCATTTCTTCAAGTTTATCTAGGTAAATTCGTTCTGATTTTGGTGGTGAGTTTATAGGCAACTTTTTCATCTTATAATCAATGATAATGATACGACCGTCGTTTTTTAATCCTTTTTTAAGTATTTTTAAATAAGCTGGCAGGTCTTTTATATAACCAATCGTATTTATGATAAGAATAATATCCGTTTCATTGTCCTTGAGCATTGGGTTGTCAGGTTGCGCCAATCTAGTTTCTATTTGGTTTTGGTTTTCATTTGGAAGTTCCAACTTTAGAGAATCAATGTAATCCAACAATCCTTGGTCTATTTCTATCGCAATAACTTTTTTGGCTCTAGGAGCTAATCTGAATGAAAAATATCCAGTTCCGGCACCTATATCAGCAATGACTTTATCTGATATATTTCCTAATTTTTCTATGACTAAGCCTGGTTTTTGCCAGATAGCTCTACCAATATTTGTGTGACTTTGTTCTATGTTTTTTATAATTATACTATCATTGTCTATCTGTGTTTTTGCAGGTGCCAAGTCGTAACTTCTTTCTTTACAGGAAGTTATAACACTGATTGCTACTATTAAAAACACAATTTGTCGTCTAAGCATCTGAATATTGAATATAAAATAAGCCCGAAGTTAAGAAAATCTATAAATTGCATCCAATATTTCTTCTAATTCTATTTTATTTTCTTTCATAGTCCTTGCAACAGAACCATTCAGCATTACAGAAAATGCCACTAATTTTCCAGATGCGGTTCTACAATATCCAGCGTACGCCAATGTTTTGTCCATAGATCCGGACTTAGCCCACATTTTACCTTTTGCAGGAGATTGAGCAAGCAAATTTTTAACAGTTCCTCTTTCTCCGACTGTAGGCATCAAATTAGGTATGTCTGAAGCCGTCATGGTAGTCATTTGTTTTACTAAAAATGTAGTCATAAAATCTGGACTAACAAGATTTCTCGCCGAGAGTCCACTACCATCTTCTATGTGAATGGCAGTGACATCTAGTCCATCTTTTTGTAAGATCAGTTTTAATATTTCGGCATTCTTTTTTACAAAAGACGATTGACCGATACTATTTAATAAAGCATCTGCATATATATTTATACTTTGGTCGTTGGTATATCGGATTATCTCAGCTAGTGGAGGCGAAACGTAGGTATGTATTTTATTAAAATCTGAAAAGGTATCCAATTGAGTGCGATAATGACTTCCATCTATATGATGCTGTCCCAAAGCTGTAAATAACCTATATGCAAGAAATAATGGCGGATCTGGAATAGCGCCTTTTATCCTAAAGAGACTCTTACCTTGTGGTATGGTACCTTGTACATCTCTTTGATAATTATATGGTGTGCCAAAGATATAAGCCTTGTCTTCTGTATGTTGGCTATCCACAGACACACAGGTTGAGATTTTGAGATTAGGAATATAGGGTTCTATATAAGATAGTTTGGCTGTTTCACCCAAATTCATATTTCGGTTGTAATATATACTGTACAAATTTTCATTAATATTCAATGACCAAGAACCTGATGCGTAATAGTTGCCTATATCATGCCATTGCCAAGAATCACCTAAAGGTGCAGATGTTTGATTGTTTACAAGGGCAACAATATCGCCTTCAATGCAATGGATACCCGAGGCTTTGATCTCATTTACTACATAGTTTTCCCATTCTTTCATATTTGCATTTCCAGGTATTCTCCCTGCTCCAAGGGTAGGATCTCCACTGCCTTGTATATAAATATTTCCATGTAGTGTTCCATCATCCTTTAATACACCATCATGACTTAGAGTGGTTTTGAATCTAAAAGTTGTCCCCAAAGTACTTTTTGCAGTCAGTGTAGTAATAAGTTTTAAAGTAGAAGCAGGATTCATCATTTTATCTTTTGACAAAGTTGCTATGAGTTGACCGTCTGTGACATCACGCACGCAAACACCAAGTGATGCATGTTTGAAAAAAGGTTTGGAATGGATATCATTCAGTACTTTTTGTAAAGGGGACTGGCCTGAAACTAAAAAAGTTGTTGTAAAATATAGGATAAATAATAAGTACTTCATGGCAATTTATACAGGTAAAAAAACAATGTTGTAAGACAAAGATAATTATTTTTATTTAAATTTGAACTATTTATTGCCCATTTACGGTTTGATAACGATGGTATTTGTAAAAGTTTAATATTTTTTTTCAGAATATTACCTATTAATAAAATAAAAATCTATCTTTGCGCTCCAATTCAGAAAAGATAAATTTAAATAGAGATGGATTTAATAAATTACGTACACGAACAGTTGACTCCCAAGAGAGATTTGCCTTCTTTCAGACCTGGAGATAATATCTCTGTAAGTTACAAAATCATAGAAGGGGCCAAAGAAAGGATCCAGATTTTCCGTGGTGATGTTATACAAATTAACGGTGAAGGGGCAACAAAAACTTTTACAGTTAGAAAAATATCTAATGGGGTAGGGGTAGAAAGGATTATACCATTTTCTTCTCCAGCTATCGCTGAGATAGAAGTATTAAAAAGAGGTAAGGTAAGAAGAGCTAAGTTGTACTACTTGAGAGCACTTACTGGCAAAAAAGCCAAAATCAAAGAAAGAAGATACGTGGCAAAATAATTTTGACACTGTTCAAAAATATAAAAGGGAGTCAACTTTGGTTGTGCTCCCTTTTTTAGTTTTTATTCTTAGGTTTGGCATAAGCATTATTGGAAACTAATTGCAGCTTGCACATTAATATAATTGTAAATTTTCATTAAAAGTATTTTTACCCTATTATTTTTTACTCTGAGTTCAAGATATTTAATCTGTTCTGTGTATCTTTGCCCTATCACAAATAAATCAAATCAATATGGGACATGGTCTTTTAGCTGGAAAGAAAGGTATCGTTTTTGGAGCTTTAGATAGTAAATCTATTGCATGGAAAGTGGCAGAGCGTTGTGTGGAAGAAGGCGCTACCATAGTATTGACCAATGCACCTGTCGCTATGCGTTTAGGAGAAATCAACGAATTGGCAACCAAACTAAATGCTCAGGTTATTCCCGCTGACGCTACTAGTATTGAAGATATTGAAAATTTATTTAACAAATCCATGGAAATTCTTGGGGGAAAAATTGATTTTGTGCTACACTCCATAGGAATGTCTGTCAATGTGCGTAAAAAGAAAGATTATACTGATCTGAATTATGAATTTATGAAGACAACATTTGATGTTTCTGCTATTTCTTTTCATAAAGTTATGCAGGTAGCTTACAAATTAGATGCGATTAATGATTGGGGATCAATTGTAGCATTGACATACATCGCTGCACAAAGGACTTTTCCTGATTACAGTGAGATGGCAGAGTCCAAAGCACTGTTAGAAAGTTTTGCAAGAAGTTTTGGATATCATTGGGCTAAAAAAGGCCATGTAAGAGTCAACACTATTTCACAGTCACCTACTGTAACTACGGCGGGTTCGGGAGTCAAAGGTTTCGGAGATTTCTTTGGTTATGCAGAGAAGATGTCACCATTGGGCAATGCAAGTGCTGATGCATGTGCTGATTATTGTGTAACTATGTTTTCTGATTTGACCAAGATGGTTACGATGCAAAACCTTTTCCATGACGGTGGTTTCAGTAGTATGGGTATGGCTCCTGAATTATTGGAAGAATAAGCATCTATCAATAAAATTAATATTTTCGGTTAGTGTAGTATTGATAATCAGTGGGTTTTGTGTGTTTTGGCATTAAGCTAACTGCTTAATTTTCGTAACGGCCACTACCGATCACTACACCTGTAAATCCGAGTACTGCGGTCACTACTGTATCTGTTATCACAAACCATACTGGAAAGTAATAGGTAAATAAGTACATCATGACGGCAATGAATATTACACTAATGGTTATCATTCCAACTGTCATCCTACTTTTGCCTGATACCAAACTACTTATCAAGCCAGCTGCAAATGAACTCAAACCATGACTGATAGCTATAATAATAAATGCTTTAGATGGTAGTTTTGACATCCATTTTATAATGGAGTCTTTATCGTCAAAATCAATGTTTAGAGGTTGGGGATACAAACCTTCCCTTATCATTTGTGCCATGATGATAATAAGCACGGCTGTTATTAAGGCTGTAAAAATACCAAATATTTGTTTCACTCTTGTTTGATGGGTAATTGACAATGCAAAACTACAAAAATTAACCAAAATTCATAACAAAAATCAGACAAATGAAAAATCGTTGTGTGATTTTTCGTAAGGTAATGCTACATTGCCACTTTAATAATAAGGATTAGAATATCTGAAGAATTCTAGAATTCGATTTGCCAATGTATCTTAAAAAGATGGTTTATTATTACTTTAAATTTTCAAAAGTAACATTGAATATATTATATGATAATAGATTTATAGGTTATATAGAAATTAAATTATCCAAATACTTTTTTTAAAAGATCACTAGTTCTTTGATTCACATCGGTCCTGATTCCTTTTTCCTTTATGGCAACAAGTGCAAACAAACCGTCAAGTGCTTTATTATTGACATGTGCGTCTAGTTCTGGGTTCATTTTTTTGACAAATGGTATTTTATTGTAAGCATCTATAACAGTTTTCCAATAAGTTCGTGCGTTTACTTCATCTAAACTTGACTGGATGACTGGCAAAAATTCATTATATAAAGGTTGTCTTGATGTGGTAGATAAGTATGTTGTTGCAGCGTTTTCTGTGCCAGTGAGTATAGATTTGGCGTCTGCAAAACTCATTTGTTTGATGGCATTTAGGAAGATAGGAGTTGCTTTTTTTGCTGCAATCTCCGCTGCTTGATTCATTTGATTGACTAGTTTTGTTTCCACATCTTGGAAACCTGGTATCATTTTTACTTTATCAATAATCTTTTGTGCATCTGAAGGGATAAGCACTTTATATGGGCTTTCGAGATAGCCATTTTTTGTGGATAATTGACTGACAGCTGCTTCTATACCATTGTTTAACGCTTCTTTTAATCCAGCACTTACATCTACATCTTCTCCCTTTAGTACGGCTACCGATCCTTTCGCCTTTTTAAGCAGATCATTTATTTGTGCCTGACTCATTGGGACATTTACTATTACAAAAAACAACAATACAAATATGGACTTATTCATTTTATGATTTATTTATTGGATTAACGGCATTTTTAGGTTTTAAGTTTAAAGTATTCTGTTAAAGTTTCATTAATAACTAAAGTTTCGGGGCAAATTTTGCACAATAACTACTCTCATAACCTTGAATCAAATTCAATTGTGCTCTTTGGGGCTAATGATTATACTATAGGTTTGGCATTGTCGCTCGAGCCGCGACTGGCTTTTACTTTTTTGCATTGCCAAAAAAAGTAAACAAAAAACGCTAGTTCCGCTAAATCGCTCCGCGTACCGGAACAGGCTCCCCAAGGAGGTAAACCTTGGTATTACTACATCTCCCAAAGCAATATGTTAATGTCGTATTTCTAAATCTCCTTGTAAATTGTTTTAAAGTATTGATTATCAGTATTATAAAGTAAGTTATTATTTGATTATTTAATATGTAATTAGTTGACATTAATCCATTTATAAACTCCGAAACTTCAGTTAATAAGAAATACAATGAATTCAGCTAAAGATTTATTACATTTGCCATTCTGTAAGAAACAGTATGATTTCACAAAAATAGAGTGATAGCAACAATGTTTTGTCAATATTATTACATTTAGCAAATCAAGGATGTAGATGATGATTAGTAGAAATGAACCTTTAGCAGAGCGAATGCGGCCAAAATCGCTTGATGACTATGTAGGACAGGAGCATCTCGTAGGCAAAGGTGCAATCCTACGCAAAGTCATTGAATCTGGTAGTATGCCGTCTTTTATCCTTTGGGGACCTCCAGGCGTAGGGAAGACCACTTTGGCTTCAGTGATTGCCCATACATTAGAGAGACCATTTCAGAGTTTATCTGCTATCAATAGTGGAGTCAAAGACATAAGAGATGCCATAGAAACCGCCAAATCGCAGAAATTTTTCTCTCGACCTAATCCAGTACTTTTTATTGATGAGATACACCGTTTTAGTAAGTCACAACAAGACTCACTATTGGGAGCGGTAGAAAAAGGTATCGTGACACTGATAGGCGCTACTACCGAAAATCCATCTTTTGAAGTCATCTCTGCATTATTATCAAGATGTCAAGTCTATATTTTGAAACCACTCGAAAGACATCATCTGATCCAAATGATTGATAATGCGGTAGCGAAGAATGAATATCTTAAAAACCTTACAATCAAAATTGAATCCTACGATGCGTTGATTGCACTATCGGGAGGCGATGGGAGAAAATTGTATAATTGCCTTGAGTTGGTGGTCAACCAGTTTGCCAAAGACGAGGAGATCATCATCACCGATGCATTGGTTACTACTGTGATCCAACAGAATCTAGCCAAGTACGATAAAGCCGGTGAGCAGCATTATGATATCATTTCAGCATTTATCAAGTCCATGAGAGCATCAGATCCTAATGCTTCGGTTTATTACCTGGCCAGAATGATAGCAGGTGGTGAAGATCCATTATTTATTTGCAGACGGATGATTATCTTAGCATCCGAAGATATTGGACTAGCCAATCCCAATGCTTTGCTTTTAGCCAATAATTGTTTTCAAGCAGTCCATCATATAGGTATGCCGGAAGGCAGAATTATCATGTCACAGACGGCCATTTACTTGGCTTGCTCGCCCAAAAGTAATGCATCTTATGTCGCTATCAATCAAGCACTAGACCTAGTGAAACAAACTGGCGATGTGTCTGTTCCCCTACATCTGCGAAACGCACCTACCAATCTAATGAAAGACATCGGATACGGTACAGGCTATCAATATGCCCATGATTACCAAGGCAACTTCTCGGAAATGGAGTGTCTGCCTGAAACCCTTGCTGGCACTAAACTATACAGTCCAGGGCACAATGCTGCCGAAGTCAAGTATAGCGAGTATTTGAAGTTGATTTGGAAGGGGAAATATGGTTATTGATTGTGGTGTTGCGCTGAATTTGGGCAAATTCAAATAGGCTATTAATTTCTAGTCTATGTTTTGAATATTTTAAAATTGAGTCCACTCCTAACAGTCAAAAATGTTGGAATGCTATTAATACACTTAGATCTTAAGGAATATAAAGGTTTGATTATTAGTTACTATTTAGGTCTATTTGGAGTTCGGGATTTTATTGTGTTTTTGTGCCTTTGTGGCAAATTTATTTCAAAATTTAGAATTGGACATTCATTCCTAACATAGGGAATACTTCAAAACCATAGTCACCTTTTTTTAATGTACGATGCCCTATGAAACCGCCACTCAAATATAATGATTTATAAATCTTAAAATCTGCTAAAAAATTAACACCAATTTGATAATTTGTATGTTGGATAAAATGTTCGCTATTTGGATCAACAGAAAAATTACTTAAAGCAAAACCAACATCCATATTGAAGGATGCCCTTTCATCAAGAAATGACTCTTTATACCGCATTAGTAACCCACCACGATGAAATATATCTTGTGTAATTGATCCGTAATTGTCTAAGCGTTGGGACATTGCACTGTAATATATTCCTGAATAAATATTTTTGGTAATTGAAAATAGGAAATTAATATTAAGTGGTATGTAATTTCCAATGATCTTTTCGTTTTCATAAACTGGCAAATAGAAAACATGTATTGAACTTATTCTGTTTTTCCCAAAATTAGTGTTTTGGCTTTGAGCAAAAGTAAATGTAAAGAGGAGAACTGTAAAGAAAAAATACTTCATAAATATTTAATTATTGATTTTTAAAACATTATATTGTTATAAAAAAGCAAGAAACGATTTTTTTTATTGTCATGTATGAATATCCATTTGGAAAGTTAAGTTTAGTAGTCTATTTTTAGATATACCCCTTCCATAATCATAATTGTATCCTGTGTTGAGTATTAAGCCAAAGTTTTTATATATGGAGAAATGAAGGCCTAATTCTATTCCTAGTGTAAAACCTTTAATTTTGGAGTTTATAAATTGAATTTTACCTTCTTCAGTTTTTTTGTATGAAAGATTTGTTAGAGAGATCTCCCAACTCAATGGCATACTATTAGATTAATATACTCTTAATGTCAGTGATCTTTGAACACTTAAGCAAAGCAAACACCATATCACTTGATCACTGATCATAAAGTTGTAATGTTCCAGAAAGTCATACGCTTGGATGAAATAAATCACCGAAAAAAACTAAAAATAGTCGTACCATAATTCCTTTCTTCCACGTAGTGTGGATGATTTTTAAAGTTGTGGTTTGGATTATGCTCCATCACAAATAGTCCATCTGCTGCCAGTATATTATGCGCAAAGATTACATCAGGTATCGTATTGAGTGTGGGCAAAGGGTAGGGAGGCCCAGCAAAGATATAGTCGTATTGTCTTACATTGGTTTGGATAAACTTGAATACATCTGATCTGACTATCCTGATTTTATCTTCTATGTCTAGGTCATTAGCTGTTTTGGTGACAAAACTAACACAACCTGGAAATTTATCGACATAAGTCACATCATTGCAACCACGAGATATAAATTCATAGCTGTGATTGCCTGTCCCTCCAAATAGATCTAGCATCACTGTTTCTTCAAAATCCAACTTATTGTTGAGTATATTAAAAAGACCTTCTTTGCAAAATCTGTGGTGGGTCTGGTAGGCCAGTTTTTTGCTGGTGGGATAAATTTACGTCCCTTGAAAGTACCTCCTATGATGCGCATTGGATATTGGCATGGTGGGTGAAGTAGAAATGTGGTTTTATTTCTTCAGGAAAGGATGCATGTAGATGATGTTCGATATCAGACAATATGGTTATATTAGAGATATACCCTTTGAGTTGGATGTAAAGCGCCGAATCACGATCTATCCAGCCACTTATCGTAACATGGTCCGAAGCTGGATCTAAACCTGTGTATTGACAGGCAGCTAATACAAAGTAAAGAATATCAAGTTTGTTTTTAGTGCAGTATGAGTTATATAAAAACATTTTTCCTTCTTTCTGTACATATAAGTACAATATACCATCTTCTAAATGAATGTGCAAAATTGGCTGATAAGTACCAATGAAATAGGCGGATAACAGTGAAGTGAAGCTTCTTAGATAATAGTTTTTTTCAGGCCAAAGATATTGTAATAAGTCTTCTTGATGATTGGTTATACCGTAATAATTATACAATGCTTGTCCAGGTATCTTTTCAACTTTAGCGTTTTTTAACTCTAGTCCAGGAAATATATCTATCAGTGCGTCATCTTTTATATTGATTTGGTGTGCATCTCCAGACATAACTAAAATAGATGTTTTAAGATATTGTCTTTGCAGCCTAGTATCTTCCTTTATGAGTTTCGTAAATTGTGGGTCACTGTACATCATGTCAATGTATGATTGGTGACAAACCATCACATTTTGATTGTCAAAGATACTATAAAAAAAACTGTCTGCCATAAGGACGACAGACAGTTTTTGTAAATTATCATTGGAAGAATAATCGAAATCTCTCTGAATCATTCTTTAAAATTACCAGTTACCATTGGTGTTTGGTGAGTTCATATCTCCAAATTTGATCAATTTTTCTGGATCGTAAAACTTATCATATTTTTTGAAAGATGGATTTGCAAATTCACCCATAAACTCTTTAAATTTAGTACCTACTTGCACAACATTTACTAAAGAGTTTTGGTGAGTTATAGTGTCGGCATCAATTTCATAAATTTTACCAGCGCCGTACGGAATGTATCTCAAGGAGTCCACATTAATGGCCTTACCCAACATAGCATAAAGCGTATCTTTGGCAATGGCATAAGTGACAGTTTTGATGAATTTGTCTTGATTGGTTGGATCAGAAGGATCTGCTTCCAGTTTTACAACTTCTATTTTGCCATTGTTGATGACAGAAGCCAATGAATCAAAATTGTTTGCATACTTACCCGTAGCCATCCTGAATACGTCTTGAGCAATTTGGATTTTCTTAAGTGATGCGATCACTGCTTCTTTACGTTTGTCCCTTTCTTCATGAAATGCGATAGGCTCTCTGATAGAAGAGTATAACCAATATGCTAAAACCAAGGTGACAAGGATAAGAACCAAATTTATTACCTTCCTCATAAAAATTGAATTAAGATTGAATTATTAAAATTAATTAGTTGGTTTAATACTTTTAAAATGATGCACAATGTACTACTTTTGGCGTATCGTTTGCAAAATTATTTAATTTTTTTAATTCTAAAGTAAAATATAGCGATAATCTTGATAAAAAAAAATATTTCTATCCTTGCCATTGAGTCGTCTTGCGATGATACGAGTGCTTCTGTGGTGGTTGATGGCCATGTTTTAAGCAATATCACGGCCAATCAAACGGTACACCAAACGTATGGTGGCGTCATTCCAGAATTGGCAAGCAGACAACATTTAATAAATATTATTCCCGTCATTGATGTAGCTTTAAAAACAGCTGAAGTAAGTTTAAAAGATATTGATGCCATAGCATTTACTCGCGGGCCAGGTTTGCTCGGTAGCCTTATAGTTGGTGTTTCGATGGCAAAATCTCTGGCTTTGAGCTTGGATATACCATTGGTTGAGGTTCATCATATCAGGGCTCATGTGTTGGCTCACTTTGCAGACGAACCGAAACCACCATTCCCCTTCTTATGCCTTACGGTATCAGGAGGTCATACTCAGATAGAGTTGGTACACGATTATAATAATATAGAAATTCTTGGCAAAACTATAGATGATGCTGCAGGTGAAGCCTTTGATAAGACGGGTAAGATAATTGGATTGGATTATCCAGCTGGCCCTATTATCGATAAATTAGCGCAAGAAGGTCAACCTATTTTTTCGTTTCCCGAACCTCAAGTTGGGTCACTAGATTTTAGTTTTAGCGGATTGAAAACATCTATTTTATATTTTTTGCAAAAAGAAATGGCTGTTAACCCTAATTTTATACAAGAAAATCTTGCTGATATCTGTTGCTCTGTCCAAACTACCATAGTTCATATACTCATCAAAAAGTTATCAAAAGCTGCGGCGATGACAGGGATCAAACACATAGGTATTGCAGGAGGCGTTTCTGCCAATAGCGCTTTGCGACATACATTAGATTTGACAGGTAAAAATAAAGGGTGGACAACTTATATTCCATCATTCCAATATTGCACTGACAATGCTGGTATGATAGGCGTAGCAGGATATTATAAATATTTGGATGGTGTGTTTACAGATCAGCATGTCACACCTTTGGCAAAAATGTAAGCTCTAAATACTTTAAAAACAATTAATAACCTATTTTCGTAGTTTTATAGTAGATTTGCAGTATAAAATATTTAATAACAATGAAGGTATTGATTCGATTTTTAGTCATAATATTTCTAAGCGCGTATATGTGTTCGCTGAATGCTCAGTTTGGCCTCCGTCTAAAGTTCAATAATCAAACATTTACTAATTGGGATAAATCTGTAAGTGTTTTAGAAAATGCTGATAGTCGGTTGTTTAATTATGGTTATGAAGCTGGATTGGATTACTGGTTTAGGCTCAAAAAAAGGAGAGTGGAGTTTATGCCAGAAATCTCTTACAGTATATCAAGTTCTTCTTTTTCTACAATATCTGGAATTGATAATATAGGTTTATCTACTATAAATTTTAATTTTAATACACACATTTATGCCCTGGATATGGAAGGAGATTGTGATTGTCCAACTTTTTCTAAACAAGGAGCATCCATCAATAAAGGCTTATTTTTTCATTTTACTCCAGGATTGGGTTATTATAATTCGAAAACTCAATTGTCAGAAGGAAACACTGTAGCTTTTGATGAGGCTAAAGGGCTGGTTTTTAGGGCAGGTTTAGGCCTAGGACTGGATCTTGGCCTGAGTGATTTATTGACCATTACTCCGATTGTTTCTTATTATTTTCATTCCAACATGCAGTGGGATAATATGCCTTCAAGTGGCGAAATGATCAGTGCATCTGATAATCCAAAACAAATACAGTTAACGGTGAGACTAGGATTTAGACCAGATTATGGGCGTAAAGGGCGAAGAAGAAGATAAAATTAATATGAGTATCAATGTGCCTGTGACCTTAAGTTCAGAGTTTACTGGAATTCTGGATCAATTAGAATATACACAAGATCATTTATTCATCACAGGTCGAGCTGGAACTGGAAAATCTACTTTATTGCAAGTATTTAGGAATACCACTAAAAAGCGTGTGGTGGTATTGGCACCTACGGGCATTGCTGCCCTCAATGTCAAAGGGCAGACTATCCACTCATTCTTCGGTTTTCCTCCTAGATTACTCAATAGATCAGAAATAGAAAGACGTAAAAACTTTCGTATTTATGTAAATATAGATATGATTATAATAGATGAGATATCTATGGTCAGGGCAGATATGATAGATAATATTGATTATTTTCTTCGTATCAATCGCAATGTAAACCAGCCATTTGGTGGCGTACAGATGGTGTTTTTTGGTGATTTATTCCAATTGCCACCGGTGGTATCTACTCCATTCGAAAAAGAATATTTCCGCACTACCTATCAGACACCTTATTTTTTTTCTGCGCAGGTGATCCCACACACAGCGCTCAAAATGGTGGAATTGCTCCATGTATATCGGCAAGAAGAACGAAATTTCATCAATCTGCTAGACAATATCCGACTCAATAGATTAGATTATGAAGATTTTATGTATCTCAATGAGCGACATTTGCCAGCACCAGAAGAGAGAGATTATTTTATTACGCTCTGTAGTCGCAACGATATTGCTACCCGTATCAATGAGCAAGAATTGAAAGCCATTGATCTTCCAGCAGTGGAATATCAAGCTACCATCACGGGAGAATTTAATCCACATCTTTTTCCCACCGAATTTAACCTTGTGCTCAAAGTTGGGGCACAAGTGATGTTTGTTAAAAACGACCTGCAAAAGCAATTTGTGAATGGAACGATTGGCATCATCAAGGAAGCTAATTATGATAAAATATTGGTGAGTATTGCCGATGATTTTGGAGATGAAAAGTTTATTGAAGTAGAAAAACAAGAATGGGAGATACTAAAGTATGAAAATGATCCTGAAAAGCCAGGCCTAATTACCACAAAAATTACGGGTATATTCAAACAATATCCGCTAAAATTGGCTTGGGCTATAACCATCCATAAAAGTCAGGGAAAAACTTTTGATCGAGTCATTATAGATATGGGTGGAGGCGCATTCGAGAGTGGTCAGACGTATGTGGCATTAAGTAGATGTAGAACATTGGATGGAGTGATCTTAAAACAGCCTTTGCGCAACCGTGACATCATTGTGGATGAAAGAATCACTGAGTACTATGAGCAAGTTAAGTATCTGAGTTAACTACAGATCCTTACGTATAAAGAAATCGTATATGGAGGAATGTTATATAAATTGACTTAATAACTACATTTAAATCAGATTATCAATATTTTTATTGATATCAAATTACAAGTATAACAAAGCATAATTGAAGTTTACAAGCCAAGTAGTATATACTGTAGTTTACTCCTGTTTTATAGATGTGATATTGACAAAAATAACATCTTTATTATTACGAGCATCTTAGCTTAATAAGCTAGCATTATCTTACAAAAAAAAATAATTAGCTGAATATTACTCATATTTAGGCTTCTTTAACCTTTTTTCAGCTTTCTTTTCTTTAGGAGTTTTGGTGGCTTCCTTTTTTACTTCTTTTTTGACATCTTTGCTCTTAGCCATGATTTTAATATTTTAATTATAAATTTCAAAAATATTGAACAAAGGTAATCATAATTATATAATTAGAGTATGTTTAAAAATTTTCTTAGTTGCTAATCAATAGTTGATGGTTCTGACGATTAAAGAATTAACGAGTTTAGTGTGCTAAACAATAAGATTATTTGGAATTCAGTTTCATAAGATATTGATTATAAGGCAATAAAAATTTAAATATACTCTTATTGTAATTGCTATTGCTCATAAATATATGTCTATTATTTGTTTGTTTAAATGAAATTTTACAAAACTACCAATGGAGTTCATACCAAAAACAATCCAAATTTGAGCCATGAATTTCAAAAGGATATTGTCCAGTAAGGATAAATCCACATTTCTTCAGGACATTTTGTGATGCCAGATTTTCTGTGTGGGCAGATGCATACAGTGTATTAATATTTAGGTGATTTTTTGCATATTCTATCCACGCCATGGTAGCCTCCGTAGCATATCCTTTACCCCAAAATTCAGGTCTGAAGCGGTACCCAATATCATAAAAGTCTTTATATCCATTGGTTTCTTCCGCAATGAATTTAATACCCGCCCAACCCATTAGTTCACCCGAATACTTTTCAATCGCTGCCCATCTCGCTATCCCATTTGTTTCATATTGTTTTACGATATTCTTCAAATAAAGAGTTACCTCATCTATCGAGCTAAGTGGACGATTACCAAGGTATTTCATTACAACAGGATCAGAATCTAATTTAAACATGTCTTTGGCATCAGACAGTGTTAACGGGCGAAATATGAGCCTATCTGTTTGAAATTCATTTATATTCATCATATTGCCAAAATAAAATTTAATATGAGTTTTATTTGGAACCCAATATTTACAAATATTTTTATCCTTTCTTTTCTATTTCCTTAAGGCTCTCCATTCGATTTCTGATAAGGAAAGCATCAATAGTTTCGAAATGTTCAAGGACTCGTTTCTCTTTAAATTCAAAAACTTTTTCAGCTAGTCCCTGTAAAAAATCCCTGTCATGGGATACTAAGATCAGTGTACCATCAAATGCTAAAAGTGCATCTTTAAGCACATCTTTGGATCTAAGGTCTAGGTGATTGGTAGGCTCATCGAGTATCAAAAGATTGACTGGTTCTAACAATAATTTTACCATAGCAAGCCTTGTTCTCTCACCACCTGACAGCATTGCCACTTTTTTGTCAATATCGTCTCCAGAAAACATAAAACAGCCCAAAATATTTTTCAATTGTGTTCTTATGTCTCCTTCTGCTACTTCATCTACAGTTTGGAATACGGTCAACGAAGGATCTAACAATGCTGCTTGGTTTTGAGCAAAGTAGCCTACTTTCACATTGTGTCCTAAATCACACTGACCGTTAAATTCGATTTCGCCCATGATGGCTTTTATCATGGTGGATTTACCTTCACCATTTCTTCCCACAAAAGCTACTTTTTGACCACGTTCGATTGTCATTGAAGCATCTTTAAAGACTACATGCTCGTCATAGTTTTTGGACAAATGCTGCACAATGACGGGATAATCGCCTGACCTAGGAGCAGGAGGAAACTTAAGCTTCAAAGAAGAAGTATCTATCTCATCTATCTCAATGATCGTCATTTTTTCGAGCATTCGTTCTACCGAATTGACTTGATTGGCCTTGGAGTAAGTGCCACGAAATCTTTCTATAAATTCTTTGCTCTCTGCTATTGTTTTTTGTTGTTCCTTATATGCTTTTATTTGCGCTGCACGTCTCTCCTCTCTCAACTGTAAATAGTGGGTGTAATTGGCTTTATAGTCATAGATTCTTCCCATAGTCACTTCTATGGTTCGGTTGGTGATATTGTCTATAAATGCCTTGTCGTGTGAGATGACCATTACAGCTTTGGCTTTATTAATAAGGAAATTTTCAAGCCAAATTACAGATTCGATGTCAATGTGATTGGTAGGCTCATCAAGCAAAATGAGATCAGGTTTTTTTAGCAATATTTTGGCCAATTCTATACGCATACGCCATCCACCACTAAATTCATTGGTCAAACGTTGGAAATCCTCCCGCTTGAACCCAAGACCTAATAAAGTTTTTTCGACTTCGGCATCATAATTAATATCCTCAAGAGAGTAGAACTTTTCTCCTAATTCGGACGACTCTTCGATGAGTTTCATGTAGGCATCCGATTCATAATCTGTTCTGGTTTCAAGTTCACTATTGAGAAAAGCCATCCGATCGCGCATTTCGAATATTTGCTCGTAAGCCTTCAGTGTTTCGTCAAATACCGTACAGTGATCTTCTGTAAGTAAGTGTTGTGGTAAATAAGCAATCACGGCTTCTTTTGGGGCTCTGACATGACCTCGTGTAGGTTTTTGTACACCAGCAATGATTTTCATCATGGTGGATTTTCCTGCCCCATTTTTGCCCATCAAAGCTATTTTATCATTTTCATTGATGACAAATGACACATCACTAAACAATGTTTTACCACTAAACTCTACAGCTAGACCATCAACTGAAATCATACTTTTATTTTTTGAAGCCGCAAAAGTATAAAAAAATATAAAGAGTGAATGATAAATATGAGGAATGGCTAAGTCTTTTTTATCTAAGGACAGAAACCTTTAGGGAATAGCTTGATTTGTTGAATTGCTAATTTGCAAGATTTGGGGAATTGCTGGAACTGCTGAATTGCTAGATTTGGTGGAATTGCTGGAACTGCTGGAATTGCTGGAATTGTTTCTTGATTTGCTCAATTGGCAGAATTGCTGAATTTGCTAATTTGCTAGAATTGCTTGAATTGCTTGAATTGCTGGAACTGCTGAACTGCTAGAATTGCTAGAATTGCTAGATTTGGTGGAACAGCATGATGCCGCTAAGTCTCCCTATCTTTTCTGAAATGCTAAGCATCAAAGAACGAATCTTAGCCTCCATTATTAGGGATGGTTGGGTGGGTAAAAAAGTTGGAATGTTTTCAAAAAATTGTGTCCAAAAAAGGGGTTTCTCAGTCGCTAAAGCTTCATCGAAATGACATAGAGTTAAATTTTAAGTGGGAGAGGAAGGGAGTTCGGCCCGCCGAACTCCCTTCCTCTCCCACATTTCCTCGTCAGGCATCGCCGTTTCTCTCCGCCGTGGTGGAGAGAAAGCTTATTTTATTATTTAATTCAAATATGACAAGGTAGGATGAAGAATCTATCGCCACTATTTTTCATATTTTTTTTTGCGTATTATAAGGAATAGTATATCTTTGTTGATACAATTGTGAAAGACAATGAATGTAGATTTTACTTTAAATAGAAAGAATTATTTTTATAGCGATTTGCTTCACACTGTGGCTGCCAATCCCGACCCTTACGCAGCCTATGGGCGAGCGTTATTGTATAAACTGATGGGTGAAAAGATTGAGCCACTGCTACCAGAGATTGCACAGCGGAGTCGTAATAATGATAATGGGGTAGTCAAGGAAATATATACCATCACACCAAATCCTTCGTCAGATTTTATCAAAATTAGCATAGAAAATGCCTTTGAAAATGATTCTTACGATTATGAAATCTTAGATATGACTGGGAATAAAGTCAATGCAGGCTCATTATCCACCCAGTCATCTATAGATGTTTCCAAAGTGCCCTCAGGTATATATTTTGTTCAAATCATGAAGAATCATATACCCGACACGATCCAGAAAATTGTCATATTGAAATAATTCAGTAAAACATGAATATTAAGAATATAGGTATTTTGTTGCCAATATGTGCCCTTTGGGCACATATTGGTTTTGCACAAACGTTTAATAAAACCTACTTTACGGATGCAGATAGATATACATTTATTTGGCAGGTAGATGCACAGCATACAGACCAAATTATATCCAATGTCGAGCGTGAATGTGTGAACAATCAGCTTTGTATTAGTCTAACTAGTGTGGATAAAAATGGAAACATTTTATCGGTCAATGAGAGATTATCATCATCGGGATTTAGAAATCGAATGAAAGTACGAAATGATACCATATTTTATAGTGGTAGGTATTTTTTAGAGAGTGATAGTACCACTTACTGGATTTTTGGAATGACCAATCTAAAAGGTGAGGAACTT
This sequence comes from Saprospiraceae bacterium, assembly GCA_016714785.1. GTDB lineage: Bacteria > Bacteroidota > Bacteroidia > Chitinophagales > Saprospiraceae > OLB9. The sequence continues at coordinate 137,361 of JADKCC010000033.1, forward strand.
GGAGAATATCATTTTCCGATTTTACATTTGAGAGATACAGGAATTGGAGATTTTGGTTATCAAACACCTGTTAATTATGGCTTAACCTTAGTAAATAACAATCAAGTCATTCTATGGGGTGAAGGCCTGGACAATCGTCAACCAAATCCGACAAAGGTACCATTTCGTTCAGTTTTTCTAAGGGTAGGTATCAATGGAGAGCACATAAGTGACCCATTTTGGTTTGATCTTAATGATGATGTAGTAAGAAGAATGTCGGATGCATGTACAGATATCGATGGTAATATGGTTTTCCATTATGAATATAGAGATAATAGTATTCTGAAATTATCCCGTAGTATTTATAAAATATTACAAGATAATTATATTCAATTAGTAGCAGATGTACCAGTTACTGATTTAAGTGCTAGCTTTCCAAAAATCGCCACCGATAGCGAAGGCAATTATTTTATCAACCCAATTTACAGCGAAGGAAATGCACCAGGTTATACAGTATCCATAAGGCATGTAGGTTTTATAAGTAAAATTAATAGAAGTGGTGATGTGCTCTGGACTTCTATGGTGCCGCCTTTTGACTATGATTGGAATGAACCTTATGAAGCATCTCGAACCAATGAAATACATCGTATCTCCATTACCAGAAATGGGGATATCCTATGTTCTGGTAGGGTCTTTGTGCGAGATAGTTTTGATGTAGCAGGACAAAACAAAAAGGTCTATGCGACAGGCAATGGCAGTTTTATAGCTCGCTTTGATACCGATGGGAAGCTGCTATGGCGGCATTTTATCATCCCGCGTAAAAGGGATGGTAAGATCAGAACAAATTCTGTCTATGACATACAGGAAGCACCCGATGGGAGTATCATTACAGGTGGTAGGTTAGAGAGAGATGATGATGACCCAGGGATATTGTATGATGCTTGGCTTATGCGCTTGACTCCACAAGGATGTCTCACGCCAGACTGTAAGCATATAGGGAAATACTTTGACTTTTTGCCAGAGATCGTATCTGTCTCTGAAGATATAGTTGATACCGGACTCAAGATATATCCTAATCCTGGAAAAGCCCAAATAAACATACATTTACCATCAGATGTATCATTTCCGGTGCAGTATCAGATATCAGATGTGCAAGGTCGCATCAGGGAGTCAGGATCGCAGGCTGTACGTAACATCACAATGGATAGCGGATATTTTACATCAGGTCTATACATCATCACCATCCGAGATAGCCAAGGCAAGGTGAGTAGAGGCAAGTGGGTGAAGGAGTGACACGTGTCGTGGTCGTACGACTTGCAGGTGTGCCACCGCTGAGAGATAATGGTTTTGTTGAATTGCTGGATTTGCTTGATTTGGTGGAACTACTGGAATTGCTGAATTGCTTGATTTGGTGGAATTGCTGGAACTGCGTACTAGGCGAATTTGATAAACACAAGATTTTGTAGTCGATGTCCAAAGTCTTGAACTTTAAGGCTGCTATCAATCATTGCCATTTACCTAAATAGAGCAGTAGGAAAGTATTTAATATGCAAGCTTAATCAGACTTAATCCTTATTTCATCTATAATTCTGCCAATATTTGATTTTCAAATCGTACATTTGCGCAAATTTTCAGAATAGAGATAATGGAACGTAATCAAATAATAGGTATTGTATTAATCATGGCTACTTTTATGCTTTGGACTATCACCTCAGCACCAAGCAAAGAAGAGTTAGAAAAATCTAAAAGAACCCAAGATTCTATCGCTTTGGTTCAGCAAACACCCGCTGTGCCATCCCAATTGCCAGATTCCTTAAGCCAAACTGACGAAGTGCCTGTAAAAAATGACAGTTTATCTTTACAGGCTAATGGTATTAAGTTCGGTGCATTTGGAGTTGCTGCCAATGGTAGTCAAGAAGATGTGGTACTCGAAAACGATTTGATGAGAGTGACTTTGACCAATAAAGGTGGTATTATCAAGGAAGTTTTGCTAAAAAAGCATTATAAAACAATCACTGACAGTACGGGGAAGGAAGGAAAGGAGTTGGTGACCATGCTTAATAGTCCGGAAAATAAATTTAATTACACATTGCCTGTACCTGGTGCACTTAATAAAGCTGTAAACACATCCGATTTATACTTTACAACTAATAAACAAGGCAGTAGTGTTTCTTTCAAAGCGGATGCTGGTAATGGCGCTTACTTTGAGCAGAAATACACATTGAGTCCAGATAATTATACTATCGACTATGCTATTCATACCCATGGTTTAGGAAATATTGTTGCATCAAATACGAAAGCCATTCCTTTAAATTGGGAGAATTACATTAAAAAATATGAAAAAGGAGAGCAATTTGAGCAAAACTATGCAACAGTATATTACAAACAAGCAGAGGAAAAAAGAGATTATTGTAGCTGTGTGTCTGATGATAGTGAGTCTCTTTCAGGTAAGGAAATCGAATGGGTAGCACATACCAATCAATTTTTTAATACTTCATTGGTTGCCAAAACTGTGGGATTCACCAATGCGGAGCTATCTACAAAAATGACTGATTATAAGACCAATAAATATCTGAAAGTCATTCATTCTGAAATAGGTATTCCAATAAATAATATGAATGAAGGTCAGTTTGACATGGTCATGTATGTCGGGCCTAATGAATTCAAAAGACTTAAAGCGTTTGACAAAGATTTGGAAGAGATCATTCCGTTTGGATCTAGTATATTCGGCACCATCAATAGATGGGCTATTAGGCCATTTTTTGACTTTTTATCCAATTATATTGGTAGTAAAGGGATAGTGATCATTCTTTTGATATTTTTGATTAAGATGGCACTTTATCCATTGATGTACAAAATGCTGTATTCACAAGCTAAGATGGGAGCACTCAAACCTGAATTGGCTCACCTTAAAGATAAGTACAAAGATGACCTCCAAAAGCAACAGATGGAGACCATGAAAATATATCGAGAGTATGGTGTGAGTCCACTAGGAGGCTGTCTCCCGATGTTGTTACAGATGCCGATTTGGTACGCGTTATTTAGGTTTTTTCCAGCTTCCATTACATTCAGGCAAGAACCGTTTTTGTGGGCGACAGACTTATCATCTTATGATGTAATTTGGAATCATGGTGTAGAAATACCTTTTATGGGTACTCATATCAGTTTATTTACCATCCTTTGGGCTGTATCCACGATTATATATACTTATTATAATATGCAGAATATGGATCTTTCTGCCAATCCTGCTATGAAATATGTACAATATATCATGCCAGTTATGTTCTTAGGTTTCTTCAATAGTTACGCATCAGGGCTTACTTGTTATATGTTTTTTAGTAACTTAATCAATATATTGCAAACAGTCATCACTAAAAATTATATTTTTGATGAAGTGAAAATCAGAGCCGAACTGATGAAGGAGAAGGCGAAACCAAAGAAAAAATCTGGATTTCAAGCCAAGCTCGAAGAGGCTATGAAACAACAGCAAACCATTCAGGAACAGCGTAAAAAGAAATAAGATACCCTAATTCAATCCCGAAAAAATGAAAACAGTCGGTATCATCGGTGCCGGAAGTTTTGGCATCACATTGGTCAAGATACTCTCCAGGAATGTAGAAGTAGTAGTGTATAGCAGAAATGCGGAAACCATACGTGGTATCAATGAAACGCATAGGCATTTAGGTCATGAATTGCGAACCAATGTGCGTGCCACATCAGATATAAAAGATATCACTTCAAAATGTGAATTACTTTTTGCAGTGGTACCGTCTTCTGCATTTAGACAGATGATGAAAGATTTTTGCCCCTACTTGAAACCATCGCATATTATCATACAAGGTACCAAAGGACTTGATGTAAGCCGAATAAATGACGATGATTGGCAGAGTCTAAATTTCAATAAAGAAGATGTATGTACCATGACGGAAGTGATTCGGCAAGAAAGCAATGTAGTGAGAGTTGGTTGTCTTTCTGGGCCTAATCTTGCTAAGGAAATACTTTCTGGTCAACCGGCAGCTACAGTCATTGCATCAGAATTTGACGAAGTTATAAAACTAGGACAAACCGTACTCAGTAGCAAAAAGTTTTTTGCATTTGGCTCTCATGATCTTAAAGCGGCAGAAATTGCTGGAGCATTTAAGAATATCATTGCTGTAGCTTCAGGCATTTTGGCAGGTCTTGGCATGGGTAAAAATATGCAATCACTCCTTATTACGAGAGGTTTGAGAGAAATGATCTATTTTGGGACTGCCATGGGAACCAATGGTGCAGCTTATCTTGGTGTTGCAGGTATTGGAGACCTGATTGCTACAGCCACCAGTGAAGATAGCCGTAACTACACTTTTGGTAAAAGATTTGCAAGTGGTGAAGACTTCAATCATATTATGGCTACTTCTACTGAGGTTGTAGAAGGTGTCAGAACTTTAAAGATCATTAATCAGCTTTCTAAAAATGACAAACTCAATTTGCCAATTGTCACCGTGCTCCACAAAGTCATTTATGAAGGTTTTGATATACAGCGAGGCTTAGATTTCTTAATGAATGATAATTATGCGGTGGACGTAGATTTCCTTTAATCTTCATCAGTAAATTTATCTTTTTTATTGAAAGCGCCCATACTTTTAAGCTTATTTTTTAAATATTATTTTTCAAATTTATTTACGGATTACTGTGGGTTTTTGCCCATTTATTTTAAATATCTTCTATTTTCCATATCTTTGTCCGCTTAAAGTGTAATTTTATGTATATAGAAAACAACAAGTATGTCTTGGAGGTGGGCTAGATCCATTATTGCTTGCCGAGAAATATGAATGCCCATTGTATATTTATGAAACGGCTGTTATGAAGCAACAATACGTCAGACTGACAAAGGCATTTGATCTGAAGAAGTTGAAAATAAATTATGCATGCAAAGCACTAAATAATATTGCAGTTCTTAAATACTTTAAATCATTGGGATCTGGTTTGGATACCGTCTCTATTCAAGAAGTAAAAATAGGGTTATTGGCTGGTTTTAATCCTGATGAAATCATATATACGCCCAATTGTGTATCTATCGAAGAGATATCACAGGCGGTGGAGTTAGGAGTCAAAATCAATATTGATAATCTATCTATTTTGGAGCAATTCGGCCATTTGTACCCAGATTATCCGGTCTGTATCCGTATCAATCCCCATATTATGGCTGGTGGAAATAGCAAAATTAGCGTTGGTCACATAGACTCCAAATTTGGTATTTCATTTCATCAGACGCCACATATTCATAGGATTGTCAAAGCACATAATATGATAGTAGAAGGTATCCACATGCATACGGGAAGTGATATTTTGGATATTGAAGTGTTTTTACAAGGTGCAGAAATACTGTTTCAAGTGGCAAAAGAGTTTACTGCTTTGCAATATATCGACTTTGGAAGTGGGTTTAAAGTGCCTTATAAAGAAGAGGATATTGAAACAGATATTGAAGAATTGGGCGAAAAAATAACCAAAAGATTTAAAGAGTTTTGTAAGTCTTATGGTCATGATTTGACATTAATGTTTGAACCAGGTAAGTTTTTGGTAAGTCAGTCTGGTATATTTTTGGTCAAAGTCAATGTGGTAAAACAAACCACTTCTACTGTTTTTGCAGGTGTAGATTCAGGCTTAAATCATTTGATAAGGCCCATGTTGTACGATTCTTACCACAAGATTGTCAATATCTCTAAGACGGAAGGTAGATCAAGGATTTATACTGTTGTTGGTTATATATGTGAGACAGATACATTTGGTGTCAATCGTAAAATGACAGAAATCAATGAAGGCGATATCCTTGCTTTTTATAATGCAGGCGCTTATTGTCATTCTATGGCATCCAATTATAATTCTAGATATCGACCTGCTGAAGTATTGATCCATGAAGGTCAAGATTATTTGATCAGAAGAAGAGAGACGTTAGATGATTTGATACAAACACATGTAAACGTCGATATTTTTGACAAAGTGGAAGTGACAGTCTAATTATCGTTCGATAACTCGGTTGTTCACTATTAATTCAATCATTTTCTCATTAACCCATTTTGTTATTCACTCATTTAATCATTGATTCATGCAAAAGTCATTTATTTCACTATTAATTTTCAAAATTTCCATCGTTGCATTACTACTTGCAGCAATGATTACTTCTTGTAAGGACAGAGGAGTACCAAAAGTTAATATTGATGGCAAAACAATAAAAGAAATTAAATCCAATATCATCTTCACAGCTGATGGACAAAGCGTGACGCTGAATGAAGATAGTATTTCAAAAATATTTTATCTAGTACGCCATGCCGAGAAGGACACAAGTATTGCGGGTGACCCACCTTTGACCAAGGAAGGTATAGATCGGTCAACAAAAATAGCGGACATCATGCGTGGCACTAGGGTAGATGCGATTTATTCCACGATGACCTTGCGGACGATGTTTACCGTAGATTCGTTGTCTGATATAAAGGCCATGCAAATCCTTCCTTATGACAACAAAACATTGAAAGAAACCATCGAAAAAGTGAAAAATGATGATGAGTTTAATCGTATTTTTATGGTAGGCCACTCCAATACTATTCCTTCCATAACCAATACATTGGCTGGAAGAGATATTTTCAATAAAACATTTGATGAGTCCGATTATGGAAATTTTGTCATCGTAGTGGCTAATAAATCAGGATCTACCGATGTTTATACACTGAGATATTAACACAATTTAAGATAAACTTATCAGGAAATTTTATTTTTAGGGATTCAACATTCTTCCATTTTTAGGAAAGGATTAGAATGGGTAAAACCTTCAATACTTTTAACATTCAAAAACTTAATTTACATTACATGATTTCACCAAGATATAATCCTACGGAAGTAGAGCAAAAATGGTACAGCCATTGGATGGATAAAAAATACTTTCATTCTGAGCCGGATGAAAGAGAAGCTTTTAGTATCGTCATACCACCACCCAATGTCACAGGTGTACTCCACATGGGCCACATGCTCAATAATACTATTCAAGATATCCTGATCAGGAAAGCAAGGATGGATGGAAAAAATGCTTGTTGGGTTCCGGGTACTGACCATGCATCTATCGCTACCGAAGCCAAAGTAGTGAAAATGCTCCGTGAAAAAGGGATCAAAAAAGGTGATCTTACACGAGAGAAGTTCCTAGAATATGCCTGGGAATGGAAAGAAGAATATGGCGGCATCATCCTGAAACAACTTCAAAAATTGGGAGCATCATGCGATTGGGATCGTACTGCATTTACGATGGATGAAGTCAGATCAGAAGCGGTCATTAAAGTGTTTGTCGATTTGTACAAAAAAAATAAACTCTATCGTGGCAAACGGATGGTCAATTGGGATCCTGAAGCCAAAACGGTTTTGTCCAATGAAGAAGTGATTTTTGGCAATGAAAATTCAAAATTGTATCATGTCAAATACAAAGTAGCTGATAGTGATGAGCATATCACGATAGCGACGACTAGGCCAGAAACCATACCTGGAGATACTGCAGTGGCTGTACATCCTGACGATCCGAGATATGTACATTTGGATGGGAAAAGTGTCATTGTACCAATCATAGGTCGAGTCGTTCCCATTATCAGAGATACGTATGTCGATATGGAATTCGGTACAGGTGCGCTCAAAGTAACACCTGCGCACGATGTCAATGACTACGAGATAGGCAAACGTCATGATCTCGAAGTGGTAGATGTATTTAATGAAGATGGTACCATGAGTGTAGAAGCTCAAGTTTATATCGGTGAAGATAGATTTATAGTACGTAAAAAGTTTGCCAAAGATCTCGAAGCAGCTGGACACATAGACAAAATCGAAGATTACCAAAATAATGTAGGTAGGTCAGAGCGAACAAATGCAGTGATCGAACCAAGATTGTCGCTTCAATGGTACGTGGACATGAAGGCGCTTGCTGGTCCTGCTGCCGAAGCAGTTGCAAAAGATGAGGTAGAGTTTTTTCCTAAAAATCAAAAGAATATCTACCGTCACTGGATGGATAACATCAAGGATTGGTGTATTTCTCGTCAGCTTTGGTGGGGACACAGGATTCCTGCTTATTATTATGGTGAAGATGTTTTTGTAGCAGAAACAGTAGCGGAAGCATTGGCTCTTGCCCAAGAAAAATATCCGTCCATCACTGCCGATGATTTAAGACAAGATGAAGATGTGCTCGATACGTGGTTTTCATCTTGGTTGTGGCCGATATCTGTTTTTGATGGGTTCAATGATCGTAAAGAGTTGGACTATTATTATCCGACATCAGTGCTTGTAACTGGATGGGATATCATCTTCCTTTGGGTAGCGAGAATGGTCATGGCTGGTTACGAATGGGAAGGCAAACGACCGTTTGATCACGTGTATTTTACTGGAATGGTACGAGATAAACAACGTCGCAAAATGTCAAAATCACTGGGAAATAGTCCTGATGCATTACAACTGATCGAAGATTTTGGCGCAGATGGTGTACGCTTTGGAATGTTGTCTTGTTCGCCTGCAGGTGGTGATTTGTTATATGATGATAAACTAGTAGAGCAAGGTCGTAACTTTAGCAATAAGATATGGAATGCACTCCGTCTAGTAGATGGATGGGAAATAGACACCAATCTCAAAACATCTGAAGGCGAAACATTAGCATTCCAATGGATGCAACACAAATTGACATCACTGGCAGTAGATATCGACAAAAACTTTAAGGAATATAGACTTTCTGAAGCTTTGATCAGCATCTATAGTTTTGTATGGACAGACTTTTGTTCCTGGTATCTGGAAATGGTAAAGCCAGGTTTTGGAGAAAAGATGGCACCACAAACCAAAGAAAATACCATAGAATTATTCAGTCAGATTTGTTCGTTGATGCATCCATTTATGCCATTCATCACTGAAGAAATCTGGCACGCACTCCGAGAAAGAGCTGAAGGCAATGACTGTATTTTGAGTAGCTATCCGAAGCCAGGCAATTTTGATCAGACCATCATAGATAGGGTAGAGCAAGCCAAAGATATCATCACTAATATCCGGGATATCCGCAATAAAAATGGTATCAAGATGAAGGACGAACTTGATGTATTCCTAGTAAAAAGTGAAAGATCGGACGTGTTGCTTCAACAACATGGCTGGTCGGACATCTGTATCAAACTCGGCAATCTCAAACAAATCGCGATCACAGCAGATGAAAACACAGCAGGTATAGGATTCATCTCGGGTACGGAAAAGTGTATTGTCGTCCTAGAGCAAGCCATGGATATAGCTGGTGAACTCGACGAAAAACGCAAAGAACTCGAGTATCAAATAGGATTCGTAGCATCTGTACAAGGCAAACTCAGTAATGAACGATTCGTAAGTGGAGCTCCCGAAGCAGTCGTAGCCAAAGAAAAAGCCAAACTCGCTGATGGTCAGGAAAGGATCAAGATATTGGAGGATGATATTAGGAGATTGGAAGGGATGGTGTGAAAAAAAGAAAAGGATAGTTTTGATAATTTACAAGTAAAATATTGAAGTGTTTCGAAGCTACACTTGAGTTTCTCGAAGCTATAATTGAGTGTCTAAGCTTTACGAGCGTGTGTAAAATTTAGCGACTAGGAGTTGCACATCCATATCCACAGGTTGTAACCTGTGGATAATGGATGATAGGATAGCATGGGCTTTAGCCCAAAAAATATCTAAATTGGTCTTTTGTCCAAAAGGGTATATCCATCCATCTCCAAAATTTACAAACAGTCTAATTTTTCTCCCATTACTTACTTAATAACCTTCTCCGAGTACTTCAAAAGCTTCTCCATGTACTTAATAACCTTCTTTAAGTACTTCATAAGCTTCTTTGAGTACTTCATAAGCTTCTTTAAGTACTTCATAAGCTTCTTTAAGTACTTCATAAGCTTCTCCATGTACTTAATAACCTTCTTTAAGTACTTAATAACCTTCTTTAAGTACTTCATAAGCTTCTTTGAGTACTTCATAAGCTTCTCCAAGTACTTCATAAGCTTCTCCAAGTACTTCATAAGCTTCTTTAAGTGCTCACTAAGCTTCTCCAAGTACTTCATAAGCTTCTCCAAGCTTCTCCAAGTACTTCATAAGCTTCTTTAAGTGCTCACTAAGCTTCTCCAAGTACTTACTAACTGAAGTTTCGGAGTTTATAAATGGATTAATGTCAACTAATTACATATTAAATAATTAAATATTAACTTACTTTACAATACTGATAATCAATACTTTAAAACAATTTACAAGGAGATTTAGAAATACGACGTTAACATATTGCTTTGGGAGATGTAGTAATACCAGGTTTACTCTTTGGGGAGACCTGTTCCGGTACGCGGAGCGATTTAGCTGGAACTAGCGTTTTTTGTTTACTTTTTGGCAATGCAAAAAGTATAACTGAACGATCCTGGAAGGTCAGTATGACAATGCGAGAAGTGAAGGCACCCGTAAGGGATGGGGAGCGCGGCTCGAGCGACAATGCCAAACCTATAGTATAATCATTAGCCCCAAAGAGCACAATTGAATTTGATTCAAGGTTATGAGAGTAGTTATTGTGCAAAATTTGCCCCGAAACTTTAGTTAATAACCTTCTTTGAGTACTCAATAAGCTTCTTTAAGTGCTAACTAACCTTCTCCGAGTACTTTTATAAGCTTCTTAAGTCCTTAATTCTACTTTGTTAAATTAGGGATTATCATCAAAGGACTCAAATAGGTTGTCTGGCTCATCGTTTTTGGTCCGCCGATTTA
>JADKCC010000034.1 GCA_016714785.1 Saprospiraceae bacterium
TATTCAAACAGATCCCTTAGGAAATACTGATTGTGATGTTGTAATTTCAGATATTGCTAATACTATGGCCTGTTTAAGATCAGGGCCTGCGGACCAAATAGCAATAACAGAAAGTATTGCCCAACAAGGATTGACTTTTAGCCCAGACCCTTTAGTAACCTATTTTATAGACATTTCTGCTAGGTTATTAGATTGTGGAAGGTTAAATTCTTTTACCAATTTAGATGTCTATTTGTTAAATTCAAATGAATTTCCCCAAGGCTGTTCAAACCCATCAGCAGGATGGACGCCAGTAGTTTCTCAACAGATTGTAGCTAGTCAAGTGAATTGGTACAATTCACAAAATGTCTTTCGAAATTTCACAATTGCCAATCCTACATTTAATGCTATTTATATAAGATCATGGAAGCCTTACCCACCAACCGAAATTAATCAAACAGTTTTAGGCTTAGATAATGTTGTATTAGCATGTCAAACTACAGCGCTCACTGATTTGATAATTAATAATACATCAGGACTCAATTACACTTTTAGTTCGGTTAATTCTTCTACGGTATCTACCTTTACAAAATACTTGTGGACTTTTACAAAAAAGTGTACCAATGATGTAGTATATCAATCAACGAATTCAAATACATCTTTTGCTTTCCCAGATGGTGGAGAATATATCATTTGTTTAGATATACGAGATAACTTTGGTTGTTGTGCTACACGTTGTGAAAGCTTGAATGTACCATGTTCTGCACCAATTGCAGCATTTACAAGCAATGTGAGTTGTGAAAATAGCCAAAATAGTGTGGAGTTTACTCAACTATCATCAGGAAGTTGCTTGACCTATCTCTGGAATTTTGGAGACGGCAGTACATCTACAGATCAAAACCCTATTCATTTTTTTAGTGCCAATGGTACTTACACTGTTAGTTTGACAGTGACAGATGCGTGCGGACAAACAGCATCTTCTACTCAAAGTTTAGTAGTCAATTGTAGGCCGCCATCACTAATTTGCCAACGAGGTGGAAACCTTATTGGCATAACTTTAGACGGTGGAACACATGGTATCACCTTATCTCAAGCTTTTACTAATTTAGGCATTGCATACAATCCCGCTGCAATAAATGTCTATAGTAATATGAACTTTATTGTAAATGGAAGTGTAACCTTTGACATTTCTACTGAATTTTTGGTTGTGATTTTGTTGCCTTGGATGGTGCACAAATCATATTGAATGCCACCATTTCTTGCCGCAACCACTCAATAAAGGTTTATCCACTTTTACAGTTGCAATTTTATGGGCTGTAATATTATGTGGAGGGCATCGAAACCATTGGACACACTGCCAATTTTTTAGGTGGGACCATAAGAGATGCTTTATATGGTATTCATGTGAATAATGATGGTCACTTGTCTGCACGAGGTGTTTCGTTTAGTAATAATTTTGTGGGTATGTATTTCACATCTACGCCAAGCCACCTTATAGTGGGTAATAGGTTTAATGGTGGCACCTTATTACCAGCATACACTGGAATGCCTGGGTTCGCCAATAAAAATTTATGCGGAATTTATTCAGAAGTAACTTATTCATCTGACTTTTTATCTTCATCTGGTAATTATAGTCTAAACGTAGGAAAGGTGAATGATATTAGAAATATTTTCGAGAACATGAATAATGGAATTATTTGTCATGGTACTTTTAATGTAAATATAAAAAATAATAGTTTTTTGAATTTGCCAATTGTAGATGTAGGACCAATAAATGATTTTACTTTAAATTCAACTAATCTAGGCAATGGAGTAATGGTGCAAGGAGGTGGATTATTCGGAGGTGTTTATTTTGAAGAAAATCTTTTTGAAAATGGTACACAAGGTATTTTGTCCAGTGGAGTCCCTTCGGTATTGTCAATTAAGAATAATAATAGATTTATAAACCAAGAACTTGGCGTACATGCTATAGATAATGGATTTATTTTCTCTTTGAATTTAATTGTTGAGAATAACAATGAATTTGAATGTAGGAGTAAGGGGATTTTCTCGAATAGGAATAGCGGGCATTATTTTAGTCTTAAAAACAATACATTTAGATTATCAGGTATTGTTGACCAAGTTAATCCTGCTGGATTTCATGGTTTAGGGCTTATAGGATTTTTTGGAAGGACAGGCGATGGAAATATAAATGATAATGACTTTTTGATCGGATCGGTCAATCAGCATTCTAATGGTGCCGTGCAAGTCATTAACTATAAAAGTGTGGATATGAGCAATCATAATGTATTTCACTTTTTAACACCCTCCCCGATAAATCAGTCTGGTCATACTGGTTATTTATTTGATAATCTTAATCATTCCACAGTACGAGACAATGAATTATATAATTTCAGTGTAATGCCTAGGTCTGGCGTAAATTCTATAACAAATGTTGTGAACAATGCGATTTGTTGTAATAAAATGATTGGACTTAATACAGGTTTGGCACTAATAAATTCAAATACCAGTACATCTACCTTCAAACAAAATGAAATGCTTGATAATAATGTTGGCCTTCGACTTGCTCTAAACTGTGCCATAGGCGACCAACTAGATCATGGCAACATCTGGACTGGTGTGTCCCGCGTAGCAAGTCGAGAAAATACAAATCCAGACCTTAATTTATTTTTTTGCTAATCAAGGGCAAAATACCACCGAAAAGTCTTATTGGCCAGTACAACAGCCATCCGTTTGGTTTCGACAAAGAACGCAAATAGCAAGTGACATGTGTGATAATATGTGTACCTTATCCATGAGTGGAGTGACTGAGGGAGGCTCCCCGTCTGCCTTAAATATTCAAACGCTCGAAAACATGCTCAATCATGAACACATCGTGGTAGCAGACCACATAGCCCCAAGTGTCTGGTCCAAGGAGCGATGGCTGTACGGCTATCTGACCAAGTATCCACAGTTTTTAGCATCTTCCGATGTGCTTGCAGAATTTTATGCCACAGCACCTGAGGATGTCTATGCATACGAACTTTTCTTTAAAAATCTTGTGGAAGTTATGACTCCTTCAGCAACAGCAACGTCTGAAATGCTATCATCTAGTGCTGAAGCACAAGCTTTATTGACATCCTTGGACGCAAAATGGCAGTCGTATCAGGTAGAGCCAAATGTGACATTGTCAGAGGAAATGGCAGCAATAAGAGGTAATTTACAGAATTTAGCCACAGCTACCCCAAATTTTGAATCGATAGGTTACGACCTAAGGATGGAAGAGTTGGCAGTACTAAAAGCAGAAATCAATAATCTGCCTAAAGATAAGCCATATACCGCAGCAGCTCAGCAGTATGCAGAGATCTTACTTGACAAACTGATATATGGCGATGCGTTTGTCGTGGAGCATCATCTTTCATCTCTTCAAATGTTGGCAAATCTCTGCGAACCGTTGTACAAAGAGACTGTGGTATTGTCTCGTAACTTGTTGGCTGGATTGGGGCATGAAACTTATTATGATGATGCAGCATGCAGCGAAGTGATAGAGTCTCGATCTATAAAAGCGAAAACTGTAGATGACTGGAGTCTAACACCAAATCCAACTACAGGTTTAGTAAACATCCAAAGTGCTAAAGTGCTACAAAGCATAAGCATCACGGACACAAAAGGCGTGGTGATGAAAACGATTGCGGGCAACATCAGTTATTTTGATATATCTGAGATGCCGAGTGGCATTTACTTTGTGACGATTTTGACGACTGAAAATGAAAAAACGGTCAAAAAAGTATTAAAGATTCAATAAAAGTTTTTAGGCGAGATTATTATTTAATAATCTCGCCTAATTTTTATTTCAGCTTCTCAAATTTTAAATCATGTCAGCAAGATCAATATTTATAATCATATTAATTTTAATGCACTATTTTCTAATCGCTCAGAATAATGACTATGTATGGCCAATGGGAAGTGCAGGTGGTTCTTCAATTGAACTTTTAGAAATGGATAGCTTAAAAGAATGGACACCGTTTTCTTTAAATTTTTCTTCAGATCCAATGAAAATTGATTATTTCCTTAAGAGAAGATTTACATTTGACGCTTCTAATAGCAATTACAGTACAGATGAAGGCAATTTATTTTGTTATACTAACGGTATGCAGTTGTATGGTCCAGATGATCAGCCTATCCAAGGAGGTGATACGATCAACTACAATAATTATTGGCGTAGTAAGGTACACTGGCAAACAGGAGAGAGATTAGGATTTACACAATTTCAAGGGAATTTAATACTTCCAATTAAACAACTTGGAGAAAATCTATTGTATGTTTTTAATATTGTTCTAGACAGAAATGTTGATGGCCCTATAGGAGTATGGTATTCGGTGGTAAACACCGACTGCAATAACGGAAAAGGATGTGTTATATCAAAAGATAAAATTTTGATGCAAGAGAGAATTAAAAGTAATCATCTGAAAGCTTGCAGACATGCGAATGGCAGAGATTGGTGGCTAATAATTGTTGGTGAAGATATGACGATTTTTTATACTTATTTGTTAGATAGTATTGGAATTCATAAAATTAATGTCCAGAACATTGGGAAATTTAACCCAAGATTATCGGCTGGGAATGCAACCTTTTCTCACAGGGGAGATCAATATGCTGTTAACGATGGCAGATACTGGGATAGCATAGGTGTTATCTCTATTTTTGACTTTGACAGATGCAGTGGACTTTTGTCCAATCCCTTTTTTGATACCTTAGTCATACCTGAGGCATCAATTGGACAAGGGATAGCCTTCTCACCTGATGATAGGTATCTTTATGTCAATAATATGAATGATCTTTATCAGTACGACATGAAAGATCTAAACAAGCCTCGTATTCATTTGGCTACTTATGATGGATTTCAGGATCCGACTGATTGGCCAGGCATTTTTACCACTCAATTTGGTTTTTGGGGCTATGGTCCAGATGGTAGATTGTATAATGTATCAGGATCTGCAAGTTCAAGATATATGCACGTCATGGATTATCCCAATGAAGAAGGTATAGCATGCTCTTTCAGACAGCATGCCATCCGCGTATCAAATAATCCAAGAATAATCCCCAACTTCCCCCACTACCGCCTCGGCCCGCTCGATGGCTCACCGTGCGACACCCTTGGTTTAGACAATCATCCCATCGCTAAGTATCGATATGAGGTAGATAGCATAGATTATCTACGGCTGCGCTTTACAGATCTGAGTTATTTCAGGCCCGAAAAATGGAGTTGGGACCTTGGAGATGGTAGTCCACTAGTTAGTACACAGAGTCCATATCATACTTTTCCAAAGAGTGGCACTTACAATGTCTGTCTCACTGTCAGCAACGAAAATAGCAGCAATACATCTTGCCGTACTATCACACTTGGCACGAGTAGTAGTGATGATATGGCCGTGACTCCTGCCGATGTATCACTCTTTCCAAATCCAGTGCAGGATTATCTGCTCATCACACTCGGAGAGTATGTACCTGCGCATGGACAAGTGATGATCTACGATGTCACGGGCAGACCTGTCATCACACAGCGCATCTATTATGGGCAAAATAGTGTGGATATGAGTGGACTGCAAGCAGGAGTCTATGTATGGAAGGTGATGGATGTTTTTAACCCATCCCCAGTCCTTCCCTCCAGAAGGAAGGGAGAAGCTGTAGTCGTAAGAGAAGGCAAGGTGGTGAAGCTGTAATGGCCTTGCAAATTTATTAGCAAGAACACACCGGTCAGAGACCGAATGATATGGCATCGAAGTCAAGAGACTCTGACACATGATAACATTCAACGCGATGTTAGTAACATTTATCGTGATGTTAGTAACATTTATCGCGATGTTAGTAACATTCATCGCGATGTTAGTAACATTCATCGCGATGTTAGCAACATTCAACGCGATGTTAGTAACATTCAACGCGATGTTAGTAACATTCAACGCGATGTTAGTAACATTTATCGCGATGTTAGTAACATTTATCGCGATGTTAGTAACATATGCGATGTTAGTAACTTATCCAACATTAAACGCGATGTTAGTAACATTCAACGCGATGTTAGTAACATTCAACGCGATGTTAGTAATGTTCTTTTTAAAATTTTCGTCTTTGAGTTGGAGGATGTTAGTTTTACTTTGACGAGAAACCCTGTTGTCCAAAGTCTATGACTTTAGGACCAGTATCTGCACGGTCTTTGACCATTAACTATTTTGCTTGCTGTCTATGATAGTAAGCATCATACAAAAGCTTTCAAAACTTGTATGTTTCAATGGTATTAACCTATTTTCATCAATATTCTATACTCAGCGGGCAGGTAGTTATTGATTCTATTTCCTAAGTTTTTGAGCCAACCAATTCCATTGCCTTCAAAGGTAGCTAGTAGCCATGATTTTTTATCTGAATTTATGGTAGTTAATTCTCTTTTTAAGTATAATAATGCTTCGTTTTTTGTGAGTGCTATAGTCTCAATTTCTTTATTTTTATCTAAGGAAAGAGCTAAGCTATGGTCAGGAATAAATACGGTTTTATTTAATATACCTATAGTGCTACCACAATAGATCATCCGTAAATAATGGCTCAATACTTTAGCTTCTTCGGTAAATTGAATTGGAAAAAGATGAATATTTCCTGTTTTATCTACCAATAGATCTTTATTTTCTAAGGCGACCCAAGGATTTATATAGGATACTGCTTTTTTATCCAATGGTTGTAGCACTTTATCGGTTGTTTTCCATCTGACATTATTAAGATCAGCGTTTTCTTTTTGCATGACAGAAATAAAAAAACCTTCCCCTTTTGTCATGTGTGGATAAAATTGAAAGCCTTTGGCATTGCCTTTTGATATTTCTGAAATCTGCCATTCGACATTTATAGGAATATTCACACCTTTCAAACCGAATGTATTCATAGCGTACAAGACATTGTCTATGTTTTCGTGATCATTGTAGGTGCAGGTGGAGTAAATCAAGTGGCCACCAGATTTAAGACAAGGCAATACATCTTTCAGTATATTTTGTTGTCTGATACTACATGATAGCACACTTTCTGGCGACCATTCGTTGATGGCATTGGGATCTTTCCGAAACATACCTTCTCCCGAACAAGGCGCATCTACTAAGATGATATCAAAATATTCTGCCAAAGGGGTAAAGTCTTTGGGTTCATTATTAGTCACTATTACATTGGAATATCCTTCCTTACTTACATTGTATTTGAGGGTGTAGGCTCTGTTTTTAATGATTTCATTGGCGACAAGCAAACCTTCATGATTCAAAAAGTTGGCTATCAGTGTGGTCTTACCTCCAGGTGATGCAGAGAGATCTAATATTTTGATATCTTTCCGATGATTGACAATATTTTCTAGAATATGTCTTAGAAACATAGAAGACGCTTCTTGGACATAGTAAGCGCCCGCATGAAAAGCTGGATCAAGGGTAAATACTGGTCTCTCTGGTAGGTAATACCCATTTTTACACCAAGGCACTTGGTCAAAAGCAATATTGGCGCTGAATTTATAGGAATTTATTCTGATCGAAACGGGTACTTCGTCATCAAAAGATGATTTAAAATCTTCGTATGCACCATTACTTAATGTAAGTAGCATAGATGCCTTAAACGCTTGAGGAAGCTCCATTTTTATCTTGTTTAAATACTGATATTTGTAATAGGTAGCCAATGATGATCACAAGTAAACACCCTATAACATTAAGTAATAAAAAACTAACTAAATCCATTTTGAAAATAATAATGATGGCTATTTGTGTAAATACCGCAGCAAAGAAAACGGCATTAGCTTTGATCTTTTTAAAATAAAAAGCGGTCAGAAACACACCGAGAATCGTACCATAAAAAATCGATCCAATGATATTGACGAGCTGTATGAGATTTTCGAAAAGTGTGCCCCAACATGCAAAGATTATGGCAACAATACCCCAAATCACAGTCAACCATCTAGAAGCTTTTACATAGTGCGCATCATCTCCATTGGCATAAATACTTCTTTTATAGATATCGATAGTAGTAGTGGTAGATAGGGCGTTTAATTCAGATGCTGTTGACGACATGGCCGCACTGAAAATGACAGCCAATAGTAAACCGATCAAACCTTTAGGCAAGTAAGCTAAAATGAAGCTAATAAATACATAGTCTTTGTCATTGGATTCTTCTGAGGGAAGATGTACTTCTACAAGGTTTTTAACTTCAGTCCTGATACTCTTTTCTTGGGTAAGTAAATCTGAATATGCTTGTTTCAACTTCGGTTTATCAATATCGTCTGCTTGATTAAATTCAGCTAAAATGATATTTTTTATGGTAAAAATGGAGTCATTATTCGCTTCAAGTCGTTGGATTGCTGAAGATGCTTCTGTATCTTTTAATTTTTCTAATGTAGCAGGATTGAAAAATACGGGTGCTGCTGTAAATTGGTAAAAAACAAAAACCATCACACCCACCAGGAGTATAAAAAATTGCATAGGCACTTTAAGAATGCCGTTCATAATTAGACCCAATTGGCTTTCTCTGATGGATTTACCTGAAAGGTATCTTTGTACTTGTGATTGATCTGTACCAAAATAGGATAAGGCAAGAAACATACCACCCAATAAGCCCCACCAAACAGTATATCTATTGTCGGGATCAAAACTAAAATCTAAAATATTGAGTTTATCTGCTGCACCTGCTATTGCTAAAGCTTTTGTAAAGGAGACGTCAGCCGGCAAAGCGTCCAAGATCACATAAAATGCGATGAACATACCTGTCATGATGATAAACATTTGCTGTTTTTGGGTGACATTTACTGCTTTAGTACCACCACTTACGGTATAGACGATGACGAGTGCACCTAATATAAAATTCAGTAAATTTAGGTTCCATCCTAATATAGTCGATAAGATAATCGCAGGCGCATAAATAGTGATACCTGCCCCTAGTCCGCGCTGTATAAGAAATAATCCTGCAGTAAGTGATCTGGTTTTAAGGTCAAAACGCTGCTCTAAAAATTCATAAGCAGTATATACTTTGAGTTTGTGATAAATGGGTATGAAGGTCAAACATATTATGACCATCGCAATCGGTAGCCCAAAATAGAACTGAACGAATCCCATGCCGTCATGAAATGCCTGGCCTGGTGTGGACATAAAAGTTATTGCACTTGCTTGCGTAGCCATCACAGACAAACCTACGGTCCACCATTTAGCTTCATTATTGCCTCGCATGTAGGAATCCATATTTTGGGCACCACGAGTCTTCCAAGTACCATAAGCAACGATTGTAAATAATGTGCCCAGAAGAATGATCCAATCAATATTACTCATAAATTTTTATAAAGAGATGTCTAACTCCATTTATTCATAATCAAATAAAAAATCACAATATATGCGATATTGAGTAATATTACTAACGTGTAACTGTAATCCCAATTACGCTTTTGTTTAAGGTTTGGCATCTCTTCCTATTGATATCATATTGGCAAATAGTCGATATGCACCTGAAACTCCAGCAGGCAGCTCCCTGAAAAAAGATAATCCAGTATATATATAATAACCTTCGCCATATTTGGCAACCAATAAACTACCATCCAACGGTTTTTCTCCAGGGTCGTTGCTTGAAAAAATAGGGGTAAAATTGGAATCCCATTCTCCTGGGAAATATAGTCCACGCTCTTGTACCCATCCATCAAAATCTTTGCTAGTGATATTGTTGGGTGTATTTACGATGGGATGTGTAGGAGATAAAATACGCATTTCAGCTTCTTCTACACTGACTCTACTTCTAGATAATGTGATAGGGTAGGGAGCTAACTCTTTTGTAATTAGGCCATTAGCCACATTGTATTGTACGATTGCATTGCCACCGTTTTTTACATATTCGAATATAGCTGCTTGTTTGAATTTGAGCCCTTCTTCCGTATTGTAAGCCCGCACACCTATGACTAATGCATGATACCCAAGCAGCTTTTCAGATGAAATATCTTCTGGTTTGATTATGTCAACTACGCATCCTATCTGTCTAAGATGTGTTGGTATTTCGTCCCCAGCTCCCATTATATAAGCTATCTTTGTGGCAAAGTTTTTAACATCTAACCTTACAAGTTTCGCTTCTGCATCTTGTAGTACTGTTTGGAAAGGAATATGATCGTAATTGATATCGATAATTTGCCCTTTGTACATACGCCCATTACTTATGATTTCAGGAGATATGTAGATTTCTTCTGCATTTGCAGATGGTATTACCGTAAATGAATAGTCTTTACTTTCTCCTTTTTGTGCTATCGCGAAGTCAATAAATTCGGGGCTTGCCTTCCATCCTTTTGGAAGTGGAAGATATAATTTTCCAGTTTGATTAGTTGTCCAAGCATTGACTGTAACTTTTATTTCTTTTGGTTCATTATTAGCAAAAATATAAACAGGCTCTTTGACTTTAACCGAAAGTGGTGGCACTATTTCTAATGGACGGTATGTCTCGCCATTTTCAGGACTATTGTACTTATAAACAATATTTTTTTCATAATTAAACAATGTACCTTCTATATTAATTATAAAATTCATCTTTAAGGTTCGGTCACTTTCGGGTTTACCTATCAAAGCTTGATCTTCTACATTATATAAACCCAGTGTTCCTTTTTTTGTCAACCAATAAGGTGCTGTAAGTGGAGTGGTTTCAGGGACAATGGTTTTTAAGTTCCATTTAATGATTTCATTGTTTATCAAAGGGGCATTCAAAATTGTATCAAATTTGAACCCTTGCGCACTGATACTCACTATATCCATTTTGGCATTCATTCTATTGATCATTTCAATATCCAACGACATCTCTTCACTCGGAGTCAATTTATGTGCGTTTGTTTTTGCTTCAAGAAACAAACCACTACAAGCAGCTATTAATTCTTTGACTTCCTTAGATTTTAGATCTTTCCAAAATGGGTCATTTACTTTTTGAATAGCATTGTAAATTTCCACTAAAGATGGGACTGAAGAAGCAGGATTTGTAAAATCAAATTTATTGATAAGTGCATCAACCATTGATTGAATAGGTGCTCCATTCTCAACTCTAGACCAAGTGGTATTGATACCTTCGAATACATCTTCTTTTTTCGGTGGCAGGTCTCCTTTTAATAATTCAAGATATTCCATCTGTAAACCACGCGTACCTGTAGAGCCAAAACCCTGACATTTATGTTTACTTCTAGATTCGGCTGCAATTTCTGTATTAGACTTGCCTAACAACGGGAAATACACACCTACATCCATACTCATTAAAGCGGATTTGTCTGCTTTTTTGAATTTATCTTCACTTCCATAAAACCACCAACTAGTATTAAAAAATAGTCGTCTAGGTTGCCAAGTTGAAGTATATTTTAGATGTTCTGGATACATTTTGGCATCTGCAGCTTTTTCAAACAATTCCAAAGATAACTGTGCCGAAGCAGTATGGTGGCCATGTGTTTCACCTGATGTACGATGGTCAAATCTATTGATGATCACATCTGGTCTCGTCTTTCTGATTGCCCAAACGACATCTGCTTTTACTTTTTCTGTATCCCAAATATTTATAGTTTCTTCTGCATTTTTGGAATAACCGAAGTCATTGGCCCTTGTAAACATCTGATTGCCATTATCTACTGAACGAGCCATTAATAATTCTTGGGTCCTCATGACTCCTAGTAGTTCGCTTATTTCTGTGCCTATCAGATTTTGACCACCATCACCACGAGTTAATGATAAGTAAGTAGTATGCGCTTTTTTTTCATTGGCCAGATAAGAAATAAGTCTTGTATTCTCATCATCAGGGTGCGCTGCAACATAAAGAACAGAACCTAAAAAACCTAGTTTTTGGATATTGTTGTAAATTTCTCCTGCAGTAAGTTTTTTGGGAGATTGTGCTGTTAAATCATACGTATTAATAGTAAGTAATAGTATTACAATAATATATAAATTATAAAAAGATATAATTTGTTTTGCTTTATTTAATTTCATATTATTTAAGAATACATTGAATTAAGAAAATTTAATTAATTATTTTGATTTTATGACTTAAAGTTGTCATCTTTGTGCTGCAACAATTAAGTCTCAGATGTTAATTTTAGGATTAACTTTAGCTGTATTTGTAGTGTTAGCTATTGGATATGTATTCCAATCAGTTACTGCAAAACGCTAAATTATTATATATTTAAGATGTTTTAGCTTCAGGCATTTTACAATCTTCTTCAGGTTTTTTACCACAAACGGAGCATTCACCTAGTTGATTTTTCAGCATAGGGTTATTGCTTGCACACGAACCTCTGAACTCTTGCCCTGTGACTAGATGTCTAAGGTTGATCATCAAAATGGATATACCGAAAAAGCCAAATATGATGAGAAGGATATAAATAAATTCTAACATGGAAAATAAATTTACTAATTAACAAAACTATTTTTGATTTGTTCTAAAACAAAACAATGGATGAAAAACAAGCAATGATCAATAATAAGGATTTGGAATTATATATAACCTAATATTCTAAAATGATAATCTATTACTATCTCCAACTACTTCAAAAATCAGTCGCTATGCTCATTTTTAGATTCTCATTATAGTGGTGACTATGATTTGTCCCTAAAAGTGCTGGTTTTATTGTAATTGAAGCTTCATTACGAATCTCATTCTAGATATTTAGGTATAGAGCGAATTATTAAAAGTGGTTGAGCTTAATTAAGTATTTTCATAATTACAGTGTCTAAAAAGAGCGAATCAATCTGTTTCTCTTAAAAGATAGCCAATAAAAAAGAAATATACTAAACTATTGGTATTTCATTAACTTTTGCGACTGGCGCTAAAGTATTGCAAATGTTTATGCTTTAGGGTACATGTCGCAGTAATGTCGCATTAATTTCATTTGTAAAAACTTCAATTTAGTAACATAGCCATTCATAACTCATTGAAAAACAAATGCCAAGTAAGAAATTATTCTTAATTGGCATTCATAAACGTGGTCTCAACGGGAATCGAACCCATATCTAAAGTTTAGGAAACTTCTATTCTATCCGTTGAACTATGAGACCATTAATTCATTAGAGCCGCAAAAGTAAAGATTTTTTATCATCTATTAAAATAGGAATTAAAAAACTTTCGTCATTACCATTTTGTTATCTTTGCATCACTAAAAAAAATAAGGATTTTGTATCTTCGTCAAGTTCAGGCTCATCTACCCACCAAATGGGGAGAATTTCATATTTATGCATACGCAGAAGCCCATGCTGATTTGCAACCACACCTTGCATTGGTACATATTGGTACTGAACTTACAAATGTAGTGCCAGTCCGAATACATTCCGAATGTTTGACAGGTGATCTTTTTGGATCCAATAGATGTGATTGTGGCGAACAATTTGAAGAGTCTATGAAGATCATTTCCCAAAATGGAGGAATAATGATTTATCTTAGACAAGAAGGCCGCGGTATTGGATTGATCAATAAATTAGAGGCTTATAACCTCCAAGATGAAGGATTGGATACGATAGAGGCAAATGTACACTTGGGTTTTAGCCCTGATGACCGAGATTTTGATATTGCTATAGAGATATTAAGAGATTTGAATGTGCAGTCTATAGATTTAATTACAAATAATCCTGACAAAATTGCAGCCATAGATAGATCAGACATTCACTTTGGTAAACGCATACCTATAGTCATACCATCTAAGTCTGAAAATGAATTATATTTAGAAGTTAAACGCCAAATGATGGGGCATTTATTGTAATTGATTTTTTGTTATGAATATTGAAGAGTTTACTTTATATTGTTTATCAAAGAAAGGAGTAGAGGAGTCGTTTCCTTTCGGTGGAGACACATTGGTGTTTAAAGTTATGAGCAAAATGTTTGCCTTAACAGGATTAGATTCCGTACCATGTACTGTCAATCTAAAATGTAATCCAGAGAGGTCCATTATACTCAGGGAAGAGTATGATGATATACTACCTGGTTACCACATGAACAAAACCCATTGGAATACAATAAATATAGAAGGGAGTTTAGAAGAATCGCTTGTCAAAGAGATGATAGATCACTCTTATGAGTTAGTGGTTAGTTCATTGCCTAAGAAAGATAAATTATTATTAGATGCACTCTAAGCATTTTGATATTGCCATAGTTGGTCAAGGTATTGCTGGAACTTTAATGGCTTATTTTCTACAGAAGTATGGTAAGCGCATATTAGTGATCGATAATAATTTTGAAGGTGCATCTTCCAAAGTTGCAGCTGGCATAGTAAACCCAATAACAGGAAAAAATTTTGTCAAAAGTTGGGGTGTAGATGATTTTCTACCTATAGCACGTGATATTTACACTCAAATAGGTAATGAGTTGGGGATTGAAACTTTTACTATCGCTAATATCATTAGATCATTAGGAAGTGTAGAAGACGAAAATAATTGGCTGTCTCGTACTGCTGACCAAAATGTAATGGAGTATGTGCAACCTTTTGCGGACACAAGTGAATTTGAAAATAAGGTGTCAAAGCCTTTTGGATATGGAGAAATAAAAGGGAGCTTTCAAGTGCATTTAGGAGAAATATTGGATGCATTTAAGCAAAAATGGCAAGAAGAAAATGTTTATTTTGAAACCAAATTTGATTATGAAGCCCTACAAATTTTACAACCCAATTTTTGTTACAAAAATTATACTTTCTCTGAAATTGTCTTTTGTGAAGGTTATCAAGCAATACATAATCCTTACTTCTTAAACATTGGTATGGGGCCTTCAAAGGGTGAAGTCTTAATAGTCAAAATACCAGGTGCGGAATTTCGTAAAATGTATAAAGACAAAATATTTATCATTCATTTGTATGATGACATTTATTGGGTGGGATCTGGATATGAATGGGATATGCCAGATGATAAGCCAACGCAAAAAGCCTTTGTAACACTCTCTAATGAACTAAAAAGAGTGCTGCTCATTCCTTATGAAATTGTGGATCATCAAGCAGCTATTAGACCCACTATGCATGCACGACGTCCAGTTTTCAAAGTTCACAAAGAAATCCAAGGCATGTACCTATTCAATGGTTTGGGCACCAAAGGTTCAAGCATCGGACCATACGCAGCTAGTAAATTCGCTAGATATATCGTTGAGAAAAACCCAAACGATCTGGTCATCTGAGTCCATTAGTTTTGTGGCACTTATTTCATATAAAGTAATTTTGATTATCGAAAAATCTAATAAAACCTGCTCACTACTGATTTAACATTTTCTTAAATCACATATTTTATTTCCTTTCGTTATATAGTTGTTATTAACGCATTTTCTTTATCCATTCATCCAATCATTCATTCACTCTTTCACAGATTTATACATTCACAAATGATTTCAAAAAAGATTTATTATTTATTTTTTTTTGTTGCTATCAATGCTACCTCAGCTCAGCAGGAATGGCATACTTTCAAACCTAATGGAGAACGATTCGAAATATCTGTACCGGGAGAGATGAAAAATGGAGAAAAGAAATTATTGACTGATGTCGGAGAAGTCCACCCTGTGACATGGTTGTATGAAGGAAAAGCAGATGACAAAAATAATCTGTATATGATTTCTTATGTGGATTATCCCGATAGTACATTTCATTTGGACTCTATTGCGTTGATAAGTGATTTTCTAAAGGTAAGTATGGAGACTCATCTTGCAGATTTAGGTGGTAATCTAGCTTATAACTCTGATGCACCTTATGGTTTATTTCCTGGTATTATCTATAGAGCATCATATAATGAAAATAAATACGTAGTTAAATGTAGAATGTTGCTTATAGGCAACCGATTTTATGCGCTGCAAGTTTATACAAAGTCAGAAAAAAGCCTCAATAGTGATATGAATCGTTTTCTGGAGTCATTCAAAGCAAAGTTATAAAGGCAGAACAGACGAACAACCTAATAGATCACCGATCACACAATCACAAGATGTTATATTACCATGCAGTTTTTAACTTACCAACGGTTTTGTGTCTATGGGTGGCTAATTGAATCAATTCATCCAATAAATCACTATAAGCCAAACCACTTGCTTCCCAAAGTTTGGGATACATACTTATACTTGTAAATCCTGGTAGCGTATTGATTTCATTGATTACAATGGTATGATCTGCTTTAAGAAAAAAATCTACTCTTGAAAGACCTTCTGCTCCTACACATTTGAAGGCTTTGATGGCTGTTTCTTGAATAGTTTGACTGATTTTATCTGGTATATCAGCAGGTATCATCAATTTCGCACCAGTACTTGAGATATATTTGGCATCATACGAATAAAATTTTTCCGTAGGCACTATGGCACCAATGACCGAAGCCTTGGGATGTTCATTACCTAGGATGGCACATTCTACTTCAATACCTGTGATGGATTCTTCTACTAGTAATTTACGATCGTACAAAAATCCATCTTTTATTGCTGCCCTAAATTCATCTTTATTGGTTACTTTGTGTACACCCACGGAAGAACCTGCATTTGCTGGTTTGACAAACATAGGGTTGCCTAATTTTCTCTCTAATGTCTCATACCGTATTTTAGATTTATTACTTAAATCGATTACTTCAAATGCGGCAATAGGTATGCCTGCATCTCTCCAAAGCCTTTTGGCAAAATCTTTGTCCATTCCCACAGCAGAACCTAAAAGATCAACACCAACAAAAGGAACATTGACAGATCTAAAGACTCCTTGAATGATACCGTCTTCACCATAAGCACCATGTAAAACGGGGAAACAAACATCTATTTTGATAATCTTTCTATTGTTTTTCCTATTGCGAAGCCAAGTTTTTTTACCATCAAAATCTAGATAAACTTTTGTCTCTGATGGTGCCAAGGCTATATTTTTATTGTCATTTTCATTTAACAAAAAATGACGAACATCTTGTAGGTACCACTGTCCTGATTTGTCAATACCGATCACTGTAATGTCATACTTATTTTTGTCCAAAGCTTGGACAACACTATTACCTGATCTCAAAGAGATAGTGTGCTCGGGTGATTTACCTCCAATAATGACTGCTAGATTCATATATTTGCTTAGAATTTATGTTGGATATTAAGGATGCAAAAGTATTTAATATTTTTCATTTGGAGTATTTAATTGCTACTAAAAATCTATCAAATATGAATAAAAGATAATATTTATAAAATTGAATGTAAGAAAATTACCTATATAATAAAAATCATATCTATATTTACACCCTGAATTAGTAATTTGAAAGTTCAATTTAGTAATTTGGTAATTTAAATATTCAAAATTAGAGGTAACAAAATTAAAATATTATGGCTAAAATCCTGATTGTTGATGATGATAAAAGCATCAGAAAAACCCTTCGGGACATTTTGGAATTTGAGAAATATGAGATAGACGAGGCAGCTGATGGCTTAGAATGTATCGTAAAGATTAAGCAAAGTTCATTTGATATCATTATTATGGATGTCAAAATGCCACGTATGGATGGAATGGAAGCCATCGAAAAAATTCAAAATATATCTCCCGATACGCCTGTAGTGATGATCTCTGGCCACGGAAATATAGACACTGCTGTGGAGGCTGTTAAGAAAGGTGCTTTCGACTTCATACAAAAACCACCTGATCTTAATAGGTTATTGATCACTTTGCGCAATGCGTTGGATAAATCCAATCTTATCACTGAGAAAAAAGTATTGCAACGAAAGGTCAGCCATTCCAAAGTACAAGAAATCATTGGTGAATCAGATGGTATAGGTTTGATCAAATCAACCATTGAGAAAGTGGCACCTACTGATGCAAGGGTATTGGTAACTGGGCAAAATGGAACAGGTAAGGAGTTGGTAGCCAGATGGATACATCAATACAGTAAGCGCAAAGATCACCCTATAGTTGAGGTAAATTGTGCCGCTATTCCCTCAGAATTGATAGAAAGTGAATTATTTGGTCATGAAAAAGGATCTTTTACATCTGCCATCAAACAACGATTGGGTAAGTTTGAGCAAGCACATGGTGGTACGCTTTTTTTGGATGAGATAGGTGATATGAGTATGTCGGCACAAGCAAAAGTACTTAGGGCTTTGCAAGAAAATAAAATCACACGGGTAGGTGGAGAAAAGGACCTAACAGTAGATGTCAGGGTCATAGCCGCAACCAACAAAGATTTGCGTGCCGAAATAGCCAAAGGCAATTTTAGAGAAGATTTGTATCATAGATTGGCCGTCATTATCATAAAAGTGCCATCACTCAACGAAAGAACGGATGATATACCAGATTTGATACATCATTTTATTGCTGTAGTATGTGATGAATATAATATAGCCCATAAAAAAATAGATTCCGCTGCAGTTAAATTATTACAAAAGGTCAATTGGACCGGTAATATAAGGGAATTGCGAAATGTAGTGGAGAGGCTGATCATATTATCAGGCAATACCATTACCGCCAAAGATGTGGAAATGTACGTACACAGTGCAAATAAAGCATCATCATTACATGATTTATTTGATCAGTTCGATGATTATAATAGCTTTACAAAGTATATGAAATCAGAATTTGAAAAATATAAAGGCGAGTTGGTTTAAGCCATAATGCTGAACAATTTAGCAATGACCTGCGTTTTGTTTTGGCAATCGCAGGTTTTTTTATGTAAATTTTACAATTATAATAGTATGAGTGAGCAAGAAATAAATCATATTGATGAGCATGTGCAGCGTCAACTAAAAAAATGGAGTGAATTGAAAGGTGAAAACTCTTGGACCATGTTTAAGGTTATTGCCGAGTTGGTGGATGGATTTGAGATATTGAATAAATTGGACCCATGTATATCTATATTTGGTTCGGCAAGGACAAAACCAGATCATAAATATTATAAAATAGCTACAGAAATTGCTGCCAAGTGTATAGACGAAGGGTTCGGAGTCATCACTGGTGGTGGTCCTGGAATCATGGAAGCTGCTAATAAAGGCGCGTACCTTCAAGGTGGACTCTCTGTAGGCCTAAATATTGATTTGCCATTTGAGCAATTTAACAATCCATACATTGAACCTAGTAAAATCTTGCACCATCGTTATTTTTTTGTAAGAAAAGTGATGTTCGTAAAGTATGCCCAAGCTTTTATTGTTTGTCCTGGCGGTTTTGGTACATTAGATGAGTTATTTGAAGTACTGACATTGATACAAACTAATAAAATATCTCCTGTGCCAGTGATTTTGGTTGGGTCAGAATATTGGACAGGGTTGAAGCAATGGATTACAGAGGTTATGCTCTATCAAGCTAATAATATTTCTGAAAAGGACCTTGACCTTATTCCTATCACTGATGATCCTGATGAAGTGGTATCGATCATTCATAAGTTTTATGATGGTTCAGACAAAATACATTCTATCAAGCCGAACTACGATTTGTAAAAAAAATGATATAAAAACCATGCAGATTAATGAGATATTAAAGCGTAGATCTGTTTTACTTTTTGTAATCTTAGCAGGTTTTTTTGTAGCTAATACCATTGTAGCAGAGTTTGTAGGGTCTAAGATTTTTTCCTTGGAAAAGCTCTTTGGTTTTGCACCATTAAGTATGACTTTTTTGGTGTAGATGGTTTAGGATTAAATTTGACAGCTGGGGCTATTCTATGGCCTATAGTATTCATCATAACTGACATTATCAATGAATATTATGGACCCAAAGCAGTTCGCTTTTTATCTTATATGGCCATTGGTATCGTATTTTATTCGTTTTTTATGGTATTCGGGGCTATCAAGCTGCCAGCAAATGAATGGTGGCAATATCAAAGTGGAATTACTCCAAATTCCAGCGATTCTATTGTAGATATGGGCTTATCCTTCAATAAAGTGATGGGGCAAGGGCTCTGGATCATTATTGGTTCGATGGTAGCATTTTTAGTTGGCCAAATATTGGACGTGGCTGTATTTCATAAAATAAAAGCTGCTACAGGAGAAAAAATGATATGGCTTAGAGCTACTGGTAGTACCCTCATTTCTCAATTGGTAGATAGTTATATTGTTTTATTGATTGCTTTCTGGATCGGTGCAGATTGGGATTTGTCAAGAGTTTTGGCTATTGGTACGGTAAATTATATTTATAAATTTGCCATGGCAATTTTACTTACACCATTGATATACCTTGGGCACTATTTAATTGATACTTTTTTGGGGCATGAAGTCTCCATAGCAATGAAACGAGATGCACAGGGATTTTAATCATTCATTGATCTGACTTAAATCATTTTAAACAGCCAGTTTTTTTGTTTAAATTTGTTACAAAAAGTAATAGATATGATCAAAGAAGTAACAGGTGACATTTTATTGTCAGATTCTAAATTAATTGCTCATTGTGTAGCGCCTATGGATCATTTTGATAGTGGTTTGGCCTTGAGTTTGAGAGAGATGTATCCATCAATGGTTAAAGATTTTCGTCATTATTGTCATTCACACAATCCAAAATCTGGTGAAATTTGGACTTGGGGTGGCGTTGGCGGCAAACAGATTGTCAATCTAATGGCGCAAGAAGCTGCGGCATCATCTAAAGGGGGACATCCTGGCAAAGCTAGTATAAGTCATTTGGATCACACGCTCAAAGACTTAGTAAAATTTATTAATAAAGAGAAGATTGATACTCTTGCTATACCTAAATTGGCTACAGGTGTTGGAGGCTTGGAGTGGGATGACGTAAAATTATCATTGGAGAAATACCTTGGTGACCTTGATATTCCTGTGTATGTGTACTCCACTTACATTAAAGGCCAAAAAGCGGTTGAACAATAGGAGTTGTTATATAAACAAAAATATTAGCGCATTTTTGTGTTGAACTTTTTGGTTTATGGTCTTTTGATTACCTTGCAGCTTCAATCAACAAGATTTGTTTAAAAGGTTAAATCAAAAGCTTACAGATATAGTCTTTGTCTATCAATATTTCAATGCACTGAGGTATATCAGCAGTTTTTTAGTATCAGTGATAATGGTACGCAGCGCCTTGCCAAATATTGATTTAGGTCATTACGAATTGTTTTTATTTGTACTGTCAAGTATTACTATGTTTTGGTCTGGCGGTATAAAAAATGCCATGTTTTCTTGGTACAGCAAATTATCTGGCAAAGAGCAGCAGCAATTTCCATGGTTGGCTTATTGCTTGTTGTTGATATTAAGTAGTGCGGTAAGTATTTTTATTTGGTTGGCAGCAACTTGGATAATGGCATTATTTTCGGCAGATGGGTTAGCACTATATTGGATATATCTTTGTTTATATCTTGTAATTGCTGTACCATTAGTCATGATAGAGACCGTATTTTTTCTTCGTAAAGAGGCTAGAAGACTATTGCAATATACATATTGGAGTCATTTTGGTCTTTTGATTTTAACTTTGATAGTTGCATTTTATTCGCCGCAGATTATGAGTTTTATTTACTTATTGATTGGTTGGGCAATAGTAAGATTAGTTTATTTATTTTTCTATTTGTGTTCCACATCGGATTTTAGTATTTCATGGGCTAAAGTTGTTCCATTTTTAGTTTTTAGCTTACCACTGATATTTAATATGTTACTAGGTAGTGCTATGGATATCGTGGATGGAATGTTTGTATCACATTTTTTTGATCCATCAGTTTTTCCAGTATTTAGATATGGGGCACGTGAATTACCATTGTCTGGATTGTTATTTAGTACCCTTTCAGTGGCATTGATTCCGACTATTTTAGAGTTTGGCTCAACTACTATGGTTATCAGAGAACGAGCTACTAGATTGATGCATTTTTTATTTCCATTTTCATTGGTTTTGATGGTTTTGTCTCCATTTATTTTTCCATTGGTGTATGAGGATGCTTTTCGATCTTCAGCTTATATTTTCAATATTTATCTACTCATTATCAGTAGTAGGGTATTGCTACCTCAGACTTTTACATTGGCATTTCATGAACATAAGATTTTAATTTGGTCAAGTGTTTTGGAAATTTTAGTCAATGTAGGTCTAAGTTTTTGGTGGATGCAATTATGGGGAATTTATGGTTTAGCATTTGCCACAGTTGTAGCTTATTTTGTGCAAAAAGTAATCCTTTTGATATACAATTATAGAAAATACCATATCAGGTTCAATCAGTATGTTGATGTGAAGTACTATACCATATATATGGGATTACTGATTTTGACTTTTATACTTACCTTTAATTTTACAACATGACGGCTACAGAAGCTTACCAGTTTTTATGTGAGCAACTTCATGATATATATGATGATCGAGAAGGAGCCACGATTGCAAGATATTTGTTGGAAGATGTTTTTGCCAAACAATTTTGGTCTGAAGAAGAATTGCAAGATCAAGATATAGTATTACTTAAGCAAGTAGCTAATCGCCTTCTAAAATATGAACCATGGCAGTACATAGGTGGGAAAGCAGATTTTTATGGGTTGAAATTTAATGTTAATAGTTCAGTTTTGATACCAAGACCAGAGACAGAAGAGTTGGTCTTTATGGCTTTGGACTTGATAAAAAGAGAAGGTATCGAGTCTATGCTGGATATTGGAACAGGATCTGGCATTATCCCCATTACAATTGGTGTGAAATCACGTTTGAATGCTATTTTTGGTTTGGATGTGAGTGAAGATGTTTTAAATATCGCTAAATCAAACAATCTGATACATGGCACTTATGTAAAATGGATAAAAGCTGATTTTTTGGATGAAAAAATTTGGCCCACATTACCGGTAGTAGATATGGTGATTTCAAATCCACCATATATTACTAGTTCCGAAAAAAGCACCATGCATCCCAATGTATTGCATCATGAGCCGCATTTGGCACTGTTTGTACGGGATGATGCTATGGAGTTTTATGATGCAATCGCTAAAATGGTCATGGAACACCAAAGAGATGGCTGTAAGGTATTAGTAGAGATCAATGAAAATTTTGGAGCTGAGGTTTGTCAAGTATTTTTAGAATGTGGATTGAAACATGTGGTATTAATTCAAGATCTACAAGGCAAGGATAGGGTAGTAGTTGGGCAGAAGTGAATCATCAACTTTATCTTGAACGAGTAACCTAACTCAAACTTTCCATGCTGCACAAATTATACTAGTAGCCACTGCAACATTGAGCGATTCGGCTATTTTATTGGATGATCCAAGTATGGTTATTTTATGATTGATGAGCTTTTCATTTTGTGGAGAAATCCCTCTACCTTCACTGCCCATAACCAAAATACTGCCTTTAGGTATTTCGACATCTTTTATTGATATTCCATTCATAAATGTGCCATATACTGATTTTTCTTTTGTGATGGTCTGTTGTAGATCAGATGTGACTAACTTCACATTTACCATACTCCCCATGCTGGCTTGTACCACTTTAGGATTAAAAAAATCGGCACTATCTTCAGACCTTACTACTGCATCTATACCAAACCAATCTGCTATTCGAATGATGGTACCCACATTGCCTGGATCTTGCACACCGTCTAGATAGATGACAGAAGATTCTGGTTTTAACAAATCATTCGTGTTATCTTCCTTTATTTCCAGCAACAAAAAGATGTCAGATGGTGTTTTTAATAATGAAATTTGTTCCATTTCTTTTGGAGAGATAATTTCTATTTCAGCAGTCGTGTCTTTCAGATATTTTGAGTATTTACCTTCATAGCCTTGGGTGATGAATACTTGATTTAAGTTGTATTTAGTATTTTTAATTAATTCTATACACACTTTATCACCTTCAGCTATGAATTTGTTATAAATTTGCCTGAATTTTGACAAATGAAGGGCTTTAATATCTTTGATTTTGGCCTTTGAAATCAAAATGAAGAGTTTTAATAATTATCAATGACAAAAGAGCTGAGTACTCACAAGGTTGGTTTAATATGGCTGCTGTTCAGTGTAATACTGCTATCATCTTGCAATACCAATAAATATCTGGCGGCGGATCAGACCCTTTTGAAAAAGACAAAGATAGTTTTTAAAAATGAAAAAACTATAATAGAAAAAAATTCTTTGCAAAATGAGTTACTCACTTTTATTACGGTCAAACCTAATAATAAATTCTTGTTTTTATTTCCTAAGGAGTATATATACATGTCCAATGTTGTACAAAATAATGACAAATGGTACCACAAAGCTTTGAGAAGTTTGGGTGAAGAGCCAGTACTGTATAGCGAAGTGGCATGCAAAAATATAGCACTGAATATGGAAAACCACTTGAAATATAAAAAAGGATATTACGAAGCAAAAGTCGATTATTTTACTGATGAAAAGTTGAATGGATTTACATCCAATAGTGGTACAGATGTATGGTTTACTAGCGAAGTGACTTATGTCGTATCCACAGGTACACGCTACACAATAAAAGATGTAACATTTGATGCCAATGATAAAAATGTTTTGGAATTTGTGACATCATTAAAGAGCAATACCTTCATCAAAAAGGGAGATTATATAGATTATAATATGTTTGAGTTGGAAAAAAGTAGATTGACCATTGCTTTGCAAAATAATGGATATACTAATTTTTCTAACAACTATTTTGAGATATCTGGAGATAGTAGTAAGCAGCTTAAAGAGGTAGATATATTTATTGAAATTCGTTCGCCCCTGCCAGATACATTACATTCTAGATATATCACAGGTAATATTCGTGTTTTTACTGATTACTATAAAGACCAAGCAGATAGCGTTCGCACAGTTGATTCTTTAAATGGGATAGAATATCATCGGCAATCTTCAACATTTTTAGTCAAACCTTCCTTGTTGCAAAACGCTATTTTTTTTAAAGAAGGACAATTATTGAGTAGGGAGGAGCGCCAAAAAACCTTCAGAAAGTTAAATGGCCTAGGCACTTACAGATTTGTAACCATCAATGCAAAACCTAGCACATTACAGGATTCTATTTTGGATTTTGATATATTACTCACACCTCATGATAAAAAATGGATTTGGGATGGAGCATTGCAAGGCTATTTCAGTACTTTAGGGGCGGCACAGCTATTGGGATTTTCGGTGTCATCTCAGTTTGTCAATCGCAACTTGCTCGGAGGTTCGGAGAAATATTCATTAAGAGCAGAAGCAGGAACTGAATTGGGTTTTGGAGGTACAGGAGGGATAGTAAGACGTACCACTAATCTATCTTTGCAAAACAATCTCAATATTCCTTCCTTTCAAGATTTTATAGGCTTAGGGAAATTTGGTGCTCGAACAGGATTGATTAAAGATAAGTTTTACAAAAATTTTGTTGAGGAAGCAAGTACAAATATAGGATTGGGCTTTAGTGCCAATAATATCATCAATTTTTACTCCTTGAGTTCGTTTAATGCTTCTTTTGGGTTTGATTATACATCACCAAAAAGCAATCGCTATATTTTCAGACCATTGGGATTTAATTTAGACTTGTATGAGATCAGTGATTCTTCAAGATTTGAGGCCAATCCTTTGATATTGCTTTCATTTCAAGATATTTTGGGAACTGGTTTTTTGTTTAGGGATTTTTCTTTCATTTACAATAAAGCTAAAAACAGTAAAGGGAATTCTTTTCTATTCATCAATAATGTAGAACTATCTGGGTGGGAAGTACATCTTTCTAATTTAATATATAATAAAATAGCTGGTAGTAATGAGGTGTGGAGCTTGGACAATATCTCTTTTGCTAAGTATGCACGTTATGAATTCGATGGTAGATTTAATAAAGAGTTTTCCAAAACCAATAGCTTTGCTTCTAGACTAAATATAGGTGTGATTGTGCCTTTCGGAGAGATAAGGGCAGCACCTTTTGTTAGACAGTTTGGAGTAGGTGGCCCTAATAGTCTCCGAGCATGGAATGTCAAACAACCTGGACCTGGTGCTTATCGCAATCCTCAAGACAAGCTTATAGATACACCTCCAATTTATGTCAATCAAGGTGATCTCAAAATTGAACTAAATGCTGAGTATAGGTTTAAAATCATCAGTGTGTTTGATGGAGCATTTTTTATTGATGCAGGCAATGTTTGGACATTACGTGAAGACAATGCAAGACCTGGAGCAAAATTTTCTAGTAAAGACTTTTTAAGCCAATTTGCCATTGGTGTAGGGTATGGACTACGTTTTAACTTTGAATTTTTTATTATCAGATTTGATTTTGGGTACAAGATACGAAGCCCATATAAAGATGAATTTACTAATACCAATTGGTACACCTTCAAAGAAATAAGACAACAAAGTTTGGGGAATCTTCAGGTCGGAGTCAATTATCCCTTTTAAAATAAAGGGGATCTAAAAATTGTGAATGCTAAACCAATCAAGTTGCACGTAGTTTTGGAATAGGGAGATATTTTCACTTCAGCAGAGAAAAATCTTCACAACAATTATTCAATAAAACTTCAGCAATTATATTTGCAAGATGTATCGCTAATTGAATTTTACAACTTAACTATTGAATTGAGCTAAATTGGACGCTTAGTTAATAGTGTAATCATATTGTAACGATGTTAAAAGACTGACTGATAGGGACAATTTTTCTTTAAGGATAGCTTATGTTTGTTGAAATGACATAACGTATATGGAAATGTGTATATTTTAAGCTATTAGTAAACAATTATTTATGTATATTTAAAAATAATTATTTTAAAAATTAATTAATTATACATTAAATTATTTTATAATATGTAGTATCTTGATTATCTTTGCCCGATGTTACTAATGTGTTCTGTAACATGCATTCCCAAAATGCAGTAATTAATTAATTTTTTTCTCAAAATAAAAAATTGTTGATTATGTCGATTTTTACTAAAAAGTCAAGTCTTCTATTTAAGACATTTTTGTATTCGTGCCTCGTGACAGTAGGCTTGGTTACAAATCAAGCGTCTCTACATGCGCAATGTGCATCTAATTCAGCTTATTCAGGTACAATTACCAATGGTAATCAAAACTGGACTGGTCTCTTGGGTTTAGAGTTTTCTAATTCTGTTCCTATAGTAATCAATCAGTTAGGAGTATTTGATGATGCTACAGTATCTGGTATCACAGGCAATATCTCTGTAGGGATTGTGAATGATGCAGGAACCACAGTGGTAGGCCCAATCATTTTCACTGGTGCAGGCGATCCTTTGATTTCTTCTTATAGGATGAGGAATATTGCACCCGTAATGTTGGGAGTAGGTACTTACCATATAGTTGCCGTTGGATTCAGTGCTAGTGATCCTAATGGAAACGCGGGTGTATCAGGTACTGCTGCAGGTTTAAATTCTGCTGGTATATTAACATTTGGTCAAAATAGATTCGATGTTACTACCGCATTTGGCGGAAGGCCAGCCACTGTAGATGGTGGCCCTACTGGAAGGTATCATGCAGGTAATTTTAATTTCTCTGTGGCAGCACCTACTTTAAATGCGAATATCAATGGTACCAACATTATTACAGACAATAATTTTGTAAATAATACAGGTTCGTTTACTATATGTAGTGGGCCACCAGCACCAAATGTAACATTGGGAGCTTTTACTACTAGTTACTCTGACCCTTTAGTAAAGATTTATCAAGAAATTACATTTAATAATGCTACCCAGAGTGGTCTTTGGTGTTCAGGAACTTCTGGTGCTGGTTGTTCAGCCGCACCTGGATTATTTGCAGGAGCTACTAATACCTTCTCAAAAGTTAACCCTGTTTTACCAGGTTCGGTAATCTTACGCTTTAGACCGTATTTTGACAATAATAACAATAATAATATTGACGTAGGTGAGTGTGCAGGTGATTGGGCAGTATATACAGTAAATTTCGAAACACAAGCACCAACTATCACGTGTCCTGCGAACATAACAGAATCAACCTTAGCGACACTTTGTAGTAAGGTAGTTAATTTTACTCTTCCGACTACATCAGATTTACCTTGTACAGGTACAGTGCCTGTTGTGCAGGTTGCTGGTTTGGCAAGTGGTACCGCTTTCCCAATTGGTGTGACTACCAATACATTTATGGCAACAGATGCAGCAGGAAATACCAACACATGCAGCTTTACAGTAACAATCAATGATTATGTCAATCCTCCTTTGGGATGTAAACCAATACAAATATCTTTAGATAGTGATTGCGAAGGCACGTTAGAACCAACCACTGTTCTTACAGGATGGGAAGGTCCACTTGGTGAAGTGCTTTTAGGATGTTTAGCTAATTACACTATTAATGTAACTGATGCTAATGGTGATGACCTAGGAGATACGGTAGGTAATGGACAAATAGGAAAAACTTTAGATTATGTAATTACTAATGTAAATGGATACATTTGTAGTAATAAAGTAAAGGTAGAAGATAAAATAGCACCTGAAATTGTTTGTCAAGATGGGATAGTAAATTGTCTTGCTGATCTAAAAAATGTTGCCATGCCAATCGTTTTAGATAATTGTGGTGCAAAAGCTGTTTTGGTCAATGAATTGCACAATGCATTGGACTGTGATCCTTTGTATGTAGGTACTGTGACCAGAACATGGAAAGCAGTTGATGCTTCTGGCAATGAAAGTGAGCCATGTACATCGACCATTAGTTTATTAAGACCTTCAACTGTGGGTATCATGCCACCTGCTACCAATGTAAAATTAAGCTGTTCAGCTAGTTACGCCAAAGATGATAGAGGTTTTGATTTTCCTCACCCATCTGTTACAGGTATTCCTTCTTTTAATGGAACACCATTGTATCCAATGAGCCAACTAAACATGTTGTATTGTAATGCTACCATTGACTACACTGATCAACTGGTGGTGGATACAGATTGCAAAAAAGGATTTTGAGAACATGGTCTATTACTGAATGGTGGTGCAGTACTTCTGTTTCATTATTTAGTGGTATGCAGACTATTGATATAGTAGATGAAATTGCACCTACCATCCCGCAACAAACCAACTTAGTAGTGACTACACAAACAAGAAGCTGTAGTGCCGAAGTGGTACTACCAAAACTTGACATCAAAGACAATTGTAATAAAGTATATAAAGTTTATGTGAATGCCAATGATGGGAATCCTTCTGGATATGTCAATGGTAACGGTGGAACGATGGAATTGGGAGTAGGAGCACATTCTATTACTTACACTGCATTTGACAATTGTGGTAATAGCAGCACGATGCAGTATAGAATTACAGTGCAAGATGATACAGATCCCGTAGCGATATGTGACCAATTTGCAACTGTAAGTATCAAAACCAATGGTTACACGGAAGTAACAGCAAATGCAGTAGATGATGGTAGTTTTGACGAGTGTGGTGCTGTTACTTTGCAAATCAGAAGAATGGAAGATCCTTGTTCATTCGGCCAAGATACAGCTTGGTATGACAAAGTAGGTTTCTGTTGTTTAGATGCCAATACTACAAGAATGGTACAACTATTGGTCACTGACAAAGGTGGTAATACCAATATCTGCATGGTAAGTGTAAATGTTCAGGAAAAAGTAGATCCAACGCTTACTTGTCCTGCTAATGTAACGATAGAAGACTGTTTGTTTACATTTGATCCATCTTTAGCTGGAGCCAATGCAGCATTCGGAGCAGCTGTCATCAATGATAATTGCCCGGCTAATAATACACTACAACATAGTTTGGAAGATAATAGAAATCAGTGTGGTATTGGTACTGTAGTTAGAACATTTTCTGTTAGACAAGCTAATACTATCTACCAGACATGTACTCAGACCATTACTTTTCAAAACAATGATCCATTCTACATTAATAGAATCAATCCTAATGATACAAAAGATGATGTGATTTGGCCAAAAGATTATTTAGCATTAGGACAATGTTCGTTTGCAGGTTTATTGCCAGAGACCTTACCAGATTCATCGGCATTTCCAAAGTTTACTGAAGATGCATGTGATCTTGTAGGTATGAGACATAGTGACCAAGTATTCCCATTCACTACCAATGGTGCTTGTTATAAAATAATTCGTACATGGACCATTATTGACTGGTGTCAAAAAGATTTAGATGGCAATCATTTCACATGGACTTATGAGCAGGAGATTAAAGTAATGGATAATAATGCACCTGTCATTACAGTACCAACATCACCTGTTGTATTTGAGACATTAAGTTGTTATAGTGATGAAATCACGCTTTCGGCTTCAGCGGTAGATTGTACGCCAGATAGTGTATTAGTATGGCAATATTCCATTTATCAAGATGGAGATATCATCACTCAAGGTAAGGGCAAATCTGTTACAGACGAATTTGAAGTAGGAGAGTATAGCATTACTTTTAGGGTAGAAGATAGATGTGGTAATGTATCACAAGCATCTTATGATTTTGTAGTCGAAACAACAAAATCTCCTACTGCAGTTTGTAAGAAAGGATTGGCTGCTCCACTGGTATTGATGAATGTAGGGGGCAACAATGTATTGATGGCTATGATACCAGCAGAATTTTTTGACAATAAGAGTTACCATACTTGTAAATATGACTTTGAGTTATCGTATTCAAGTGATGTAAATAATGATACAATTGCATTTACCACTCCTGGATGTAAGCCAATTCAACTTTGGGTCACTGATCAGAATGGCAATACATCTTACTGTGAGACTTTTGTTGATATCCAATTGAATGGCGTGGAGAATAATTGTCACGGTAGTGCATTGTTATCTACAGTTTCTGGTAAAACTGTCAAAGAAAATAATGAGGAAATAGAAAATGTAACAATTGAATTAGAGGGTTCGGAGCAAAATCCAGTAAACACCACAACGACTGGTTCTTATGCTTTTGCACCTATGTCCAATGGTGGTACTTACCAGATTATACCTTCTAAAGATGGAGATGATTTGAATGGTGTTAGTACATTAGATATCGTAATGATACAGAGACATATTTTAGGTCTTGAAAAACTTAAGTCTCCATACCAAATGATAGCTGCCGATGCCAACAAAAGTGGTTCGGTGACAGCTGCGGACCTTACCGAAATTCGCAAATTGATCTTAGGTAATTTAGCAACTTTCCCTAATAATACAAGTTGGAGATTTGTTGATGCAGGTTATTCATTCCCTGATGCTACAAATCCTTGGTTGGGCAATTTTGCAGAAAAATATTTTATCGAAAAGCTTGATAATAGTATGGGTGTCAATTTTATTGGCATCAAAATAGGAGATGTCAATGGAAATGCCAAAGGGCATAATATAACATCAGATAATACGGAGGCTAGATCTACTACCGCATTTGTTATCAATGATAGAAAAGTTATGACAGGAGAAATCATCGAAATACCAGTAATGGTAGATGAAAATACCACGTTGGTTGGATTGCAAGCACAATGGTTATCTAATGGTTTGATCATCAGAAGCATTACAGAAAAATCTATCAAATTACAATCTGAAGATGTAGCCATTCAAGCATTCAATACTGCGAACATGAGTATCTCTTTACCATCAGGTGTGAGAATTGCTAAAGATAAGGCAATCTTCATCATCGAAGCGGAGGTTATTCGTGCTGGATATTTGAGTGAAATGTTGAGATTAGGAAATGAAGTGAGTCCAGAAATGTATAATATAAATTTGGAAGCACAACATATTGCACTTAGCTGGAGAAGTGAAAATTTAGCATCATTTACATTGAGTAATGTAACACCAAATCCATGGAATGCACAAACACAGATTTCTTTTGAGTTGCCGAATGATGGAATGGTTTCGTTCAAAGTAAAGGATTATACTGGTAAAAAGGTGATAAGCACAATTGACCAATATCAAGCAGGTTTGAATACTATACAATTGACTAGATCAGACCTTGGTCAGTCCGGTGTATATGTTTACGAACTCAGATATGAAGATAAGGTGATCACTGGCAAGATGATCGTAATAGAATAACCCCAAGTTAATCAATAATATTGTTAAAGGCTCTTCGGATTGTTTCGGAGGGCCTTTTTTACTATGTTGTTTACTTACTTTAGTATGCTGGAATTGAACATTTAGATTTTAAATTTGTATTGTGATCTTATAAAATAAAGTATTTTGGATTTTTTATACCATGGATAAAATAAATATATTTTGGTTTAGGAGAGATTTGAG
Organism: Saprospiraceae bacterium; assembly: GCA_016714785.1. Classification (GTDB taxonomy): domain Bacteria; phylum Bacteroidota; class Bacteroidia; order Chitinophagales; family Saprospiraceae; genus OLB9. Next base: position 31,943 of record JADKCC010000034.1, read on the forward strand.
AGTAAATGACAATGCTGGATTGTATCATGCTTTGAACTCAGGTTTACCAATAGTACCTATTTTTATTTTTGATACCAACATTTTAGAGAGATTGGACAATAAAGAAGACGCACGTGTCGGTTTTATACATGCCACTATTTCTGCTTTAAAAGAGGAATTAAAAACATTTGATTGTGATTTGAAAATTTTTCATGGTTTCCCACTTGTCATTTGGAAGAATATAATCCAGGAATATAATATAGATAGTGTCATTTATAATCATGATTATGAGCCTTATGCCAAAGAAAGAGATGATGCAGTTGGGAGTCTATTGGATTTGAATAGCATAACTTATTATTCTTATAAAGATCATGTCATTTTTGAAAAAGATGAAGTACTCAAAGATGATGGGAAGCCTTACACGGTGTTTACGCCTTATAAAAAAAAATGGTTGTCAAAATTGACTGAAAAGTCTGACATTGCTCAATCATTTTATTTAAAGTCTTACCCTTCAGATCTTAAATTATCTAATCTTTACAAAACTAAAGAATGGACAAGGATGATTTCTTTGAATGATTTGGGTTTTAAAAAAAGTTCTATTAGTATATCATCATTAGATGTGAAACAATCTATCATTAAAGAATATGACCAAAACAGAGATTTTCCGTCCTTGTATGGTACTTCCAGGCTAGGTATTCATTTTCGATTTGGCACTATCTCCATTAGAGAGAAAGCATTAAAAGCAAGTTTTCTTAATCAAACTTATCTAAGTGAGCTAATTTGGCGCGATTTTTATGCTATGATTTTATCGCATTTTCCTCATGTTGTGAACGGCGCTTTTAGACCTGAATATGATCATATACAATGGTTAAACAATGAAAGTGATTTTCGTTTATGGTGCGTAGGTAAAACTGGCTATCCGATTGTGGATGCAGGCATGCGTGAGTTGTACAAAACAGGTTTTATGCACAATAGAGTAAGAATGATCACTGCTAGTTTTCTCACCAAGCACTTATTGATTGATTGGCGATGGGGAGAGGCTTGGTTTGCAAAACATTTGCTAGATTATGATTTGGCGAGTAATAATGGTGGATGGCAATGGGCAGCAGGTTGTGGGACGGATGCCGCACCCTATTTTCGCATTTTTAGTCCTGATGCACAAACAGAAAGGTTTGATAAAGATAAAAGTTATATTAAAAATGGATACCTGAATACGGGACTAGTAAATATCCAAAACCTATAATTGATCATAAATTAGCAAGGGAGCGATGTCTTAAGGTATATAAAGATGGGCTGTCTAGCCGTTTTTCATAATAATAACTAATTCATGGTATTTGATCTTAGGTGTAATTATAAAGCCATTCCTTCATTAAAGAAATGGCTTTATTTTTATTTGCTTAATCTTTGGAAATCTTATTGCATTCCAAAAACAGGTATTTCTGCACCGTCAAGTCTGATGGTAGGTACACCTTTTACATCTTTTTTAGGTATTTTTACCACATAAGAAGGTCTATATTCTGCTACTGTTTTTTCACTGATTTTTGTTTTCACGTTCAAAACTGGAGTTTCGCCTTTAGTGTCTAATCCTTCTACTATAAAACTTGTCTCCTTTATGGTAGCGTCAGCAAAAATTGCAAATACCTCATTCTCTTCAAAATTAATAGCATTGGCATCAGCTGATTTTATATAAACTTGTAATGAATTGGCTGACTTGAAATTGAATGCCACATTGCCTGGCTGTACTATTTGTGTTTGGTCCAACTTGTACGTTGCTGACATATCACTTGCTCCTGTACCTTCTAAAGCTTTAGAATCGTTTTGAGATACAGGTGCAGATCCATTGGCGTTATCAGTGTTAGGGGTTTTTATATCATTTTTACACGAGGTAATTGATAATAAAACGTATGTCACTGAAATTAGAATAAAAATGTTCTTCATATTAAAAATTTTATGGGAAATAATATTTTAATTATTGATGATTTTCAATAATGGCACAAAAGTATAAATTTATTCCAAATCTGCTTTGTTAAGATTAAATTATTCACAAAACTATAACAAAAATACTAAGCAATTCTATGGATTCCTTTTATTGGTAACATAAAAAACTTATTTTAATACCACAATTTTTTAATTATAGCTTGGTTTTTAATCCAAATTCTGCAAAAATAGACTCCTGATTCTACAATGTTAACAATATCTGAATCAAGATTTAAAATACGTTGATTAGGGCGATCTGAATAAAGGATTTTTCCTGAATAGTCCCATATATCTATTTGAGAAATTTCATACTCTGATTGTATTTTAAAATTGTTTTGAATAGGATTTGGAACAATAATAATTTTGTCGAAATTTCATCTTTGACAGAACTTGCTGTTTCCACGAAGATATTATCAATATTCAAAATACAACCAGCCATGTCAGTTATTTTTAGTTGATAAATACCTGTGGTGATATTTTCTACTGATTCTATTTTACTTATCACTGGTCCAAATTTAGTCCATTCATACATTAATGCTCCTTCGCCTCCAGATACGATAGCTTTTATTGAACCATTGGCAGAGGAAGATGAACTAGGTTTTGTAATTATTAGACTATCTAAATTGATTGCAGGATGTTCTGATGTAACAATAATATCTGACAATATAGCTACACAGGAGCTAGAATCTGATATGATAATACTGTAAGTATCAGGTAATAAGGCATTATTTGGTTTATTGATTAATGTATTATTTTTGTAGATTGCTACTTCATAAGACGAGAAATTGCCTGTGATGTTAAGTTGAATGGCTCCGTCTGGAATATTGAAACAAGTCGATGGTTTAGTCGTATAGGTTGCCGACAAATTGCAATTGCCACCACTAACTATGGCCCAAGATTCATAAATACAGCCTTTATCATCAGTGATTACATATGTGTATAAGCCTGGAGCTAAATTTTCAATATGTAAAGTACTGTCACCAGTGCTCCACTGCACTAAATAAGGAGCATTTCCTCCCAATGGTAAAAGTGTTATGCTTCCATCTTTGGCTTCAGCTTCTGTTTCATTATTAATAGTGGCTAATGCATTTAATTCATCAGGTTGAGAAACTTGAAAAGAGTCAACCAATGTACAATTACCTTGGTCTGATATTGTAACTACATATTTCCCTGTATTTAAGTTGACAATACTATCTCCAAGTAATCCTGCTTCTGACCAGTGGAATTTGAGCGCACCAAAACCTCCAGTAGTACCTAATGCTAGTCCACCATTAGCCTGACCGAAACAAACCACACTGTCTATATCAATATTAGTTATTTGAATAGGTGTTGCCAAGTGTATTGCAAAACTATCTGAAACCATACATTCATTATCATCTGTTAAAGTGATAGTGTATATACCTGCTTTTAGCGAGTCCGTCAACAGTAAAGAGTCACCGTGAGACCATTGATAAGTTAATGTTCCAACACCGCCATCTAAATTGATAGACAAATAGCCATTTGTTTCGCCTTGACATAGAATGCTATCAGCAGCTAGTACGGTGGCTCTCATCAAAGGTGGCTGCGTTATAGACACATTGAGTGGTGTACTTTGGCAACCTGCGTTAGTTGCCACCACAGAGTGTAAACCCGCTGGTAAATTGGTAACAGTTGCAGTAGTCTGGCCCGTGGACCATAAATAAGTGAAAGCCGCATTTTGAGTAACTGATGCCACACCTGAACTATCACCATGGCATAATATATTGGCTTTCGATAGTAAACTGATATTAAAAGACGCATTAGTACCTATAGTAAATGTATCTAAAACAATACAATTGTTGGCATCTGATACTGTGATATAATAATTACCAGCTGTTACATTTGATAATTGTGCGGTTGTACTTCCATTAGACCATGCATAATTATAAGGAGGAATGCCATTTGTTGTGGTTATACTGATGGCTCCATTGGCTGCTCCTAGGCAAGTAGCATTAGTAGAAGATAAAATTGATAATTGAATGGCAGGAGGTTGTGATATGGTAGCTGATGTGGTTGCCATACAATCTTTTTTATCCGTGACTGTCACAGAATATTCTCCTGCGGGTACTGATGCTAATTGGGGGAAGTTACTCCCATTACTCCAAAGATAGGTATTATCCCCATTTCCACCAGCTACATTTAATGATATAAAGCCATTACTACCTCCATTACAATTGACATTGTCAACCATTAAAGTATTGACTGTTAGTAAATCTGGTTGGGATATGTTGAAGTTCAATGAGACCATACAGCCATTAACATCAGTAATTGTTACTACATAATTGCCAATGGATAAATTATTTATATTCTGAGTTGTAGCACCATTAGACCACACATAAGTTGGATTGCCCACTGTGTTTGATACTTCTAAGGTAATATATCCGTCATTATTTCCATGACAACTGACATTATTTTTTTCACTATATGTAGTGATTTGTAATGGTTGTGTAATTTCAATATTTTGAGTCACTGCACAATCATAAAAGTCAGTGATAGTCACCACATAATTTCCTGCCATTAAGTTATTTTGGGTATTATTATTACCTGTTCCTGATGCGCCATTTGACCATTCAAAATTGTATGGAGATGTACCTCCTGATGCAGTGACTTGTGCTGACCCATCCGCTGATCCAAAGCATGATACTGGAGTCAAACTAGTAATGGCTGCTGTCATTATGGTAGGTTGTGAGATGCTGAATACTTCTGATGATGTGCAATTTGCAGCATCAGTAACTGTAACGGTATAGGTATTTGCAACAACATTTAGGATATTAGCTTGATTACTGCCATTAGACCAATTATAACTAAAACTCGGTGTTCCTCCAAAGACATTTGTAATTATACTACCATTTGATTGACCAAAGCATGTCACATTATTTTCAGTTCCTGTTATAGAGATTTCAGGAGATTCTGTGACTTCGGCCATGGCTGTTTCCTGACAGCCATTAATATCAGTAATCGTAACACTATATGTGCCTAAGGTGAGCCCAGAGATATTGCTACCACTTTGGCCTGTGGACCAACTGTATGTAAAACCTCCTACACCACCTGAAGCAAGGACAGATGCTGTACCATTGGATGCTCCATTGCATACAACAGACCCAGATGCATTGGCAATTATGACGGGAGGGGAGGGGATATTTGCTGAAGTTGCATTAGTTGCCCCAGTGTTGTCTGTAACTGTAACAAATGCTAAACCCGCTGGTAGGGTAGTATTTGTTGCGTTATTTATCCCGTTGCTCCAAGTATAATTGTACGGTGGTGTACCTCCTGTGGCTGTGGCTGTGGCAGATCCATTGGCTGAGTCTGCACAGGCTGTTGGTACTATATTGGTAATGTCTATTTCTAAAGGCATAGCACTACTGGCAATAGGTATTATCATACTTGTCAAACGCACTCTGTCCATTTGGTTGCCATTGGCTCCATTGGCTATGACTGCTGCGGCATAAAATTTGATTTCTGGTACTGTCCCAGTGGTAGATGGTGCAGTCCAGTCCACAGAGAAGTAAAGTTCATTTGAAGCTGGAAAGTTTGGTGCGGGAGCGTGACCGAAATAATTTCTGCCGCCACCTACTCTGATCTGAGTATTGGCAGAAGGACTAGTCATGGTTCCTGCATTCCCGTTGCTGCCATTAAGTGCTACCAATTGGAAACCTGCTTTTGCTGCGTTGCCGTTTGGATTGGTGATGGTGACAGATAGGGTATATGTTTCTCCTGTTTCTATGGTGGATGGTAGGCCATCTATTGTGATTTCACCATCTAAACTTCCGTTATTACCAGTATGGCATTGGGCACAATTGGAGTCCACAGGAGAGCCAGTAAAACCTGTACTACCAGATAGTGGATGTAAACCAGCATTGCTTAATCCAAATACTACAGCACATATAGCACCTATGATTACATAACTTTTGTTGATCTGCATTGTGTTTGTTTTGATATTTAATTGTTGATAATACGAATAAAAACGATTTTCCCCTAAGTTGGAAACTCGATTTTACTTAAATAATTGATTATATATTTACCTAAAATGTCGAATTCTAAATTTACAACATCACCTTCCTTTATCTTTTTGAAATTAGTGTGTTCATAAGTGTAGGGTATAATGGCAATACTAAATGATCCTTTTTCGGCGTCCACTAAGGTTAAACTGACACCATTGATACATATTGATCCTTTGGGTACCATAAGGTTGTCATATTTGGAGTCAGTTTTGAACTGGAAATACCAACTACCACCCACTTCTCTGATAGACTGACAAGTAGCAGTTGTATCCACATGACCCTGTACAAAATGCCCATCTACTCTACTATTGGCTAATAGAGACCTTTCTAAATTGATGTGTTCCCCAATATTTAATGTATCTAAATTGGTTTTTTCTAAAGTTTCTTTAATAGCAGTAACAGTATGCGTATCGTTAGTTAAACTTACCACCGTAAGGCACACACCATTATGGGCTATGCTTTGGTCTATATAAGCATCTTTACTTATGTTAGATTGTATGGTGAAATGTTTATTGTTTTCATCTATTTTTATATCTGTGATGATTCCTGTGGTTTCTACTATTCCGCTGAACATTAATTTTTTATTAAATGAATAAAACCTGATAAATTATTTTTTGATTCAATGACACCTGTTACTCGTTTCTCAAATATTCTACAAAGATAATAGTAAGTTCCGTCAGCCAGTTCTTTACCAGATAATGAGGTGCCATCCCAGTTGATATTTGGGTCAGCAGTTTCAAAAACGAGATTTCCCCATTGGTTATATACTTTCAAATCTATGTTTGCAATAAAGAGGTTTACTCTTGGTGTGAAAAGATCGTTGCTGCCATCATTATTTGGTGTAAATGTGTTAGGTAAGACATAATATGGGCAATTGTCCACACATATTTTTGCACTTAACTCACTCTCGTTGCCGAGATTGTCTAAGGCTGTTACTGCATAACATCCCAATAAACCATTAGCTGGGTAATGAATATAAGTCAAACCATCTGAGATAGATTGCGAAGCTATTTTGATAAGTGCATCATTGATCGTTTCAGCATAATAAATGTTAAAAGCAACGATATCTTCAGCAATTGTCGGGCATATTTGATTAGGATGTACCCAATTGATTGTATTATATAATTCTTCAGGATTAACATCGTTTGTCAATCTGTCGCAAATGTTAAGAACTGTAATAGTGGGAGCACACGATGGTACATTATCTTTTGGCGCTTGACACACTTCTTGGGAGAAGTTTATTATTGGATCTTCTATATTATCAAAAGAATAAGTACCTTCAGATTCTATTTTGTAACAAGATTGAACATCATTTATCAAATTTTTGTCTTCGTAGCTTGTTAAATTTGTTTGGGCTATAGCTAAGAAATTATTTTGATCATCTTTTTTGTATATAGTATAGCGTTTATTAGCCCATGGTGTAGTACTTTGCCATGTCAATATATTTTTCTTATCAGATGGAGCTATTGAAAGATAAATGGAAGAAGCATCTGCTGATTTACTAGATGTATTATTTGTAGAAAACATTTCTATATAATATGTAAATTGGTGGTCCACCGTATTGATATCTTTATCAAAGTAATTAGTGTCAACTGAAGCTGAAAAATATAAATGGCTAAAATTGGCAATCTCTGAGAAAGCTGTGGTTTCATCTGCCCGAAATATTTTGTAAAGGTAAGGGCCTGGATTCTGAATGGTGTCAAATTGTTCGGCTAGGGGCTTTGTCCATCGTAAATGAATTGCACCATCTATTTTACCTGTTTTAGTGATTGAAACTTTTGTAATCAATGGTACATCACGACTCAGGATCAGACAGGTCTCGTTGGAAGGGATGCTTTCAACTTTGTTAAAAGGATTGCCTGTGGCTGTAAGTTTTGCAAATTCTGCCTGAACTCTGTAACAATAAGTTTCTCCACGGACCGTAGTATTGTCTATATAAAAATATTTGCCGTTTGATTGCGTCAGGGTCTTGAAAACTATCTTTTGATATGGAGAACCACTAAGACCAGGGTTGCATGTATCAGGTTGGAAATTAGAACTAGCTATTTTTCTCCATACTGAAAAGCCTTGAAAAAACTTATTATCTGTGACTTCACAAGCATAAGGACTTTCCCATTCTAATCTTACAGCGCCATTTTCAGTTTTAGCATTTAGATTTTTCGGTGGCGGGCCTACTACTTTGATCCTTATGGTCTTAAGTGTAGCCAATCCAGTAGAATCTGGATAGAAATTATCTACAGCCCGCAAAACAATTTGGTAATATTGATCAGATATATGATTGCAGTTGGTTTGCCACTCTAATTTCGCTATAAATGGGACTGATGTGAAAAAAGAAGGTGCAGTTAGTTTTGCAGGATTAGCTATTGTAAATGGCCCACCTGTAGCTGAAAACCGTACTTTTTGGTTGATATTTGGGTCGTTGATATTAATTGTTAAATCAATTTTTTGACCGGCTATTATGCAGATATCTTCTAAAGTTTGAATGGTTGGAGGTTCGTTTTCACAAGCTCTAATAAGTATTTGCATATCTCTCAATATAACATTGATAAGTGTGCCGTTTCTGTATTCTTTTATTTTGATTGCAATATTGTATTCTCCTTGTAGCTTTGGTGCATTCCATCTGACTTCACCTGTGATTGGATTTATGGTAAATGAGTTACTAACAGTTGTACCTATTTCATCAGGATATTTGTATCCAGGTACGGGTGTGTTCAATGCCATTAAAGGTGCGGCCAACTCGTACGCCAAACTATCACCGTCAGCATCGTAAGCATTTGGGTTATGGATAAATAATTTATTGACACAACCTATATCAATGGGTGGTTGTAGTAGAATGGCTGAATTGTTGAATCCCTGAAATTGTCTATCTAATAAAGTTAAGGTGGTACTTAAAAAAAATGGAATATCAATGGAATTTGGGTAATTAACATTGAGAATACCACCTACTCGATTGGGATCTAAAAAGGAGATGGTATATGTTGCTACCCCTGGGTATGTATGGTTGGCAATGTAATAATTGACTTTTATGTCATTTACATCAAATCGTGTTTTAGAATTGTCCCGTCTTACAAATTCCCCACTTCCATCTCCCCAAAACACATCTAAACTATCTCTGTCAGCGGCGACACTACTTGCTTTGGTGTATGTGATAATGGTCATTTCTACACTCAAAGGCCCAGTTTGTTTGTATGTGATTTCTCCTGCCCTATTGTGTGTTGCAAACACAAAGTAAGGTATGAACACACCAAACAATATAATTATGATATGACGGTAAAGTACTTTCACGTAACAAACTTAAGCATAAAAATTGAATCTACAAAATAACAAAAAAAATAGAGAGATGTTTATTTTTTGCGGAGCTACGAAAATTATTCCCTTATTATTTTAAGAGATGTAGATTCAGGAGAAATTTATTAATTAACAAAAATCAGAATGATATTTATAACAACGCAAATGAAATGTGATTCGACTAAGAAAAGTGTTTATACAACTACTTTACTTTTTAAATGAAAATTTTAAAAAAAATAAAAAATATATATAAAGAATTGCGCAGTTATATAGTCGTGGATATATTTGCAATCAAATAGTAGCATATAGTATTTTATGGAAGTCAGAAGAGATGCGTTTCAGGCCATTGCAGATTCGACCAGACGGGCGATCATTGCCCTGCTCACTATTGGAGCGATGACACCAAATGCACTGGCAGAACATTTTGATAGCAGCAGGCAAGCTGTCTCCAAACATTTAAAAATACTTACAGAATGTGAAGTTTTAAAACAAGAGCAACAAGGTAGAGAAATTTATTATCACCTAGATATAGACAAAATGAAAGTAATAGACCAATGGATCAGCCAGTTTAGAAAAATATAGGAATCTAAATTCGATCATTTGGATCAGTTATTAGCCAACCTAAAATCAAAATAAGATGAAGCCAGAAATTGAGATAACAAGAATATTTGAACCAAGTAAAAATACTGTTTGGAAAGCCATCACAGAAAAGGAATGGGTGAAACAATGGTATTTTGACCTACATGAATTTAAACCAGAAGTGGGATTTTTTGAAGAAGGATGGAATCATTTTGTAAACCAAGTATTGCTACGATTTATAACCAAAAATATTTAAATAATTAAATAACAAAATAAAAAAAAATATTGATATGAGTGACAAAATAACCGTTTCGGCGAGCGTAAATGTGGATAAAAACAAGGTGTGGGATTGCTATACAAATCCTGAACATATCGTACATTGGAATTTTGCAGATCCGTCGTGGCATTGTCCAATTGCTGAAAACGACATGACTATCGGTGGGAAATATCTTGCTAGAATGGAAGCCAAAGATGGCAGTTTTGGTTTTGACTTCGAGGCATTTTACACCAAAATAGATATGCAAAACTCATTTTCTTACAGCTTTGGGGATCGTTTTTGTGATGTCAATTTTAACGTGGTAGATGATCAGACTGAAGTCATCGTTTCATTCGACCCAGAGACAGAAAACCCAATAGAACTGCAACAAGCAGGTTGGCAAGCGATTTTAAATAATTTCAAATTTTACGTCGAGTCACTTTAAAATCCAAAAATATTGAACAATATCTTGCAGCTTGACTTCTTAGTCGATAAAGAAAGCAATACCATAAATATTCATAGAGAATTTGCCGCTGACCTTGTATTTGTTTTGGCTGCTTGGACTCAATCTGAAATTCTCGACCAATGGTGGGCTCCAAAACCATACAGAAATAAAACCAAATCATTGGATTTTAGAAAAGGTGGCCTTTGGCATTATTGCATGATAAGTCCAGCAAATGAAGTGCATTGGTGTGGTTTTGATTATACAGAAGTGGTACCTTTTCAATATTATAATGGTATGGAAGCATTTTGTGACGAAGTTGGTAATATCAATGACAATATGCCGCGCAATAACTGGAACAATAAGTTTATTGACAAAGGAGATATTACTTTAGTGGATATCCTTTTGACTTTTGACAAATTGGAAGATTTAGAAAAGATTATTGAAATAGGCTTCAAGGAAGGATTTACTGCCGGTATGGAAAATCTAGACCAATACATCACTAATCAAATTTAAATTAGAATACGAACAAACTCCACCAACGTTCATGGGTTGCAATTGAACGTTGGTGGCTATGTTTACTCGTACTTTGGTTTTATCCATTATGATTACAAAACTAAGGCTATATGTAATTGGTTGTTATTAAGATAATTTTAAAAAGAAGTATAACACCTGCATTGTCCTGCCATCTTAAATTATTTTATACATTATTTACAACTTTTTTTCATTTATATCCGTCATTAAGACGAACATCAATGTAGGAGGTATTTTGAAAGTGGTAGATTTACATAGTGATTTGAATGAGCTGATTAAGCTGGCTTCGGTTGGTGATAGACAAGCTCAACGGGTACTCTATCACAAATATGCTCCCAAATTGTTGAGTATATGTCGTCAGTATATAAATGACGATTTTTTAGCAGAAGATTTATTGGTTACTGCTTTTATGAAAATATTCACGCATTTAAATGCCTATCAACAAAAAGGTGTTTTTGAAGCTTGGATCAGGCGTATAACAGTCAATGAGTGTATATCTTATCTACGAGCAAATAAAAAAGTAAAATATTCAGAACCTGATGAAATGATAATTTCAAATATGCGGACTGACAGTCAGCTTCTGACAAATGATATTCAAGTTATGATAGATATGTTGCCAGATGGATGCAAAATGATATTTAATCTGTACGCAATAGAAGGGTATAAACATCAAGAAATAGCATCATTATTACATATTAATGAAGGAACATCAAAGTCGCAATTGGCCTACGCTCGAAAATTGTTGCAGCAAATGATTAGCCAAACAAATGTAAAAAATCATGGATAATAAATTTTTAGACCATAAAATTAAGGAATATTTCGAAAACAGGGAGATAAATCCTAGTGACCAATCTTGGGATAGGTTGGATGCCATGTTGTCTCTGGCACCTAAACAAGAAAATAAAAAATTGCTGTTATATTATTGGATCGCTGCATGTGCGGTATTTGTTGGAATGATCTGTGTTTTTGGACTTTTTTATCAACAAAAATCAGATATCAATAATGTGGCAATCACTACCGAAACTCCATCCATCATACGTATGGACACGGTACAATCAGTTGCCAAAGAGGAATCAGAAGCCAACATACTGTCGATTGGAAATATGAAGAAGGAGAATTTGCCAAGGCGCATTAACAATTTTAAACATAATCCAATAGTATCTAATGCTCAAGGAAGTAAATATGCTAGTTATGATGGCAATGATGGCATAGTTGCACAGGTAAATGATTTTAATCAATTTGAAGATACGCAGCTCGAACAAAGGAATGGAAAATTTGCAGACTCAAAACTAGAAATTGACGCAAATGTATTGTTGCGTGAGATAGAATTTAGTGTCACTGCCAAAAATATTGTGGATACGAAAACCATTGTTGATCGCCATCCTGTTCGCCCTGATCCTTCTTTATTATTGGTGGAGGCTGAGGCTAGTGCTTCTAAGAGTTTTCTTAAGCGTGTGTTTAAAAATTTGCACAATAGCTCAGAGTCAATTTTAGTGGCAGTGGCCAATAGAAATGTTCAAAAATAAACAATTTTTTTAAGTAATATCATTTAATTAAACATTTATAAAAATCATGTCATGAATAGATTAATTTACATTACGTTTTTATTGGTATTTTCATTTACGTCTCAGGCACAAGTTAGCTTTGAAAATAGGATTAAGGAGATCAAAAGGGATATCGAGATCATAACAGCTCAAGAAAAAGAAACATTGCGCATGGAGGTAGAAGAAATAAACGATCATCTCGAAAAAAAGGAAATCACTGCATCTGAAGCAGAAATACAAAAGAAAGCAAAAGCAGAGAAATGCGCTGATCGTATCGAAGCTCGCGTAGAACCCTTAGAAAGGGAAATTCAGAATCTCGTCAAAGGTGAAATTGAAATCAAAAATGATGATGAGAGAATATCTTCCTTAGATGAGGATGTAGATGAAAACATTAATGAGGAATTAGAAGAAGTCAAAGGTGACGTTATTGAAGGATTAGAAGACATAAAAGACGAGGTGGAAAAAATTAAATCAGATTGGCATCCTAAGAAGAGAAAATATAAGAGTGAAGCCCGCACTACTACACAGTTTGTATTTGCTTTTGGTCTGAACAATTTAATCAAAGGCAGTGACTTAAATTCAATAGATAATAATGGTATAAAACTGAGCAATTCACGGTTTTACGAGTGGGGCTGGACTTGGAAGACGCGATTAGCCAAAAATAGTGCAGCACTTCAGTTGAAATATGGGGTATCCTTAACTTACAACAATTTGCGCCCTGACAATAATCAGTATTATGTAAAAACTGGCCAATTAACCAGTCTCATTAGTCATCCCCAAACACTAACTGATGAGCCTTATTTCCGTACTACAAATTTGGTTGTACCTGTACACTTAGAGTTTGATTTTTCTAAAAAAAGAGTAAAAGATGAAAACGTTATTGTGAAGTCACAAAAGAGTTTTAGGTTAGGGATTGGCGGCTATGCAGGGTTAAATGTGAGGACAAAACAGTTGTTGGAGTACAAAGCAGATGGACTCCGCTCTGATCAGATCACACGTGGTGATTATAATACATCTTCAATAGTTTATGGTGTAAGCGGTTATATTGGGTACAAGGACTTCAGTATATATACTAAGTATGATTTAAATCCAATATTTAGTGATATGGTAGTGGATCAAAACAATATTTCTTTGGGTGTTAGATTTGATTTTAATTAGTTGATTCGTGTTTAAATTGTCAGATAGACATAAATGGCAATCTAAAGTATATGCTAATAGGTTAAGTTTGACATAGTCAATTATATTATGTGGGCTACGGTACCAAAGGAAGTGACATTTCTTTTGGTGCTGTGGTCCACATTTTGTCTATGCCAAAAGGGACAAACTACAACAAACAATGATTTTTTTCAAAAAATAATATCTTCAAGATAAGGTACCATACATTTGTTGACATGAAATAGCCTTTCAGAAATCAGGTCATCAAAGGTGCCATATTTAAATGGTGATGCATTATCAAATCTTTAACACTTAAGTTGATAAGTTTTAAGACAATTCAGATAAAATAGTGTTACTTTTGCATTGTGAAATTTATCAATAAACACCACATCTCACTTTTTCTAGCGAGTATTATTTATGCTGCTTCATTGTTTGCATTGCCGCCAGCAATTAATGTGTCAGTTGACGGAAAGTATGAAACTACTTTTGCCAAAAGCGAAACTGTAAAGGTTTCTGGATTTACAAAAAATGAAATCAACACAACAAACTATATCCAAACTGGTGATGTTAAAAGCAATGGGTTCACTCAAAATCTCTTCACAACATACCGCATAGAGACAACCAATATAGTAATCAAACTTACTGCTCGAGAAATTACTTTGTTTAATAGTGCGCTTTCACAACTCAGCAAAAAAATACTCATCTTTCCTTTCCATACTTTTTGGTAAAATAATAATTCTTATACTTAAAGTAGATTTGGTTACAAAAAAATCAAAGTTTCGTTGAAGTACTTTCAATAAATTAAAATATTTTTTCATAATCCAATTCCTTTAACTTCTTATATCTATTTGATTAGTAGATATTTGTTATTAATTATTTTTATTATTTAACCGCGGTCTTTTGTATCTAAAAGGATTGCTTATTTTTTATATCATGTCAAATATTTTATTAAATATCATCATAGTAACAGTTATATTCATACCAATGGCTTATTTTATGTTTAGTGGAAATAAAGAGAAGTCAGCCGTTAAACATTTAAAAGATAAATTAAAAGCATTTGATATCATGCCTGATATTGTTAATTGCTTTCAAGGAGCTGGTATCGCGCTCGACAAGTCCAAGTCAACATTATATTTTTACCAATACGAAGGAGAAATTCTTACTAAAACTGCTATCAGTGAAATAAATAAGGCTGATGTATCAAAACTTTATCAAACTGAATCTGTTCACGATCATGACATAAGTGTATTGAAATCGGTTTCTATTTTGTTGAAAATGAAAGATAAATCGGAGGTGAGTTTACCTGTTTTTAGTATCTTAAAACATCCAAATGTGGGCGCTGATTTAATGGAAGCCGTACGTTGGTCAGAGATGATAAATAAGTTAGTTAATAAATAATATCATTCATCGGGGAGAATAGGTGAGTTCTCCCCGATGATGATTATAAAATATAATTATGTTAGTTTGGATATCCTTTTTAATTCTGGTTGCTGTATTTTTAGCGATTGATCTTGGTATTTTCAATAGAGAAGCACATGAGATTACCTATAAAGAAGCGACAAAATGGACGATCGGTTGGGCTACGTTGGGTCTGTTGTTTTCGGGTGTCATCTACTTGATCTATCAGGAAGGCTTGATGCAAGCTCCCAAAGCTGCGACCACACCCATACAATCTGCTATCGAATATCTCACTGGTTATATCATAGAGTTGACGCTTAGTATAGATAATATTTTTGTGATAGCCATGATATTCAAATCCTTTAAAATACCAAAGAAGTATCAACATAGAGTATTGTTTTGGGGTATAGTGGGTGCTTTGGTTTTTAGAGGTTTGATGATAGGTTTTGGTGTGGTATTGATCGAAAAATTCACTTGGACTACCTACATTTTTGGCGCTTTTCTGGTATATACGGCTATCAAAATGGCATTTTCGGACGATGAACACGAATTTGACCCAAAGAAGTCATTTATATACAAGACTGTAAGAAAATTGATGCCCGTGACAGGAAGATTGGACGATCAAAAGTTTTTTATAAGGAGAAATGGTTTGGTTATTGCTACACCATTGTTTCTTGCTCTGATCTTGGTTGAGTTTACAGATATACTATTTGCTTTAGATAGTATTCCTGCTATATTAGGGATCACAACTGATCCATTTATTGTATTTACATCCAATATTTTTGCGATCTTAGGACTCAGGTCTATGTACTTTTTTGTGGCAAATATGTTGGATTCATTCCATTACTTGAAGTATAGTTTGACCGTTATATTGACTTATGTTGGTATCAAATTGATATTGGCCAATCATTTTCATTTATCTATTGGTTTGTCATTAGGGATCATCATTTTATCTGTATTAGCAGGGATTTTCTTATCTTTAAAATATAAAAAGGAACACGAACGTCCCACAACATAAAATATTATTATATCAGCAAAAGTGAGTTTTTTTATGTATTGATAATTGCTGTGCTTCTCATTGTCGATATTATTGAATTTAAAAAACTATAGCTTGGCCACAGGTAATAAATTTCACAAACCATTTTCATTTTGTGATACATTTACATTTATCTGAAGCTTGCTGCCTTTGGTGCTTTGCGCTACACCCACCTACCCGTTTCACGGTCCACTTTGTCAAAGGCTAGCCACCTTTGGTACTTTGCACAACACTGTGTTCAATTTTTTTATTGCTTGTTTTTTGAACGATAATCTCCGTTAAACTTTTTAAAAATAAAAACAGCTGACTTTTTCAGCAGCAGTTAAATAAATTTCCTATACAGAAGGTTTAGCATTGATAGCGGATTGGATTAACGGGATGAATTAGACCATAAAAGTAAAAGGATTGGGTTAATCAATTGTTAAATACGTCATAATTGGTATTTTATGCTTACTTTTAGGTGTTTAAATCATATTAACATAGTTTTTCTGTTTTGGAATCAGGTGAAAACGAAATATCAAAAGTTAGTGAGAATTCACTTCTGTTTGTTTGGGTCAAGCGGATGGTTTGGGCATTAATTTTACTTTTTCTTTTGGTGGTTGTTTTATTGCAATTTGCCACTGTCCAGACCTACTTATCTTCAAAAGTTACCCAATATCTATCAGAAGCTACCAACACCAATGTCAGTGCGGAGAGATTAAAAATCAGTCCTTTTGATGGTATCATTCTTCAGAATTTTAATATTGTTGATGAGCGAAAGGACACAATGCTCCATGCAGGTGCATTAAATATTTCGCTAAGAAAAAATCTATTTTTCTTACTATCTAATGAATTGGATCTCAACTATTTTGGGATCAAAGGATTGGATATGAATATTGTAACTGAGCAAGGTGAATCACTTTCCAATTTGGCAAAATTTCTAGAGAAATTAAGCAGTGGTAAAAAAAATAATGAGTCATCGGTGCCTTTGAATTTGAATATCAAAGATGTTGATTTATCTGATATTAGTATTATAATTTGGGATCAAAACAAAGGGAAAAGGAGCCAGCTTTATTTAACATCTGGTGTTTTGGACATCAATTATCTGGATTTGGCTTGTAATGAGTATGATATTAACAGCATTTTATTTGACCGTCCTTCATTTCGTACCTATATCTACGATTATGATTGCTCCATAACCGATGATCTTGAAGTACCTCAAAATGATAATGGAGCAATAGTGGAAGATAAAGGAGAACCACTGAATATTACATTAAGGGAATTGTATGTAAAGGATGGTTTTTTTGGTACTTCCAATGATTTTGTTCCGCCTGATAGCCGATATTCTGGTATGTTGGATTACAGCAATTTTTATTTTGAAAACATCAATATTCTACTTGAAAATCTAAGTGTCAAACAGGGCACAGATATTTTTGCAACACTCAAGACCTTAAGTGCAAAGGACAATACTGGATTTGCCATTCATCAGGTAAGTTGCGATACGATAGCTATTTCTCCTAATACTATAGCACTAAAATCTTATCTACTAGAAATGGGTAAAACCAAAATTAAAGAAAATTTGAGATTTAGTTTTGCTGATCTTTCATCATTTAGCAATTTCACTGAGGATGTAGTAATCAATGCTGAATTTAAGGATGCGTATATTTATTTGGATGATTTGGTCCATTTTGTTCGAAGTCTTAGTAAGTCACCTTTTATAAAAAATAATGGGAAAGAAATCATAGAGGTCAATGGGAAATATTTTGGTAAAATAAATAATCTGGCAGGGAGAGATGTAGCTATAAAATTGGGTGAAAAACTAAGTTTAGCAGGCTCTTTTAATACAAGAGATCTATTAGATTCTGACAATACAGTACTTAATATTCGATTGGATAAGTTTAGTACTTCTATGCGCAAGATCAAAATGATTGTTCCATCATTTAATCCTCCAGACAATTTTTATAAATTAGGAAGCATCAACTTTGCTGGCCGATTTGATGGATATTTGGAAGATTTTGTAGCCTATGGTAAATTAGGTACAGACTTAGGATCGGCCGAGTTGGACATGCGTTTGGACATCACACAGGGTACTCATAAAGCCAACTATTCTGGTACACTTAATCTAGTTAATTTTAATCTAGGAAAATGGAGTGGTAATCCTGATATTGGTTTGGTAAATTTCAACTCGAAAGTCGTAGAAGGTCGCGGCTTGACCTTAAATACTGTAAAGGCTGATCTTGCGGCAACTATAAAATCTCTTTATTTTAAGAACTACCAATACAAAGACCTTAATTTGGATGGAAAAATTGATAAAAATACCTTCTCAGGAACATTTAAAGTAGAAGATGATAACTTGAACTTTATGTTTGAAGGTAATTTTGAATATTTTGAGAAGCAGGCTTTTCTTAACTTTAAGTCAAAAATAAAAAAAATAGATCTTCAAGCGCTTAATTTGTCACAAACACCTTTGGCATTCCAGGCGGATTTAGATATCAATCTTGCTGGCACAGGAATAAATGATTTTGTAGGAGATATAGATATTAGAAATATAGATATGAAGGTAAAAGATTCGTTATACCAATTGGATAATGTGTATATTTTATCAAGATTACTAGCCAAAGGCGGCAAAGAGCTCAAAGTCGAAAGTGATTTAGGTAGCATTTCCATTAATGGCCAATACGATTTACCAAATATAGTTCGATCTATAAAAAAGGTACTCTACACCAACTATCCATCTATTACTAAGCCTTGGAGACAGGATGTAGCAAAACTCATTAGCGACCAAAAATTTGATTTTAATATTGATGTAATCAAGAGTAGCAATTTTCTCTCCTTGGTTGGTTTAAATAATAGTAAATTTCGGAAACTGGCATTAAAAGGGAGATTAGACACGTATAAGAATGAGCTTTCAATAGCAACGGATCTTCCATTACTAAAGGTAAACAACGATTCTATCAATGATTTGCAACTGCTGGTAACTTCAGATAGCAAATCAGGTAATATATTACTTCACATTGATTCTACCTATGCCATGGGTAGGCGTTTTAATCCGATTGATATACAAGCCAATATCGTAGGGGAAGAGTTGAACTTTGAGATTAATACTGAAAAAATCATTGATTCATTGGAAAACCTTGATATCAAAGGCCAGTTAAAACAACACGCTAAGGGCTACAACCTTACATTGACTGAAAATCTATTGGTCATGCTGGGGACAAAGTGGAACATAAATCCTAAAAATAATATAGTTTTTGGAACCGAATACATAAATCTTGAAAACTTCATACTCTCTGATGGCCATCGGACTATTGAATTTAATGATTTTAATAATAATCAAGGCATAAGCTTAGATGTCGCTAATTTCAATTTTGATATAATAAATAGTATTATTAAGTACAATAAGATGAAATTTGGTGGCACTACCAATCTAAATGCGAAGCTAAAAAATGTCTTTGCAAAGGATAAGGAGATTTCAGGGTATCTACAGATCCCCGATTTTACTATCAACGATGAGAAATATGGTGCAGTATATATAGATGTAACTAAAACAGCGAGCGACCCTTATAAAGCTAATGTTGCCATTGGTGATTTTTTGGCAATAAAGGGAGAATACAACGAGAAGGAGAAACTAGTAGATTCTCGCATCAAGCTAAGAGAAGCTCCTATGAAACTCATTGAGTACTTACTGAAGGATGGTATTAGAAATACGCAAGGATTTATCGATGCCGATATCACTTTCGGAGGCCCAACCAATGGTCTGGTTATAGATGGTAATGGTACTATTAATAAAGGTACTACCACATTGATATATACAGGAGCTACGTATTATTTTGACAATCAAAAACTTAAATTGACGAATAAAAAAATAGATCTGGATGGCGCTGTGATTACGGATATGAATGGTAATGTCGGTACAATCAAAGGTGGTTTGACTCATGATCTATTTAAAAATTTTGGAGTTAATGCCACACTTTCTGGAAATAATGTTGTAGGTCTAAATACCACAAAAGCACAAAATCCAGATTACTATGGTTATGGTGTTGGCCAATTGTCCGCAGAGTTTACCGGTTCGTTTGATAAGGTGGATATGAAGATTACAGCGATCACAGGACCAGGAACTAAACTTTTCATCCCTGTAAATAATAGTCAAACTGCCGTAAGTCAGAATTTTATAAAATTTGTAAATAAAGAAGAGTACAACAAAGTAGAAAACAAAAAAAATTATACACTAAATGGTATCAATATAGAAATGACCATTACCATCACACCAGATGCGGAAGTAAGTATTATATTTGATGAGACCAAAGGCGATATAATAAAAGGAAGAGGTCGCGGAAACTTAAAAATAGATATCACTAGGTTGGGTGATTTTGAAATATTTGGTGATTATGAAATTGAGTCTGGTCAATATTTATTTACTGCACCATTGGTGCCTTTGGCCAAACCATTCATCGTAGAGCGTGGAGGTAGAATCGTATGGACTGGAGATCCGATCAATGCTACGCTCGATATTACAACCAAATACAGAACTCGAACTTCGATAGAACCTTTCATTTCTGAATATATTTCAGGCACCTCAGAAGAAAATAAAAATCTAGCTAATCAAAACACGGAAGTAGATGTTATCCTACGATTAGGTGGCAGCTTATTCAAACCTGAAATAAATTTGGGGCTTTCATTTCCAAATCTTACTGGAGATATTGCCAACTTTGCAGATAGTAAACTCAGATTATTACAAGGCAATCCTCAAGAACTCAATGGACAGGTTTTAGGTCTAATTGTTTTTAATTCTTTCATACAATCCAATAGGGTAGCAGACGCTTTTGGTACATCAAGTATTCAGTCTGCCAGTATTAATACTTTGAGTGAGTTCCTTTCGAGCCAACTTTCTATGTATATCACCAATATTCTAAACTCTATGGTTAGCGAAGGAAGTATCATTTCAGGCATAGACTTTGATGTCAACGTCCGCAACAACACTTTTGGCTTAACATCAAGTAGCTTTGTGCCAGATGAAATTGCTGTGCGCAACACCTTGGTTTTTAAAAATGACAGACTTTCTTTAGATATTGGAGGAAATTATGTTTTTCAGTATCAAGGAAATGCAATCAATCAAGTACTTCCTGACTTTGCTTTAGAGTTTAGACTTACCGAAGACCGAAAGTTGAAAGTAAGACTGTATGGCAAATACGATATTGATGTGACTACGTTTGGGCTCCGTGAAAAATATGGATTGGGAGTAGCTTACCGAACAGAATTTGGGTCTATGATGGATTTTGAAGCTAAAATCAAAAAAGTGGCAGCAAAAACCATAAACAAGTAGCGTTTTGTTTGTATATTTAAATATTTGATTTACAGAATATTATAAGTTTAAAATATTGTTAACAATTCATTGTGAGTTATTAAGGTACATTTCTAACCACCTTGCTAATTATTTTAGTGACTTTTTTTCAATACTTAGTCAAAATCATGACTTTTAATAATATATTAAGGTCTAGCATTTAAAAAGTGCTTTTTTTTTTCACATTTAAACTCATTTAAAAATGTCAATCAACTTATTGGATTTAGTTAAAGATCAGGTAACTGGTCAACTTGCAAAACAAGCATCGAGCTTTTGGGCGAATCAGAATCTTCTGTTACATCGGCTTTAGGTAGTATGATGCCTGCTCTTTTAGGCTCAGTCATACAGAAATCATCATCACCAACAGGTGCTCAAGGCCTTATGGATATGATTGGGAAATTGGATTTGGACAGTTTAGGCGATATCGCTGGGTTATTTGGCGGTGGCGCAAGCAATGTCAATGGATTATTAAATTCAGGTGGTGGTATCATAGAATCGCTTTTAGGGAGCAAATCTAATGGCGTAATTGATCTTATATCAAACTTAAGTGGTATGAAAAGCGGATCAACTTCTTCATTGTTGAAGTTGGCGGCTCCATTTTTAATGGGTATGATCGGTAAACAAGTTAAAGGTAAAGGTCTGTCTTTCTTAACAGAAATGTTAATGGGACAAAAAAGTGCTGTAAATGCTGCGCTTCCTGCTGGGTTAGGTAGTTTGCTTAATTTTGCAGATTTCGGTGGTGCGCCAAAATTAAATACGAATATCAATACTACTACATCAACCGGTGGTGGCAACAATTGGATGAAATATTTGCTTCCTGCTTTGTTGGCTTTAGGATTGATCTATTGGTTAGGTACTAAAGGTTGTGGTGAAAAAGCAATAGATGCTACCACCGATGCAATCGAAGCAGTGGATTCAACTGCTAACCAAACCGTGGATGCAATGGGAGCAGCTGCAGATTCTTTAGGATCAGCTGTTGCAAACTTATTTACTTATAAATTGCCTTCAGGATTTGAATTAGTAGGAGCTGCAAAAGAAGGTATCGAAAGCAAATTAGTAGCTGCAATCGAAGCTGCTGGTCCAGTAGCAGACAAAGCTGATGCAAGTGCTTGGTTTAATTTTGATAGATTGTTATTTGATACAGGAAAAGCAACACTTCAGCCTTCAAGCCAAGAACAATTGGTCAATATCGCAGAAATATTGAAAGCTTTCCCTAAAGTAAAATTGAAAGTAGGTGGTTATACTGACAATGTAGGTGATCCAAAATCAAACCTTAAACTTTCTACAGATAGAGCATTTAATGTAGTAGCTGAATTAGAAAAGTTAGGTATTACTAAAGGAAGATTAGCGCCAGAAGGATATGGTGATAAATTCCCAGTTGGTGACAATACTACAGAAGAAGGTCGTCAACAAAATAGAAGAATAGCTGTACGAGTGACAGAAAAATAATTTCAACAACTAAGAAATCATGTAATAATTTGATGTTGCATGGTTTCTTTTGTTTTTTAATGATAAATTTTACTAATTATCAAAATAATTACATATCTTTGTGACCCGTTATTGTGAATTTGTAATATAATCCAAAAACGTTTTGAACCCGATCCCCGCACCTGATCGGGTTCTTTTTTTTTAGACTACTACTATTATTCATCCTGGAGATAGATTTTCGATTATTTTTTAACACATATTTATATGCTTATGTCTTTTGCAAGGATAGAGCTGAGTTGTATTAACAAACTAATTGGAACAATTAACTACCTATATAGATATTGGCTATTATTTCAATCTTGGAGCATTGTCGCGGCATATAACAAAAGTTATATAGGTCGGTATGTATTGTTGGCTTATCTTTGCGATATTATATTTTGCAGTCAATACTTTAATTAATTTTAAATAAAAAACCATGAGTAATTACCAAACTTTAACATTAGTCATTACAGCATCTATCGCACTTGGTTTTGGATATTTGGTTGGAAATCAAACAAAGAAAGTAAACCAAATAGATGACACTTCAGATATATCAATCAATATGGATTTTCCAAGCTCGTCTCCAGCGCATGTTTCAATAATTGATACCACTTTGGCTGGAGAGATGATAGCAAATTTTAGTAGGTCATGTAAAGATAGTACTGAAGCTGTACTATTTGACTTTGCTACGATATTTAGCACCGTTGCACAAGGAAATCCTTCAGTTATGTGGGAAAATGCTGGTTTTTATGCTTATTTTGCTAAATATTCCAATAGTAGCACCACTAATTCAGGCAGAAATACTATTATTTTGAAATTTGTAGATGGTCTTAATAATACAACAGGTCCTACCTTTATGCAAGATGTCGGATTTTTAAACATGGGAGATTTATGTCCAAATAAGTGCCCTCAATAGTTAATTAATATTGAATATGAACTTCATTGAATCTATATTGCTAAATTTGAGCATTTATGACTTCATACTAATAATCACATTGGTGGTGCTTTGGCATTATAAATGGAAGGGATACAAATCTTTGCCTTTTTTCTTTGAGTTTATTTTGAGTATTACCATTTTGGAAGTAATAGTTCAAGTATATTGGAAAGTCAATTTCAAAACAAATTTATTTATTTTTACCTTCATAGCCATGCTAAGTATTGGCTATTATTTTTATGTATATTATGACTATTTTAAGTCAAAAAAATGGTCTAAAATCATAAGAGTAGCTTTTTTAATTTGGGTCATTTTGAGCTTATATTTGTATAACTTTGATTTATATAATAGAACAAATTTTGAGCCTTTGCCCTATTTTTTTGGAATCAGTGTGGTGGCCATTCTCATTTTTAAATATGGTTATAATCTTGTCTTCATTGATGAATTTAGAGAAATCACAAAAGATCCTGTTTTATATATTTCATTAGGTATAATCCTATTTTATGTATCTAGTTTTACGCACATGTTGTTTATAAATGAATTACTGACAGGTTATACATTAGATCAAAAGTTTTCAGATTTAATTACCTATACCAATATTTTTATATCTTTGGGGTATTTAGGAGCCGCCTTATGTTCGAAGAAGTAGAAAACGTGTATAGAATTATGGTTTCATTAATGCTCATGCCATTAATGCTTTTCATAATTTTAGTTTGGTTTATTTTTTCATATCAAAAACGCAAATTTCTTTATGAAAATGAGAAAAAAGATGCCATACTCAGAGAACAGTCATTAAAACTACAAAATCAAGAAGCCATAGAGCATGAACGCAATAGAATTGCTTCAGAAATGCACGACGAATTGGGATCTGGCCTTACCATCATACAATATTTAAGTGATGCCATTATATCAAAAACAGATGATCCTGTCATATTGGAAGATGTGACAAAAATAGCTGGGTATAGTGGTGTGTTAGTGCGCAACATGTCTGAGATTATTTGGGCTATGAATAGTCGATTTGACAATTTGGATGGATTGATAGGTTATTTAAGAAGGTATATTGTCGAGTACCTTGAGGACAATAAAATGGATCACAGTTTTGTGGCTGATAATTTTGATCCTAAGACGATTATTTCAGGTGAAAAAAGACGAAATTTGTATTTGGTGGTTAAAGAGTTGCTTCATAATAGTATAAAGTATGCCAATGCATCCAAAATAATAATCGAAATTGAAGCCCATTCAGAAATTGTCATAAAGATTATTGAAAAAAATGGCATTGGGTTCGATCCACAAATAAAAAAAGGTGATGGAAACGGTTTGTTTAATATAGAGAATCGTATGCTCCGCATAGGTGGCCAAATCATGTATAGCAAAGACAATGGAGATATGGCGATGTCTATATGTTTACCATTAAATACTGACAACTTTCAGATCAAACCAAAACAATAAATTATGAATCATACCAAAATGCAAATATCCATCATAGAAGATATAAAAGATATTGCGATGTCTATCCAAGCTTTGATCAATACACAGACAGACATGGAGTGTCAGCATGTTTTTCATAATGCTGAAGATGCCATAAAGTTTGTGCCCCATACCAATACGGAGATTGTCATTGTAGATATTGGCCTACCTCGTGCTAGTGGAATCGAAGCCATTATTACGCTTAAAGCGCAGTGTCCGCACATGTTGTTTTGTATGTTTACAGTATATGAAGATGATGAAAAAATATTTAAATCACTTCAAGCTGGAGCAAAAGGATACATCCTAAAAGGAGCATCAAAAGATAAAATTTTGGCTTCAATACGCGAATTGGTAGTGGGAGGCTCACCGATGAGTCCTTCTATAGCCCGGCGCATCATTGAAGTATTTAGCGATATGAAAGTGCAACCCTTACATGATCCGCTGCCTATCACCAAGAGGGAATCGGATCTATTGC
The DNA here is from genome assembly GCA_016714785.1 of Saprospiraceae bacterium. Classification (GTDB taxonomy): domain Bacteria; phylum Bacteroidota; class Bacteroidia; order Chitinophagales; family Saprospiraceae; genus OLB9. The sequence continues at coordinate 57,813 of JADKCC010000034.1, forward strand.
ATCTATTGGCAAAGGGTCTGCTATACAAGGAAATAGCAGATCAGCTAAATATTACCGTCGGTACAGTAAAACAACATATCCATAAAATCTACGAAAAACTACAAGTTTCTAATAAAACAGAAGCCATCAATAGATTAAATACCAATGGTAATCATTGATGGGTGAATAGGGTAGGTACTAGTTTTACTGGTCTCTTTATCAACAAATTGGAGGTTCAAAAGCTTTGCTTGAATGTCCAAGCCTCGTTCCTTGTCGAAAGTCTCTGATTACATTGTTAAAAAATTTGAATAAAATAACATTGTGTCACTTAATTCTCATCTAAAACGAAATACTGCTATAAACAACGTAATATAGGGGCATAGCCCTGTAATCTTAAAAGCAAGGTGTAATCTTAGATGTCAGGGCTACGCCCCTAATAATTCCCACATGATCTTTTTACAAAGATTTCAGGGCTAAAGCCGCTAAAAAATTGGTCTTTGATTTTTTTATAAATATGTTAGAGCTAATGCTCTTTATGTTTTATGCATTTCTCCAAATTCCGACGATTAGAAGGTTCATTATTGGGACATAGTCCTATAATCTTTGTAATATTACTGTAAACAACGTCGTATAGGGGCATAGCCCTGTAATCTTAAAATTTGGGTGTTGTTTTTATGTCAGGGCTACGCCCCTTTGAATCCGTTCATGAACGTATTCTACAAAAATTTCAGGGCTACGCCCCTAATAATTCCCACATGATCTTTTTACAAAGATTTCAGGGCTAAACCCCTAAAAAAATGGTCTTTTATAAATATGTTAGAGCTAATGCTCTTTATGTTTTATGCATTTCTCAAATTCGAGTTATCTAGTGGAGGGGCGTCTGCACAACTTCATAGGGGCAGCCCTTAATCTTAAAATTTGGGTGTTGTTTTTATGTCAGGGCTACGCCCCTTTGAATCCGTTCATGAACGTATTCTACAAAGATGTCAGGGCTACGCCCCTAATAATTCCCACATGATCTTTTTACAAAGATTTCAGGGCTAAACCCCTAAAAAATTGGTCTTTGATTTTTTTATAAATATGTTAGAGCTAATGCTCTTTATGTTTTATGCATTTCTCCAAATTCCGACGATTATCTAGTGCGAAATAGGGACGCAGTCCTATAATCTTTGTAACATTACTGTAAACAACGTCGTATAGGGGCATAGCCCCAAATTATCGATGATCGCAATTCTTATTTTGGGAGTATAGGATTTTCTTTTTTGGCTTCTTTTTTTTTGAATGCTATGTTAAGTCATAGATATCTTCAGATTGTAGATTTAATCTTTTTTTTATTGGGTTCATCATTGGCAATTTGCAGTTTATATTATCTGCTCAAAAACGAATTGCTAATAGTTGAAAACAAAAATCTAAACATAATTTCGTTTTTTGGACTTCAACATAAAGAATTCTTCTTAACTGAACTCATTTCATACACAGTGAATCGACAAGCTTAACATTCGCAGACAAACATTTTAGCTACCATAGAATCAAAATATTGGGAATTGCTGAAGATTCTGAAGATTTTATTCCACAAGACCTTGTAAATTATTACAGAGAACAGTTCCAAACCAAGTTTAACTTCTATGCTCTAATGGTAATTGCTATTTCATTTATAGGTTTTGGAATATATTTGGTGTTAAAAACTTTGAAAATAGTTAGTTAATTTACAAACTCACTTCAATAAAACATAACTACCTGAGCAAAAAAAATCATTACCTTTGAGCTTGAATACCAATGATAAATATAACATAATGAGCACATATTTCGATTCCAAATACATTGCTGCCCGCTACGAAAAAGGTCGTCCTTATTTTCATATGGAAACCATATTGACAATTAAAAATTATTTGGGGCTTCATACCAAATTTGAAAGGGCTTTGGATGTGGCTTGTGGCACGGGTCTGTCTACTAAGGCACTGTTGGAATTAGCAAATCAGATTGATGCCACCGATATTTCCGCTGAAATGCTCCATAATGCCTATCATCACGAACGCATTTCATACAAAAAGTCAGCAGCCGAAGATCTATTATTTGAACCCAATACTTTCGATATCATTACCGTGGCTTCGGGAATTCATTGGTTTGAAATTGACAAGTTTTTGATGGAAGCTCATCGGGTATTAAAAATAGGAAAATGGCTTGTAATCTATGATAGTTATTTTGATGGCAAAATGTTAGATAATGAAACGTTTGATGATTGGTATCCACAAATATATACTGATAAATTTCCGCCACCGAAACGAAACGACAGCTATAACTGGTCTAATGAAAACCTTAGAATTAAAAACTTTGAGCTGGTAACCGAACAAAAATGCAACTACCATATTGAATTTACCCTTGACCAATTGGTTTTGTATTTAACCACTCAGAGCAATATTACAGCACAAGTTGAACAAGGAATCACAAGTTATGAAGCAGCCGAAATATGGTTGCACCAACAATTAGAACCTTTTTTTATCGGTGAAAGAAGCACGTTTCAATTTGGTGGATGGATCAAATATTTAAAAAATATAAATTAATACGTCTATGACATTCAGAATAGCAAGGCATACAACCGATTTGGAGGCAATAGAAATATTTTATACAAGTATTGTCGGATTACGAAAGTTGGGTGGTTTTCAAAACCATGATGGTTATGATGGTATCTTTTTAGGGCATCCGCATCAAGATTGGCATTTGGAATAAATAAGGAAGCAAAAGACCCTCTAAATATTATATCAGTATTTTTGATCTTCTTTTTTATTTTCTTAAGCGGACAAATTTTATCGATTATTAAAATTGTAAAACTTACAAAAAAGAAACAAACTAATTGATACACTGATATTAGTAGTTATAACCAGATGTTCAGCTAATTGCAAATTACATTTGCAATTACAATCCTTTACCTCATGATCCAAACAAATTTTCCACTCCACATATAACCACTATCCAATCCTTTTTGTACATTTGTATAACAACCAGATAAAAAATAAGATGCAATTCATTTTTAGATATATTTCATTGGTGGTTTTAGTTTCCATACTTATATCTTGTAATGGACAAATTAAAACTGAAAAACCATCATTTGATGCGGAGAAAGTGGCAGGTGTCAGTAAAGTTCCTATTCCTAATGAGGGATTTTCAAATGGTTTTGTGGATAAAGATGGTTCGCTTTGGTTCACGAGTAATGGTGGTGGTATATTTCATTATGAAGGGGAAACATTTAAAAACTATACGGTGAATAATGGATTGAGTAGCAATCAAGTCTTTTGTATCGTTTCAGACCATGAAAATAATCTTTGGTTTGGAACTCAAAACGGATTAACCAAATACAACCGAAAACAATTTGAACATATTTCTTTACCGTATCAAGATACCTCAGGTGTCTGGCTAGATAAAGTCTATCCTATGATAAATCCTAACGCTGTCCACTCATTAGCAACTGATGATAAGCATAATTTATGGATTGGAACTGCTGGTGGCGGCGCTTATCGCTACGATGGGAAAAACTTCAAATCCTATTTAACAGAAATCGGCCAAAAACAAGAGGATAGTTTGTACCACAATTGGATCCCATTTATAAGAAAGGATAACGATGGCAATATGTGGTTTGCTTCTATGACACACGGAGGCATTAATCGATTTGATGGTAAAGTATTTACACAATATTTGATAAAAGATGGATTGAGTGATAGCCAGGTAAGAACGATCTACTGCGACAAATCTGGAAAGATATGGATGGGCTTCAATGGAAATAGAAAAAGCGGATTGACGGTATATGACGGAAACACATTTAAGACTTATTCACTTAATGACGGCCTTTGTAATCCGAGAATACGATCCATATACGAAGATAAAAATGGTAAGCTTTGGCTCGGAGCCAACTTGGGAAATTTATGTATATTTGATGGTCAACACTTTACTGAATTTAACCACAAAGGACAGTCGTTTTATGATGTCTTATTCATTATTGGAGATATGGAAGGCAATATTTGGTTTGGTGGACCACAAGGATTATGGAAGTATGATGGGGGAAATGTCATAGACATGGCATCAAAGGAATGATAGTATGACTTTATCAACCAACACATACAAAAAGGAGATTAAAGATGGCGAAACAAAAGCAAATAGATGTTTGGATTGATAAATTGACAAATAGTATCGTAAATACTATTTCAGGTGAGAGTTTTCCAACCAGCATCACCTTAGTAAAATTAGCTGAACTTAAATCCGTAACAAAAGCCAACGGATGGAATTTTAATTGGAAAGCAGAAGTAAAGAAAAATGATCTACAAGTATATAAATTGACTACAAGGGATAATCCCACAATAATTCATGGCTTAGTAAGTCTGAAATTGGAAGAAGATCATGTTTTTGTTAGTATTATTGAAAATGCCCCATTTAACATCGGGAAAACTAAATTGTATAAAGGCGTTCCAGCGAATTTATTTGCATACGCTTGTAAAGTAAGTTGGGATTTCGGGAACCAAGGTGCTGTAGCTTTTGTTTCTAAAACTAGACTTTTAGAGCATTACGAGCAAAGCTTAGGTGCAGTTCACTTAGGTAACTCAAGGATGGTGATTTTACCAATGGATGCTCTAAATTTAATAAGGCGATATTTTCTAAATCAAAAATAAAATAGAAATGGATATAATTAAAGAACCGGAAGGAGTTGATTTTGTAGTCGAACCAGTACAATTAACAAAAGCAGACAAAGATCTTATTTCAAAGGCTATTGCTCATTACAAAGTAACAGGTGAAAAGCTAAGTGTACCGCATCCTAAATCTAAAATATCCAAAATTATGAAGGATTTAATCACTAAGTCATAAACTGTTCAGTCTAAAACGATCACAAGCTTAAATGCATATTCCGCTCTATGAGTATGGCAAGTCACAACGCCTGTTTCTATTTTTTCCAGTTTTTATCTTTTTAGTCTAACCAAAGGAGTATTTTTGACAGCCATTAGTATATTCAAAGCTTAAACAATTAAACAAATCCAAATGAAAATTTTAATCTTCACATTACTGACGACTTTATCGTTTTCCTGCAAATCCCAAGAGCAGCAACCAGAAAATGTAAAAAGTAACCTTCCAGCCGAACAGAAAGACACTACTCAAATCGGAGAATACGTAGTAGAAACATTTCAGGATTCAAAAGGAAATATTTGGTTTGGAACTTTAGACGAAGGCGCTGCAAAATATGACGGAAATAAGTTGGTTTATCTTACCATGGAAGATGGACTGCCGAGCAATAGAATTGTGCAAATCATAGAAGATAATTCTGGCGATTTATGGTTCGGCACTGGTGAAGGTATATCGAAATACGATGGTAAAACATTTACAAACTACTCGGAAAAAGATGGATTGTGCAGTAATATGATTAGCAATCTATTGATCGATAGCAAAGGAACATTTTGGATTGGAACTTGGGGCGGAGTTTGTACCTTTGACTATAGTCGATTTGAAAACTTCGAGATTCCTTACCCAGCAGTAGATACTTATATCAATCCTGATACTAAAAACTGGATAACTGTGATCATGGAAGATGCTAAAGGAAATATCTGGTTTGGGAGAGATGGCTGCGGAGCATGTAAATATGATGGAAATTCGATGGTACATTTCACCACTAAAAAAGGTTTGAACTCAAATAATGTTCAGTCCATTGTGGAAGATACAAAAGGGAGCTTATGGTTTGGGACCAGGGTAGGAGAAAAAGATAATTTGGACCCAAATAAACGACTTGGGTCAGGTGGATTAAACAAATACGATGGTAAAAAAGTCACGCACTTTCCTGAAATAAAAGGATTTAGCGAAAGTGATGTTTATTCCATTCACAGAGATATAACAAACGATTTATGGTTTAGCACAAGAAGTCACGGAGTGTACAAACTTGTAAATAATGAATTCGTAAATTATACCGTTCCTCTTTCCACAATGAGTTTTTTGAAAGACAAAAAAGGGAATGTATGGTTGGGATGTGCCGGTGGTCTTTATAGAATCGCAGCTGATGGAAAGATAATGAATGTAACGAAAGACGGACCTTGGAACTGATGATAACTGATGGTAATGAATGGTTTAGAAGTCATAGAACTTGTGACTTCTTAGCGTTACTTCGACAATCTGCTTCATATAATATCTATAGTGTAATATTAAAAGAGAAGTAAATACTTGACAGTAATACCAATAGTTGGTATCTTTGCAATAAAAAAAGTAAAATGTCAAAGAATACATCTGTTGCATTGGGAGATCATTTCGAGCAAATAATAGAAAAAAGTATAAAATCAGGAAGATACTCTTCTGCTAGTGAAGTCATAAGAGAAGGCCTAAGACTTGTAGATGAAAGGGAACAAAAAATACAGATACTTCGAGAAGCAATAGAAGCAGGTGAAAGAAGTGGATATGTCAAAGATTTTGATCCTATAAAACACTTAGAAGCACTTAATCAGAGTTACAATAAATAACAATTGATTTAGAAAAGCATCTCCATGAATAAATCAGCCTAGGCAAAAAGGCTATAACGCACAGCTTTCTTTTCAGTAAGCCATAATGTAAACTTAGCCATTTTGCTAATATTACAACTAACAACATCACAGACCAATGACACATTTTCCAGTCACAAATTCTAATCTTTCGGCGAAACATTTAGGTCTGTTTTTGCAGAAAAAATATGCTTTGAGCAAAGACACTACTTGCCAAATCATAAAAGCAGGGATCAATGATACATATCTAGTTACTGACGTTACTGGCAAATATGTGTTTAGAGTTTATAGTTTGAATTGGCGTACCAAAACGGAGATAGAAGAAGAAATTACATTGCTGCTTCGACTCAAGGAAAATGGCATTGCTGTTTCCTATCCATTACCAGACAAAGAAAACAACTACATTCAAACACTCAATGCTCCAGAAGGAGATAGATTTGCAGTGCTTTTTACATTTGCAGCAGGTAAAAAACAACACATCATATCAGAAGAAACACATTTCCAAATCGGACAACTCATAGCTCGATTGCATAAGATAACCATTCATCAGAGATTAAATCGGATAGACTATACACCCGAAGTAATCTTAGTGGATTCATTAAATAAAGTATCTGCCTTTTTGTCGAGTGATACAGCAGAAATGCACTTTATGAGATCAGCTCAAACTTACTTGTTGAAGGAGTTTGAGACTTCCGACATCTCCCAAATCAGACATGGTATTGTCCATCTAGATATTTGGTTTGACAATCTAAACATCACCACGGACAACCAGATAACGATTTTTGATTTTGATTTCTGTGGCAATGGTTGGCTTTGTCTAGATGTGGCGTACTATATTTTACAACTGCACAATATTGAGAAATATGAAGCCAAAGATTATCAGCCTAAGGTGGATCATTTTCTGAAAGGATATGAATCTGTGACACCATTAAGCACGGAAGAAAAACGACTTATTCCGATGCTTGGTGTATGTTTATATTTTTTTTACTTAGGTGTGCAATGTCAGCGGTATGATAATTGGTCCAATTCCTTTTTGAGTGAAAATTATTTAAAAAGATTTATCACTGGCCTTGTTAAAAGATATTATGACATATATAAAATTGGAGGACATGAGAATGGTGGCTAACCAATATCAATTTATAGGTAGCATACTTAGCAAACACAAAACGTTACTTTTATACTTGAGTCCACTCCTATAAGTCAAAAATGATGAAATGCGACTAAGACTCCAAGACTCTAGGGTTTATAAAGTATTGATTATTAATTATATGGAATGTGGGATTTTTTGTATTTTTGCGACTTTGTGGCAAAATTATACTTTTCGGAGCTTACCTATACTTGAAATTTCAACCTTTTCAGAAACCTTAGGCATAATCAAAACAGTAAACAAAATGATAAAAGAAAAAATAATTTCCGCGTATGAGCTCATGGCTGAGAAGTATAATGAACTGATAGACCACAAGCCTCACAACGCATATTATGATAGACCCAATACGCTTCAATTATTACCAAATGTAAGCGGTAAAATAATCCTTGATGCAGCATGTGGGCCGGGAAAATATGCAGAAATCCTTATTGAAAAAGGAGCTACAGTCATAGGATTTGACATTAGCCCCAAAATGGTAGAATTGGCCAAAAAAAGAAATAAGGAAAAAGGAACGTTTTTTGTTCATGACCTATCGTCACCTATTTCTATGATAGAAACTAACAGCTGCGATATTGTCCTGTGTGCATTAGCGCTGCATTATATCAAAGATTGGACATTTACAATCAGAGAATTTCATAGAGTATTGAAAGATAAAGGAACCTTTGTCTTATCCATTGAACACCCTTTTAATGATTATATTTTTTTCAAATCTAAAAAATACTTTGAAGTAGAAAATGCAAAATGTACTTGGAAAGGATTCGGACAACCCATTGAGGTAAATAGTTTTAGAAGACCCTTAAACGAATGCATAACACCTTTGACCGACAACGGCTTTTACATTGATAAATTAGTTGAACCAAAACCGACAATAGAGTTTGAAAAGTTAGACCCAAGACATTACAAAGAACTCAATGAGTTTCCTGCATTTATGTGCATTAGAGCTATAAAAAGAATTGGTGATGAATAAGTAGAAATCAAAATCTAATAAACAAATAAGCACTTGTCACGTCTATCTATAAAATGACTTCAATAGGCGCAGACAATAAGCAAAGTATTTTGGTTTTTTCTGACAATGATGGTAATAAGACTAATGCCATAAATACTATTGATAGAATGTTAATACTTAGAGAAGAAAATAAAACATGCAGTGGTAATGCTGATTTGGTAATCTTTGCATTAATTTGTAATGTAAATGTAGGTTTTGCAACAAATTGTGAGAAAACTATAACAACTAAAAGAATTATTTTATCTTTGAAACTGAAATTGGAAACTGATGGTTTTGTCTAGCGAAATGATGAAGTGAAAAAGAAACTTGCAGCTACACAAGCCTCCTTAGTCTTCTCGGGTCTCGACTATATTATTTTGATAGATTACATAAAATATGTGAGTTATGAAAAACGTTTTAGCGCTTTTGTTTTTGGTGTTTAGTTGTGTAGTTTCTGCACAAATTATCAACTTCCCTGATCCTAATTTTAAGAATGCCTTGGTGAATACTAAGTGTGTGGATACTGATGGAATAAATGGTCCAGATGCTGATGCTGATTTGAATAATGATGGGGAGATAGATATTAAGGAAGCGTTAGAAGTTTTAAATTTGGATGTTTCAAATATGCAAATTTCAAGTTTGGATGGAAGTGAAAATTTTATAAATTTGGAAGAGTTTTCATGTGCAAAAAATTATTTGACTTATTTATCTTCGGATTTTTGGCCAAAATTGACTTACTTAAATTGTTACCAAAATCAAATTAAACAAATAAAAATAGACAAAAGTAAACAATTGAGAAATTTGTCATGTAGAGAAAATTTCATTGTAACGTTAGACCTGACCAATAATAAATCATTAAGGTTTTTAATTTGTAGTTATAACCAATTGATAAACATCTATGTAAATGGATTAAGTAATTTAAATTATCTTTATTGTGAATCTAATCAATTAACGTCCCTGAACTTAGACAATCTAATAAACTTAACTCATTTAAGTTGTAGTGAAAATAATCTTACAATGTTAAGTCTAGAAAATCTAAATAATTTAGTGTTACTAAATTGTGGTGGAAATCAACTAGAAGTATTATCCCTTGACAATTTGGTTAATTTAAGAGCCTTAGAATGTAAAGAAAATGATATTAAGTATTTAAATTTAAGTTTGCTTAAAGATCTCGAGGATCTATTTTGTTCATCAAATAATATAGAGACATTGAATATCTGTAATTTAAAAAAAATTAGATTGTTAAGGTGTGATAGTACTAAACTAGAAAATTTAATTATTGATACAGATCAAAATCTTGATATAAGTTTTAATAATAATCCTGATCTGAAATATATTTGCTGTAATCCTGAATTGGTAGAAATGATAAGTGACTCAGTTATGAGTTACGGATTAAATGATTGCGAAATAGATTCTATTTGTTGTATTTCAAATAGTTTAGATTTTAGCGTTAGTCAAACTAATATCTACCCGAACCCTGTTACTGATGTTTTATATTTAGACACAAATGAAAACTGGACCAAAGCAGAAATATATGATATTAGTGGTAGGATTATGAGATCCGTTTCCCTAAATGGTCAATCTGTAGAAGTGAATGGGTTAGAAAGTGGGACTTATTTTATTAGATTGAAGGATGGAGAGAAAGTGGGACTTGTTAAGTTTGTGAAAATTTAGTTTATTGTTTACCTTCTGCCTAAGGAGTCAGGCAAGTTGTTGAATCGTTTAATGTATAGCCAATTACAAAAAAAATAAAAATGAGACATATAGCAATTTTCTTAATGATGTTGATGATCACATCTTTTTCTTATTCGCAGGATACAATTCCACCTTCATTATTAGATATTATCATAAATCCAAACGTAGTGGATGTAAGTGATTCATCACGAGTAGTAAATATTACAATGTCATTAGCTGATAACATTAGTGATTTTCAAGTTTCTGTTAATACCACTTTTCCAAATGGTTCTACTTATGGTACTGGTGCTAATAGGATTTCTGGAACAGCAACTAATGGTGTATGGATCACTTCGATTCCTGTCCCTTTCGCAATGCCTGCTGGATTTGCAAATATAAATCTATATTTAAGTGATGCTGTTGGTAACATTCGAAATTATAATTTTCAAGATTTGCAAAATTTAGGTTTTGAGTCGGATTTTGAAATTATTAACTCCAAGACACAAGATACAATTCCCCCTTCATTAAACGCTCTTACGATAAATCCGAATGTAGTAGATGTAAGTGACTCAACACGAGTAGTAAATATTACAATGTCATTAGTTGATAACATTAGTGATTTTCAAGTTTATGTTAATACTACTTTTCCAAATGGTTCTACTTATGGTACTGGTGCTAACAGGATTTCTGGAACAGCAACTAATGGTGTATGGATCACTTCGATTCCTGTCCCTTTCGCAATGCCTGCTGGATTTGCAAATATAAATCTATATTTAAGTGATGCTGTTGGTAACATTCGAAATTATAATTTTCAAGATTTGCAAAATTTAGGTTTTGAGTCGGATTTTGAAATTATTAACTCCAAGACACAAGATACAATTCCCCCTTCATTAAACGCTCTTACGATAAATCCGAATGTAGTAGATGTAAGTGATTCAACACGAGTAGTAAATATTACAATGTCATTAGCTGATAACATTAGTGATTTTCAAGTTTCTGTTAATACTACTTTTCCAAATGGTTCTACTTATGGTACTGGTGCTAACAGGATTTCTGGAACAGCAACTAATGGTGTATGGATCACTTCGATTCCTGTCCCTTTCGCAATGCCTGTTGGATTTGCAAATGTAAATGTGTATATTAGTGATGCTGCAGGTAACATTCGAAATTATAATTTTCAAGATTTGAGGCAATCAGGCTTGGATTATGATTTTGAAATCGTAAATTCGATTTTTAGAGTTAAAGGAGTTTCAATTTTTGATAGTAATTTTGATGGGTGTGATAGTATGGACTTTAGAAGTCCATATTTAAAATTTCAAATTTCTAATGAAAACTATTTTGAAACTTTTATTTCAAAATCCGATGGCAGTTATTTAATCCCAGTTCTTGATGGTAAAAACCTGATAAATCCAACCCTAGAAAATCCGGAAGCATTTACGATCACACCATCTTCATTCACAGTATCTTTCCCAAATACCTCCGACACCATCACCCAAGATTTCTGCATCACACCCAAAGGCATCTTCCGACAAACCAATATCACCGTCATCCCGCTCACACCGCCAGCCAGACCAGGATTTGATGCATCATACAAAATCGTATGGGAAAATGTCGGTAATCAAATAGAAAGTGGTACACTCAATTTTACGTATGATGAGACATTATTGGATTATATCTCTGCTACTCAGACAGCAGATCAAGTAGCAGACGGCATTGTTAAATGGAATTTTACAAATCTACTACCTTTCGAGAAACGTGAAATAACCGTCACACTTAAAGTCAACAGGCCTACAGATACACCAGCTGTCAATGCAGGAGATAAGCTCTATTTCACGGCGTCCATCTTAGACAATATCTTCACACTCGAAAATACCGTCGTTGGCTCTTACGATCCAAATGACAAAACCTGTCTCCAAGGCGATCGTGTAAAACCCGACATAGTAGGTAAATACGTGGACTATCTCATCCGCTTCGAAAATACAGGTAACTATGCCGCTGAAAATGTCGTAGTCAAAGACATCATCGATACCAAAACCTTTGATGTGAGTACGCTAAAAATCACGGATGCCAGCCACGAAGTTTATACTCGCATCGAAGGAAATAAAGTAGAGTTCATCTTTGAAAACATCCATTTGCCATTCGATGATGCAAATAATGATGGCTACATCGCCTTCAAAATCAAGACCTTACCGAGTTTAGTCCTTGGCGACTCACTCAAAAATCTAGCAGACATCTATTTTGATTATAACTTCCCGATACGTACGAATGAAGCACAGACGACTGTAGCTTTGCCAAGTTTTACCAAAGATATTACTACTGAAATAAATATTTATCCAAATCCAGTTTCAAGATATTTTATACTTGGAGTCTGATGAAAACTGGAATAAAGCGGAAATCTTTGATATTTCAGGTAGGATTTTGAGATCGGTTTCCTTGGATGGTCAAGCTGTAGATGTGAGTGGATTAGAAAGTGGGACTTATTTTATTAGGTTAAAGGGTGGGGATAGAGTGGGAGTGGTTAAGTTTGTGAAGATTTAGTTACAACTCTTGAGTCAGCAGTTGTTGAACGTTAATGTTTTAAAGTCTATTTTGTTTTTGTTGGCTTTTGCTTTGTTGGCTATAGCCAGATTATAAATTTTCCTGATCCTAATTTTAAAAATGCATTAGTGAATACTAAGTGTGTGGATACTAATGGTAATGGAACTCCTGAATCTGATGCTGATTTGAATAATGATGGCGAGATAGATGTTAGTGAAGCAGAGTTAATAAAATCCTTAATCATTAAAAGCTTAAATATAAAAAGTTTAGAAGGTATTAATACCTTTAGATTTTTAGAAAACTTAATTTGTGATTTTAACAACATCTCCAATTTACAAATAGAGAATCTTACACAATTATCATTTTTATCTTTAAACAAAAATCCTTTACTGGTCAAAATAGAACTAACTAATTTACCAAATCTTTCAATTTTAAATTGCGAATCTTCAGGTTTAAAAATATTGGATGTTAAAAATTTACTAGGCTTAAAAAGTATAAATTGTGTATATAGTGATTCGCTTTCAAGAATTGAATTAGTTGACTTACCCATGTTGTCTATTTTGAATTGTTCCAGTACGAACCTAAATTCACTAAATTTAAAAGAATTACCAAAACTTACTGAATTAAATTGTTCTTTCAACAAATCATTAACTAAATTAGAATTAACAAAACTCCCTAGTTTAGAAGTTTTATGGTGTTCCCAAACAAATTTACATTCTTTAGATATTAGAAATTTACCTAGTTTAACAAAATTATATTGTTATAACAATAAGTCTTTAACAAATTTAACTTTAGAAAATTTGCCAGAATTATCCATTTTAAATTGCTTCGATTCAGCCATTAAATCATTAATTGTTATGGACTTACCAAATATTATGGAATTTGACTGCTCTGAAAGTAGTCAATTGGTAAATTTAGAGATATCAAATTTACCTAAACTAAAAAAGCTAAGGTCTGACCACACTGGATTGATTTCATTGGAATTGAAAGAATTGCCAGAATTGACTACATTGATGTGCGATTATAACCAATTTTTGACAAAACTCGATCTTAAAGAATTGCCAAAACTATCTTACATATCTTGTACCCACTCAGGATTCCTTTATTTAGAGTTATTAGATTTACCAAGTTTATCAAGTATTTCTTGTTACGGTAATAGTGAATTAGCACACTTGAAATTATTAAATTTACCTAATTTAATTGCTTTAAGTGGTGGACAATCAAATTTAAATAAACTAGAACTTTTTCATCTACCATTACTGTCAGAAATTTTAATTAGAAAAAATAAATTGTTAAAAGAACTTAATATATCAAATCTAACTAGTCTAAAATATTTAGATTGTTCTGAAACAGGAATAACTTCATTAATTTTAAAAGACATGATATTTTTAGAAAAATTACTTCTATCAGAGTGTCCAAATCTTGAGAAACTAGAATTATCTAATTTGCCTAAATTATCACATTTATTTTGTGATTCTACTAAACTTAATGCATTAAAGTTAATAGATTTGCCTACTCTTTCATACCTAAGCTGCGGAAATAATTCCAATCTTACTAATTTGGAGTTGCATAAATTACCTATACTTATATTCTTATTTTGTAGAAACTCTTCCATATCAACATTAGAATTAATCGATTTTCTATCATTATCATATTTAGATTGCAGTTCTTCTCCTAAATTGAATTCTTTGTGTTTATCAAATTTACCAAGACTAACTACAATTGATTGCTCTAATTCTGATCTCATTTCAATAAAATTATTCACGCAAAACGTAATATCAAATTTATATTTTTGCAATAATGTAAATCTCAAATATATATGTTGTTCGGAAAACAATATAGACTTAGTTAACTTTCGAATAGATATCTGTGATTACTCAAATGTAAGTGTAACAAACTACTGCACTTTTAATCCATTTAGTGACTTTGGAGTGTTAAAGGGAAAAGTCGTTCTAGATGAAGACAACAATGGTTGTGATAACAATGATAAAATCCTATCCACATTAAAATTTGATATAGTTGGTCCATCCAAAACAGGAACTTTTTTATTTGCAGGAAGTGACAAGTACAAAATCCCGATATTGGTTGGAAAAAATATTATCACACCAAAATTAGAAAATCAAGGATATACATTCTATCCTGAATTTATTACATTAAATATCAAAAAAGATGACACCATCACCCAAGACTTCTGTATTACACCAAAAGGTATCTTCCGTCAAACCAATATCACCGTTATCCCACTCTCGCCACCAGCAAGACCCGGTTTCGATGCATCGTACAAAATCGTATGGGAAAATGTCGGCAATCAAATAGAAAGCGGTACGCTCAATTTTACGTATGATGAGACATTATTAGATTATATTTCTGCTACTTTGACAGCAGATCAAGTAGCAGATGGCATTATCAAGTGGAATTTCTCTAATCTGCTTCCATTTGAAAAAAGAGAAATCACTGTTGCACTCAAAATCAATAGACCGACAGATACACCTGCTGTCAATGCCGGTGACAAGCTATATCTTACAGCTTCCGTCTTAGACAATATCTTCACACTCGAGAATACCGTTGTGGGTTCATACGACCCGAATGATAAAACCTGTCTCCAAGGCGATCGCATCAAGCCCGATATGATCGGCAAGTATGTTGACTATCTCATCCGCTTCGAAAATACGGGCAACTATGCCGCAGAAAATGTTGTCGTCAAAGACATCATCGATACCAAAACCTTTGATGTGAGCTCGCTGCAAATCACAGATGCCAGTCATGAAGTATATACCCGCATAGAAGGCAATAAAGTTGAGTTCATCTTTGAAAACATCCAATTACCTTTCGACGATACCAATAATGATGGTTACATAGCTTTCAAGATCAAGACATTACCGAGTTTAGTCCTTGGTGACTCACTCAAAAATCTAGCGGATATCTATTTTGATTATAACTTTCCGATACGAACGAACGAAGCACAGACGACTGTAGCTTTACCAGTTTTTACCAAAGATATCACTACAGATGTTAACATCTATCCTAATCCGGTTTCGGATATATTATACTTAGACACAAAGGAGAACTGGACCAAAGCAGACATCTATGATATTTCAGGTAGGATTAAAAGATCAACATCCTTGGATGGTCAATCTATAGATGTGAGTGGATTAGAAAGTGGAACTTATTTTGTGAGATTGAGGGATGGAGAGAAAGTGGGCGTAGTTAAGTTTGTTAAATTATAAAAATTAAAAAATATCGATATGAAAAATGTTTTAACCCTTTTGTTTTTGGTGATTTGTAGTTTAGTTTCTGCACAGATTATTGATTTTCCTGATGCTAATTTTAAGAATGCATTGGTGAATACTAAGTGCGTTGATACTAATGGTGATAATATTGGTGACTCAGATGCAGATTTGAATAATGATGGGGAGATTGATGTGAGTGAAGCATCAATAATTAAAAATTTGCAGGTAAACAATAGAAATTTAACAAATATGGAAGGAATTCAATATTTTTCTTCCTTAACAAACTTATATTGTACTGGAAATC
The DNA here is from genome assembly GCA_016714785.1 of Saprospiraceae bacterium. Taxonomy (GTDB): domain Bacteria; phylum Bacteroidota; class Bacteroidia; order Chitinophagales; family Saprospiraceae; genus OLB9. Next base: position 74,170 of record JADKCC010000034.1, read on the forward strand.
AACTTACATCCTTAGATGTTGGTGGCTTGACTAATTTGCTTTCTCTAGATTGTTATAATAATAAACTTACCGCCTTAAATGTCCATGGATTGATAAATCTTAGTTTTTTAAATTGTAGTAAAAATAGTCTTACAGCTTTAGATTTTCAAGAGTATATGCATTTAGGAAACCTAGACTGTTCAAGCAACCAACTTACATCCTTAGATGTTGGTGGCTTGACTAATTTGCTTTCTCTATATTGTATTGATAATAAACTTACCGCCTTAAATGTCCATGGATTGATAAATCTTGGTTTTTTAGAGTGTAGTAAAAATAGTCTTACAGCTTTAGATTTTCAAGAGCATATGCATTTAGGATACCTAGACTGTTCAAGCAACCAACTTACATCCTTAGATTTCAACATGGGCTTAAATTTTTTAAATTGTAAAGATAATAAACTAACATCCTTGGATTTAAAAGGAATGATTTATTTGGAAGAGTTAATATGTAGCATGAATAAGATCAATTATTTAGATGTACAAAGCTTAGAAAATTTAAAAAAACTTTATTGTAATGATAATAATCTTACATATTTAAGTGTGCAAGGATTGAAAAATTTGAGTACTTTGGGTTGTGATAATAACCAAATTACTTCATTAGATCTGCAAGGATTGATGAATCTGGAAGACCTATCTTGTTCAAATAACCAACTTAAATCCTTAGATATCCAAGCATTGATTAATTTAGAAACATTAGCTTTTAGTGAAAATCAATTAGCTTCAATAAATCTTGATGGATTATTAAATTTAAGACTTGTACATTGTGGTAAAAATAAATTAACAATCTTTGATTCTAAATCGATACCAAAATTAGAGCAATTATATATAGGAGAAAATCAATTATCGGCATTAGAAATTCAATACTTTCCTAAATTAGCAGTTTTGGAATGTAATAAAAACAATTTAAAATCTTTAAACTTACAAGGGTTGAATGATTTGTATGATTTGAATTGTGATGGAAATCAATTGAAAACTCTAAATCTAAATGGCTTAACACGTATGAATAAAATAAGTTGTTCTCAAAATCAATTGACTTCCTTAGACCTTCTTGGATTGACCAATATGAGGATTTTGTATTGTGAACAAAACAAGTTAACTTCGTTAAATTTAAAAGGATTAAAAAAATTGTATTGGATATTTTGTAGGAATAATGAACTTACTTCAATAGATGTTGAAGGATTGTCAAATTTGAGAGTTTTATATTGCGATCAAAATCAATTGACAATATTAAATATTAAAGGAGCGAAGGTTGCAGATCTATTTTTTAATAACAACCCAAGTTTAAATTATATTTGCTGTAATGAAGATCAAATAAAGGATATAAAAACTAAAACATTATTAAATGGACAAAACTGCGAAGTAAACTCATATTGCACCTTCACTCTGGCGGAACCTTTTACTCAATTGAAGGACAAAACAAGTATGATATAAATGGCAACGGATGCGATACACAAGACATTAAACTACCAAATTTTAAATATAATATTACAAACGGAAATATTTCGGGAAGTTTTGTATCAAACTCCACCGGAAATTACTCCATTCCTGTCCAAGAGGGCACCCACATCATTACACCAATCCTACAACATCCAGACCATTTCGAAGTGACACCTTCATCATATACTATCACTTTCCCAAATACCTCCGACAGCATCACCCAAGACTTCTGCATCACACCCAAAGGTATTTTACATCAAACCAATATCACTATCATCCCGCTCACACCACCAGCCAGACCAGGCTTCGATGCCAAGTACAAGATCGTATGGGAAAATGCTGGCAATCAAATAGAAAGTGGTACACTCAATTTTACTTATGATGAGACATTATTGGATTATATCTCGGCTACCCAGACAGCAGATCAAGTAGCGGACGGCATCATAAAATGGAATTTTAGTAATCTGCTTCCCTTCGAAAAAAGAGAAATCACCGTAACACTCAAAGTCAATAGGCCTACAGATACACCTGCTGTTAATGCAGGCGATAAGTTATATCTCACAGCATCTATCCTGGACAACATCTTCACACTCGAGAATACCGTCGTGGGTTCATACGACCCGAATGACAAAACCTGTCTCCAAGGCGATCGGGTAAAACCTGATATGGTCGGTAAGTACGTGGACTATCTCATCCGCTTCGAAAACACAGGTAACTACGCCGCAGAAAATGTGGTGATCAAAGACATCATCGATACCAAAACCTTTGATGTCAGCTCGCTACAAATCACCGATGCCAGCCACGAAGTATATACCCGTATCGAAGGCAATAAAGTAGAGTTCATCTTTGAAAATATTCAACTACCTTTCGACGATGCCAATAATGATGGCTACATCGCCTTCAAAATCAAGACCTTACCAAGTTTAGTCCTTGGCGACTCGTTCAAAAATCTAGCAGACATCTATTTTGATTATAATTTTCCGATCCGTACCAATGAAGCACAGACGACAGTAGCTTTGCCAGTTTTTACCAAAGATATCACCACGGAAGTTAACATCTATCCAAATCCAGTTTCTGACATTTTATATCTTGACAATAATGACAACTGGTCCAAAGCTGAGATATTTGATATCGCAGGAAGGATTATTAGATCAATATCTTTGGATGATCATTCTATTGATGTGAGTAGATTAGAAAGTGGGACTTATTTTGTTAGATTGAAGGATGGGGATAGAGTGGGAGTGGTTAAGTTTGTGAAGATTTAAAAATATTGATATGAAAAACGTTTTAATCCTTTTGTTTTTGGTGTTTTGTGGTGTGGCAAGTGGTCAGATTATTGATTTTCCAGACCCGAATTTTAAGAATGCTTTGGTGAATACGAAGTGTGTGGATACGGATGGAAATGGTAGTATTGATGGAGATGCTGATTTGAATAATGATGGGGAGATTGATGTTAGTGAGGTGTTAAAGGTCAAAAGATTGAATGTTGATAACCAAAATATTATAAGTTTAGAAGGTTTAACTTCATTAACCATTAAAGATCTATTATCTTTAACTAGTTTAGTTTGCTCCAACAATGATTCATTACAAAATTTGACATTAGTAAACTTGCCAAAACTGTCTACTTTAAATTGCTCATCAACAGGTCTTATTTCATTAGAATTGAAGGATTTTGATTCCCTGAATAGATTGTAATAGTAAAGAACGTTAAAAACATTAAGTACCTAAATTACCGAAATTAACAACATTCTTTTTTAAAAACTGGCTAATTTCTTAGAATTAAAACGCTTATTCATTATCTAACATAACACTAGATCAAACTTATAATCTAAAAAATAAAAACTTTAAAATTTATCTAAGCTTTTTGCTGTTGATTGTTCATATAAATTAAAAAATTGAAGTTCTAGATTTGCCCTTATTATCATGAATATAATGTTATGAAAACAGTTTTTGACATACACTTTCTTTAAATAATTAGTTATAATTGGTTAATTTGTCATTATATATTTAGATATAGATAATATTGAAATTGAACTGACTTTGTCGTCTGCCTAAACTATCTTCATTAATTCAAATGATTCTTTAAAATTTTTAAAACTAAGAAATTTACCTAAATTGTTAGAATTAAATGATAATAATACAGGCTACATCTCTGTTTCGATGAAAGACTTACCGTCTTATTTAATTCGTAGAGATTTGGTTAACAACATTTGAAGGTGATATTTCTTTAAAGACTATGAGATTTAAGAAAATTTGTTTAGTTTATATGCGTTTTCTAGCTACCTGCTTTGAGTTTCCGTTGATTTAAAAATTTAGAAATTAAAAAATTTTTTTATTGCAATGACAAGCAAAGCTTTAAACTTTTAACTATTAATATCAATTTACCAAGTTTAACTGAATTTGAATGGTTCAACTAAGCAATTACTTTGAAATTAATAGACTTACCTTCATTATCAAGTTTCAATTGTGGCTATAAAGCATTAACTATTTGGCTTTATCAAATTTACCTAAAATTTCTACTTTATGTACAAATTCGGTTAACACACTTGAACCTAGATTAGCTTAATTTCGGAAATAACAAATACTTAAATTATTTAATAACTTTGTCAAATTTAGTTTAAACTCTATTCGCTTAAAAATATCTTTCGAGTAAATCAAGAGTAGCTTAAAAAGAGTTATTAAATCATAAATTCAAAATTAACTAAACTTATTGCACTTTGATCCTTTTATTGATTTTGGTGTTTAAAAGGAAATGTTAAGTTGGATGTCAAAAACAATGGTTCGATGATGAAGATAAAAAAATCTCTACAATTTGCAAAATTTGATATTTTGGACCTTCAAAACAGGTACTTATTTATTTGCTGGAAATGAAAATATGAAATTCCATTAAATTTAGGTATACATACGATTCCCAAAACGGGAAAATCAAGGGTTTATTTTTACTCCGCGAATATCACAAATTAGATATCAAGAAAGGTGACACCATCACCCAAAACTTCTGCATTACATCCAAAGGTATCTTCCGACAAACCAACATTACCGTCATACCGCTCACACCACCTGCCAGACCAGGATTTGATGCGAAATACAAAATCATATGGGAAAATGTAGGCAATCAGATAGAAAGCGGTACGCTCAATTTTACATATGATGAGACATTATTGGATTATATCTCTGCAACTCATACGGCAGATCAAGTAGCAGATGGCATCGTCAAGTGGAATTTTACCAATCTCCTACCCTTCGAAAAAAGAGAAATCACCGTCACACTCAAAGTCAACCGACCTACAGATACACCTGCTGTCAATGCAGGAGATAAACTATATCTTACGGCATCTATCCTGGACAATATCTTCACACTCGAAAATACCGTCGTCGGCTCTTACGACCCGAATGACAAAACATGTCTCCAAGGCGATCGCGTACATCCCGACATGATCGGCAAGTACGTGGACTATCTCATCCGCTTTGAAAATACAGGCAACTACGCCGCAGAAAATGTAGTCGTCAAAGACATCATCGATACCAAAAGATTTGATGTATCGACACTACAAATCACTGATGCCAGCCACGAAGTATATACCCGTATTGAAGGAAATAAAGTAGAATTCATCTTTGAAAACATACAACTACCATTCGATGATGCCAATAATGATGGCTACATCGCCTTCAAAATCAAGACCTTACCAACTTTAGTCCTTGGTGACTCACTCAAAAACTAGCGGATATCTACTTCGATTATAACTTCCCGATCCGTACCAATGAAGCACAGACGACCGTAGCTTGCCCAGTTTTACCAAAGATATTACCACAGAAGTTAACATTTATCCTAAACCCCGTTTCTGACATCTTATATCTAGATACAAACGAAAACTGGACCAAAGCAGAAATCTATGACATATCTGGAAGGATTATGAGGTCTGTGTCCTTGGATGGTTTGACTATAGATGTGAGTGGACTAGAAAGTGGCACGTATTTTATCAGATTAAAACATGGAGAGAAAGTAGGAGTTGTTAAGTTTGTGAAGATTTAGTTTATTGTTTACCTGCCTGCCTTCGGAGTCAGGCAAGTTGTTGAATCGTTTAATGTTTAGATATGAGAAGTGTATTATTGTTTTATTTTTTGGCTTTTTGCTTTGTTGGCTATAGCCAGATTATAAATTTTCCTGATCCTAATTTTAAAAATGCATTAGTGAATACTAAGTGTGTGGATACAAGTGAGTGATGGTGTTGGTGACATTGATGCTGATTTGAATAATGATGGGGAGATAGATGTTAGTGAAGTGAAGCGAATAGATTTAAATGACTACAAATTCAATTTCAGTTTGGATGGTATTGAGAAATTTATTAACTTAACTTGGTTGTCTTGCTTTGCTAATCAACTGACTTCATTGGATGTACAAGGTTTGATAAATTTGAAAAACCATAGTTGTAAAAAAACAACTACCATTGAACTACAAGAATTGACAAATTTGAGATATCTAAACTGTAGTTTTAATCAAATGACTTCATTAGATGTACAAGGATTGATAAATTTGGAAACCTTAATTTGTTTTAATAACCAACTGACTTCATTGGGTGTACAGGGATTTAAAAAATTGGAAACCCTATATTGCGGAAATAACCAACTGACTTCATTGGGTGTAAAAGGATTGATAAATTTGGAAACCTTAGAATGCGGAAATAACCAACTCACTTCATTGGATGTGCAAGGATTGATAAATTTAGAATCCCTAGATTGCGGTAGTAACCAACTGACTCATTGGATGTGCAAGTATTGATAAATTTGGAAACCTTAAATTGTTTTAATAACCAACTCACTTCATTGGATGTGCAGGGATTGATAAATTTGAAAGGCTTATCTTGCTTTGATAATCAACTCACTTCATTGGATGTGCAGGGATTGATAAATTTGAAAGGCTTAGATTGTAATTCAAACCAACTGACTTCATTGGATGTACAAGGATTGATAAATTTGGAATCCCTATATTGCTATACAAATCAACTGACTTCATTAAATGTACAAGTTGGTACATTTGAAAAACTTATCTTGCTTGATAATCAACTCGCTTCATTAGATATAAAAAGCACTAAAGTGATAATTATATATCTTTTGAATATAATGCAAATTTAAAATATATCTGTTGTAATGAAGAAAGAATCGAAGAAATAAAAAATTTGGCCATTTGGAACGGACAAAACTGTGAAGTAAATTCCTATTGTTCCTTCACACCAGGCGGTAATTTTTATATACTAAATGGTGAAAACAAATATGATAAAAATAACAATGGATGTGACACTCAGGATATTAAAGTGCCAAATATTAAATACAATATTTCAAACGAAAACATATCCGGTTTAACGATATCAAATATTACTGGAAATTATAGTATTCCAGTCCAAGAAGGCACCCACACCATCACCCCAATCCTCGAACATCCAAGTCATTTCGAAGTTACACCAGCATCTTACACGGTCACTTTCCCATCCACATCCGACACCATCACCCAAGACTTCTGCATCACACCCAAAGGCATCTTCCGACAAACCAACATCACCGTAATCCCACTCACGCCACCAGCGAGACCAGGATTTGATACCAAATACAAAATCGTATGGGAGAATGTAGGCAATCAAATAGAAAGCGGTACGCTCAATTTTACCTATGATGAGACATTATTGGATTATATCTCAGCAACTCAGACAGCAGATCAGATTGCCGATGGTATCGTTAAGTGGAATTTTAATAATTTATTACCTTTCGAAAAAAGAGAAATCACTGTAACGCTCAAAGTCAACAGACCAACTGATACACCGGCCGTCAATGCAGGAGATAAGCTATATTTCACAGCATCGATTCTTGACAATATCTTCACACTCGAGAATACGGTAGTGGGTTCTTACGACCCGAATGACAAAACATGTCTCCAGGGCGATCGTGTAAAACCAGATATGGTAGGCGAGTACGTGGACTATCTCATCCGCTTTGAAAATACAGGCAACTATGCCGCTGAAAATGTGGTAGTCAAAGATATCATCGATACCAAAACCTTCGATGTGAGCACGCTGAAAATCACAGATGCCAGCCATGAAGTTTATACGCGTATAGAAGGTAACAAAGTAGAGTTCATCTTTGAAAACATACAACTACCTTTCGACGATGCAAATAATGATGGTTACATCGCTTTCAAGATCAAGACCTTACCGAGTTTAGTACTGGGTGACTCACTAAAAAACCTCGCAGACATCTATTTTGATTATAACTTTCCGATCCGAACCAATGAAACGCATACGACTGTAGCTTTGCCAGCATTCACCAAAGATATCACCAAAGAGGTTAAGATTTATCCTAATCCCGTTACTGACATCTTGTACCTTGATACAGATGAAAACTGGAGTAAAGCAGAGATCTACGACATTTCTGGAAGGATTTTGAGATCAGTTTCTTTGGATAGTCAGTCTATAGATGTAAGTGGACTGGAAAGTGGGAGTTATTTTGTTAGATTGAGGAGTGGAGAGAATATTGGTCTTGTTAAGTTTGTGAAGATTTAGTTTTAGTGGTTTAATAGTTGAATCGTTTAGTGTATAGTCAATTAAAAATAAAAATAAAAATGAGATATATAGCAGTTTTTTTAATCATGTTGGTCATCACATCATTTTCATATTCACAAGATACAATTCCTCCTTCATTAAACGCTCTTACTATAAATCCAACTGTAGTAGATGTAAGTGATTCATCGAGTTGTAAGTGTTGTTATGTCCTTGTCGATGATATAAGTGGTATTCAAGGTACAGTTACTACGACTGCTTTTTCCAAATGGTACAATTTATTTTGGAGGAGCTTCTCTAGTTTCGGGAACTGCAAATAATGGTGTATGGAGCGCTTCTATTCCTGTCTCCTTGGGAATGCCAGTTGGATTCGCAAACATTAATGTTGGTATTGTAGATGCTGTTGGTAACTGGCGTAATTATAATTTTCAAGATTTACAAAATTTGGGTTTTGATTTTGGCTTTGAAATTATTAATACCAATATACAAGATACCATTCCTCCTTCATTATTAGGTATTACCATAAATCCAACTGTAGTAGATGTAAGTGATTCATCGCAAATTGTAAGTGCTGTTATGTCCTTGTCCGATGATATAAGTGGTATTCAAGGTACAGTTACTACGACTGCTGTTTTTCCAAATGGTACAACTTACTTTGGCGGTGCTTCTCTAGTTTCAGGAACTTCAAATAGTGGTGTATGGAGCGCTTCTATTCCTGTATCCTTTGGAATGCCAGTTGGATTCGCAAATATTAATGTTGGTATTGTAGATGCTGTTGGTAACAGGCGTAATTATAATTTTCAAGACTTACAAAATTTAGGTTTTGATTCTGGCTTTGAAATTGTTAATAACAAAACAAAAGACACAATTCCTCCCATATTACTAGCCATTTCCATAAACCCAAAAGTAGTGGATGTAAGTGATTCATCACAAGTTGTTAGTGTTGTTATGTCCTTGTCCGATGATATTACTGGTATTCAAGGTACAGTTACTACGACTGCAGTTTTTCCAAATGGTACAACTTATTTTGGAGGAGCTTCTCTAGTTTCGGGAACTGCAAATAATGGTGTATGGGAGTTTCTATCCTGTTTCCTTGGGTATGCCAGTTGGGTTCGCAAATATTAATGTAGGTATTGTAGATGCTGCTGGCAACAGGCGAAATTATAATTTTAATGACTTACGACAATTAGGCTTTGATTATAATTTTGAAATTGTAAATTCGATTTTTAGAGTTAAAGGAGTATCAATTTTTGATGGAAATATAAATGGATGTGATAGTATTGATTTTAGAAGCCCGTATATAAAATTTCGAATTACTAATGGAAATTATATTAACTCGTATATCTCAAAATCAGATGGCACTTATTTGATACCAAATCTTGATGGTAAGAACTTGATA
>JADKCC010000035.1 GCA_016714785.1 Saprospiraceae bacterium
CATCTGGATTAATTCATCATTATGACAAAATACACCTTTTACTTTACTTGGTGAAAAGAAAGTCTATCAATCTGGCAATAAAAGCTGTATTTTGAAATAAACAAATGGCAGATTTTGCTTATTTGTTATGACTTAAGGTTTTCCTTATCTTTCGTTTACCAATAAATTTCCACGACATTATCATCTATAGTGCTAACTGGCTGTCGCCAGGTAAATCATTGGAAATCCTGCTCATAACGCTCGTGCCATCGAAAACCAATGCCTTGTAATCAGGTGTTTTTCACTGGAATGGATGAAAATAGTTTTATCGTGCTCCTGGCAATTCCATGATTGTTGATTTCAATGGCACTGTTATTGAAATTGGATGATCCAGCCTTCTTCCTTAACTTTGTCTTTGGATAAAGCTGAAATGTACAATTTTAGAAAAAACTGCCTTTTTGCAAGTTCGAAGTACCTGATTTTGGTTGGAGTGCAAAAAAGGACCGCCAACTTCATTTAACAACTAAAGAAAGGTCCTTTAAGTTCCAAAAGGAATTATCTTGTAAACAATAATTCTCCTGTATTTTGTCAATGGCCACAACTCATCATCTATCATTGAATTCCAACTTATCGCATGCATATCTGATGTCATCAAAAAGTGGTTTTACATTGTGACAATATACGTCTGCTCGTTTGTCTGCATGTTTTCTAATATTTATTAACTGTTTTTACGCTCCTCAGTCATCTTTCTACGTTGGACATTATAGAACCAATATGACCTAGAAATTTCCTTGATAAGACTCACTTGTTCCGAAGCAAACTTTGTATATTCATTACAAAAATGTTAACAAACCTTGAACATTTTCTATCAATTTTGTCCTGATAAGTAGCAGTAGGGCCAATGACATGATTTCTTGCTATATCTCCCAAAATCCTTCCCTCGATTTGAATCTTTTTAATGTATTCTTCGAGTTCAATTTCATATCGAGCTTCTACTTCTACTTTATTCATGATACCATGCTTTTCGAACAAGGTAAAAGTCTCATTTGAAACCTGTGCTTTGAGCGCTTCTGGTGTGGTTTTGGGGGTGTTTAACCTCTCTTTTCCAGCTTCTTTGACCCAATCATCACTATATCCATCCCCTTCAAATCTATGGTAATTTTTTTTTGGAAGCCTTAATCCAATTCTCATGGCTTTACATTAAAAGGGCATCTTTTTTTTTTTTTTTTTTTTTTTTTTTTTTTTTTTTTTTTTTTTTTTTCATACCATTTTCAATGAGAGCATCTACTTGAACTTTAAACTTGCGCAACTGAGACCATACGATCATATTTAATATAGTCATCGCTTTGGCACAATTGGCAGAAGAACCCACGGCTCTGAATTCAAATTTATTGCCCGTTGAAGCAAACGGAGAAGTCCTGCCTGATCAATTGTTATCTTAACAAAATTTCGAAATTTTACCCCTACATTGAAGTTTAATTCTGTTTTTCATAGGGCTTCCATCCGACACATGCTCTATTTCATCCAACACTTCTGTCGGGAGTGCGCAATAAAAACAGAAATGATAGCTGGTGGTGCTTCATTAGCCCTCCCCTGTGTTGATCATTGGTAGATGCAATCCGATGCTCTGCAACAAATCTGAATAATCATGTACAGCCTCTATTGTAATATTAACAAGGTCAAAAAACTGAAGATTACTCTTTGAGTACTTACCTGGGTCCAAATAAATTTACTCCCGTATCGGTAGCCAAGACCAGTTGTTCCATGTTTGCCAGAACCATTTACACCGAATGGCTTACCGTGAAATAATACTTTAAAATAGTGTCCTTGCAGTAATTTCACTCATCACATCCATCAACAAAAAATTGTGATCTAAAGCCAAATTGGCCTCTTCAAATAGAGGTGCCAACTCAAACTGATTAGGCGATACTTCATTGTGTCTAGTTTTAACTTGTATGCCTAACTTAATACTTTCTGTTTCAAATCTCGCATATGGGCCAAAGCCACTCTCGGTTATAGAGTCGAAACAATGATGTTCCAAGTGGTGACCTTTAGTTACTTACTTCCTAATAAAAGTCTTCCCACCATCATTAAGTCAAGTCTCGATGCTGCCAATGCACTATCTACAAAATACTCTCTTGTTCCCAATAAGTGTTGCTATTACTTTATTGACACTTTTATCAAAATATCTTGCCACATCGTAACAGACTGATCTACTCTTTTCAAAGCTCTCAACAAAGGTGCTTTATTGTCCAATGCCTCTCCTGTGTGACACAAAATAAGTAGAAGGAATACCTTAATGTTGTGCCCATAATGGATCTGGAGATCATGGGATCCCAAGCAGTATATACACGTGCTTAAAGGTATTTCTAATACCTCCATAGAAAACTAGATGCATCAGGCTCTTGCTTGGCGGCCTGATACTGGCCTCCATCAATTTATCTACTACAATACCATCACCTTTAGGCTCAAAAAAATCGTCGTGCTTTTCAGCAATACCTACTGTCAAAGCTGAAACCAGTGTGTATAGTGTACGTTGCAACTACGAAAATAGCCCAAAATTTCATCCCCACGGCTACTTGTCTCGGCTGCTGAGTCTATTTTACCTTTACAATGATTAGTGGCATCATACACGCAGCATTCTACGCGCCTTTAGTATGCAAATGATTCACTACCTTTAACAAAACGATGTGCGGAAATAATTCCAGATCTTCTTAACTACAGGCTCGATGATAGTCACAGGTTTTCTGTCAATGTTGACTTAAGAGCTTCATTTCTAATAAAGGCCATTTAATTAATATTTTGAAGATTTAAAAATTAATGACATAAAAGTAAATATTAATAGGGTAATTCCAAAAGATATATCTATAATTTTACCTCAACACCCTATTATTTTTAAGGGCTATAATAATAAAAAACATTTTTACACCATTATAATACCACAAAATAAGTCCCCAAAATTTACTCCAAATTTAGGATTTGTATCAGGCCAAAATGTGAAATACAGGCATTAGCTATGAATATAACTCTCACAGAAATAGTTTGATTTTAGCTTGCTACTTGTTTAAAGAAGTCAGGAAATTCGAGATAAGAGTATTAGCTGCTTCAAGTATTAGCTTTATATAATTTTCTTTGAGTTTTTAAGATGCTTTTAGAGATATAAAAATACCTTTGTTAGTATAATTCTTAAATATTGAGCCTAATGCTACAAAGACAAGTGAAAGTGAGCAGAGTATTCTAAAAACAAAAAAGATTGAAAATGAAGCGGTCTACCGGTCATATAGCACTTGTAGTGCATATTGATTATGATGAAGCCATTGGGAACTACTCCCAAAGTACACTAATTATTGGAAGGCTATATTTCAACCAAGACAAAATAAAGATGGGTAGTGATTGCACCACCCCAATTCTCAAGGAACTGCCATCCTATTACAAAGCATCAAAGGGTGAACAAGAAAGTTTTATAGGAACAAACTGGAGGAAGGTATTTCTATTTTTAAACACAGATGATTTTTGGAGAGATTATAATGAAATGGTGGCATCAGGTATTGAAATAGTCAGACAACCCAAAACGATGGATTATGGCATCGTAGCAGTTTTTAAAGATTTATACGGCAATTTATGGGACTATGCAATTGAATGCTGACCATCTGATAGCAAAAAGATTTACCTGATAATCTCTACTTACAGCAGCATATTTTTTTACTTTTGCACTGATAAAATTCAAAATCCAAAATAATCTATTCTGATATGGCATTACCAATATTTTCTCCCAAGAAGTTACTTCATCAATTATAGAAAGAATAAAAAACTCACACCCAGAGCAAAACCACTTTGGGTAAAATGTCGGTTTCACAGATGTTAGCCCATTGCTGTGAATATGGTGATATGTGTATGAACCACAAAATTTCAAAGGCCCAACTTTTAATGGCTTGGGTATTAAAGAAATTTAAAAATACTGTCACCAATGAAATTCCATATAAAAGAATACTGGCACTGCCAGATTTTATAATCAAAGATGATGAAATTTTAACTAAGAAAAAAACACAATTGATAGATTTTTAAAGAGAGTTCAAAAAGAAGGAGCTGCAGCTTTCGATGGTAAAGAATCTTTTTCATTCGGAAACTGAGCATTAGAAGAGTGGAATAATATGTTTTACAAACATCTGAAATCACCACCTTACCCAGTTTGGAGTCTAAGTGAAAGTCGCAGAGTAATTAAAAGGGTTTTCGAAGTGGAAAATCCTCTTTAATCTTTACCTTAAACTCCGATATGTTGAGTTTCTGCCAATATCCTTAGCTGCTTTAAAAATATCGTCGTCGTCTAGGTGAACGATGCCGCCTTCTGGTCCTGGCTCAATATGACATCCTACAACTTGACCATTTTCATATTTTAGCGCCGAAATAATTTCTTACCGTCTGCTCTTCTCATTTAATTCTGATGCGATTCTGCTTACGCTACCAGTTGGTAGTGCATGTTTGATTTTCTTAATTCATCAAATGTGATGTTCCATAATGTTAAGATTTAATTGTTATTAAATATTGGTGTTGAATCTGAAAATTACGATAATTATTTCAATTACAAAAAAATATTTAACAAATTGTTTACAAATATTACATAAAAAATGATGTTGCAAATAAATTAGTACTTGCAATTACCAAATAAAAAAAGCCATTTACTGGTTATGCCTAATTATTTTTCGCTATTGACAATAATTTTGACAGATGCAGTATATAAATTTGTTAATAGCCTCTATTTGAATTCTTTGAGACAATTTTTATTCTTACCACTGCTTCTATCAAGTCCTCGTCTGAAGCAGCGTAAAGAAAGTCTGACACATTGATCATTGCCAAAGCTGCTCGAAACAGTTCCAACATGCGCTCTGTCAACATCGCTTCGCAAAATCATCGGCATTATTGATACTCACATTGCCATTGGACGTACCAAAATAATGGCTTACGTCTGGAAACACAAAAATGCTCCTGAGGATGATTGACCTTTAGACCTGGTACTTCTTTAAGCATCGAAACTACCAACTCTCTGCGTCGAAGGAATGCTTCTCGCATTGCCATAGCTTCTGATCTATTGGCTCTTAATGCAACTGCAGCGGCTTCTTGGCTAAATGATGCTGCGCCTGATGTGATCTGTCCTTGTACTTTATTGCATGCATCTGCCAACCATTGCGGGCCTCCCATATATCCCAGCCTCCAACCTGTCATTGAAAACCCTTTGGAAAATCCATTGACCGTGGCTGTGCAATCTTTCATACCTTCAAACGCTCCTATACTCGCATGTACACCTGTAAAATTAATGTATTCATATATTTCATCTGATATCACCAATATATTGCCATTGGCAGAAATTACTTGAGCAATAGCTTCCAATTCATCATAAGTATATACAGAACCTGTTGGATTACAGGGCGATGAAAATATCAATAATTTTGTCCTCGGCGTGATTGCATCTTTTATTTGGTCAGCTTTCACTTTAAAATCATCTTCTATGCCAGCACTGACCACCACTGGATGCCCTCCTGCAAATTTGACAATCTCCACATAAGAAACCCAATATGGTGCGAGAATGATAGCTTCATCTCCTTCGTCGAGTAATGCCAAACAAATATTGGCAATGCTTTGTTTGGCACCGTTAGAGACTACTATTTGAGAAGTTTTAAATTCAAGTTTATTTTCAACTCTAAACTTATCGCAAATTGCATTACGTAAATCCATGGCTCCTGGTACTGGAGTGTATTTAGTATTGCCTTTTTAAGGGCTACATAAAGCAGCTTCTTTGATAAATTCTGGCGTATCAAAATCAGGCTCACCCAAGCTAAACTAATTACATTCACACCTTTGGCAGCTAAGTCCCTAGCTTTTGAGCCATACGGATAGTGGCTGACTCTTCCATAGCCTGCACTTTTGCTGACACCATTTTTGTTGGATTGATACTCATTTTATTGATATATATTTTGTGATAAGTAATAAGTGCAAAGGTAAATAAAATTATATTTTTGAATGCAAATATTTTTATTTTTCAGAAAGATGTTCTTGCTTATTCATGATGTAAATCCAAATACCATCTCACCTAAAATACTATTCAGTCTGCAATCAAAATTCCAGTCAAATATCTGGATGATTATGTCCGTACAGCCACTAGACGAATCACATCTGCTTTGCCTTGGTGTAGTGGCCCTTCATCCAGCGTCACCTCTGCATTTTCAAGCAATTGTATTTCAAGCACATCAAAATCTTCAGCAAAGTACATCCGTATAAAGCATGTTTGGATTTTTGGGCCCACCTGAAGTGTTCTTCAATTGTTCAGGTCTAAATGCTTCTAAAATGACTGTCCCTCCAGGCTTAAGTGCTTGGGCTGCACTACGATGTATCATGCTTCTAACATCAGATGGAAAGTGAGCAAACACAAAAACAATCAAGTCAAAATCTTTGCTGCCATAATCAAAATCCAACGCATCAGATAAGTAATAATCTATATTTACATTGGATGTTTCGGCAAGTTTCAAAGCTTTTTCTCTACCACTTGCACTATAATCAAAAGCTGTCACTTCATGTCCTAAAGATGCTGCAAAAACTGCATTTCTACCTTCACCATCACATGGTAATAGCACTTTCAACTTCCTATTGAAGGACTTTAGATACTCTTTAAAAAAAGAATTTGGCTCTTTCCCATAAATATATTGAGTATCTTGATATTTTTCGTTCCAAAAATCTTGCATACTTTTCTTTTTATATTTTAACTTCTACTTATATATCTTTAGTCCCGACCCAAATACTCAGTCTTAAAATCACCAACATGAATTTCACTTTTGAATATCACTTTTCTATTTATAAAATAATTTACAATACCTAAGACCAAAAGAACACCTGAAATGATAAAAAGTATCACTTCAAAAATGATATAATTGCCCGCTGTGAAAAGATTTTGGATGGTCAGACCAGCTATTAGGAAGTACATAGACGTACGTAAAAAAGACAAAAAGGTACTTTGATTGGCAAGTACTGTACGTTGCAATGCTAGTTTTTCTCTAAGGATTAAATCCTTGTTTACTTTATTTTCTATTTGCATACTTTGTAAACGATTAAAACCACAAAGATAAAAATTAACAGCCTAATAATTGACAAAGTTCTAAATAATTGGAATTGGCAATAAATGTGCTAATCAAAAAAATATGATGCACTTTTATATATAACCTAAAATATCAATAATGAATTTCCTATTTCATACCAAAATATGTAAGTCAAATTTGAATCAATTAAAGCCTTCAGACTAGCTGATGGCATCAAAATAACAAGGTGCGGCTACGTTTTAATACTTCAACGCGATGAACCCGAAGGTAGTATATAGACAATAAATTTACAAAAATCTAAAATCATTTGATTCCACTTATCTAACATCCCTCCCACGGCACTTTAAATATTTCGCCAATCTGCTTTTTTGCTAGAATGTAGGTATCTCTGTTCAGCTTTTCATCCTCCCTTCTTTCCTAAGTCATCAGTTGGGCATATTCAGATGATCACACATAACTCACGTATTCAGGAGAATGTTTGCCAAAGTGCAGCATCATGGCTCTATGTTTTTCATAAGATTGATTTTATGGATTTGTAAATTGTGCTTGATCAACTGATTTTAAAAAAAGAGATGAAAAAAAACATTAATCAAAATAAAGATTTATATTTGTAAAAGTTTTCACTGACCTTACGATACATAAAAAACAGTCAAAATTTGACTTTATTACTACGCTAGGACAAACTTTATTGACCTCAATATTCAATATTTTAGAAATTAATGTCAATAAAGAATGTATTCAAATGCATTTTTTAAATATACAAATATTAGAAATTCAGCTGAAAATACTATATATCCAACTGAATATTTTAAACATCCAAATCAATATTTTAAATATTCACATCAAAACTTTCTGAATCTACATCAATATTTTCTGAATCCACATCGATACAGAAAATATTTACATCAATTTATACTATATCCATCTGGATTAAGATGTTTTGCTTAAAGGTTACAAAGTAACCTTCAAGTATTACAAAAGAACAAGTAAAGATTTCTTTGCTACACTTAAGTGGTGCAAACAAATGAGTAAAGATAACTTTGCAACGTTTAAACATTATTTATATACGAGTAAACGTTTCTTTACACCATTCAAGCATCACTAAATAACGTCTCAAGGAAACTTTAGAACACGGACGTGCTGCAAACGAACACTAACTGATTACAAAGTAAAACGTTGATGTTTTAAGCTAAACATACCTACGTACATCGATGACTTCACGGATATACAAGCTATTTAGGGCTTGCTAACTATGGTATAACCAATTGATAAATAACAAAATATGTCTATAATAAACAAATTAAATGCGAACCTTTTAATTGATTTTGTCCAAAAGTCGTGTACCTTGGGTTTGCTTTTGCCTTATGCAGGTGGCAGTTACTTTTGCATTGCCAAAAAAAGTAACCAAAAAACGCTAGTTCAAAAAAAGGTAACTGAATGGTGCAGCATAGCTGCATTTGAGTGATGCGAAATCACTCAAAAATGAAGGCACTGATTTAAACTTAAATCAGCTAGGTTCACTATTGCTTGTTTTTTGAACGATTGTGTCCGTTAAACTAATAACCAAAAATAACAGCTGACTTTTTCAGCAGCCCCTATTTACCAACCAAAAATACAAATATAGGTAGTTTTATCAGTTGGTAAATAATGCAAATATTGTGTCTCCAATACTTTTAAAAATACCATACTTACTCTATCCAAACAACAAATCACAAAAAAGATAATTAAAAAAATACTCTTAATACCGCACTGCCAAACAAATTATAATGTGTAGTTTCGGAGATGTTTGCAAATAATATTAATACTAAAATACCATCATTTTATTGGGGCTTGGCGCTGTGATTTCCTATGTGCTAAATATTTTAGTATTTGATTTAGCGAAGCGCTATATCTTTATACGTCGGCACCTAGACATCCAAAGGTATTGTCAGTGCTTGAATTGCTTTATTGAATGTACTTTCTGTCTTAACTATGATATATTTGATTTTTATGATTGATGTGATTTAAATTTAAGTTGTACATTTGCCATTCAATCGAGCCGGCACGAAGGTTACAGACAAAACACATACAAAACTAATGAGATTTTCACCATTTATATGGATGTTCACATTCTCTTTTATTATAAAACACGGTATTCAATTAGCTACCACATTGATTGAATTAAAAGGATTTTTTACAATACTTAAACTAGAATTTTAGGTACTCTAATAAAACAAAAATGGAGAAAAAAGAAATAGACATATTTTATCCAAAAAACCAAACTGCTTGGAGAAAATGGTTAGAAATAAATCACCATTCAAAACAGGCTGTGTGGCTTGTTTTTTATAACAAAAAATCAGAGATAAAATCAATTACTTGGAGTGAAGCCGTGGATGTTGCTTTATGCTTTGGGTGGATAGATAGTAAAAAGATAAAAATAGACGAAGTAACAGCGCATCAGTTTTTCAGCAAACGCAAACAGAAAAGCACTTGGTCAAAAATCAATAAGGATAAAATAGAAAAACTGATGGAACAAGGCTTAATGACCGAAGCTGGATTTAGAAGCATTGAAATTGCCAAACAAAATGGCTCTTGGACCATTTTGGACGAAGTGGAAGAATTAATAATTCCAACAGACTTGGAAACAGCATTTGCTGACAAACCCAATGCAAAAGATTTCTTTTTGAGTTTAAGTAAATCTGTAAGAAAAATAATTTTATCGTGGCTTGTGTTTGCTAAAACAACAGAGACAAGACAAAAACGTATTTTTGAAATTATTGAAAGTGCAGACCAAAAACTAAAACCAAAACACTTACAATAAAAAGGCAACCATTCAAAATCAAATTATAAAAATGAAAACATTGAGTATTTTGTTTCTCTTATTTACATCAACGTTAGTTTTTGCCCAAGAAACACCAAAATGCATTGCTGGAAAGATAGAACGTATCGAAAAATTTCAGTCAAAATTTGTGGAAGCAAGAAATATAGATATTTGGTTACCAGAGAATTATGATGGAAATAAAAAATTTGCAGTTTTATATATGCAAGACGGACAGATGCTTTTTGATTCAACAACAACTTGGAATCATCAAACTTGGAATGTAGATGATGTGGCGAGCAAATTGATGAAAGAATCCAAAGTTAAAGATTTTATTGTTGTGGGAATATGGAATAGTGGAACAAAACGGCACTCTGAATATTTTCCACAAAAACCATTTGAAAATTTAACCCAAACACAAAAAGATACAGTTGTCAATCAACTGAAAAAATCCTTACATACCCAAGAAATTTTCAAACCAAAATCAGATGATTATTTAAATTTTTTGGTAACAGAATTGAAACCAATGATCGATCAAAAATATGTTGTTTTTAGTAATAGAAAAAACACTTTTATAACGGGAAGTAGTATGGGAAGTCTAATTTCTTTGTATGCAATTTGCGAATATCCTATGGTATTTGGTGGAGCATCTTGTATTTCCACACATTGGACAGGTTCTTTTGCCAATGAAAACAATCCAATCCCAAATGCATTTTTAAACTATTTAAAGGGAAATTTACCCAACCCTAAAAATCACAAAATTTATTTTGACACTGGCGATCAAGGAATAGATGCTCATTATCCAATACATCAAATTAAAGTAGATGAGTTAATGAAAAAAAAAGGTTTTACAGACAAAAATTGGAAAACAGCATATTTTAATGGAAAAGACCATAGTGAAAAATCTTGGAACGAAAGGTTAGACTTCCCATTGTTATTTTTACTAAAAAGAAATTAAAACTAAAAAAATGTACAAAATCCTTGAAAATAAAAAATATTGATTGGTATAATCATTAAACTAAAAACTGCAAAATTAGCTCATCTCAACTTGCCAAACCAGCAACAGCTGTTCATATATATACTCAAATTAAGTCTGGATTATTAAAGTATTTTTAGACAAATTTGGGTTAATGTCTCGGTTGGAGATATTATTTTTTAAAGATTTTTTGAAAACATACACTATTTTCTACTCCTTGATATTGACCATAATTTGGTACAATTGTATATCCATTTTTAGAGTATAAACTGATGGCTTCAGGTTGTTTTTTACCTGTTTCTAATATACAAGACTTGTATCCTAACGCTTCGGCCCAGTTTTCTAATGCATCAAGGATGATCGTGGCTATGCCTTGGGAACGCAGCTCTTGCTTTACATACATCCTTTTCACTTCCATGGTATCAGGGGAGTATTCTTTTATACTGCCACAACCGACCGCTTCAGCATCATCATAAGCGACGATGACATATATGATTTCATCTATTTTGTTGAATTGTGCATAAAACCCATGTTCAGCGCCGTCTCTTATTGCCAATTCATGGTCAAGGTTTTTGACCAATGTTTTGAAATCATCATGTTCAGAATTTGTTTGTATTAAAGTGATCATATTTATATGTGTTGGAGCATTTAGGTAATCCATATTTTGACAAATGCTTACGCAAATATATGTTAAATTCTGATTTGTTAAGTTTAATTACTTTCATTTCGCAAAATAAGTACATCACACTGTTTTATCAAATTTAAAGTGCCATCAATCGGTTTAATTAAAATATGCTCCCAATTAGCCACCTGCCGATATTTGGCCTGACCTTTGGAGACCCTACCCTTTTGTGCACTATCTCTGCTCTCATTGTAATGGCTGCCTATCCGCTTACAAGGTACTTTGTCATAGACTATTGCACACGATGCTTTCCATTTTATTACGTTCATCTTTCCACATCGTTTTTTATATTGGTACTTTTGAAAACAGATTGTCCAAAAAACACAAGTAACTAAAATCTAAATTTGTATAAATGCAATTTTGCATATTGGTAAGTATAGAAATGCAAGAACAAATAGGTTGCTACTTTTTCTTGAAATTACAATAAAGCCATATTGTAAAAAAGGTGAAAAGGCGTTACATTTGCTGTAAATCACAATAGCAATGACCAAGTACGTGTGTTTAATTTTGATGTTGATAGTTATTATCTCTTGCAAAACTGCACAAAAGGAGAAAACTAAAACCGAAATACTACCTGGTTTTCAGGAAATCATCCACGAAAATTACGAATTGAGCAAACCAACTAAAGACATTAAATATGTATTGGTCCTCTTTGGTGGTTATCCACAAAAACCTGAAGATATTAAACGGGAGTTTAAAATACTTGATATTGCAAAGGAAAATAACATTGCAGTTTTGTATATGAACTACCATCAAAAACTATGGCTAGAAGATGATGAAAAACAAAAACTGGCATCACAACTACAAAGTATATTTCTGGAAAACAAACTACCTAAAAATAACATTTACATAGGTGGCTTTTCCAGCGGTGGGAATGTATCATTGCTTATTAGTTCATTTCTTATGGAGCATAAAGAATTCAATCTAGCGCCCAAAGGTGTTTTTATAATTGATTCGCCCATAGACTTAATAGCACTTTACAAGAGTTCTGAGAAGAATTTAAAACGTAAATTTTCAGAAACATCTGTTCAAGAAAGTACTTGGATCATCGAAACATTAGAAAAGCGGTTTGGACATCCGAATAGCAATCTATCAAAATATGAAGATTATGCTGTGTTTACTTCCCAAAGCAGTAACATTGATAACCTAAGCAGCTTAAAAAACACTAAAATAAGACTTTATACAGAGCCCGATACCTTATGGTGGAAAACAAATAGAATGGCAGACTATGACCAAATGAATGCTTTTTATATTAAAGGTTTGTACGACCGCTTAAAAGTGTCAGGATTTAAGGGTGTTGAGTACATCCCGACAGTGGGCAAAGGCTATCGAGCCAATGGTGACAGACATCCGCACAGTTGGTCCATCGTCGATAAAAATGAATTGGTGGCATGGATGAAGGATTGAGTGGTGGTTTTGGGTGTAGGAATAATGGTTTTTAGTAGTGGTTTTATTTTTTTAATTTACGTCCAAGGCTATGTGGTGGATCGTCCTGATAAGGCGAGTTGATATCATAGCAAATGTTAGGGTTAGTTTTTCTTTACTTCAAAAAGTTTAAACCCATCGATTAAGTATTTTTCTGTTTTAAAAGTTTTAATAAAAGCAATAGAACCTGTTGTTGACCATACATTAATGTATCTGTACCAAAACTTATAATTCTCCTTTGGCTTTAAGATTATTGAGTCTGTTGGTAGTGCAAACTTACTTCTTGTACCTTGTATCCATAAATACTCCTTTGCCGTTTGTGTGATTAGTTTGCATATAGATTATTCCTTCTCGGTTATCAAAAATAGCATTAAATTGTTTGAGAATCTTGTTTCCAATCAATCCACCGAATTTGTAATCTGAGCCATTCTTTTTGCGCTTTTCTAAAGTTATTGCACCCTCTGTAAAATCTTGGTTAGCAATAATGATGCGTGGAATCAAAACAATCTTTTTACTGCCAATCCCTATGATATTTGTAAATTTGTCATACAAGTTGTTGTTCATTAGAAAACTATTTCCGACTATTCCATTCCCTGAATTGCCAGTATCAAACAAAAACCAGTCTTTATATTTTTTATCATCGAAAATAAATGCCGCTTCAATAACAGGACGAACACCATTGTCCAAAATCATATTTTGTTTAATAAAATCAGGGCCAATGTCTGGTAACTTGTCATATAAAATTAGCATACTATTTTCATAATCAATTTTGTAAATTTGATCTAAAAAGAAGCTATTTCCAATAATTACATCTTCATAGTTTGACATATTTTGGGTTTCATATATTTCAATATTACGCCACTTCAATCCATGTATTTCAACTTCATTGGTTGAACTTACTCTTGTTTCATTCATTCCATCACTATTGAACAGATTTCCTTTTTTATCGAATTCTATATTTAATTTTTTAACAGATTTCCTATTTATATTTACTGCATCTGCACCTAAATCAAATTGAATATTCAAATCTTGAGAGCCATTAATTGTACCCTTAAAATATACTCTATTATTTCTCATGGTAAACGGTATGGTGTCATTACCCAGTTTAGATTTTATTGGAATGCTTAATTTTGGATAACTGGCAGAAATTTGTGTATAACAAGAGTCATTCCCATTAAGTAAGACAATGAAGTCTTTAGTGTCGCCGTATTTCATTGTAAATGAAATACTATCAATATCAGTAATAAACTTAATTATAGTATTTTTTCGGGGTAAGTCTAGAAAATAAATATCTGGTTTCGTTTCTGGAAAAATTACCCAATAGTCAGACTTGTAGTTTAGACCATCTATGATTTTTACATTTTTTGATTTTGCATGAATAATTGGTAAACTAAGTTGAGCGGTCAAGTTCTGGAATTCTAATAAAGATAGTAATATTAAAATATATCTCATTTTTATTTTAGATTGATTACAGTTCCGATTATGTGTCTTTAAAAGCAATAGTAAAAGTACAAAATAAAATCTGTTAACACCCACTTTTTTTCCTTCAAAATAAACTTCAAATGTGGGTTAATATGTCAATTTCTTTATCGATGTCATTTTTAACTGATGCTGTTTTTTTTGACATCATGTTTGCTCAGAGTTGGAAATTTATGTTTTCAGCTGTAATTTGAGAAAGCGTATTTATAAATTCATTATCTTTTTTTTAAATGTAGAAGTTATTTGTCAAATATATTATACAATATTTCAAAATGGTTAGCAAATATAGGTTTATTTTTAAATGGAAATAATGATTTTTTGTTATATTTTACTTTAAACATCTTTTTTTCTTAAAAATGACAAAATCTTATTCGTGAAAGTGAAATTAATAAGATACATTTACCGCATCAAACCAATAATATCATTCACAATGATTCTGATCAATAACCAAATTTGTCGCAAAGTTTTCTTTTCAGCACTTCTTTTATTGGCTTTCATTTTTAATACATCACTCCATACCTACGCACAAGTAGTACAAACACAAAGGTCAGGCTTCACTTGGATTTCAACAGAAGACATAACAGACAAATCCTTTGGTTCTGGTTATACCATGTATAGTGCAGCTTATCCTGCTTTTAGGAAGTACCCTGGACCCAATGATTTTCAGACGGGACTGAGTAGCTCTTGGCTTACGCCACAAAAAACAGAAAATAATCCCAATCAATATTACAACACCATCGAAGGTGGCTTAGGATGGTGGCACGATACTCGTTTTGGCACCAAAGTACCTAAGTTTATCATGGGTGGCGTCTCAAAAGATTTTTATGCTTGGGCCAATGGACCTGGCGCGGGCAGAAGTGAGTCCTTGCCCAATGGACAGAGAGACTGGAGCACACCTGGTGGAAAATATGGTGTAGCCCAATTGTCCAATAGACTACTTTGGGCACCTGATGGATTGAATATGGCTCAAAGTCTAAATGGCGAATTGCTAGGATATGGATACATTCCTTTACCACTCACAGACCCAATCATCAATACGAACGGCACAAATGTCAAAACAGGTAATCAATGTTGGACTTTATTTTTAAATACGACCAACTTCAAAGGTCCTGCCACTTTCTTTTTACCGACTTTTTGGTCAGAACCTGTATTGTTGGACCCTAGTTTAGAAGGTCTATTCCTAGATACTAGGCCTTCCGAACCCAACGTAGGATTCGGTATAGAACATGCTGGTTCACCTGCACTCGTCAGTAAAGATGATAATGGAAAATCGTATGCAAAAGTAGAAGGTTTACAATTTCCTGCCAATAATGAAGACAACGCTATCCTGCTAAATCAAATTTCGGTGTACTCACCAGATGCTTTATGGAATGACTTAAATTCATGGTTTAATGGTGGTCCTGCCGTATCTCCAGGTATTAATAAAGCAGGTGTGATGGATGTTTCTTTTGTCAATAATGGTGGCGCCATGGCCGCAGAAATCAACGACAAACCCATCAATCTGGATTTCATGAACAATGTCCAGCAAAACAAAAACAATATGGGTTTTGAATTTGATCTGAATGTAGTGCAGAAAAAAGATAATAACTTCATATTACCACAATATTTTAAACTCGATGATAATGATCGATGGCAAGCTATTAATGATGAAGATGTACCCGCATCTACAGATTTATTGACCACAGTCGTTCCTTCATACCCACGGCCTGATCTTACTTACTTGACACCTATGGAAGCGGACTGTCATTGGCAAGATCCAAACGGACCATGGAAAAGCCCAGGACCAAGTGCAGGACCATTTACAGCTGACCTCGGTGATGGCACTACTGTCACTTACTATTGGTATCGTTTTGTAGATCAACCAGCAATCATTCATGCAAATCTCCCTGAAGATATACGTACAAAGCTCCAAAACAGAGTGGAATTGCTTCACACCAACTGGAGTCATACAGATGAATACTTAGCACCACCTAGCGTAGGGAAAATCGCTACCCTAGATCCAGCTGCCATCATACAGCCACCTGCAGGTCTCGAGATTGGCTATGTCCCGATCGTGACCAGACAAGAAAAAAGTAAGAAAAAAGTCAGGGTCTTTGTCCTAGCAGGACAGTCAAATATGGAAGGATATGGCACCATAGAAGATGCCGAAAATGATCCCGGAAGCTTGGTAGATGTCATACAAAATGATAGCACTGGCCTATGGTCTGCTATCGGAAAACCCAATGAGTGGACCACGTTGGATGATGCTTACATATATTTTGATAGAAGCGAGAGTTTGGTAAAAACCAATGTGACCGTAGGTCAAGGTGCTTATGAGAGTTTAATAGGTCCTGAATTAATGTTTGCCCATCAGCTAGATCAATATTATGAAGATCCTATCCTGATCATAAAAACCGCTTGGGGCGGAAAGAGTCTAGCAGAAGATTTTCGTCCACCATCTGCAGGTGGTACTGTGGGCAAATCTTACCAAGACATGATCCAAAAGGTAAAAGAAGTGACCCAAAACTTAGGAACTGAATTTCCACAAATAGGTGAGACAGATTTTGAGATTTCAGGATTTGGATGGTTTCAAGGATGGAATGATGGAGCTTCAGAAGAATTTCTAAATACATACGAAAGCAATTTGTACCATCTAGTCGATGACATACGCAAAGATCTGAATGTACCCAACTTACCTATCATAGTGGCAGGTGCAGGTCAAGGTGGATTCGAACAAATTAATGATTCGTGGGTACAAAGCATGCAGAATATAGTGGCTGTAGCTCAGCAAAGTGTAGGTTGCAATGATTCTATCTATGGTGGAAGTCTTGGTTTTGTCAATACCAAACCGTTTTATATAAACCTATCTGCCTCACCCGAAGATGCTATTTATCATTACAATAATAATGCATCCACCTTTCTTAATGTAGGCAAATCCATGGGCAATGAAATGATTAAAGCCATCAATGACATGGCATTTTGTTATGAAGATTGTTCTTCACCTGTTTCGCCAGGTATTGTGTCCATAGGCAATAGAGTATGGAATGATCTAAACCGGGATGGTATCAATGACCCTGATGAGCCGGGCATTTCAGGTGTTTCTGTGGTGCTTTGGTCTGATCCTGATGGTGATGGCATTCCTGACTGGCAGGGATTCAGTGGTGTACAGGTGACGGATGAAAATGGATATTATCGTTTTTCTGGTTTACAACCAGGTAACTACATCGTATTTGTTTGGCAAGTTAAAAATTGGGGACCAGGAGAACCATTAGAAAATTTTGTATCTACCAATGGTTTTGAACCCAACGCAGACAATGATGTGGATGGAGATAATAATGGTTTTGGCAATCCTTTATCTGATATTTTTTCTGGAATAGTGACCTTAACATTAGATGGTGAACCACTCCAAGATGGTGACCCTATCAATTGTTATTTTGATTACGATGGTAGTGGTAATAATTCTGTGGACTTCGGTTTTTACAATCCATTGGTTAGTTCGACAAATGAAGGTCAAACAAATAACGACCAAAATATTAAGATCTTTCCAAATCCTGTGTTGAATACATTTACGATCCAAAGCAACACCAGTTTACACCACATAGAAATAACAGATGCTTATGGAAAATTGATCCAAAAAGTGGATACAAATGATGATTCAATTTCTGTAGATGTTTCCACTTTTCCAGTAGGAATGTATTTTATTAGAACGATCAATAAGTCCCGTCATCATGATAAAATGTTTAAAATAGTTAAGTTATAGGATAAGCTATCAATTTCAAAATCCAGATAGTATAGATTTAGCTGTAAATTTTAATACGCCCGATAAGCTAATAGAAGTAGCCGAAAAAGGTTTTATTTATGATACTGACAATCTTCCTGACGATTGTTACTATGGCGATCAGATCGGATATTTACGTTCCATATTAAATATTACTTACAAATACGCACCTAATATTTCTAAAGCCTACAATGCCGCAACCAATGCAAATGTGTACAGCGGAAATGAACTGAGCAGGCAATTGGCTATTGTGGCAAGACTGATCAAAGGCAATCTTGGCACCCGATTGTATATGGTGACCCTTGATGGCTTCGATACCCACGAAAATCAAAATACAAACCATCCTAAACTAATGAATGATATTGCATCTGCCATCAGTGAGTTTTATAATGATCTCCAAGTCGGTGGAAAAGCAAATGATGTATTATCGATGACTTTTTCAGAATTCGGACGACGTGTAAAAGAGAATGGTGGTGGGACTGATCACGGCACAGCTGCACCAGTCATGTTTTTCGGACCTGCGCTAGAAGGTAATGCCATTTTGGGCAAAAATCCAGATATGAAGGATGTTGACGTCACTGGAAATCTTAAAATTGATACTGATTTTAGATCCATTTATGCTACCTTACTTGAATCATGGCTTTGTATAGATGCAGCTTCAGTGGATACTATTTTGAATGATACCTATGATCGGATTCCTGAGCTTGGCTTCGACTGTCTCGGTGTAAATACCATAGATCAATCACTGACACAATCTATCAGACATCAAGCAAGGATTAATGCCGATGGATCCCATACCATATATTATGAACTAGCCCGAGCTGGAAATGTAGAAGTGGATATTTACACGATAATGGGTCAAAAAATCACATCTTTGGTCCAAGCATACCAGTCAGAAGGTCCGCATGAAGCACTATTCATTAATCAAAATATTGGATTGTCAAGTGCCATCTATATTTATAAGATCAGAAGTGGCAAAAGCATAGTGAGTGGTAAGTTTATGGTGATATAAGTTGAAAAACGAAACTAATTGAATCAATAGAGCACTTGGGGCACTCGCTCATTTTTGTAATGTAATTCGCTCATGTCTCTGAAGAAAGTATCTACGTATTAGTAAGCTGTCGGCCTTTGCGGAGTTTAGCGTTGAAGCTCACTTTTGGATATGTAATTTTCACTGAACACAACCGTTTTAGAACTGAGACTGAATGTTGCTATGAAATAACATTTGAGTGAACGATTTCACTCATAAATGAAGGAACTGCAAACAACGGCTTGCAGTTAAATTGCGAAAACTGATTAGAGGCGCTCCCCATCAGTCTAGGCTGGAAGGCCCGTCTAATTGATTAATTGATTAGCATCAGTTTTCCTTTTTTTTCAATTATTTCAGGTCCTTTTTTTAGGTAAACCACACCATATCTTTCTTCAATTAGTTTTAAATCTCGTTCTCCCGAATTGTTTTGCTTTGACGTTTCAGCAAAAAAATCCTCCGCCCATTTTCCTGGAAATATATAACTTACTATTCGAGCATTTGAATTCCCATTATTCATGATGTAATGAGATATTCCCCTTGGACAATGAATAGTATCTCCTGCACTTAATTTGTACCATTTATCTGCAATTTTTGCATCAACTTCTCCTTCCATAATATGAAAGGTTTGGTCTTCCCATTTGTGATAATGATCTGGCACAAAACCATTTGGTTCTATTATTCCATCTGTTATTACATAGTCGTTATTAGCTTGTTCAGATTTGACAATTATATTTGTATATTCGCCTTTTGACATCCAATATTTAGGGCTTTCATCTTTTTTGCTAACTACTAATTTCTTATTTGTCTCTGTATTTTTGTCCACGATTTTTATTTTTTCTAATTGATACTAACGTCCCAGCCATAGCCGTCGAGCCGTCTCAATAAAGCGGCATGTTCATCAAAGCCTGTGTTCTTGGATCGTTTTTATTCATTATTAAGTCTTGCTATTGTAAAGTTAGGTTTAAATTTTTTAATAACAAAACCGTTTTCAATTTTCGGGTATTCGTCTATTTGTTCTATAAAAAATGCTCTTTTTATACAACGACTAGCTGCAAAGCACAATAAACTAAAACTAGTGTCAATATTGTGATAAAGAATTCTATCGATTGTTATTTTAAATATACCAACTTTTTCAAAATAATCTTCAAAAGCTGATATAATTCCAAACTCAATAGAAGATTTAATAAGATTTGAGTGTGGTTTATCAAAAAACAAATCTTCTTTACTCCAATCAATATTTATTATCGTTTTTAAAGCTTCTTTGAATTGAATCCTTAATGCTATTTCAACAAGACTCAGGGCCACCCTTTTTTAATTTTATATTTACTTATAATTTCAGATCCTTCTTTAGTGGTTAATTCAGATCTTACAATTTCCCAAATTCCTTGATAGTTTTCTTCTCCTTGGGTAGACTGCCAAGCAGAACCTTTTAAATTGTATATCTTTTTCTCACCTAATGATAGATATTCACCCATCCAATCATCTCTTCTTTGTCCACTCCAAGATTGATCATAATATCTTTGAAGATTTCCCAAATATATTTGATTTTGAATTTCATTAGTTAGAGATTCAAATTCAATAAATGAGTTAAATTTATATTCTGTTGAAAGTATATTCATTTTTTTTAATGTCCAAGAACTTTCCGCATAGCCGCCGTATCCAGCTTTTTGCTGGCTATGGACGGCTATGCTTTTTCTACTCAGTTTTTATTTTTCTATCGTCATTAGGAATTACCAATTTTATCATGTATTGCTTGTCCATATTTGTCAGAATGAATTGTTAAAAGCGAAATCCATCCTAACAATATTTTTGTAATGTATCTTATTATTGAACTTACCATGCTGATATTTATCCTTTTTCCATTGTTCTTATATTCACCAAATGTCCTAACTCTAAGACCCATTATTTTCTGACCAATGGTTCTATTTATCGAAGTTAGAATTGGTTCGTATAAGAAAATTAACCCCAATATTGTTCCTTTAATTTTTCCAGAATCAATTCCCAAATTATCTAACAACAAAAAAGCAACATACATCAAAGCTATTATTATAAAAGAGTCAACCCGCATGGATTTTACTCTTAAGACTAAGTTTGGCTTATTGAAATAATCTAATTGTTCTTCAAAATTTTCTTTGTTGTCCATTCTGTGTTAATTTTAATATTATTGATTTGGTGATTTGCTTCCAATCATTTATTCTATTCCTAATGAAGTTTGATTTTTTGGTTGTTCTTCTTTTTTTAATTGAGCAGAACTTACTCCTACACGAACAAAAATGCTCGCAACTTTCGGGTTTTTCAGAAAAATCATGTCCAATGGTGAAATAATCTTAAAAGTCATATCGCTTTCTCTATTCGTTAGCACAAATTTATAGCATCTTACTGAATTATCCAAATTTGTTTTTATTATTATTCACATCAGGTTTTATCATCTTTCAAAGCATTATTCAAAGTTTATTATAACTGTACTAGGTTATTTCACCCTATATTAATTGTGTGTTAACATTCGTGTTTTCTTTTCGCAATATGACGAACATAAATAAACATATTCGTACTTTTGCGAATAAATTTATTGAGCATGTCTCCACAAATTAAAAAATATACTGAAAAACAAGAGCAAATCGCTGCCATTGCCAATGCATTGGGGCATCCTGTGAGAGTTGCCATTTTGGAGTTGCTAGCATCCCAATCTTGCTGTTATCACGGAGACTTGTCAGACGAATTGCCTATAGCCAATAGTACGCTTTCGCAACATCTCAAGGTGCTGAAAGATGCAGGTCTCATTCAAGGGGAAATCAATCCACCAAAGACCAAATATTGTATCCACAGACAGAATTATGCCGTGGCTTCTGTATTATTTGCCAGCTTTTTTGCAGATAGTTTGGCCACGGAATTTACCAAAGACGGTGTAATTTTGTGTGAAGGGTAAGTTAGATACAATGGAAATAGTAAAAATCAACAACTAATTAAAATATGAGCGATCAAGAGACAAAAACCATAGGATTTTTTGAGAAATACCTGACTATTTGGGTGGCTTTATGTATCGGAGTGGGCATTTTGTTGGGGCATTTTGCAGGAGATAGTATGGGTGTTTTAAGCAAAATGGAGCTGTATAAAGTCAATCTCCCAATTGCAGTACTTATTTGGTTGATGATTTACCCTATGATGTTGCAGATAGATTTTAGTAGTATCAAAGACATCAAAAAACGACCAAAAGGAATCATATTGACGGTGGTAGTCAATTGGTTAATCAAACCTTTTACGATGGCATTTTTTGCTTGGATATTTTTCACAAAGCTTTACGGTGCATGGATTGATCCATCACAAGCAGGTGAGTATATCGCAGGAGCCATCATTTTGGGCGCTGCTCCTTGTACGGCTATGGTTTTTGTATGGTCTTATCTTACCAATGGTGATCCAAATTACACATTGGTGCAAGTATCTGTCAATGACTTGATCATTCTGGTTGCATTTGTGCCCATTGTAGGATTTTTATTAGGTATTACGGATATCACGATTCCTTACGATACATTGATCAGTAGTGTAGTTATTTTTGTGGTCATCCCATTGGTGGCAGGTTGGTTGACACAAAAGTTGGTAGTCAGCAATAGGGGACAGGCATGGTTTGAAAAATCATTTTTACCTTTGTTCAAACCCGTTTCTATTATTGCACTTTTGGCAACATTGATATTGTTATTTGCTTTCCAAGGACAGAATATTGTTAATAATCCAATGATCATACTTCTAGTAGCAGTTCCCTTGATTTTGCAAACCTATTTTATATTTTTCCTTACATGGTTCGTTGGTAAAAAAATACAACTTCCACATCCAATATGCGCACCTGCAGCTATGATAGGGGCAAGCAATTTTTTTGAACTTGCAGTAGCCGTGGCAATAGCACTTTTTGGATTGCATTCTCCTGCGGCTTTGGTTACTGTGGTCGGTGTTTTGGTAGAAGTTCCAGTTATGTTGTCTTTAGTTGCATTGGCTAATAAATGGAAATATTAAAATAAATAAATTTGTTATACCCCTTTGTGATTCTTAGTGCAAACCTTATTGAACTTAGTGGTAAAAATATTAAAACATGAATCCAAATATAACATCCATCATACAAACCTTTTCTGCTGAAAATATACCTTCAGAACGCAAAGAAGTTTTAGAACTACTCACAGATTATATTCGTAATAAGCATTCCAAAGGTGAGACCATTAGACTCAATTTTATATGTACGCACAACTCGCGACGTAGCCATTTATCACAGATATGGGCACAAACGATGGCTTACCATTTTGGTATCAAAGATGTATTTTGTTATTCAGGTGGTACGGAAGCAACCGCGATGTTTCCCAAAGTAGCGGAGACCTTAACGAGCCAAGGTTTTGATGTACTTAAACTATCGGAAGCAGCTAATCCTGTTTATGCGGTTAAATTTGCAACAAATGAACCTCCGATCATTTGTTTCTCCAAAGCATACAGCCATGCTTTTAATCCATCGGAAAATTATGGTGCAGTAGTCACATGCAATTCAGCGGATGAAGCTTGCCCCATTGTTTTCGGTGCTGAAGCTAGGTTCCCTGTCAAATATGATGACCCGAAGGCTTTTGACCATACCGAATTGATGGATATCAAATATGCAGAGCGCAGCTTTCAAATAGCAGAGGAAATGTGGTTTGTTTTTTCAAGGGTGTAAAGCCCTACCCCAACCACTCCTTAAACTCACCCACGCGCTCACGGCTGACGATGACTTCTTCTTTATTGTAAGATTTTAGGGTGAGTTTGAGACGGGAATTACTATACACGACAATGTCTTTCAGTGCTGTGTGTGCGATGATATACTTGCGGCTTACACGGAAAAACTGTGTGGGTTCCAATTCTTTTTCTAAAGACTCTAAAGTAGTGTCGAGCAAAAAAGTCCTTCCTTCAAAAGTGTGTAAAAAAGTGCCTTTAAATTCACTGTAGAACAACTCCACATCTTCGATTGGAATGATTTTGATGTGATCTCCGACTTTGACACTAAATCGTTTTTTATATTCAGGCGCTTGTGATGAAGTGAACAATTGACGGATCATCTGCATATCAATGGCAGGTTTCGGAGCCATCAATTTTTTATATTTATCAACGGCTACTTCTAGGTCATCTTCATCTATGGGTTTTAAAAGATAATCAATGCTATTGAGTTTAAAAGCCCTAAGTGCATACTCGTCATAAGCTGTAGTAAAAATAATCGGGCTTTGGATGGTGACTTTTTCGAAAATCTCGAAGGAAAGACCATCTGATAACTGAATATCCAAAAATATCAACTCTGGATGTGGATTTTGTTGAAACCATTCTACTGCTTCCCTGACAGAATGTAACATTACTTGTACAGGAATATTAAGTTTTTCCAATTTGCGCTGAAGCATACGTGCTGCGGGCTTTTCGTCTTCTATGATGATGGTATTCATAATTTGTTGGTTTTATACATAATCCTTTTTCTCCTTTTCTCTATTCATCAACTCTCTGATTTTGCGCTCTTCCCAATCTTTACCAAATATTAAATCTATACTAAAGACATTGAATCCGTGCGCTAATAAACCTATTCCCCACCAAAAGGCAGTGGAGAAATTTCTGAATTCAAAGATCGGTGTGTTTGTATTACTGTTCGTATAATTGGCGTAAATGATCATAATATTGACCACTAGATAAACCAATAAATGGATGTAAAAACCTTTTAACTTTTTTACTTTTTTTTGTGCTGCTTCGTAAGCTATTTCTTGATCAAAATTATTCATGACTATTCCCATTTACGTTGATTAATATTTTGTTGTTGTTCCATTAGTTCACTTATTTTCCTTTCTTCCCAAGTTCTGCCATAGCCAAATACTGTAAAAGCTTGTAATGCCACACCTAGTCCCCAACCTAACATTGGGAAAATAAACCACTTAAACTCCCAGGAAGTCTGATAATTAATCCATGCAAGCAATGGAATGACAAAACAATATGAAATCAAATTGCCATAAAAATCCTTTATGTCTTTGACTTGTTTTTTTGCTTTCAAATACGCGTCCACTTCATTATATTTTTTATGGTTGATCAATTTTATTTCTTTGGTCAATATCGGTATTTTTACCAAAAAGTTAGCGTCATTTGACTCCACCAAAACGGGCTTTCCCGTCAAGATGGCATAACGACTCACAATGTTTTTTAAGCCTACGCCTGACCCACTCTGTAAGACTTCTTTTTTCTGAAGATTATTGGATACCACGAGATAATCACCTTCAATTGTAATAGTAATATGAAGCGGTTGCATATCACTTACGATGTTATGTTTGATCGTGTTTTCTAGGAGCAATTGCAAGGATAAAGGCACTACTTTGGCATCATCATCTATCATTGTATCAGGTAAACTATACGTCAAACTGTTTTCAAATCGCATGCTTAGCAACTTCATATACGTCTTTGCAAAATTCAATTCTTCTTTTAAAGGTACTAGCTCTTTGTCCTTTTGATCTAGCACATATCGATAAATTTTGGATAACGACGTGGTAAATCTTTGGGCATTTTCTGGATTCTCTTCTATCAGCGAACTTAATACATTCAGACTATTGAATAAAAAATGTGGGTCGATTTGATTTTTTAATGTTTCAAACTGAGCGGATGCATTTCCTGCGATGATTTTTTGTTCCTTGACCTTGTTTTCTTGCAACTTTCGGTATAAAAATATGGCATGAAAAAACAACGAAACAACAAATGTAATGATCAATATTAAGATATAATTACTGAACTTTTGATCCTTGATAAATGCTTCGAAAGACTGATTATTTATCCACACATTAATAGTCAGACGAACAAACCACGTACCTATCAAAGTCAATGGAATACTACCTATAAAACCAATGACAATCCTGTATTTTTCTGTTTGCTCATTCCATTGAACCCTATGATTTAAGTAATCAAAAAAGGTACTATTGATAATAGTCAAAACAAAACCAAAATACACACTGTAAGAAAATTCAATCATCATCTTGTGATCCCAAGTCAAATTCCCGCCCATGAGACCCTTTAAGATCATGATGATCACAGACACGCCAATACCTACCAAGATACCGGTGGTGACTAATTTAGTGATATATTTGAATTCCTTTTGCAAAACGTATTGATATGGAATTTAATAATTATTTACATGCTGCGACTATAGATTGTGCTCTGTCCAATCCCCAATTGGGATGAAAAGCGCTTTCAGGCTTAAAAGTAGCAAAAAGTTCGATAGCTTTTTCTGCTTTTGCACACAAAGGTTTTGTATCAGTGCCAAAAAACTTTGCAGAACCCATTTCAAATTCAGTTTTACTAAGTACAACCCTAGGGTTTTCTGGGGCGACGGCTTCCGCTTTGCCATATATTTCCATGACCGTACCTGACAATTTCATCCCATTGGTCATAGGATCAAATGCTATCCAAGCCGTATGAATCATAGCTTGCATAACCAATAGCTCAGGATGGTTGGCTTGTTTTTTTAATTCGACATCCAATGCTGCCTGTGCTTTTTTTAGCAATGCATCTACTTGTGTTTTATCTTTGGTTGCGAATGCTGTGGTAGTACTTACCAAAGCCACATAATAATTTGGCAACCAATTGTCTTTCTCGGCAGCTGCTATCCTTTCGAACATGGCAACGGCTTCGCTATTTTTGCCTTCAGACCAAAGTCCCATAGCGGATTGCATTCCTTTTTCATAAGCGCTTTGACCAAATGTGGAGAAGCTAATGGTTGCGAATAATAATACGATTAAATGTTTCATGATTTTAATATTTGTTGATTTGTAAATTTGCTGATTTGCTGATTTGTTTTTTGGAATATCTCTCTAAAGAAGGGTTGTCAAACTGATAGAATAAATTATATATTAAATTAGGTTGTTATATGCTTTTAATTTAATTTGATAACCATGGATTTGTGATTGGTTAATTGGAACTTAGCATCTTCGTATTTGGGTGGTCCCATGTTTCCTTTGGCGTCATTTGAACATCCGTACCCTTCTTTTGGAATGCCAAACCAACCTGTATCCAATTTATTATTACTATTTTCATCATGATAAAGTGAAATCGCATACTCACCATCCGGAATGTTTTCAAACACAATCTTGGATGTATTGGCTTTGATCTCACCTACTTTGCTGTAGATCGTTTTTTTCATAAAGGTATTGGCACCATTATAAATACCTACCATGACTTTGCCTTGATTGTTTTTAAAATTGGTGACTGTAACCGTGAGTGTATTGGTTTGTGCATAACTTATTATACTCACGAAAATTGCGATTGTTGTAAAAAGGTGTTTCATTGAACTATGTTTTAAATTATAAGTCAAAAGTAAGGTCTTCTTAAGGTGTGAACAAAAACTTGTGACCGAACTGTAGAATATGGTGGATGAGTTGTGAGAATGGGGGAAAATTATTGAAATCAACTTTTAACATTTACCAAAAAGGAACTATTCTAGCGGAAATTGGGTTTTATTTTTATAAAATTCATATTATGGGAATATTTAGACAAGAGGTGGAAATCATAAATGCTAATGATACGGCATTACTGAAAGCAGGCTATATAAAAGAATCAGAAGTTAGGCAAATGAAGGTGGAAATGATGGTGGACACTGGAGCGTATATGATTTGCATTAATGAAGAGTTGAAAAATCAGCTAGGCCTAGAAATAAATGATAGACAGGAAGGTGTTCTAGCAAATGGAGATAGACATCTTTTTGATATTGCTGGACCTATAGAAATTCGTATTCATAATAGAAGGACAATATCTGAAGCTATTGTATTGCCCGGTAACGCAGAGCCACTTCTTGGAAGTATACCATTAGAAGCTATGGATTTATTGGTAGATCCCAAAATGGGGCAACTAGTTGTTCCTAAAGATAGACCTTATATTGCTCAGACATTAATTTTGTGATAGACATTGGTATTACTAATTGATTCGATTAACAATGCTAAATCTATTTGACTTATTGTTTTAATTGCAGTGCCCTATATTAAGGGGCTTTATCTTAGCGAAAACATTACAAATTATTCAATTGATTTTTGTTCTTATCGGCACTGATGGTCCAGAAAAATCCTAGAAATACAAACCTATCTGCCGGCTGTCCGATGGCACGTCTTTGGAATTGTCCATCCATGTCGGGCGCATTGGCATATTGATACCCGAATACATTGTCAGTACCTAAGATATTGGAGATGGAAAAGTATAATATTTTCTGTTGCGTCATCAAATAAGCCCAGTTGAAACTTAGGTTTTGGAAAGCTTTGGTTTTGCCATTCATAAAGGTATTTTCATTGGGATTATGGTATGGTCTGCCAGAGTTGACTGTGTATGAAAAGCCAATTTGCGAAGTGAGTTTTTCGATCCAATGTTTGGTGACAATAGAGAGTGTATGATTGGCAATAAATGAAGGTGTGGCACGCACAGGGTAGTTCTGATAATCTCGCTCAGAGTCAATATATGAATACGAAATCCAGTAATCGGTATATTTGACAGTTTTGCTATCTCTCCAGAAAACATCGAAGCCACGAGCATATCCACTACCGTTATTGTTGTACATGGCATTGAATTGCGGACGATTGGTATTGTATTTTATAAGATTGCTGTAATCCTTGATATAGGCTTCTGTACGAAGTAAACGGCCTTCTTTATTGTACTGATAATTGAGAATATAATGTTGTGCACGCTCAGAATTGACGTTTTGATTGAACTTGACAATATCTATTACGGGTGTTTGAGTGAAGTCTCCGAAAGCAAAGGAAAACTGACTCAACTTGGATACTTTATAAGCCATGGATGCTCTCGGATTAAAGTTGATTTCGTCCAACAAATCATTACGTGAAGCCCTACCACCAACTTTAAATGCTAGGTTTTTGCTTAGAAAAATGTCTGACTCGATGTAAGCTGCAGCCAAATGATTGACATATCCTAATGGGAAAATAGCACCCGTTGATTCTGTATATTTTTCATCAAAATCTGTATAAAAGTAATCCAATCCACCATAAATCGAGATCCTATCTGAGATGGTGCGTGTCAGTTTTAGTTTGGCATGAACAGCATTTTCTGTATTATTTAATTTGTCTTGGTTGATATCAATTTTATTGGTTCCCTGACCAAAACTTATCCCTGAATGTATCATCCAATCTTGTCCCAATGTACCTTTGT
Source organism: Saprospiraceae bacterium (assembly GCA_016714785.1). GTDB lineage: Bacteria > Bacteroidota > Bacteroidia > Chitinophagales > Saprospiraceae > OLB9. Next base: position 29,381 of record JADKCC010000035.1, read on the forward strand.
AAGTGATATTGCCGTAAGTATTCCTATTGTTAAGTGCAAATCTGACTTTGTCCGACAAGTTGATATCTTCTTCATTGATATCCAAACGGGAACCATCAAAAGCTGCATAAGCTCTCAAAAGACCATTTTTGAATTTATATCTATATACGATTTCTCCGCCACCTGATTGTATAGGTTTATTCCAGTCTAAGGTTTGTGGCACGATTTTCTGATATGGTCCGAGATTGATATAAGACAAATTAAAAGTAACAGATTGTTTGTCCCATTTTTTTGTTTTCCCTAGTCCAAGACCTACCGTCATTAAAGAGATATCGGTTTGATTTTGAGTAGGTTCGGCAATTGTATTCAAAGATAAAACACTTGACAATGCTTCGCCATATTCGGCACTATATCCGCCTGTAGAAAACGACACACCATTAAACAAAAATGGTGAAAAACGACTTCTGGTGGGCGTATTATTGGCTGTAGGTCCATAAGGTTGTGCTACTCGCATACCATCTACAAATGTCTGTGTTTCATTGGCTTCGCCACCTCTGACAAACAATCTTCCATCTTCACCGACAGTCTGTGTGCCTGGTAGGGTTGTCAAAGCTCCGATAATATCTCCTGCTGCACCTGCAGTAGTGACAATGTCGAGTGGTTTTAGAACAGATACTCTTGCTTTGTCACCTGCTTCAAAAGTTCCTGCTGTAATGACTACGGCATCTAATGATGTCACACTTTCTTTTAGCTTGACGGTAAGTCCCGAAAAAGCAGAAACATCGGCTGTTTTTTTGAATGTTTCGTAAGAAAGATAACTGATGACAAGCGTAAGGACACCAGTTTCTGACGTTTTGAATCGAAAGTCTCCATTTTCGTTTGTAACTGACCCATCATAACTACCTTCGATAAATACATTGGCGCCGATGATGGCTACACCTTGTTGGTCTAAGACTCGACCTTTTATGTCTGATTGTGCAATGATAGCTGAGCTACAAAAAAGAAAAGGATAAAAAGTATTTGCTGCATGATATCTTAATTATGGCACAAAGTTGATGCAACCTAGATTGATGATCAAAAAAAATGGACCCAGTTGTAGAATATGGAGGATGAGTTGTGGGGTGGGAATTGAAAAAATAATTTCATTGAAAACTATTATTAAGATAATAAATAAGTTTGTTTACTTTTGTAAAAATCTGGGGAAGAGATAGTTTATATAATTTTAGAAAATTATGTGATGAAGGTAAATTGGATAAAAGGATAGTTTTGTTTTATTGTTTTTGTATTTACTTTTATGTTATAGCTTTTTAAATGCCCAAGATAAGCAATCGTTTAATTACGCAAGGTTTGAATTCTACTATAATAAGGCAGAGTATTTAGACGAAAAAATGATTAAATTGATGGACTTAAATTTAGATGGAACCAATTATTTATGGGAAAATGATTGGTACAAATTCAAATTTGAACAGAAAATTAAATCGAATTCAATAGATCTTACTTTTTTAAAACACATGTCTTGATAATATAAAACTTGTTTTGAAAAACACAAAAAAGACATTTATATGATATAAATGCAAAGCATCTTACAGATTCATAATTTAACCTTGAAACATAACTATTTAATCTAAAAAAGGAAAAAATCTTTTGACCAAATTTCTTAGTCATATTAATGAATTTAAATATTTATTACTGTTCCAAAAAAATTAGAACAAGGAAATCCAACAATAAAAATTGACAAAGAGACAAGGTTGAGTATTAAATATTCGATGCAAGGTCTGTCAAAATCAGAAATAAAAGATGAATCAAAATTATGGAAAAAGAGAAAAAAATTCATTAAACATTACCTAAAAAATAAGTTAGAACATCAAGACGTAAATTTTTTTGAAAATCGAATATTTTATGGAAATGATGAGTTTTGGTTTTGTTATAAAATGAATTTTCATTTAGATGTTTTAAGTAATAGAGATTTGGCTCTTTTTTATGATAAACTTAAATGCGACGTTAGAGAAACAACTTTGAACTTAGAGAAATTTTGAAAGGAAAATGAAACCTACGAAAACCATGATGAAGAATAAATTTATTTTTCGCAACAACGAAATTTCTTACAATTCAAATGAAGCGGAACATCTTTTGGCTAAATCATTAGAAGTTAGTGATAATTATGCAAGTAATGCAATGCTACATATTTGTTTAATGGGCAAAGATAAATATATGGACAAAATTTATGCTTTAAAGGATCACGAAAATGACCCCACGAAAGTTATGGCAATCCAAGGATTACTTTATTTTGGAAACCATAAAAAGGCATTAGAAGTTGCTCAAAAAATTCATATAAATGAAATTTTAAGCTTAAAAAAGGATAGTATTTCTGCACATGGGTATTATGCGGTAAATTCTCTTATAATAATGAGTGAATATTATCCAAGTAAAACTTTACCAATGATGCTTGAGTTATTAAAAGAATATATTATTTTATCCATTGAAAAATCTTTATTTAAAGACTTCCCAACTGAAAAGAATTATAGAGATCATTATAACAAAAGCGTACAATCGTTCAGAGGTGCTGATGATTTGATTTTGAGATATATTGAAAGTTACTTATCAAAGAATCCACATCTTTTGGAAAATGAAATTTTAAGAGAGTTCAAAAAATATATCGATATATCTAAACAAACAGATAAGTAAAGATTTTGATGAATAAAATATCCGATTGTCGCAGTTTGCAATTGCGATATGATAATTTATAGATTTTTAATTTATTAGTCCTTAACTCAAAAACAAAGAGCATTCCATCTTATACCATACCTTTTTCGGTTTAGTTTCTGATATTTGTATTGACGAATTGCAAATTCTATATACTTGAGATCAAAGTTGCAAATTTTAATGCCGCTTCAGGGTTACTTCGATCATCTATTGCAGCTTTGCAAACTGCCCCCAGCTTATGGCTTTGGTGTATGCTTAGAAGCACGAGTTACATTTATCCACCCGCTATGGGCTAGACAATTCAGGTTTAGAACAGACTGAAACTCGAGCTAGCAAGGCTTTTTTGATGTTATTATAGACTTTGTTTTTAGTATTAAAGTTCCCTACCTTGTATATGGATGCTTCGTCCTTCTTCCAACTATGACTCTATCGTCAAAGCACATTGTCATAGGGTTGTCATAGGATTTTCCTAGGGTTGTCATATGTGATTGATATGAAAACCCTATATTTTTCATAAAAGAGTCTTAGTATTGTTATACTTAATGGTAATTGCATTGTGCTAATAAACTAATACTATCGTAGGTATATCAATATATGATGCTTACTTCAATCTTGACATGTATTGAATATAGTTTAAAAAACCTTTGACATAGGTAATGCTAATTCAAGTCAGTAGGGTGTAAGGTGAGACTTATAGAGTTGCTTTTACTATAATTGGATATTTGGTCCAGCAAAAAATCTTTTAGGTGATGGAAAAACACAGTAAGAAGGTTCTTTTACTTACAATCACGGGCACAACCCAATTTTTCATAAGAAAGAACATTACCATATCGATCGGTTTGGATGCGGCAGCAATCTGTAAAAATGGTTTTTAGTTTTTGTCGAGCGCGTTGTACCCTTGACTTTGCTGCGGCGTAGGAAATATTTAGTTGGGCAGCTAGTTGGGTTTGGGATAGACCATTTATGTCAGTGAGTATGAGTGCTTCTTGATATTTGGGAGGAAGTTGTGCTATAAATGGTGTCACGCAGTTTTCTAGTCCTTGTTCGGTAGGTGGATTTGATGCAGCGATGTCTTCAGGAAGTTCTGCTGTATCAGTTGGAGTTTTATGTTTTCGATAATAATCAACAATCGTATTTCGAGTCAACTGATAAATCCAGGCCTTGAGTTTAGCACTATCTTTGATGGTGTGTAGATGTAGGTGAATTTTAATAAAAACATCTTGCAACACATCTTTTGCGATAGCCTGATCTTTTACTCTACTGAGAATAAAATGCTCAAGTTCTTGATGGAACTGTTGGTATAAGGTTTCAGTAATGGCTGACATATCTGCTTATTGTAAAGTATATGACGCAATAATAAGGTTTTGGATGCAAAAGATGATCAGAAGGTTAAATTATTTCAATTTACAATCATTCAGCCATTCACTCATTCACCCATTCTCTCATTTTCACCCATTCTCTCATTCACCCATTCTCTCATTAACCCATTAACACATCAACACATTAACTCCTTGACCCACTTTCCCACTTTTGCATCTTTTTTAAGTATCCACGTCTATTCCTTACAAACGATGTTGTTTGGATTTAAAATATAGAATAATGTTAAAGAAAAATTTGTTAATGATCTTCGGATTATTGGGTTTGGTATCTTTGATGGCAGAGAGTGGTCCTAAAAAAAGCAATCTGTTGTCCATGTTGGGATTAAATGAAGATCCTGCTTGTTGCGATGTTTCAGTCTGTTGCCTTAGTAGTGACGCCGATTGCTGCGATATGAGTACTTGTTGTACCACCACTAGCAATTGTTGTGCACCTGCTAGTAACTGCTGTAATATAGACGCCATCAACCAAACCACCACAACGAAAGTGGAAAGTAATGGCGCCACACAAGGTAAATAGGCTAGTATAAAAGTAGAGCACGTTATGAAATGGGTAGTCAGGTTTAAGTCTGATTGCCCATTTGTTTTAATTTCCAACAATCAACAACAACTCACTTTCGCTCTCCAATTATTCCAATAATGGGTAGTGAAGTGGAAATTTGTTGCTATGTGAATGATCCCTAAAATGATTGCTCCGGGAAGTAAGTTGACAGCTAGAAATTGGAAAACTTCGAAATATTTAAATCCTGATAAATCATGAACAATAGTGATTCCTACACCTTCAAAAGTTAGTTTAAAGTCTAAAAATACGGCTATGGATGCGAAGTGGAATCCATTCTATGCTAGCGCAAGTTTGCAACTTGTGCTTTTGACCTACCATCTTTCAATGAAGTTTTCAGCATTTCCTGAACCAATGTATTGTAAAGAGCAATTGTGTTAATAAAAGCTATGAATAACTGCTAATTTAAGTAGAAGGCATTAATACCGTTTTTCGTACCATCCAATATCCAATAATCAAATTTGGTACCCAACAAAGCCATGCTACGATTAAATACGCAGTCACAAAATCACCAAAAATAGCAATCAATATAGGAAGCCAAATCCTTAAAGTCACGGCTGCAAAAGTAGCTGCATAACTGTATATCATCATCTTTTGATGTTGCGCCACTTGCCCTTTTCGAATGGTCAGGTAGGCAGCTAATGTTGTATAAAACCATATCAAAGCCAAACATATAAATCCTAAGGATGCCACCCATCCACCTGTCGCAAAAAAAGCAATGCCCAAAGCTGCCATGGCACTTACCAGCACAGAAATGATATATACCTTGCCAATTAGTCTGTGGAGATTTATATTTTTTTTCCTAAGTTGATCGCTAAACTGAAGCCATCCAATCAATAATGCCAAACCACCTAAAATAATGTGTGAATAAAAACCTATATTCCATATTGCATTACCTAATAGTTCGGTCGATTTAGTACTTAAAAGGCCAAAGGTTTTATCTACAAAAAAATAGATGACAGGATACAAACCGATGGCTATTGCCAATAAAACCAATATAACCCATAAAATTCTATTTTTCATACTTAATCAACACAAATTATTATTTATTTCTACTTCTGATTTGTAACAAAACCCTTTCTGTCACCCATGATCAAAAGCCAGAAACATGTTCCTATCTCTCCTATGGAAGCGGGTAAAGAAAAGTACGAAGATAAACCTAATTCGTAATAGTTTACCAACAATATGCCGCCAAAAAGATTGATCATGTATCCTATAGAGCCAGCTATCAATAAAATACCCAATGATTTTGGTAAAAAGCCTGACTTGTAAACCAATAATCCAAAAGGAAATAACCAAGATCCCCAAAAAATAGAAACTATGTTGATGCCATTGTTAAATTGCTTTAAATGGAAAAATACTTGAGCAGTAAGACTTGTCTCATTAATGAAACCAGACAATACCGGATCAGTCAATAAGTCCAAAATATCGAGTTTGTGCGTAATGCTCATCAGTGATATGGGAATACTCATCAAGGCCAACAAAACCATTGCTTGTGCCATGATTTTATGTACAGGTTTTAGTACCTGATACAATATCAAAGGTAGAACCATAAAGGCAAGATAGCATAGTATATTGGCCACAATGTCTAGTCTGAATAAAAACAGATTTTTTCTAATGTTATCTATCGTTATGGTAGGCGCTGCATTATTGATGAGCTCATTAGGAACATACATTAGTGAAAATACGCCTGTTAAGACCACAATAAAATAAGATAAGCCGGCTAAATGGGTAAGGGTCTTTCGTTGCATGGTTTTTAGTTGGGTGTTTGTTTTGGCCATTTGTAGGCTGTGTAAGAAATAAAAAGCGTAAGTATGATTTCAATTATGGCAAAATAGATATAAAATCCATGCGTCTCAGCGTCCAAAGAAACAGCAATCATCGGCAATAAACAAGCGAAAAAAAGACTAATAGCGATGTTTAACACTTTATTAATCAAAGGCTTTAAAAAAATAGAAAGGGAAATCATCAATGCAGGAACTGACATCATAACCGCTGCCATCAATACTTTATTCGGATTGTCTAGCATACTATTGCCTTGGATAAGCGCTTCGATCTTACCCGCGGAGTACAATTCAAAATAATCGCAATAAATATAACAGAACATCAAGGATGCCCAAAGACATGCAAGTTTTATTTTAATGTCAATTGGGTGATGCTGCAATATTGATTGATTTTCTAACTTCATATCATTAGAGACGAACAATCATTAAAAATGGTTGTAAACGCGCCTTGTGTTCTTGGGTCTTATGCCAATTCCTATTTGGGCCACTATTTATTGTAATGGCTATTTTAGTCTTATTTTCAGGCAGTTTACTTTTTGAGTTTACTTTAACAATGACACATTAAGAAATTCTAAAGTTCTAATTAAAGCGCTCAAAACCCTTTTTTACCTAGTTAGAATCTTTCTATAATACCCTAAGATCTTACAACAATTGCCTTTAATCTCTTATGAAGAGCCTGTAATCTTTCTTTGAGTGTCTATTATCTCTTAACCACTACCTAAAATCTCTTCCTGACTCTTTACAATCTCTTTATGACTACCTCTTATCTTTCTATAGGCTGTCATTATCTCTTTACAGGTGGCTGCGATCTCTTTTTAGGTACTCATAATCTTTAAAGAAGTGTTAAATGGCTTCCATCGAGAGCCTTCAATCTGTTTCTCACAACTTAATATCTTTCAGCAAGTATTAGGATTCTTTTATTGACAACCAAAAAAACTTTCATTGATAGTCAGTAAGTCTTATTGACAACTTAATAATCCTTCGCAGAGACTCCTTAAGCTTCATTAACTAGTATAAAAGCTTAAATTAGTTACCTTTTCACCTTAATCCATATTGATCTTTACGATATCGATATTGTTTTTTCGATATCAATATGGAAATAGTCTGCATCGATATGCATAAAGTATAAATCAATATTAAAAAAGTCTATATCAATGTTAATATTTTCTATATCCATATCGATTTAGAAAATATCGATATCGATTTATAGCACATTAATATGGATTTAGTATACATCCATATCGATTTATTGAATATCCAATTTCATATAGGCTACATTGATGTTAAAAGAGTAAACATGAATATCAATTTTATCAACATCTATGTTGAATTAGAGAAATATTTGTGTTTTTTTTATAAAAAGGTGGTGACAGTTTCTACGAAGCTTATATTTTATCGTCCAACCATAACTTAAAATCATTCACCCTTTCCCTGCTTACAATGCGTGCGTCACCCTCTAGAAACTTAGTACCAACAGCTAATCTACCGTTAAAGTACGTATTAACTTTACTAATGGAAGTAAATTGGATGATTACTTTTCTGTTGATACGAAAGAAAACTTTGGGTTGCAGGAAGGTTTCCAATTGGTCTAAAGTGTAATCTACCGGAAATCTTTGCCCAACTTTGGTTATGAGAAAAGAAATACTTTCTTTTGTATCAAAATGATGAATGTCTTCTGTCGCAACAGTTTCTATACTTTGGCCCAATTTCACCATAAATCTGGTTTTGTAAGTTTTATTGATTTGATGATAGGCAGCCATCATATTTTCAATCATCTGTGTTTGATGTGTATGTTGCTGACTATCATATTTATCCAAAGCAAATTGAATATCTTGCAAACTAATAGGTTTCAGTAGATAATCAATACTGTTTTGTTTGAACGCTTTAATGGCATATTGATCGTATGCTGTCGTAAATATCACAGGTGTTTTGATACGAATTTTTGAAAAAATCTCAAAACTATTACCATCTGCCAGGTGAATATCTAAAAATATCAAATCTGCCGAAATCCCTTCTTCAAAAGCCTGAATAGTAGCTTTTACGGTATCCAAATATTTGACTACTTCGATATTCCTATTCGTTTTGTGAAGTAAGGATGTCAGATGTTCTGCAGATAGGGTTTCGTCTTCAATGATTAAAACTTTCATACTTTACTTTGGGATTTTGTTACTATTGACTCCTAAAAGATTACATATGCTGCAATATTTTATGTTGGTGAAAATGTTTTAGAAGGGGCAAGACAACTTTAAATACTTGCCCATCATCTGAAATGGTTACTTTTTCGTCCGTAAAATAAGCATACCTTGACTGTATATTTTTCAAGCCCATATTTGAACTTATTGTTTTATCACTCCTTGGCATCACTTTATTCTCTACGTTCAATGTATGATGTTCGGTAAAGATATTGACTTGCAAAGGTGAGGCTTTTGATGCTTCATTGTGCTGAATGGTGTTTTCTACCAACATTTGCAGACACATAGGCGGAAGCATGGCATTTTTCAGGTTATCATCTATATTTATTTGGATGGAAATACTATGTTCAAATCTGATTTTTAATAGATAAATATAATGATGCAAAAACAACAATTCTTCTTCCAATGTGACCAATTCAGATGTCTTCGTGTCTAGTGTATAACGATATACTTTGGACAATTCGTTGATAAATTCCACGGCTTTATCCTGATCTTTGTACACTAATGAACTGAGAACGCTCAGGTTATTGAACAGAAAATGGGGATTGAGCTGATTTTTGAGATTCTGCATTTGAGCTGCAATGCTTTCCGATTTATATTTTTCCACTTCCAGCATACTATCCTTTAATGCACTAAAAAATTGCCTACTTATTTGTACAGCCAATACCACATAAGTAATACTAAGTGCCGGCACAAATGTCTCCACCATTTTTCGATTGATGATGCGACCATCTCCAAATTTGATTTGATGTACGATGTACATAAGGACAAAAAGTGTTACGGTGGTAAAAAGCGTGTTATAAACGATTTGGAAAATAAGCCGGCGTTTGGGTTGTTTTATCCAAGGGATACGTTTATTTAGCTGTTGATCTATATATACATTGCCAAACCACAAGATCAGAATAATGCTGATAATGAAGAATAAGTCCCAATGCCAATATTCTTCCAAACGAAAAAATGCCAACTTAAAGAGCAGGGTTACGACCACTGCATAAATCAGGAGCCAGCTCAATTTTTTAATTTTCAAAATAGAAACATGTTTGGTTTGATCAATTAGGAGACAAAAATATACCTATCGTGTCAGTCATATCTAATTCGTTTGTTTTAATAAAACTTTAATTTACAAATCTAATTCTCAAAAACGTTTGTTTTAGCATGTTTTTTGGCGGTTGGCCAATATTTATACGCCACAATACCAATAATACCTATAACCACAAATCCAAAAATAAAGTATGGAGTATAATTTGTAGAAAGATTATCAATTATAAAACTGTCTTGTCCCTTATAAGTTTCAAAGGTTCTTTTGGTACCATCTATCATTATGCTGTGGTAATTACTTTGTTTGTCTGACATTTCAAACATGATGGTATTAGTCACTTGGTGTATAGTTCCACCTTCGTATTCCAAAACGTATTCGTTTTGATGAGAGTGCCCGCTACTTTCTAAAGCTCTAAACCCTTTAAAAATAAGCATTTTGCCTTCTTTATCCTTCAAGATAAGATGAGATCTGATATACTTTTCAAATGCTTGTTCGAATGCTTGTGGAGCTTGGGCATTTTTCAATGTTGGATCAAAAGCCAACAGCGCATTTCTAAGCGTCCATGGGAACTCAGCGGTGACGGTACAACTTTGTTTCTCTATTTTGATATCAAAATAACATTCATGTGGGCTATGTGCAAAGCTCATGTTCTGAAAGCATGATATGACCAACAACAATAGAAAGTACTTCATTCAACTTTGATTTTTAGACACACACAAATTTGATGTTAACACATTACCAATTCGATTTTTCAAATATATTGACTAGACAGAGAGACTTTTGGATTCTTACGTTTTAGAATCATCATTCCAGCCACCAGAAATATTGTCACCACAAAGATACCTAAAAAAATAAGTGCTGATTTGGTAAATAAAGGATATTCATTTTCTACCATCACCCAAGTACCACTTTCTAACTTTAACCTCGCTTCATGTTTATTTTCAGAAGTTAACAAAAATTGTTTCTGTGGTTTACCTTTTAAAGTGATAATGACCTCACAAATACTATGGGAAATATCACCGAAAATGGTGTTTTTAATGTGCATTGACTTAATATCTATTGGAATCTCCGACAGCTCTGCAAACAAGGTGGTTTCGTGTCCCAAACTTACCTGTGGATGAATAAATTTGATTGTATCGCCATTGATTACTAAAAAACTTTTTTTCTGAAAATGTCCGATTACCAATTCCTGAAATTCCGCAGGTGTTTTGTAAGCGCCTTTGGGATAAGAATATTCAATTTCGCTTTCAAAAGCGGATAAGGCACTTTTTATCGCTAAGAATGATTTTCCATTTTGCTCATAGATCATCAGACTGGACAAATCTGGTTGATGTGCATGTGCCACTATTGCATTGAAAATCAAAATTATAATAGATGCATATCTCCCGAAAACTGGCATTTTACTTGACATAAGCACCAGCGAGACTATTGATAAAACTATTGGTACCGGCTTTTGCTACGTGGTAATGATAGCCTCTAATGCTATCATAGTGTCCGCGGCTAGCATCTAGGTCTATGTCTTCCACGCCAGCAGTATTTAGATTTTCAAAAATCCCAAAACCATCAAGCGCATAACCTATCATAGCTGCATGACCGTCTGTTTGCACCATTTTGGTTGTTTTACCTGTTGCAGCATGATAGTGATATCCTGCACCTATATTAATATGACCGCCAGCATCGTCAAAAGGTGCCAAGGTGTATGCCCCTAAAATGGCACTGACGGGTGCAGGAGCATCAAAGACTACACCATTAAAAGCAATTCCTCTGATAGATGGTACAGCCATGGGTCCTGCACCGAAACTAACAGGTGATGTTAATTTGACAGGTGTCACTGGAATGTAAATGGTCTTTGTCAACGTTGACACATAAGAAGGTAAACATTCTACACAATAATTTTTGTATTGTACACCTACATTAGGATTTGCAGCGGCTTGACAGTCAGCTTGTGTTTGGGTTTTAGTGATGGCACCCGTACTTGTATTGTACATTTGCCAAGTGGTATTGTTATAAAAAGTAGCAAGATTTTTGATAAAAGCTCCATCTACATCATACACTTTGCCACCTTCCAGCCAAATACCACCTTTAGATGCATCATCTGAGATATTGGACGGACACCAAGGCCCCATGTCGTGGTCTGGTGGCGTACTTTTGGTCACGATTTTATAACAATCTGCTGTGGCTCCCGTGGACAGTGTTTTGGACACAATACTGATAGGTTCGGAAAGGCCACCAGATAAAAATTTACTACCATCCACTTTTACTACGGTATCCGTGTTATCAGGAACTGCTGTGTCATTATCGTCACTGCATGCGAAAAGGACGACTATTAAAACTTGTACGAAAATGAATTTGAATGTCATTATTTGAAATTTTTGAATTGTTTATTTAGATTGAATGGATAAGTTAATTAACCTTAAATTCTGCCGCTGGTGTACCTCTGAAGTACCGTGGGATATTCGGGAAATCATCTGTAATCAGATAATAATACGTTCCTGTAGGATATTCAGGTGTCACGCCTTCTCTTCCATTGGCTTGATCTAGGGTGCCGAGTCCACTTACAAACTCATAATCATTGCTATACACCCCATCATAAGATCCACAAGGTGCAGTGACCCCGTCGCCTGGTCTTTTGCCAGATTTCAGTCTGTAGCTAGATGTCATGGCGATCACAGCGGAGTTTGCATCTGTTGCATTGGTGTAAGCATATTTGTAATAAACTGGAAATCCATCAGCAGCATAACCTACAAGGGTCATGGTGTTAGATGGAATATTAGCATTTTGGAGATAAAGGATAGGTGAGCCGTGGTAGTGATATTTGCCGGTAGGCTGCACGTGGGCATTATTACAATCCAAGCCTATCTTCACATTGGTGGCTTCGAGGTTCCATTCCCAATTGACATTGGTTGCCATTAATCCTTGATGTGGCCAAGGTTCTGCAGCGATAGGGTCGAGTTCGACACCATTGAGCAAAACACCAAATGACCACAAGCTATTGGTAGTTGCATTGGTCAAAGGAAAGAACTGAGTGGCTTTGAGAGGTTGATTGGTGATGGTGTATGTTTTGTTTTGCGCTTTGATGGCATTCGGATTGAGACTACCTGACACATTACCAAAAAGGCCTACTTTGTGATTGGGAATACTGTTGGCTGTGATGACTCTGTTGGTTCCTACGATTTCAATTTTGACCGATGGTACTATGGTCAAAGTTTCATTGCACGCTCCTCTTGTTTTGTCCACTACTTTGTCGGAGGTACATTCCGTAGTAGTCGCACCATCATCATCTGTATCTGTGTCACTACATTGTATCAATGATAAAAGAACTAAGCAGGAGAAAAGAATTTTTAATGTTTTCATTTTTAAAATATTTTTGATGGAAAAACTCTATGATTTTAAAGCCTTTTAACTAGATAAGTAATATTTTCTAAAATTGTACTTTATACACCACGTTTGGAAATAAACCTAGTTGATAAGTTGTCCTAATATTTTCGGTTTGATTATCATATTTTTGAGAAAAAACATTATCATTATTAGTAACATTTTGTACGTCAAGCGATAATGTTTGTGACAATTTTCTTTTTTTGCTGTTGAATGTAAAATTGAGCTTCACATCCATTCTCAGATAATCGTCATAAAAACCTGAATATGCCTCCGAATTCAGCACTTCTCTTCCTGTGGCTTGGGAAGCCTCTAGATCGATAGGCGTGTAAGCCCTACCACCAGCATTCGTGAGTTTAAAGTCGATACTGAATCTGTTTCTTTTGGTTTTTCCAATGTTCCACTCTTTTCCTGCCAAAAAATTATATACATATTGCCCATTAAAAGCGGTGTTGCGCTCTACGCCTTCACTGCCCGTATATTTTGAGCTATAGAGTGACGAAGTGAAGAGACCATAATAGCCATTGCTAAAGAACTTTTCAATCGTGAGTTCCACACCATAATTTTGTCCTGTGCCCGCATTGGTCAATAAATCTTCCAATTCGGTTTTGAAACTTGCTCCAGTATTCAGCATAGAATAACTACTCGAAAAAGTATTGACAGGCACATCGTAGAGATATTGGTAATACAATTCTGCTTTAATCCGCCAATCCTTGAATGGATTTACATCATATCCCACCACAAAATGATGACTTTTGGTAAAATCCAAACCTTCATTATTGTAAGAAGTAGTACCATCAGCATTTTGGGTTTGCAGAAAATATACATTGATCGGCTGCATCTGTGCATGAAGTCCATAACCAAAGTTCAAACTCGATTTAGTATTCAAATCATATTTCAGTCCCAATCTGGGTTCTACTGCTTTGGATCCATTTAAGAAAAAATACTGTGCATGTAAGCCAGCATGGAGTGTCAAGCGATCATTGAAACTATATTTCAAGTGTGCAAATCCCTGCGACAGACTGGTGTAGCTATCATAATCCCATATTTGTGTCCATTCGTCATTGATGTTTCTTTTCGTTCTGTAATACAAATCCAAACCCATAAATTCATTCTGCAGACCTACCTTCAGGAAAGCTTTAGTATTTATTTTAGTATTATAAGTAGTACCGATATTGTATCCAGTTTTGGCTACATTGCTTTCTTCTTGTTCGTAAGATGTCTCTGTTGCACGATCGGTAGCATAGTTGATTTGATCCGTTTTGCTGTAATTTACGCCGAAGATGGATGACAAATAAGATTTTTCTGTCAGCTGTTTGAAGTGATTCACACCTACGATACCAATTTTACTTGCCAAGTCATTGCCATCCTTACCACCGAAAAGCGAGCCCGCATTATCACCAGAAATATTAATATCGCTAGTAGCCAATATCCCAAATGTGGTAAATTTGCCCCATCGCGTATTGCCACTATTTACCTTAAAGGACAAATCTTGATAACTCGGTGTGGCAGTCGTACCTATATCGACTCCCACTGCCTGTGCTACACCTGCAAGAGCGTATCTGTATCCAGCTACATAGGACGAATTGTTCTTTTTGCTGATAGGTCCTTCGGTGGTCACTTCGAGCCCTGTGATGACACCCGCTTGCACAGTCGTCTCTCGTTTTTGGGTATTCCCACTCCTGAATCCCAAGTCAAAAACACCAGAAATGGCATTACCATATTCCGAAGGAAAAGCCGATGTAAAAAAATCAGAACTCTTTAATAGATTGGTATTTAAGGCACTGACAGCTCCACCTGTGGTACCTACGGTTGCAAAATGATTGGGATTGGTCACATTCATACCGTCTATGCGCCACAAAACGCCCACTGGAGAATTACCACGTATCACGATGTCATTGCGAGAGTCGTCAGGTGCGCTCACGCCAGCAAAATTGGCTGCCAATCTTGCTGGATCACCTCTGCCACCCGCATATCTATTGACTTCTTCCATCGAAAATGTCCGTGCACTAATGGTAGCCAGATCATTGATGGTTTTATTTTTACTGTATGCCTTTATGACTACTTCATCTAGCAGTTTCAGGTCTTCTTCCATGGCTAGATCAAGTATGACTTCTTTGCCAGATGTCACGACCACATTAGGTACGATAACGTCTTTATAACCCACATAGGATACTCTTACTTCGTATCTTCCAGGAGCGAGATCAGACAAGGTATATTGTCCGTTTTCATCTGTAATAGTGCCTTTATTTTCTGAATGGTTCAATAATGCAACAGACGCACCAATTAAGGCAGTCTGTGAAAGCTTGTCCAATACTGCACCACGGATATTTTGAAGGTTATTTTGGCTAAAAATCACAATAGGTGATAAAAATAAAACAAAAATGATTACAGATAAACTTTGGATGAATTTCATTGTTTTGATTATGTTGATGTGCAAAAGTAACACCTGCGTTATCCAATGAAGTATATTGATACCGTTGACCTGTATAAAAAACTGGTTGAATTGTGGAAAAAAACAAAATAATAAGCTTGGAGAAAACACACTTCACATGTTTTTTTTCATGACCAAAATCATAGGTAATAAAACCAAAAATAATGTTCGTAATACTACGAATATAAATCATTATTCGTACATTTGCGAATAATCAAAAATCAACACATCATGTTAGACATAAAAATACTCGGACCAGGATGTCCTAAATGTAAGACGACTTACAATAATACCATCGAAGCGGTTAAGCAACTCGGTATCGAAGCCATTGTCACAAAAGTAGAAGATATCATGGAAATCATGAAATACAATGTACTCTCAACACCCGTACTCATGATCAATGAAGTGGCCAAATTCAAAGGTCGAACGGCAGATGTGTCTGAAATAAAAAAATTATTGTCTAATTTGGAAACGTGTTAATTGTCAAATTTTCAAGTATTAAAATAAAGAATAAAAAATGGAAACACAAACACTTGTAAATGAAATTTGTCCCACAACTACACAAAGTTGGGTAGCGGAAGGCGCATTATTGGTAGATGTACGCGAATTTAACGAAATTGCAGAGTTGTCTTATGACGTACCCAATTTCTTGCATATACCACTCAGTGAATTTGAAACTCGATACACAGAAATACCAAAAAATCAAAAAGTAGTAATGGTGTGCAGAAGCGGTGGCAGAAGTTTAAGAGCTGCAGGATTTCTAGTCAATCACGGATATGATCAAGTTGTAAATATGAAACATGGCATTATCAGATGGGTACAAAAAGGTTTTCCCACCATTGGAGATACTGCTGGCGTTTTGCCCAAAGAAGGTGACTGTTGCTCAAAGCCAGGATGCTGCTAGATTTTAATTCAGCATGACAACCGAAGAATGTAGAATGAAATATCTTTATTCATATTTCATATTTCTTCATTCGTATTCTAAAGTTTACAATTCTACATTCGTAATTCTTCAATCGTAATTAACAAAATGTTCGACTGGTTACAAAATTTTGCAGATTGGCTCATTTATACTATCTTTCATATAGGTGCTGATACACATTTGGGTGTGGCGCTCAATTTTTTTGTCTATGATACCATCAAAATTTTATTTTTGCTTTTTGTCATCGTCTTTTTGATGGGCATCGTCAATGCCTATTTTCCTATTGACAAATTAAAAAATTATCTAGCCAGTAATAAACTCTTTGGGTTGGAATATCTTTTTGCTTCTATTTTTGGGGCCATCACACCATTTTGCTCTTGCTCCTCAGTTCCATTATTTATTGGTTTTGTGCGAGGTGGCATCCCCTTGGGTGTAACATTTTCTTTTTTAATTACTTCACCATTGGTCAATGAGGTGGCTGTTGCCATGTTTTTAGGTATGTTTGGCATCAAAGCGACCTTGGTCTATGCCATCAGCGGAATATTATTGGGGACGATAGGCGGATGGTTTTTGGGCAAGATGAAACTCGAACATTTACTATCCGATTGGGTAAAAACATTATTGGCCAATGACCAACTAAAAGCAGAAACCTACGAAGAAGAAAAAATAACCTTCAGACAGCGATTGCCAGAAATCAATCGCAGTGCTTGGGAGATTGTACGTGGTGTAGTCCTATATGTGATCATCGGAATAGCCATCGGTGCTGCCATGCACGGATATGTACCTGAAAATTTCTTTGCTCAATATTTGGGCAGTGGAGCATGGTGGACCGTACCACTTGCTGTAATACTTGCGGTACCGATGTATGCCAATGCTGCAGGAATCGTACCCGTCATTCAGGTCTTTGTGGCCAAAGGAGTTCCGATTGGTACTGCGATATCCTTTATGATGGCAACAGTCGGACTTTCATTACCAGAAGCCACTTTACTAAAAAAAGTAATGTCCATGAAGTTGATTGGTATTTTTTTTGGTACAGTTGCGCTCTTTATTATACTTTCTGGATTTTTATTTAATATAGTATTGTAAATCAATCATATTTTAGAGAAATTTTTATCCAATTATAAATTATTAAAAATGAAAACATTAAATTTTATCCCATTGTTAAGCATGGTACTTTTTGCTTTGCTTACAAATGTTGTTAACGCACAAACTAAATCTTCAGTGGTCGCTAAACCTGGTGTGGAAATCATTCAGTTTCACTCCGAACACAGATGTGTCACTTGTCTAAAGATAGAAGAACTCACCAAAGAAGCCATCAAATCATACGAAGGAATGGCCTTCAAACTAGTTAATATAGACGACGTAAAAAATGCAAAAATAGCTGAAAAATTTGAAGCAGCGGGCACTGCGGTATTTATCTATAATCCCAAGACTGGTAAGAAAAAAGATATGACCGACTTCGCATTTATGAATTCAGGTGATAAAACCAAGTTTATTGCTGGACTGAAAAGGGAGATTTCCGCATTTTAATTCATGTATCAACTATTTAAATAGTAATTCCTAATTCAAAATTCGTAATTAATCTAGATGGAATGGTTAAATAATCTCGCACAAAACAGCGAAACACCAGTTATAGCTGCATTGGCATTAGGATTGCTTACGGCTGTCAGTCCTTGTCCTCTTGCCACCAATATCACTGCAACAGCTTACATTGCCAAGACCATCGAAAGTAAGCAAAAAGTCATCCTAAGTGGCTTTTTATATATCTTTGGAAGGCTGACTTCATACACGGCGATAAGTGCACTGATCTATTTTGGATTCAGCAAGTTTCAGATTGCCAAATTATTTCAGGGCAATGGAGAGAAATTTCTTGGCCCAATTATGATATTGATAGGGTTTGTTATGCTAGATGTGATCAAGTTGGATTTTCTGACCAAAGGTAATCTCACAGAAAGTCTTTCTGAACGCTTCAAAGATCGTGGACTTTTAGGATCTTTTTTGTTGGGCGCTATATTTGCGTTGGCGTTTTGCCCTTACAGTGGAGCTTTGTTTTTTGGTATGTTGATACCGATGACCTTAGCGGCTGATGCAGGTCTGCTCTTGCCTGTTGTATTTTCGTTGGGTACAGGCATCCCTGTTATTATATTTGCGTTTGTGATTGCCTATAGTATAGAAAAATTAGGTACTTACTTCAATGCCATCACGAAGGTAGAAAAGGTCATGAGAGTTGTAGCAGGATTAGCTTTTGTGATCACAGGATTGTACTATTTGAATATTTATTTGAAGGTGGTGTAGTGTATTTCTGTACGTGCTATTTTTTCATCACATAGTCTCAATTTTCCAAAACTGTTTACATAACTAACTATGATTAGTATTTTCTTAAAAAAATATAATTATTTAACCATCATTCGTACATTTGCGAATAATTAGTTTTAATCAATGCGGTCAAGATAAATTGATATTATAATCATTGACCTTTGATCACAACCATTAAATAGTTTTTCTATGTCCCTTCGTTTTTACCTTCCTTTATTTTTTATTGTATTTCGTTGTGCTTTGTATGGCCAATCCATCACAGGCATCGTCACAGATATCATGGGCAAGCCATTAGTAGGTGCAAATGTCATTTGGGAAGGAACTAACAAAGGTGCTGTCACTGATGCAAAAGGTAGCTTCAGTATTGAAGACAAACAGGAAGGCGATCGTATGCTTATCCTGTCTTACATCGGATTTACTACAGAAAAAATTGACGTCAAAGCTATCAAACATTGGGAAGTGCAACTCATCGAAGATGCTACTCTGGCTGAAGTCAATATCATTGCCAAAGGATCTGCCACGAGATTTGCGGATGATGTAGCTAAAGTTGAAGTACTTGGTGTGCGAGAGATACAGCGAGCTGCTTGTTGTAGTCTCGCAGGATGTTTTTCTACCAATAGCAATGTAGATGCCAATGTTACCAATGTCGTTACGGATGCCAAAGAATTGCGGATATTGGGTTTGTCGGGCGTGTATAATCAAATATTGGTGGATGGTATGCCGTTGATACAAGGATTGGCCTATCCGTATGGTCCGGGTAGTTTTCCGGGTACAATGATCGAAAAAATATTTGTTACCAAAGGTGCTAATTCTGTCCTTCAAGGTTTCGAAAGCATCAGTGGGCAGATCAATATGGAATTTCATAAAGCCGAAACTGCGCCAAAGTTATTCCTAAATGTGTTTGGCAATTCATTCGGTGAGACACAATACAATGCCAATTATATGGTCAAAAAAACAGGATGGAGCAATCTGACTGTTGGGCATTTGACCTTGCCCGCTGGGATTATTGATAGAGACAAAGACGGATTCCGAGACATCGTACAGACAAATCGAGTTTTTTTTTACAATAGATGGTCTTATGACAATCCCGAAAAACCAAAATGGAGAACAGTCATAGCCGCTCGATATCTGAATGAAAATCGGGAAGGTGGACTCACCAATTTTGATCGAAACATACACCTTGGTACTTCGACCGTTTATGGTCAGAATGTACGAATCAATCATGGCGAATTGTACACCAAAACCAATTACATCCTGAATGACAAAGCTTCATTGATATTGCTCAATAGTGCATTCGCTCAACATCAAGACAGCTATTTTGGTGTCAAAAAGTACGAAGGCAAGCAGTTTAATTTGACGTCAAGTCTCTACATGGATTATTATTATGGTACACAAAACCACAATCTCAAATTAGGTATTAGTCATCGACATAATAAATTACAGGAAGATGTTAGTTTTGTAGAACAATTGCCATTGCTAGATTATGCAGGTAGATACTTGACAAATTATGATGTACCAGGTGTCTTTGTGGAAAACAAATGGACGGTATCTAAATTTACATTTCTGACAGGCGTACGTATAGATCATTTCGGTAGTTTTGGGTGGAAAGTGACACCTAGGTTACTAGTAAGGGCTGATTTATCTCCCGATACGGACATTAGATTTTCAATAGGAAAAGGATATAGAATAGCTCATGTTTTTGCAGAAAACGCTAACCTGCTAGCGAGCAACAGAATACTTAGATTATCCAATGAACTTGCACCAGAAGAAGCCATCAATACAGGCCTGAATTTTGTGCAAACGCTACACCTGAAAGAAATAAATGTCACATTGTCTGGAGATGCCTATTTGACTTATTTTCAAAACCAAATCTTCCCTGATTTTGATAAAGAAGTGAACACAGCAATCGTGGATAATTTCTTTGGACAAAGTGTCTCCAAGAGTTTTCAGTTGGAAAATAAGTGGGTGTTCTCGCCACAATTTGATGCAAAAGTAGCTTATAATTACCTAGAAGTTTATCGTGAAGTAGAAGGCATTAAACAAGATTTACCTTTTGTGCCTACCCACAAATGGAGCGCAAACACTTCTTATTCAGTACCAAATGATGAGTGGCAATTTGACTTGACTTATAGATGGATAGGCAGAAAAAAAATACCTTCCACGTTCAATTATCCTATCCAGTATCAAGTGGCCAATGTCTCTGAGCCTTATCAACAACTAGACTTCCAGATCACACGAGATGGAAAGATGTACAAATTTATGGTGGTATTGAGAATATCTTTGACTTCAGACAAGAATTTCCGATATTAGGATACGATCAGCCTTTCGGCCAATATTTTGATCCAGCTTTCAATTGGGGACCTACCAAGGGCAGAGAATTTTATATGGGTGTGCGATATAGTGTCAATTGATAGTATTTGTATCCTTCAACAAAATACGTTAAACGTTAAACAAAATAAAAAAATAATTGTAACCATATTGGGAACGTTTTATATCTTTGTAATGTTTATGAGAGTAATAGCAACAAATACTTTAAAGAATATTGGGAAATGTATCCTAAAAGCTGAGCAATCATTGAAAGCTTGCTTCAAGAAGTGGGATTGTCTAATTGGCAAAGTCCCCAATCGTTAAAAATGAAATACAGAAATGCATCTATTTTGTCGGGTAAAAGAGTTGTTTTTAATATTAATGGAAATAAATATAGATTGCTTGTAGATATAGAATTTCGGTTGAAAATAGTATTTGTTGTATGGTTTGGATCTCATTTTAGAATATGATTTAATTGATGCAAAAACAATAGCTTATGTTAAAGCCAATAAAGAGTAAGGAAGAACATAGTACTTATCTTGCCCGTGCGTACGATCTTATGCAATTAGAATTGACGCCCAATTCAAAGGAAGCGGACGAATTGGAAGTCATTAGCATTCTAATTGAAGCTTTTGAAAAGGAAAATTTTCCAATCGAGGCTCCTAATCCTATAGAAGCTATCTTGTTTCGACTCGATCAACTTGGAATGACGAGTAGTGATTTGAGTAAATTGCTAGGATCAAGGAGTAGAACAAGCGAAATATTAAAAGGAAAAAGAAAATTGAGCATTGGAATGATCAGAATACTCAATAAACAACTGGGAATATCAGCTCAAACACTCATTAAAGATTATGATCTTGTAAACAAAAGTTTCTTTCTTCCCCAAACAAAATAATAAATCCATGCAAACTGACGACGAAATAAAAGAAATGGTAAGGCAAAAATATAGTGAAATAGCCTTACAAGACAAAGACACCAATGCATCCTCATGTTGTGGTGCAGGTGGCTGTAGTACAGAAGTGTACAATATCATGAGTGAAGACTATGTCGAATTAGAAGGTTATGCCAAAGATGCAGATTTAGGTCTTGGTTGTGGTCTTCCCACCGTATTTGCCAAAATAAAAGAAGGAGACACTGTCATTGACTTAGGAAGCGGAGCAGGTAATGATTGTTTTGTAGCAAGAGCAGAGACAGGTCCATCAGGTAAAGTGATTGGCATTGATTTTACACCAGCCATGATCGATAAAGCAAGGGAGAATACTGACAAAATGGGCTATAATAATGTGGAATTTCGTCAAGGTGACATCGAGAAGATGCCAGTCGGTGGCAATATGGCTGATGTTGTAGTCAGTAATTGTGTACTGAATTTGGTACCGAACAAAAGAGCTGTTTTTGCTGAAATCTTTAGAGTATTGAAGCCAGGTGGACATTTTAGTATTTCTGATATAGTATTAACAGGAACGCTACCTGAAAAACTCCAATCAGCGGCTGAAATGTATGCTGGTTGTGTAGCAGGAGCTATCCAAATAGATGAATATTTGAGTTACATTCAGGAAGTTGGTTTTCAGAATATCACCGTACAAAAGAACAAACCGATTATCATCCCTGAAGATATTTTATCAGGTTATTTGACCAAAGAAGAAGTGAAAAAATATATTGACACAGAGACATCAATCCGAAGCATCACGGTCTATGCCAAAAAAAAGGAGCAATCATCTTGTTGTACACCTGGTGGTGGCTGTTGCTAAGGTGAGTTGATGTAGTATAATAATCCAAAAATATTTTTTTGGGTTTATGTATGTAGGTATTGGGCCAATAATTTATTCATAATTTTTTTTATCGTTTATTGGATACGCATGACTATAAACATTGCTAAACCCTGACACGAATTTTAAAGCCCTTTTAAAATGAGTAAAATCTTTAGTCATTTATTCTGTATTATCAATAGATTTGAAATAAGGAAAGAAATTAAAAAAGTGCTAATCACATTTTATTGGTTTGTGAAGTAATTGCATTTTGGGTTTTATGTATAAATGTAAAAATTAAATACCTTCAAATTAAATTAATTTGAAATCATCATATTGTTATTTTTATGAAAAGGAGTATCTTTGAATTAAATATGTCACAATGCGGCTTTATACTCTTATACTTTCCATAATTTTGATTCAGTGTACTATCTTGTATGGACGAATACTCAAAGTTGGTACATCTCAACAATTCATTACTATCACCTCTGCTGCCAATGTTGCTACACCAGGAGACTCAATAATATGCTACGATCCTGTGATACAAGGTGGCATGTTTATAGAAAACCTGCAAGGCAATGCCAATCAATGGATTCATATACTTGCTGCCGAAAATACAGAGGTTGTCATACGTGGCGGGAGCAATAGTATTCAATTGTCTGATGCGGCTTATATACACATTGAAGGTTTCATCATCGAAGGACAAACTGGCAATGGTCTCAATATAGACGATGCTGGCACTTTTGATACGCCAACACACCATATTCAGATAGTAAATTGTATATTTAGAAACATCAATGCCACAGGTAATAACGACTTCCTCAAGTTATCAGGATTGGATGATTTTGAAATCAGAAACTGTACTTTCCTAAATGGATCTAACGGGGGCAGTGGTTTAGATATGGTCGGATGTCATCGCGGGCAAATCATTGGAAATACCTTTAAAAATTTGGGTTCCAATGCTATCCAAGCCAAAGGTGGTACATCTGATATCGAAATACTCAGAAATACATTTGAAAATGGAGGTGCCAGAGCTTTGAATCTCGGAGGAAGTACAGGATTAACATTTTTCAGGCCGCAAAATGCAACGGCAGAAGCGGAGCGCATCAAAGTCATCGCCAATATCATTGAAGGATCGGAAGCGGCTATTGCTTTTGTTGGTTGTAGAAATGTAGAAGTAAGCAACAATACCATTCTTTTTCCACGCAAATGGATACTTCGTATATTGCAAGAAACAGTGGATCCTACCCGATTTTTGCCTTGTGGAGACAATAAATTTTTTAATAATATTGTCATCTTAGATCAAAATGTGAGTACAGAAGCCAATATTGGTCCAAATACTGCACCAGAAACATTTAGTTTTGACAATAATCTATGGTGGAAAACAAGCAACTCAAACTGGAATGGCCCAAATTTACCTGGACAGGTGAAAGGTAGCGTCATAGCTGATCCAATGATGGTTCAAAATAGCACCTATCAAATATCGAGTGCAAGTCCGGCTATTGCTTTAGGTTTGCCTTATGCTAATAGCGTTTTGGATATCGAAGGTCAACCTTTTAATAACCCACCTTCTGTTGGCGCTTATGAAGGACGAAAAGTTTTTTCTGCTGAAACTACACCATATCCCAACCTGATTAAATTATATCCCAATCCTGTAACTGATCTTTTACAAGTCGAATTTTCTGATGTGGCAAAAAGAATCCTGTTGCTTTTCGACAATGAAGGAAAAACAATACTCCAATTACAATGTGAAGCTGCACAATGCGATGTAAATGTATCATCGATAAAATCAGGGACTTATATACTGATGATCAAGGAAGAAGATGGTAAAATGGCTAGTAGAAAAGTGGTAGTACATTAAAAAGGCTGAGTATGGATTTTTTGAATACGGTTTTTATAATTTTTATTACTACCCTTATAGCCTGTAAAAATCAGATACAAGAACCAATCGTCTTGCCATCTATCTCTATGGAACCGACGATATCAATCCAAAAAGATACTACTAAC
Source organism: Saprospiraceae bacterium (assembly GCA_016714785.1). Classification (GTDB taxonomy): domain Bacteria; phylum Bacteroidota; class Bacteroidia; order Chitinophagales; family Saprospiraceae; genus OLB9. The sequence continues at coordinate 54,119 of JADKCC010000035.1, forward strand.
AAAGCAGTAGAAGTGCAGAAAATGGTAAAAATACCTGAAAAAAATAAAATTATTGATTCTGTGGTCTTTTATTCATTATATAAATTTGAAAGAAACATTGTAGATAGCTTTTGTATATATTTTACAGATAAAAAACAACAAAAGATTTATATTAAAAGAGATCTAGATGGTATTAATGAGTTTGATTTTTTATTGCCTTCGATTAACGACAGAATATTTAGAGATTTCAATCCAGATCGTTTTATCGACATTGTTTTAAAACCTGCTATTGGTGCTCCCGCACAGATTAGTTGGTCAGTGGTTTATTCAGAAGTAAAAGAATATCTCGTTATGGAAATATCTATCTATCAGAAGCATCACCGTCTATGCTGAGAAAATGAAGCAATCATCATGTTGAACACCCGGTGGCGGATGTTGTTAATTAACTATTTATATGCGAAAAGCGTAGCACCGCTACGGTTACAGAAAAAAAAATAGGCGAAGCTATTGATTTGCAGCAGTTTAGCTTCGGAATAGATTTGCTAATGGATATTTCGGTTTTTTACTCCAAATGAACAAGTAAAAACCTAATTTCACACTTAGTAACACAAAAGAGCAGTGATCTTTTCAAACCACTGCTCTTTTAATTATATTTACAGACTTAAGATTATAACAACCTAAACTTCCGGATCGGCAGGCGTGTTTGGATTGTTATCTCTCTCAGAGTTTGGATATGGATAGAAGTTTCTAGTTCTCTCAAAATTCGTATCTTTTGGACCAGGTCTTCCGAATCTTCTACTGTCTTCTAACTTCAAACCAGAATTGAATAATTCGATACATCTATTGCGGTATATTTCATTTAATATCGACTCTTTATTTAATGGTCCCGAGTATGAAGGTTCATTGGCATTTACTCCAAAAACATCATTGTTTTTAGTCAATACTTTATTCAATTCAATGACCGCATTATCTAAATCATCTTTTCTTGCATAAGCTTCCGCTTTGATCAACATCACTTCACCTGGCAAATAGACTGGTATTTTTGTACCATTCGCATTAAAGAACCCTTTACCTTCATTGGCAGCTGTTGTAAATGTTTTTGATTTCACATAAAAAAGCACTCTACCATCTGTGTCTGATGGTGCTAAACTTCCAGACAAACCAAGTTTAGCATCTATTGGTTCACAAACATTTACGTTACTATATGAGACATCAAAAAATAGGATTTCGAGATACATCATCATAGAAAAACTCACTTTTCTTGGTAAGATCTACTTTATTTGCAGCTTCCAATGCTTTATTTGAATTGCCTAACATATTGTAAGTTCTTGCGGTAAGTGCATGAAATGTATTGACAAAGTCTATTCCGCCTTGAAATACAGAAGTAAAAGCAGGAGATCCTGCAGCAGCAACTGAACCGTTTTCAAATAATTTAACGGCTTCTGCCAATACTTCATTTCTTGTTATGAAAGGTGCTTTTGCTTGTACTACCAAAGGTGCTTGTTCCCAATAAGTTCCTAATTGTAACAATGCCAAACCTTTATATAAATTTGCATAACATAAAATGGCATTTTTTGTAGCGGATTCACCTACGATATTGATATTATTAAAAATCAAATCTGCATTGGCTTTGATCAAATGTGACTGTTCCCAAAGTCTGGATACTACTGCATTATTGCCTATCACATTGCCTTTACCTGCTTGTAGCGTTGCTTCATCAGTATTACCTTGATTCAGCACGAGGAGTTCATTGGTACTCAATCCATTTGCGGTGATTGTAGAGTATATTGGAGATTGCCTTCCAACTGAATACCGAAACTGAAGGCCATTACATAAAGCTATCAAACCATTGGTATTAGTGACCACCGATTCATTAGAAGCTTGGCTTGGGTTTAGATATTCATCTCTGTAACAAGAAGACAATACCATAGTAACCATTGCCACTATTAATAATTTATATTTGAATATATTTCTCATTTTACTATTATTTATTTTTAAAAAAATCATTAGAAACTACCTTTAAGTGAAAACATAATTGTTCTCGGTATTGGAACATTTCCGAAATCAACGCCTCTAAGCCTGTCTGAAACACCACCTGCATTGGTTTCAGGATCGTACCCATCATAAGAATCAAAAGAATAAAGATTTCTACCTATGATGGTAAAGTTAATATCTGCAACTCCTTTTATCAAATTTTCAGGCAACTGATATCCTAATGATAATTCTCTGATTTTAGTAAACGAACCATTGTCCACTCTCCACTCTTCATTCAGGTAAATGGAATGTATATAACCACGTGGCAATTCTCCTTTTAATTCCTTTTCAGAATAATCTCCAATACCGACACCTTGTCTTGTTCTTCTGTCTGCATTAAATACATCTACACCATAAACACCGTCCAATAAAAAGCCAAAGCTAACTTTCTTGTACTTAAAATTACTACCAATAGACATAGTAAAATCTGGATTAGGATCGCCAATGATTTTCCTCAAGGCTACACCTGTAGGTTGTCCGTTGGCATCTCTCTTTGGTGTATATAAAAATCCTCCTTCCACATAAGAACCTTCTGGGATTGCTTCACCTGCTTTATAAAGTGTGACACTTCCCTTTTCGGTTTGTTCCAAACCTTGAGCTGTTTTGAGTGTATTACCTGCTGCATCACGAGCATAATACGTACCGTAAAACACACTGGCTGGTCTTCCTTCTATTAAAAACACAGGAGCTCCAGATACTGTATTGATCGCAACCGTAGGCGAGCCCAATTTAGTCACAAGGTTTTCATTCTTACTATATACAGCATATAAATTCCAGTCTATATCCTTTGTTTTCAACGCATTGTAATTTAACGAAAGCTCAAAACCTTTATTCTGCATCTCTCCTACATTGTCCAATCTACTGGTACCACCTTCAGAGGCTGCCAATTGTTTATTGACTAAAAGATCAAAAACTTTTTGATTGTAATAAGTGAATCCTAAACCCAATTTATTATTAAAAAAGCTCAAATCTGCTCCAAACTCCAACTCCCTAGTTCGTTCAGGTGCCACTGTCTCAAAGGCCAATTGGGTGTTTGGTGTTAGAGTGTTTTTACCATTATATACATTGCTGCTTATGAGATTGAATCGATCATAAGGTCCGATTGCTGCAACTCCTCCAGCTTCCCCAAATGAAGCTCTAAGTTTTGCAGCATTCCAAATCTTATTAAAAGATGCATTTTTCCAAAATGATGACTCTGAAATAACCCATGACATACTGGCTTTGGTATATAATTGGTTCCTTGAGCTTTCACTGAATATAGAAGAGTTATCCACCCGAGCTGCTCCTGTCAAAAATATTTGATTTTTAAATCCGAAAGTTTGCTGTGCGTAATAACCATCAATCCAATATCTTGATAATGAATAGGTAGTTTGTCTATTTGGCGAACCATTAACTGAC
>JADKCC010000036.1 GCA_016714785.1 Saprospiraceae bacterium
CCCACCGCCCGTGCTACACCTGCAAGAGCGTATCTGTATCCAGCTACATAGGACGAATTGTTCTTTTTGTTGATAGGTCCTTCGGTGGTCACTTCGAGCCCCCGTGATGACACCTGCTTGCACAGTCAGTCTCTCGTTTTTGGGCATTCCCACCCTGAATCCCAAGTCAAAACATCAGAATTGGTACATTACCATATTCCGAAGGAAAAGCAGACCTCAAAAATCAGAACTTCTTTAATAGATTGGTATTTAAGGCACCGACGTTCTCCACCTGTGGTACCTATGGTTGCAAAATGATTGGGATTGGTCACATCTATACCGTCTATGCGCCACAAAACGCCCACTGGAGAATTAATACGTATCACGATGTCATTGCGAGAGTCGTCAGGTACTCACGCCAGCAAAATTGGCTGCCAATCTTGCTGGATCACCTCTGCCACCTGCATATCTATATTGACTTCTTCCATCGGAAATGTCCGTGCACTATCGGTAGCCAGATCATTGATGGTTTTATTTTTACTGTATGCCTTTATGACTACTTCATCTAGCAGTTTCAGGTCTTCTTCCATGGCTAGACTGGCATACCCTTTGCCAGATGTCACGACCACATTAGGTACGATAACGTCTTTATAAATCCCACATTAGGATACCTTACTGTATCTTCCATGGCGAGGTCTGACAAGGTATATTGTCCGTTTTCATCTGTAATAGTGCTTCTCGCTTTCTGAATGGTTCAATAATGCAACAGACGACCAATGAAGGCAGTCTGTGAAAAGACTGTCCAATACTGCACCAAGGATATTTTGAAGGTTATTTAAGCAAATCAACAATAGGTGATAAAAATAAAAAAAAATGATTACAGATAAATCCTTGGATGAATTTCATTGTTTTGATTATGTTGATGTACAAAAGTAACATTTGCAAGTTATCCAATGAAGTACGTTGATACTGTTGACCTGTATAAAAAAACTGGTTGAATTGTGGAAAAAATGAAATAATAAGCTTGAGAGAGAACACACTTCACATGTTTGCTTTTTTTGACCAAAACTTATGTAATAAAACCAAAAATAATGTCCGTAATATTACGAATATAAATCATTATTCGTACATATTGCGAATAATCAAAATCAACAACACATCATGTTGGGATATAAAATACCGGATCTAGATGTCCTAAATGCAAGACGATTTGCAATAATACCATCGAAGCGGTTAACAACCCCGGTATCGAAGCCATTGTCACAAAAGTAGAAGATATCATGGAAATCATGAAATACAAAGTAATTTCTCAACACCCGAAATCTCATGATCAATGAAGTGGCCAAAAATCAAAGGTCGAACGGCAGATGTATCTGAAAGAAAAAAAATTATTGTCTAATCGGAAACGTGTTAATTGTCAAATTTTCAAGTATTAAAATATAAAGAATAAAAATGGAAACACAAACACTTGTAAATGAAATTTGTCCCACAACTACACAAAGTTAAGTAGCGGAAGGCGCATTATTGGCAGATGTACGCGAATTTAACGAAATTGCAGAGTTGTCTTATGACGTACCCACTTCTTGCATATACCACTCAGTGAATTTGAAACTCGATACACAGAAATACCAAAAATCAAAAAGTAGTAATGGTGTGCAGAAGCGGTATGAAGTTTGCGTGTTGCAGGATTTCTTAGTCAATCACGGATATGATCAGCTGTAAATATGAAACATGGCATTATCAGGTGGGTACAAAAAGGTTTTCCCACCATTGGAGATACTGGCGTTTTGCCCAAAGAAGGTGACTGTTGCTCAAAGCCAGGATGCTGCCAGATTTTAATTCAGCACGACAACCGAAGAATGTAGAATGAAATATCTTTATTCATATTTCTTCATTCGTATTCCAAAGTCTTTTACAATTCTACATTCGTAATTTTCAATCGTAATTAACAAAAATGTTCGATTGGTTAGTAAAATTTTGCAGATTGGCTCATTTATACTATCTTTCTCAGATAGGTGCAGATACCCGTTTGGGTGTGGCGCCCAATTTTTTTGTCTATGATACCATCAAAATTTTATTTTTGCTTTTTCATCGTCTTTTTGATGGGCATCGTCAATGCCTATTTCTCCTATTGACAAATTAAAATTATCTAGCCAGTAATAAACCTTTGGGATGGAATATCTTTTTTGCTTCTATTTTGGGGCCATCACACCATTTTGCTCTTGCTCCTCAGTTCCATGATTTATTGGTTTTGTGAGAGGTGGCATCCCTTGGGTGTAACATTTTCGTTTTTAATTACTTCACCATTGGTCAATGAGTGTGGCTGTTGCCATGTTTTTTGGGTATGTTTGCATCAGCCGACCTTGGTCTATGCCATCAGCGGAATATTATTTGGGGACGATAGGCGGATGGTTTCGGGCAAGATGAAACTCGAACATTTACTATCCGATTGGGTAAAAACATTATTGGCCGACGACCAATTAAAAGCAGAAACCTACGAAGAAGAAAAATAATCTCTAGACAGCGATTGCCAGAAATCAATCGCAGTAGCTTGGGAGATTGGGCGTGGGTGTAGTCCTATATGTGATCATCGGAATAGCCACCGGTGCCGCCACGAACGGATATGTACCTGAAAATTTCTTTGCTCAATATTTGGGCAGTGGAGCATGGTGGACCGTACCACTTGCTGTAATACTTGTGGTACTGATGTATGCCATAGTTGCAGGAATCGCACTTGTCATTCAGGTCTTTGTGGCCAAAGGAGTTCCGATTGGTACTGCGATATCCTTTTATGATGCAAATAGTCGGACTTTCATTACTGTAAGCCACTTTACTAAAAAGTAATGTCCATGAAGTTGATTGGTATTTTTTTGGTACAGTTGCGCCCTTTATTATACTTTCTGATTTTATTTAATATAGTATTGTAAATCAATCATATTTTAGAGAAATTTTTATCCAATTATAAATTATTAAAATGAAAACATTAAATTTATCCCATTGTTAAGCATGGTACTTTTTGCTTTGCTTACAAATGTTGTTAACGCACAAACTAAATCTTCAGTGGCCGCTAAACCTAAGGTGGAAATCATTCAGTTTCACTCGAACACAGATGTGTCACTTGTCTAAAGATAGAAGAACTCACCAAAAGAAGCCATCAAAATCATACAAAGGAATGGCCTTCAAACCAATTAATATAGACGACGTAAAAATGCAAAAATAGCTGAAAAATTTGAAGCAGCGGGCACTGCGGTATTTATCTATAATCCCAAGACTGGTAAGAAAAAGATATGACCGACTTCGCATTTATGAATTCAGGTGATAAACCAAGTTTATTGCTGGACTGAAAAGGGAGATTTCCGCATTTTAATTCATGTCTCAACTATTTAAATAGTAATTCCTAATTCAAAATTCGTAATCAATCTAGATGGAATGGTTAAATAATCTCGCACAAAACAGCGAAACACCAGTCATAGCTGCATTGGCATTAGGATTGCTTACGGCTGTCAGTCCTAATCCTCTTGCCACCAATATCACTGCAACAGCTACATTGCCAAGACCATCAAGTAAGAAAAAGTCATCCTAAGTGGCTTTTTATATATCTTGGAAGGCTAACTTCACATACACGGCGATAAGTGAACTGATCTATTTTGGATTCAGCAAGTTTCAGATTGCCAAATTATTTCAGGGCAATGGAGAGAAATTTCCTGCCTAATTATGATATTGATAGGGTTTGTTATGCCAGATGTGATCAAGTTGGATTTTCTGACCAAAGGTAATCTCACAGAAAGTCTTTCTGAACGCTTCAAAGATCGTGGACTTTTAGGATCTTTTTGTTGGGCGCTATATTTGCGTTGGCGTTTTTGCCCTTACAGTGGAGCTTTGTTTTTTGGTATGTTGATACCGATGACCTTAGCGGCTGATGCAGGTCTGCTTCTTGCCTATTGTATTTTCGTTGGGTACAGGCATCCCTGTTATTATATTTGCGTTTGTGATTGCCTATAGTATAGAAAATTAGGTACTTACTTCAATGCCATCACGAAGGTAGAAAAGGTCATGCGAGTTGTAGCAGGATTAGCTTTTGTGATCACAGGATTGTACTATTTGAATATTTATTTGAAGGTGGTGTAGTGTATTTCGCACGTGCTATTTTTCATCATATAGTCTCAATTTTCCAAAACTGTTTACATAACTAACTATGATTAGTATTTTCTTAAAAAATATAATTATTTAACCCCATCATTCGTACATTTGCGAATAATTGTTTTAATCAATTCGGTCAAGATAAATTGTTATTATAATCATTGACCTTGATCACAACCATTAAATAGTTTTTTATGTCCCTTCGTTTTACCTTCCTTTATTTTTTATTGTATTTCGTTGTGCTTTGTGGCCAATCCATCACAGGCATCGTCACAGATATCATGGGCAAGCCATTAGAAGGTGCAAATGTCATTTTGGGAAGGAACTAACAAAATTGCGGTCACTGATGCAAAAGGTAGCTTCAGTATTGAAGACAAACAGGAAGGCGATCGTATGCTTATCCTGTCTTCATCGGATTTACTACAGAAAAATTGATGTCAAAACTATCAAACATTGGGAAGTGCAACTCATCGAAGATGCTACTCGCTGAAGTCAATATCACTGCCAAAGGATCAGCCACGAGATTTGCGGATGATGTAGCTAAAGTTGAAGTACTTGGTGTTGAGAGATACAGCGAGCTGCTTGTTGTAGTCTCGCAGGATGTTTTTCTACCAATAGCAATGTAGATGCCAATGTTACCAATGTCGTTACGGATGCCAAAGAATTGCGGATTTTGGGTTTGTCAGGCGTGTATAATCAAATATTGGTGGATGGTATGCCGTTGATACAAGGATTGGCCTATCCGTATGGTCCAGGTAGTTTTCCGGTACAATGATCGAAAAATATTTGTTACCAAAGGTGCTAATTCTGTCCTTCAAGGTTTCGAAAGCATCAGTGGGCAAATCAATATGGAATTTCCAAAGCGGAAACTGCTCCTAAATTATTCCTAAATGTGTTTGGCAATTCATTCGGTGAGACACAATACAATGCCAATTATATGGTTAAAAAAGCTGGGTGGAGCAATCTGACTGTTGGGCATTTGACCTTACCTGCATCGATTATTGATAGAGACAAAGACGGATTTAGAGATATCGTTCAGACCAATCGAATTTCTTTTTACAATAGATGGTCTTATGACAATCCCGAAAAACCGAAATGGAGGACCGTCATTGCCGCTCGATATCTGAATGAAAATCGGGAAGGTGGGCTCACCAATTTTGATCGAAACATACACCTTGGTACTTCGACCGTTTATGGTCAGAATGTACGAATCAATCACGGCGAATTGTACACCAAAACCAATTACATCCTGAATGACAAAGCTTCATTGATATTGCTCAATAGTGCATTTGCTCAACATCAAGACAGCTATTTTGGTGTCAAAAAGTACGAAGGCAAGCAGTTTAATTTGACGTCAAGTCTCTACATGGATTATTATTATGGTACACAAAACCACAATCTCAAAATAGGTATTAGTCATCGACATAATAAATTACAGGAAGATGTTAGTTTTGTAGAACAATTGCCATTGCTAGATTATGCAGGAGATACTTGACAAATTATGACATACCAGGTGTCTTTGTGGAAAACAAATGGACGGTATCTAAATTTACATTTCTGACAGGCGTACGGATAGATCATTTCGGTAGTTTTGGGTGGAAAGTGACACCTAGGTTACTAGTAAGGGCTGATTTATCTCCCGATACGGACATTAGATTTTCAATAGGAAAAGGATATAGAATAGCCCATTTTTTGCAGAAAACGCTAACCTGTTAGCGAGCAACAGAATACTTAGATTATCCAATGAACTTGCACCAGAAGAAGCCATCAATACAGGCCTGAATTTTGTACAAACATTTCCACCTGAAAGACATCAATGTTACCTTATCGGGAGATGCCTATTTGACCTATTTTCAAAACCAAATCTTCCTGATTTTGATAAAGAAGTAAATACAGCTATCGTGGATAATTTCTTTGGACAAAGTGTATCCAAGAGTTTTCAGTTGGAAAATAAGTGGGTGTTCTCGCCACAATTTGATGCAAAAGTAGCTTATAATTACCTAGAAGTATATCGTGTAGTAGAAGGTGTTAAACAGGCTTTACCTTTTGTACCTACCCACAAATGGAGTGCAAACACTTCTTATTCAGTACCAAATGATGTGTGGCAATTTGACTTGACTTATAGATGGATAGGCAGTAAAAAAATACCTTCCACAGTTAATTATCCTATCCAGTATCAAGTCCCCGATGTCTCTGAACCTTATCAACAACTAGACTTCCAGATCACTCGTAGATGGAAAGATGTACAGATTTATGGTGGTATAGAAAATATCTTTGATTTCAGACAAGAATTTCCCATTTTAGGTTATGACCAGCCTTTCGGCCAATATTTTGATCCAGCTTTCAATTGGGGACCTACCAAGGGCAGAGAATTTTATATGGGTGTGCGATATAGTGTCAATTGATAGTATTTGTATCCTTCAACAAAATACGTTAAACGTTAAACAAAATAAAAAAATAATTGTAACCATATTGGGAACGTTTTATATCTTTGTAATGTTTATGAGAGTAATAGCAACAAATACTTTAAAAGAATATTGGGAAATGTATCCTAAAGCTGAGCAATCATTGAAAGCTTGGCTTCAAGAAGTGGGATTGTCTAATTGGCAAAGTCCCCAATCGTTAAAAATGAAATACAGAAATGCATCTATTTTGTCGGGTAAAAGAGTTGTTTTTAATATTAATGGAAATAAATATAGATTGCTTGTAGATATAGAATTTCGGTTGAAAATAGTATTTGTTGTATGGTTTGGATCTCATTTAGAATATGATTTAATTGATGCAAAAACAATAGCTTATGTTAAAGCCAATAAAGAGTAAGGAAGAACATAGTACTTATCTTGCCCGTGCGTACGATCTTATGCAATTAGAATTGACGCCCAATTCAAAGGAAGCGGACGAATTGGAAGTCATTAGCATTCTAATTGAAGCTTTTGAAAAGGAAAATTTTCCAATCTAGGCCCTAATCCTATACAAGCTATCTTGTTTCGACTTGATCAACTTGGAATGACGAGTAGTGATTTGAGTAAAATTGCTAGGATCAAGGAGTAGAACAAGCGAAATATTAAAAGGAAAAAGAAAATTGAGCATTGGAATGATCAGAATACTCAATAAACAACTGGGAATATCAGCTCAAACACTCATTAAAGATTATGATCTTGTAAACAAATAATAAATCCATGCAAACTGACGACGAAATAAAAGAAATGGTAAGGCAAAAATATAGTGAAATAGCCTTACAAGACAAAGACACCAATGCATCCTCATGTTGTGGTGCAGGTGGCTGTACTACAGAAGTGTACAATATCATGAGTGAAGACTATGTCGAATTAGAAGGTTATGCCAAAGATGCAGATTTAGGTCTTGGTTGTGGTCTTCCCACTGTTTTTGCCAAGATAAAGAAGGGAGACACTGTCATTGACTTAGGAAGCGGAGCAGGTAATGATTGTTTTGTAGCAAGAGCAGAGACAGGTCCATCAGGTAAAGTGATTGGCATTGATTTTACACCAGCCATGATCGATAAAGCAAGGGAGAATACTGACAAAATGGGCTATAATAATGTGGAATTTCGTCAAGGTGACATCGAGAAGATGCCAGTCGGTGGCAATATGGCTGATGTTGTCGTCAGTAATTGTGTATTGAATTTGGTACCGAACAAAAGAGCTGTTTTTGCTGAAATCTTTAGAGTATTGAAGCCTGGTGGACATTTTAGTATTTCTGATATTGTCTTGACTGGAGCACTTCCTGAAAAACTTCAATCAGCGGCTGAAATGTATGCTGGTTGTGTAGCAGGAGCTATCCAAATAGATGAATATTTGGGTTACATACAGGAAGTTGGTTTTCAGCATATCACCGTACAAAAGAACAAACCGATTATCATCCCTGAAGATATTTTATCAGGTTATTTGACCAAAGAAGAAGTGAAAGAATATATTGACACAGAGACATCAATCCGAAGCATCACGGTCTATGCCAAAAAAAAGGAGCAATCATCTTGTTGTACACCTGGTGGTGGCTGTTGCTAAGGTGAGTTGATGTAGTATTTATAAATTTTGAAATTCCTAATAATATTTGAAATTTTAATTTTTTATCGTAAAGGACAGTAACGAGTATGGAGCATAGCTTAGATTTCGCCATGCAGTGATGAGCACAAAGTAAAAATCCATAAAAAGCATTACCTACTATTTTGAAACAATTAAACTTTTAGGCCTTAAAAGTTGACCATTTTTTGTGCCCAATAGGAAGTATATTCCATTGGGGATATCGCTCAAATTTATAAAATCTCCTTTATGGTAATCACTTAAACTTAAAATCACTTTACCTTCTATTCCTATGATATTAATATTATCAAAATCCCTGTCAAGCACAATAAAATCTGATGTTGGAATAGGATTGATAGTGAAATAATAGTTTTCACCATATTGGATATTTTCAGTTGATACGCTTTGATTCACAATTTTGAACAATTGCCTATCGCCTTCGGTACGAGTGGCAGTAAAATAAACTTCGCCTGTGATTGGATGGTTGGCGATATCGGATATAGAACTAGAAAGAAATCCTTTTCTAATATCATCTAGAATCTCAAATTGATGTGTTTCAATATTATAAACCCACGGTTCAAATCCATGAGTCCCATCATCAAAGCGGAGTAGAAACTCTTTATCGTTTAACGGATAGGCTGGACCATAAAGATTACTAAACCCTGACTCGAATTTTAAAGCTCTAGAAACGGTCTTAGTTTCAAACTCAAATTTATCAAAATGATAAACATTACTCGAAACCCTATAAATAAAAACTGCATTGTCTTTATTATCCATGATTGCGATTGTTCTTTCGTCCCTAGGTCTTGTCGAAACTAACTTTGGCTCAGTATCGAATGTAAAGTAAAATAACTTACATTTATTTCCTAGTAAGGTCTCAATAAATGAATAGTTTTCTGCTTCGTGCCAAAAAAAAACTTGGTGCATAAAATGAGCCATCAATGCTTTAGCTTTTTTGGGACTACTCCATTTTGAATAGTGACAATCACAACCTCTTTACTATTATAAAAGGCAAAAGACTGCTTAGTATCACCAAAGGGTTTACTTGACCTAAAGTATTTGTAATCAAAATTTTCTAAAAGAGTAGATAATTGACCATCACTATTGATGTAACTAAACTTGTTATTTCCGTTTATATAAAAACCACCTTTGTCATCCGGTATCACTCCCTGAGATAAGTTTACTCCATTTATGTTTAAAGGTAACGTTTTATTTGCAACTGGATCTAATAAGTACAGTGCATTACTTTGATATAAGATATGATTACCACTAACCTGAATGATGGAACCCTTTTTAGCATTGAGACTATCCATAGATACGTATTTGTCCACATTCATATCAAAGTATCCATAAGATGCAGTAGGAACATCATCATTCGCATAATTTACAAGCAATTGATTTGTAGTCAACTTAGTGCTTCCCATCTTAAAAGTATTAGGTAAGTTTATCTTGGTAAAATTGAGATTGTCGATATCAATTTTGACAATAAAAGTAGTTTCTCCTTCACCTGCAAGTATATAAAGATGTTCATCTTTTCTTATGATATCCGATATTTTGCACCTGTAAGGAGCTATATCTAAGATTTTCGTGCTTTTATTCTCATCCATGACATAGACTGCATCACACGTAGCTGCAAAATATTTATTTTCTACCCATAAATCTGCAAGTATATCTGGTTGAATTCCTACATTTTTAATGATCCCTTGTTGAAAAATTTCTTTAATTTCTCCTTCTTTTTCATTTAGCTGCATTATGGAATATCCACCATTATATTGATAACTCACATTGATGTTTTCTTCATCAGTAACATCACTTAAAATGATATTGGATGGATGGAGAGTCGATTGTATTAATAGAGATGTGACACCTGTTTCCAAATTTAACTTATAAAGATCATCTTTAGAGTCATAATTATAATTGATCGATTGTGGTTTATTAAAATATAGATTATTTTTAATTCTCAAAGTATTATTGTAAATGTTGGGGTAACCATTTATGATAACCTCTGTTTTTAAGTCGTTTTTAATATCATATAAATAATAATTGGGTTTCAATTGCCATCTATAATCGAATATTAAAATAATCGTCTCATATAAACTCTTTGTATCTTGGAATCTTATAAAATTGTTGCCAGAATTAAGTGGGAATTCTTCGCAAAATATATCTTCACATGTACTCAAGTCTTTCATACAATATCTCAAATTATCTTCATCATCATTGAAGCCGTATATAATTCTTTCATGACAATAATACAAAATTTTACTGTCTTTTGGTATAAAACATGCAATAGTATCAATGGTATTGTTAGCTAAAAAGCGATATATATTCGTACTGTCTTGAAAAACAAAATGAATATTAGGGTCAGAGTCTATAGTAATTAAGCCTGTAAGATAAAAATTTTGTAATTTTATTTTATGTGTCACATTGGTTTCTAAGTCTAAATAAACAAATCCTTCTTGATCCCAAGTGTAAAGCTTGGAATCATGGAAACTACCATTAAAACTCAATATATCATATCGTTTTTTATTTCTATCTATTCTACACTTCCTCGCCAACCTGAGTCGCTTGAAACATCAAAATAGAAATAATTTTTACCAAAATGAAAATTTGAAGGAAACCTGCAACTATATGGTTTTAAATCAATGATTTCAACTATTTCACCTTTAATAAAATCAATCAAATAGATGTAGTCGTAATAAAATTCGTACAAAATACTACCATCAAAGATCAGATTAGAATTATTTTCGTAAGTAAAATTAGTATTTAATTCAATCTTAGAGTCAGTAGGTCTAAATTTCAACTCATGCAAAAAATTTAACACTCCATTTTCAATTTGCCAAACTTTTGTCCCCAATTGACCTTTGCTCAATAAAATATTCTTTCGCCCCAATATTTATAAACCCCTTCCTAGGATGATCGTCATCTTGTTTATAGTTTTGAACATTACTCACTTGCTTTTGTCCATTTGAAATTAATGGACAAATAAAGAAAAATCCTAAAATAATTAAAGAAGAAAATAATGTTTTTTGAATGTAATACATAGTACTTAATTTATAATTGGCAAGTTTCACAATGTTGTTGAAGAATCAGATTTTTAAATTTTTTGTAAAATTAATTTTTATTATGATATTGATGCGGATTTTTTAGTATATATTTTCAGTTTTTATTTATACCACATTTCAATGGACTTATTAGGCGTTTTAACTTTTATTTCTTTTCATAAATATCTATGCATCCTGTAAAAATTTCAAACATTAAAAATTTGTAAAATCTTTTACCATCTCATCTTAATTATCATAAGATTTGAAATAAGGAAAGAAATTAAAAAAGTGCTAATCACATTTTATTGGTTTGTGAAGTAATTGCATTTTGGGTTTTATGTATAAATGTAAAAATTAAACACCTTCAAATTAAATTAATTTGAAATCATCATATTGTTATTTTATGAAAAGGAGTATCTTTGAATTAAATATGTCACAATGCGGCTTTATACTCTTATACTTTCCATAATTTTGATTCAGTGTACTATCTTGTATGGACGAATACTCAAAGTTGGTACATCTCAACAATTCATTACTATCACCTCTACCTGCAATGTTGCTACAAGGAGACTCAATAATATGCTACGATCCTGTGATACAAGGTGGCATGTTTATAGAAACCTGCAAGGTAATGCCAATCCAATGGATTCATATACTTGCTGCCGAAAATACAGAGGTTGTCAGCCGGCGGGAGCAATAGTATTCAATTGTCTGATGCGGTTTATATCACATTGAAGGTTTCATCATCGAAGGACAAACTGGCAATGGTCTCAACTATAGACGATGGCACTTTGGATACGCCAACACACCATATTCAGATAGTAAATTGTATATTTAGAAACATCAATGCTACAGGTATAACGACTTCCTCAAGTTATCAGGATTGGATGATTTTTGAAATCAGAAACTGTACTTTCTAAATGGATCTAACGGGCAGTGGTTTAGATATGGTCGGATGTCATCGCGGGCAAATCATTGGAAATACCTTTAAAAATTTGGGTTCCAATGCTATCCAAGCCAAAGGTGGTACATCTGATATCGAAATACTCAGAAATACATTTGAAAATGGAAGTGCCAGAGCTTTGAATCTCGGAAAGTACAGGATTAACATTTTCAGGCCGCAAATGCAACGGCTGAAGCGGAGCGCATCAAAGTCATCGCCAATATCATTGAAGGATCGGAAGCTAGGCTATTGCTTTTGTTGGTTGTAGAAAAGTAGAAGTAAGCAACAATACCATTCTTTTCCACGCAAATGGATACTTGTATATTGCAAGAAACAGTGGATCCCACCTGATTTTGCCTTAGGAGACAATAAATTTTTAATAATATTGTCATCTTAGATCAAAATGTGAGTATGAAGCCAATATTGGTCCAAATACTGCACCAGAAACATTTAGTTTTGACAATAATCTATGGTGGAAAACAAGCAACTCAAACTGAATGGCTCAAATCTACGCAGACAGGTGAAAGGTAGCGTCATAGCTGATCCAATGATGGTTCCAAAATAGCACCTATCAAATATCGAGTGCAAGTCCGCTAGTTGCTTTGGTTTTGCCTTAGTAATAATAGCGTTTTGGATATCGAAGGTCAACCTTTAATAACCCACCTTCTGTTGGCGCTTATGAAGGACAAGTTTTTTCTGCTGAAACTAACCATATCCCAACCTGATTAAATTATATCCCAATCCTGTAACTGATCTTTACAAGTCGAATTTTCTGATGTGGCAAAAGAATCCTGTTGCTTCGACAATGAAGGAAAAATAATACTCCAATTACAATGTGAACTTGCACAATGCGATGTAAATGTGCATCATCGATAAAATCAGGGGACTTATATACTGATGATCAAGGAAGAAGATGGTAAAATGGCTAGTAGAAAAGTGGTAGTACATTAAAAGGCTAAGTATGGATTTTTGAATACGGTTTTTATAATTTTTATTACTACCCTTATAGCCTCGTAAAAATCAGATACAAGAACCAAATCAACTTTACATCTATCTCTATGGAACTGACGATATCAATCCAAAAAGATACTACTAACAAAGCAGTAGAAGTAGAAAATGGTAAAAAATACCTAAAAAAAAAAATTATTGATTCTGTGGTCTTTTATTCATTATATAAATTTGAAAGAAACATTGTAGATAGCTTTTGTATATATTTTACAGATAAAAAACAACAAAAGATTTATATTAAAAGAGATCTAGATGGTATTAATGAGTTTGATTTTTATTGCCTTCGATTAACGACAGAATATTTAGAGATTTCAATCCAGATCGTTTTATCGACATTGTTTTTAAACCTGCTATT
>JADKCC010000037.1 GCA_016714785.1 Saprospiraceae bacterium
ACTTGAACAAATGCGATTTAATCATGCTTTTGATTATGCAATTCATATTGGAGATAAACTCGATATAGGGTCCACTTTCATTCCGCCATTATTGATACAGCCTTTTGTCGAAAATGCCATTCTTCACGGCGTGGCAGGTATTGAACAGCGTGGTAAGATCCAGATTGATATCTCCAAGGAACATCAATATCTATATATCCATATCATAGACAATGGTAGAGGAATCACTGACAACCAAAAAGATAAGATGCATAAATCCCATGCTATGAAAATCACATCTCAGCGGTTAGACTATATCAATAGTGCAAAAGACAAGCTCTATAATATCAATACTACCTCAAGTGAAAAGGGTACGCACATCACGATAAGTGTATATTTGCCCCGATGTAGTTAAAAGCTAACAAAACCATTTAATTCCCTATCCAACCATTTACCAATCCGTCTAAACCACTTAGTAAGACCTAAGATTTGATGCTATCGTTTGCCTATATCTTTACATCAAATTGTAAATGAATGAAGGCTAATCTTGTCCCGGGATGGTAACAAACAACTCAATGGTGAGCTCGAAATCCGAGATAGCCACTTACAATTTATTTTTCATGATTTCAGCGAAACGGATCTATCGCTAGAGATACCTTATGATGAAATAGACCATGTAACATATACTAAAGTGTATGGCATAAAGCCCAAAGCGATTGCTATCCACTCTAAACAAGGAAACAGCAATGTTTTTGTGGTGGAAGACACCAAATCTGTCAAAGAAAAATTAGAAACAACCTTATTAATAAATCATTCAAAATCAAAAAAATGAAACACGCTTTTTTTATGTTAGCCTTTTTTATTCATAGTAAAGATATCGTTTGCCTAAAATGTGGAGGTGCAAGGAAAGCTTAAGATTGTCAATGGAAATCAGGGGTATAGATAAGACACACGAGTGACGCAGATGGGAACACCGCATGGAAAACACCAACACAAATGTTGATTAGCTAACAAAAAAGCGTGAAGGCGGTATTCAGCAGATGTTGGATTGGGAAGTGATCCACTGACTATGTGGCGAGAATGGTATGTGCTGACTCTATATATGGCAAAACTATAAATGCGGGCGGGATACTATCGGGCCCCTATTACCCTGCATTTATCTACTTCATAGATACTTTAGATATAAACCCTTCATGGAAATGGTTGGCGGCAATACAATACCCTTCGCCTCTTATAAGTTCAGGTTCATGGGTTTTGGGGCTGTAGTGGTACAGCGATCACAGGAGCACAAGGTGAGAATTTTCTGGATGGTATTCAGAATACCACGGATCGTTTGGCAGGTTGTACTGCTACAAACACAGCTTTTTCATTTGGTAGTGGCATAGCACCTACTGGATTTTCGATGGCATCAAAAGCAGATGCAGCCATGATCATCCAGAATGCAGTCATAACGGGGACATGGAATTTGACATATCCAACTACGCCACATTGGACACATCTACTGGAGGAACTGGTACTGATGAAGCTACTAAGGTATGGACCATAACAAATTCCGGGAACTCTTGCTCTTACCCACTCAAAGCGGCTACATCAATAAGTTTAGCTTTCAAAGCATACAATACATTGCTATAAAAATAAATCGGAGTCATCTGAAAATCCATAAGAGAGTAAGACAGGGATACCGAAAACTGGTTAGAGTAGGTGATTTAAGAATTTTAAACACTATAATTTATGAAATTTTTAGTTTTATTATTAGGAATAATTTTTGGCATTGAAAATGGTACTAACAACTTCAATCTCAGAAATAATGAAAGGGCATTGATTTCAATAATTGCAGAAAATGAAGCTGAATTTGCCTTGGCAAATTGTTATTGTAGGATCGGAAATGATGTGGGCAGTAGGGTCAATGAGTATCCAAATTCGCTTAAAGACTTTGGACATATTGCTAGTTATGGAGGTATTATTGTAACTAATTCAATGGAAGAAGACTGTGGTAGAAAATGCGCAATTAAGGCGGCTGATTGGCTAAATCTCTTAAGTAATGACGAGTTATGTAATTATGTCAAAAAGCAAGGATCTCAGAGAATTTTGGCGTATGCAAAAGTTGGGGGAAGGAAATGGAATGTTAGAGGATCAGGTAAGTCTGCATCATGTTGTGGCAATGGGGGGGCATATTATTGTCCATCTGGGTGGGAATATGACTCAAACCCGAAAAAATGTAAAGGCTAGCTTGCACAGTACCAAGTCCTGGTTACAATCATGTTCTAAAGGACAAAGATGGAAATGAGTGGGGATTTATATATAATAATTCGATTTTTCAAATGATTCAACCTTCAATTTCTCCAGTAATTTGGAAGGCATGTAATTGAAATACCAAAAAAAAGGATGCTTCCAAATTTCTACTTAGAGATGAATCTGATCACTCTAATGATGTGATCACGACCTTAAAATCACTGACAAAAAATAAAATGGAAGCATCCTTTGATATGGTGGACGATGGTACGATATTGGACCTAAAAATGGACCGAATCAAATAGCAAGTATGGAACTCCTGTTAGCAAGTATGGAACTTCTGTTAGCAAGTATGGAACTCCTGATAGCAAGTATGGAATTTCTGTTAGCAAGTATGGAACTCCTGATAGCAAGTATGGAATTCCTGTTAGCAAGTATGGAACTCCTGTTAGCAAGTATGGAACTTCCGTTAGCAAGTATGGAACTTTCGTTAGCAAGTATGGAATTAACCTTAGCAAATATGACACTTCCGTTCCGTTAAGTATAGCATTAGCCTTGGCGATGAGTATGAATGTTCGAAAGCTTAGATTGAACGTCCAAAAGCTTAGATTGGATGTCCAAAAGCTTAGATTGAACGTCCGAAAGCTTAGATTGAATGTCCAAAAGCTTAGATTGGATGTCCAAAAGCTTAGATTGGATGTCCAAAAGCTTAGATTGGACGTCCGAAAGCTTAGATTGAATGTCCAAAAGCTTAGATTGGATGTCCAAAAGCTTAGATTGGATGTCCAAAAGCTTAGATTGGATGTCCAAAAGCTTAGATTGAATGTCCGAAAGCTTAGATTGAATGTTTGATAGCTTAGAAATAGGGATGTTTTACAATCTCTTCTTGATTCCGATTCATTTATTCTTTTATAATTTTACCATGGTGCTGAATACTAGCACATTGTAAAGACAAAAAGTGCATGCCTGAGGGTATATCTTCCATAGGTATCTGTAAAGTATTAATCCCTTCCGAGATATAGTAGATATTTGATCTTAGCACTTTCCCTGTGATGTCTCTGATGGTAATTTGGAGATTGCCATCTGCTGTTGCATTTAAGTCTATATTAGTAAAATTGTGGGCGGGATTTGGGTATATAGAAAGGATGTCTTCCGTTTCTTTTACATTTTTACGCACCAATAGTATTTTAGAAAGTTGCTCTTTCCCATCATAATCTACTGACCGGAGTCTGTAGTGTGATATGGCTAATGGTTTGGTGTCATTAATGACATAAGATGTTTCTTTGTTGCTATTGGTTCCTAATACTTTACCCACCTCTGTCCAATTGGTTTTGCCATCAAGACTTCTTTCTACGATTTGCACATCATTATTGGATTCTGATAAAGTGGTCCAAGATATTACTACAAAATTGTTTTTATCATAAGCTGTTATTGACTTTAGATGAATGGGTAGTACTCCTGCATTGTAGGTGCATGTCGGGCCGCCGGAAATGGTAAAGCTACCTGTAAAGCCTCCTTGATTAGCCCCGCAGCCACCGCCAGGTCTGTACTCAGCAGGTGATGCACTTGTGCCAGCTCCCGAATCGTATGTAAATCCATTTATTAAGGGCAAAGGGGAAGGGGGCGTACTCCATACCAAATAAATACAGCCATTTGCAGATGTAGTGGCACTGCTTGGGCATTGAGAAAAACTTTTTTGGTATAAAAATAAAAACATAGATAAGATGAAGAAAATTTTCTTTTTCATGAATAAGTATTTAAGGTTTTGATAAAAATGTAAAATAGTTATTTGATAATAAGTTCAAACAGTAAATAAATATTAATAGTATTTTTTGGGGTAAAGGGTGGTATGGGGAAAAAGTGACACAAAATTATAATTTGCATTAGAAATATATCAATTTTAAGTGAAAAAAAAACTATACAAAGATATAATATTTTTAATATTATATGTATATGTCTGTTTAAAAGGCCAATAGTTTATTATCTTAAAGTAAAACTGAATACTCTATAATTGATATTTCAAACTATCATGGTATATAAGTCTAACTTCGTTCTCATACTTTAATTATTTCTTTATTTTTCTAGTAAAAAAATGTGTGGAATGTAAGCTTACTTTGTATATTCATTAATTAACATTTAGTTTTTGTAATCCTACTTAATGTCATCTAGAAGCTTAGATTGAATGTCAGGATGCCATCCTGTTTTTCAATATAGAACCAGGTACAGATTATGAAAATATAATAAAAAAGCCCGCTCTTCGGAGAACAGGCTTATAAAATAAATGTGGCTTTGTATTTTATTTTGCGCCTTTGATGGCAGTTTCAAATCTTGTTAATTGTTTTTTGACTACAGGGTATAAGAATAAAAGACCTATCATGTTAGGGAAAACCATGGCTAAAATCATAGCATCAGAAAATCCCCAAACAGCACTCATATTGGCAGATGCACCTATCACTATGAAGATCAAAAACAATACTTTGTAGGTCAACTCCATGGCTTTACTTTTGCCAAAGAGATACATCCATGCTTGCAAACCATAATACGACCAAGAAATCATCGTAGATACGGCAAACAAGAATATAGCTAAGGTTAGCACTTTAGGGAACCAAGATATGGTTTCTCCAAAAGCAAGAGAGGTAAGCGTGGCTCCTTGATAACTGATACCGTTGATAGTTACGGCTTGATTGCCATATTCAAAAACTCCGTTGCCATTAAATATGATGATAACCAATGCTGTCATGGTACAAATGACAATGGTGTCTATAAATGGCTCTAATAGAGCTACTAAACCTTCTGATGCAGAGTATTTGGTCCTTACCGCAGAGTGTGCTATGGAAGCCGATCCTGCACCTGCTTCATTGGAGAATGCTGCTCGTCTGAAACCAATCACTAAAACACCAATCAAACCACCTAATCCAGCTTGTGGATTGAATGCTTCAGTAAATATTTGTGAAAATGCTGTTCCTATAAATGAATAATGTGTTCCAATGACAATGAGACAAGCTAATATATAAATCACGGCCATGAATGGTACTATTTTTTCGGTGACTGTGGCTATTCTTTTGATACCTCCTATGATAGTGATACCTACCAATATGGCAATGCCAATACCGATGATAAATCCTGAATTACCACCTGTCATTCCTAACATGGATGCGATTTGAGCGGCAGCTTGATTGGATTGAGCAGCATTGCCTCCACCAAATGATCCACCTATACATAGCACTGCAAAAAATGCCGCTAAAAATTTCCCCAAGCCAGTATATCCTTTCTCTTTCAGTCCTTTTGAGAGGTAATACATTGGGCCTCCGAACACTACACCATCTTTATTTACATCGCGATATTGTACACCCAAAGTACACTCTACAAATTTTAAGGTCATACCTAATAGCCCGCTCACGATCATCCAAAACGTAGCACCTGGTCCACCAAGAGAAATAGCTATCGTAACTCCCGCTATATTGCCCAAACCTACCGTACCTGATACCGCTGTGGCTAATGCTTGAAAATGGCTCACTTCGCCATGATGGTGTTCGTCTCTGATGGTATCTGGGTTGTCTCCATCTACGGTATTGAAATTTACTTCTGGATGCAATTCTGGTGTGCCAGCCATTTCTATAGCATCGTATTTTCCTTGAACCACCTTAAGAGCTAAACCAAATTTTCTAATACTTGGAAACCCAAAATAAAAGGAGAAGAATAACCCACCCAAACTAAGTATAATGACGATAAGCGGTATCTGCGTACCAGCTATTGGGAAAGAATATAGCACGATGCCTTCTATAGCATTGGCAAAAGGAGTGAAGGCTTGATTGATACGCTCATCCAGTCCAACGGGTACAGGCGTTTCTGCAGCCATTAAAGTGGTTTCTGTGCTTGTTGTTATGAGTGTGTCTGTCTGTGCTTGTATATTATTTATAAAAATAAATAAGGTAAGCATTAGAGTTGTTTTTAAAAAGTGCATATCTGCGATTGTTTTGAATTGTTGAATGGTATTATTCAGTGTCTCAAAAGTATAGTTTTATTTTTTATTAACAAAATGTTTACAGTAAAATCAATGAAATTGCAGTTTGGGTGTATTTGGTGTAATGTTTTGTATTAGGTTATATATTTTGCCTATGTGAATTTTTTCTTTGATATTTTTGCTCAAATTTTGATAAGTTGTATTTTTGAAGTGTATAATTTTGTTGTAATAATTTAGTATGTTCCTATGGATTGACTTCAGAATAAGTAATTTTTTTGTACTTTTCTAAAATTCTTGAGCATTAATAAAAAATAAACATTTATCCTTTAAGTAATTAGTAAAGAAGCTTTGAACATATTTACATTAACTTTGGTATAGATTTTTTGGCAAAGTTTTAGAAGAATTTAGCGGTGATATTGTGCTTTAAGACATTGAAATTGATAAAAAAAACACCAAAGAAGCTTTGAAGTTTGATCAGCGTAATTTTTTAGTTACTTTTGACCTATATTTCATTATTTTATTCCAAAGGCTATACTTTGAAATATGAAATGAATACATTTTAATTCAGTGTATATTGAGCATCAACACCTTTATTCATGATTTATTCAAAAATAATTATTTTCTTGGTTCTTATACTTTCCTTAGTTTTACATTCTTGTAAAACCGATAAAACATATCCTACTACCATTGATACAGTTATAGCTTCGGATACATCTATTCATAAAGTGCCTGCAAGTTTTGATATGTCCTATTTTAAGATGGAAAATGGTGCGTATGTCATTCCATGGCCATTGATGATGAGTGTAAAATTTGAAGAAAAATATGATGAAAAAATGGGTATGGAAGTATCATTACCTATGTTTAGTGATACTTTGAGAGCATTGGATGGCAAAACGGTACAAGTGGAAGGTTTTTACATACCTGTGAGTGAAACTGGCGATGACAACATTGTGATACTCTCTGCATTTCCATTTGCGCAGTGTTTTTTCTGTGGCAAAGCAGGCGTTGAGTCCATCATTGATATCTTGGCTCCCAAAAAATTGCCTTTGATGAAATTGGATGCTAAAATCAAATTCAGAGGACGACTCAAACTCAATAGAGACAATTTCGACTACCTTATTTATGTGCTGGAAGAAGCTGAGTTGGCTGATTGATTTTACTTTAGCATCACAAAAAAGTATAAAATGGACAAAATCTATCCTGCAAAAAAAACTTAATATTTGTTCATTGTTCCATGTGATAAATTGGCCAAATAGATTGACAACCCTTATCGCATTAAGGTCACATTTCCCTTGGTTGTATGTAAGCAGCCATCACCGATTTTATAGGTTAGCGTATAATAGTACACTTCGGCAGGGGCAAGCTGACCGTTGATTTTCCCATCCCATATTTGATTGGATTGATATACTTCTTTGCCCCAACGATTATATATTTTCAATTCTTCTATTGCCATTGATTGAGACACCGTATTTTTGATTACAGGCCCAAAATACTCATTGACTTGATCTCCATTTGGAGAGAAAAAATTAGGTGTTTCTATCTTTGCATTTTCAATATGGTAATAATAACTGCGTTGGAGGCATTCTTTTTGATTGTATATAGAAGCCTTTAATTCACCTATTATGATTTGCAATATCTGAGGTTCATGGCATGTATCACAAGATAAGTAGCCACTCGGTAGCTTTATGTCATCTAAAGACCAAACAATACTATCTCCTGGCTGAAGGCTTTGTTTCAGATCGATAGCAGAGTAGTCGTCACACAACACATAGTCTTTTACAAAATCTTTATTATTATATTCATTGTGAATGATATCTACATAAACGGTAGTATTACAGCCATTTAATCCATTAGCGGATATTTGGATACGTTCGCTATTTTGAGCAGAAATGCTAAGGGTATTTTGTTGGATATTGGCAAAACCAGGTGGATTGATCTCATATTTATCATCAGGATTGATGTTGAAGCTATATGTTTCATCGGCACATAAATCTATAATTGGCGGTACATTGACTTCTGGTCTTGGTAGGAACGTGATGAGATTTTCTATGGTATCCCTACAACCATTCGTGATATTATGAATGCTAAGTTGGATAGGATAGGTGCCTGGTTTGCCTAAATTTATCCATGGAGAGAAGTCTTGACTTAATGCTGTATTACCATGTTTCCATAATTGTGTATCTGCACCTTTGGAGTAATTGATCAGATGGATAGAGTCACTACAAGTAGTATCAGATGCAAAAGCTGCATTAACTTGATGAATGGAAATAGGCATGGTCAGTACTGTTTCACATCCTGTTTCGGATGATTCTAATACTAGGGAAGCAAATGTTGTACCTGATTCTGGAACAAAATTATATTGATAAGTGGCTGGAGAAATTTCATTGTCTGTCTCTCCTTGACCAAAGTCCCAATAAAATGAAGACACATCGATGGCGTCTATCACTTGAAACGTTATTTTTTCGCCTTTACAAACTAAATCCTTATCAGCAATGATTTTCCCTTCAGGACCTACCAATGATATAGACCTGACTATTGTGTCTCTACACCCATATTTTGAAATGGCCGTGAGACTAATATTATAATTACCTTTACCATACGTTACTACAGGGTTTCTTTTGGAAGAAGATTTGTTGTTGCCAAAGTCCCACCAATAGGTTAGCTCATCCTTAGGATCTTTAATTGATTGGTCGGCCAATAGGATAAATGATTTTGGGTAACAAAATAAGGAATCTTCCAATCCACCTATGACCGCTTTAGGATCATCCAAAACATTAATTTTAAATTCATAATCATTTTTACAATGACTTGATTTTTCGATAATCATTAATTTTATATGATGTATTCCAGGATTTAATGTAGGCAGTCTTAATATGTCTTGTCCCGCACTACATCATTAATACGCCATTGGTAAGAGAGTGATGAGCCATAATGGTTATAATCTGATGCTCTAATTTCTTGAAGGTTAGAAACACATATTATGGAGTCAAATGTAATATAGGATGTTGGTTGGTAAATGTCAAATGACTTTGAAACACTACTGACGCAGCCAAAAATATCTTGAATGCTCAATGAAATAGCTACCGAGTCAAATGCCAATGAGTCAAAAAGATGGCTGATGATAGGTTGGTTTTTGTCGGGTGCAAAATTCCAAACATAACTTATTATTGGATTGTCATGTGTCGAAATATCGGAAAACTTTACCACAATGGAATCACATATTGCTGGTTTATCTGTGCTAAAATCAGCGTGCAGGCTATGCACAGAAACATCTAGATAGCTAGTATCTCTGCACCCATTTACATCTCTTACCTCAAGGCTTAGTTTATGCACTCCTCCAGGAAGAGATACCTCTATGGAGTCATTGTCTGTAATAATATGTTCCATATCCAGGTATTTAGGGAAGCTCCAGAAATAGCCCATTTTACAGCCTACTATTTCGTCTTCTGAAAGTGTGGAAGATAGTAGGGTAGGGACTCCTGCACACCAGTTTGCTTTGGTCGAAATCTTAGCCTTTACGTCTCTAATAGAAATGGTTACGGAGCTCGTGTCTGGTTTGCATCCATCAGTGTCATTTTCTGCAATGAGCATAACCTTATGGTCACCACCTTGTTTAAACCGGTAACTGAAGGTGTCAGCATTAATCGTCTGGTCATCGATGATCCAGTAATGACTAATAGCGTTTATACTGTTATTTTCAAAAAAAACGGAGTTTTTATCGATACAATTGGTTTGGTAGTTTATTTTAGATTTTGCCCCATGAATATTGATTATTCTATTTGATTCAATCTCATAGAATACACCTCCATTTTCTAAAGTTGCTCCAAATTTGTGAGTGCCTGGATCATCCAATGCCGTCGTTTCAATACTTTTTAATGATTCACAATGAGATACAGTATTGGCAACTCTGATATGAAAGGCGTCAAACTGACGCGGTGCGTTAGATATGCTTAGTCGAAATGTGTCTCTATAACACAAGATGCCAAAACCTCCATCACTAGAACCACCACCGTTGCAAGTAGGAGGATCCATAATGTCAATAGTAGGTTTTTCGTGTACAGTGATCCAGGCACCATAATATTCGTCTTTACACCCAGCATCAGTGATGATGGTCAAATTGACATAATATTTACCAATTTCAGTGTAAAGGTGTGCTGCAGTATGGATATTATTTTGATTATATTCATTTGATGTACCGTCTCCCCAATTAAATATCCATTTTGCGATGGGTAATAATGATTCAGACTTGTCTTGTACTGTAAGTAAATACGGAACTTCTCCTTCAAAATTATTGAGTGAAAACTGTGAGTTTGGGAGCTGATAATAAAAATGTGTAGTATCAGATGCTGTGCATCCACCTTCAGAAGTGACTTTAAGTATCATAGGGATACTGTCCAATTTGTTATAATAAAAAGTGTCTCTTTTTATATCATCAATGGTTTTGATTGTTTGAGATGTACCAGAGATAGTGTTCCATTCATATTGTGGATAAGATGGTACATTGGCTCTGAAATTGACTTCCAAAGGCAGTGAACATCCAAAAGGTGGATCCATCTGGAATGAAGCGTCCATTTTACTTGTTTTGACAATGAAAGTGGTATCTTTGTTACATCCGAATTTTGATGTGGCTGTTAGCTTTATTGTTTGATCTCCTGGCTTTAAAAATTTGATATTTTCTGGATTTTTTAAATTAGACATTTGAGTATTGGCATTGATCCCAAAATCCCAAGAAAATACATCTGCGATGGTATTGTTTTCAATGGGTAATGATTGGTTTAGGCAAAATGAATCAACTATTTTTATAGCAAACTTCGGAAAGAATATTAATTCATTGACCAAAAATATGCTGGACTTACAGCCTTTTTTATTATCAACTTCCAAAACTACCTTATAATTACCTTCATCTAAGTAAATGACGGGGTCTGGCTGTGGTTTTATGGACGTGATGCCATTGCCAAAATCCCATAAAAATTGATAACTAGGATCTGTAATGCCTGTATTTGTATAATACACAGTGGTGGGCAATGTACATAAAGGTGCAATATTATCTATAGTGAAACGTATATCTTGTTTATCTCCTATATTTATGAGGTCGGGAAAAGATTGGGTCACATCGCATTGTGCTATGTTGGTTTTTACTGTAAAGGTCACATCAAATTGGCCAATATTAATATAAGTATTGTATGGATTTGCTATTGTACTGCCTATGCCATCGCCAAAATCCCATAAATATTGTTGTGGAATAATACCTGCGGGATAAGATGTTAAGTCATTAAATTGGATTGTTATTGGTGCACAACCTTGATTGGTATCCACGGCAATTTGTATAGTTAGTTCAGGTAAGATTACGATTCTTACCGTTGCTACCAGCGTATCAGCATTCTTCAATGTTACCAAATAGGTTCCCACTTTACTGAAGACATGACTTGGATGAAGTCGGTCTGATGATGCTCCATCTATAAAGTCCCACCTTGGTTGAGTAAGCGTTGTATCTGGACTTTTGAAATTTACAAGGAGTGGGATACAGCCCAACGTGTCACTAGCAATTTGTGCATTTATTTGGTGGATGTTTGCCCAAATAATAAATATAAGGATTAGGTATAGGTTTTTTTTCATGGTTACCAAAGTTTAATAGGTGAATTTAGATAATTGTTTGCCATTTTTTCATATTGTTCTGTGGTGAAAAAACAATGGGCACAGAAAAAATGAGACATATAATTGCCTACTTCTGTTCTGTAAAAGTCGCCATTTTCATCTTTTTGCTTGGATGTAAATGTGCAATCTTCATCTGGTGAAATATTGGGTGATGCAGGTGTATCACAGATCAGATCTCCACTAACTTTACAATTTGAACCGTCTGCTTTTTCTGCACCATATTTTGTTTCAAATATATGATAGAGTCCAAAAGTATGACCCAATTCATGAATAAGACCAATACCGCTCATCGGAATCATGATGACTGCACGATCTACCTTATTAATACCATCAAAATACGAAAATGAGTTGATTTGATTACTTAAAACAGAATTTGTATAGTAAATATTTATCCTTCTCTTTTTATGGAATCTTGTAACCATTAATTCTACCTCATCTTGATCGTCGATACGTAAAAATGAATAATCAACAACAGTATCTATTTTACAAAAATCAAATGACAAACAGATGGGGCGAATGCCAGATTTGCACTCTCAAGTTGTGCACGTATTTGCGCTTCTGTTATATTTACAGTCCCGACAGAGTCAGCAACTACGTGTACATACACCCAAAATTTCCTTTCTACACAGGGTAAGTTTGTATCCTTAATGTAAAGCGGATCTTGTGCATGAAGATTTAAGTTGCATATAGCTTGAAAGATTAAAAGTTTAATGATTGTTTTCATTTTAGTTATGAATTTTGATCGTTAAGGTATTAAAGTTTAGGACAAAATATTATTGGCTTGACCGTGGGCTTAAGATTTTTTACTATAATATAATAAGCGCCTAATTCTATAGCGCCAGGATTTCTCAAAACTTCCGAAGTCGCAGCAGAAAGTATATCAAACGAGAGACTTATGTATAGTTGTTGTGCCTTGTATCCAGTGATAAGATCGAAAGACTCATCCCACCGGTGAGCAATTCCTAACATCGCACTCCAATGGTAGGCCTGAGATAGTTTCCACTCTGAAAGCATTTGTAGATTGATATTGTTTTGATTTTCTGAATGGGAATAATACAATGCGGGCTCTATTCGGATCATTTTATTGAGCATAAGACTGTAAGATGTAAAAGCATTCGTGCGGCTGCCCCAACTGTCATTATTTGTAGTGCCTAATACTCTGAATTTGGGAGAGTTTAATCTTATAACAGATATTCCTGCTCGTAACTGATTTTTTTTTGAAATAATAGTCTTAAAATATACACCAGCATTGACAGAAAATATTTGAGTGCTGAGATTATTGAGTGCTTGTTTGTCAGGATCGGCAATGCCAAGAATTGTGCTTTCGCTTTTGTAATTTTTTGTATCAATGCTTAAATTAGAAAAGCCAAAGCTACCGCCAAAACTCAACGTTTGAAGCTGTTTTTTACCCATAGGTATATGGTAACCAACTAAGAAATCTCCTCCTGATGCATCCAGTGATAGTGAACCCGCATGGTCATAAATAAAATTAAGTCCTACGCCAATCCAATGCTTTTTGTTGATAGGTGAAAATATATTGCTTTGAAAACCTATTATACCTTGTTCATAAGTTCGCTCATATTGTGTACGTGTGGTTGCTTGTATTTTCAGATGCCCCGTAAAGTCGCCGGTCAATGCGGGATTAAAAAAATTGGAGACCGTTCTATAGTTGGTTAAGTGTGCATCTTGTGCTTTCAAAGCTAAAGATAAACAAAGTAATATTATAATTGGTATGTGTGGATGTATCTTCATGGTAATTTACATTATACATCAAATTTAACGAGTATAATTTATTATATGCTGCTTTTATGTCAAATTAATATATCAAAAGTAATTTTTAAAGACAATTTCGCAATTTTTATTACTCATAATACAATAGATACAGATATTTTGATAAGTAGGAATAATAAATCTTATGGTCGTTTTGGCCCAATATGATCAGTCATAGACTGAATGAGCCAGTAAGGGTCCATCTTTTTCTAAATCCGATGGAAGGCAAAGGGTAGGGAATTGTTCTCTAGAACGATGCTGGGCATATAGTATTTTTAAGTTTGGAATTTGGAGTTCTAATACGGTGCATTAAAATAGTTAGTAGTAATCAGAAAAGAAGATGACCACAATGTAAGATTTGTGGTCATCTTCTTATTTAATTGGCTAAAATTATAGGTTGTTTTAGCAATTATATTTACCGTATATCTCTGTCACAAATGGACCTTCAAGAAACTCAGCTGTTGAGAGTTGGCTTTGCAATATAGTACCTTTCCACTTGTTTTTCATTAGCATATAAGCCACTTCACAGAGTGGAGCAGCTGTTGTGGTTTGAATGGCTCTCAATCTTTTATTTCCTACAAAACTTGGCTTGATTTTATAAGATTTCTCCTTTCGGCGCAGCCTACCAAGGTTATCTTTACCTTCTACTGAGGCATAGACCACTACAACATCATCTTCTACACTAGGTATGTTTTGGAGCATGATATTTTCTAGGTCTTTGATTCTATTTTCGGAATTATTTATGGTGGACATTGTGTTTTTTACCCATTGGTAATGACCAGGATATCTCAACGTTTTATAGTCCAAATCTTTAACTTTGCCTGCAAAAGCATCTGGAAAGTCAGCTGCGCCACCAGAAGTAAAGTTGTCTTCGTATTCATCACCATCTATGATGATGCGCTCCAAGCCAGATAACGCGGGAACATTTTTTTTCTTAAAGTTGCGTACTATTTCTGCATCCTTGAGATATTCAGTTGCTACACCTATCGGACTCCAAGTGAAGGCGTAATAATGTGGTGAAGGGGCATTTTTGCTGATCGCACCTACTTTCATGTGCATACTATTGACTACATCTACTCCGAAATCAGAGCAAAATTCTTCATAAAGTTTGTGAGCCAATATATTGATGAATCCTGGAGCTAAACCAGTTTGGAGCACAAAGGCAGTATCCGCATCTTTAGAAATCGCAATAACATCTTTGGTCTCTTGAACATATTCTGTTAGGTTGGCATAGTGACAATGATGTTGTTTGGCCAATGCTGCCATACGAGGAGCTTGACTTCCTGGGAGACAATCCAGTATAATGTCACACTTAGCAAGTGCGGCTGCCATATCTTCGTTGCTTCCTTCCATCGGCATCAATACACCTTGTAAATTGGCCTTTCCTGTACAGCCTTGGGTTACAAAATCAATAGCATTGTCTATGACCTGTTGTGAAATGTCTCCGAAATAAATGGAAGATTGCATAACTTGTGATTCACTTAGAATCAAGCCAGCTGCCTGACCTATGCCACCGCTCCCTGCAATAAATATATTTGCGTTCATAATAAAAATGTGGTTTAAAAATTAATTTGGTTAAAGTATTTTTGATTTGGCGCCGCAAAGATATAAAAAATAGTAATCCAACCATTCTTTGTGATTTTAATCATGCCTTAATAATGGGGGAAATATTAATTGCAGCAATTATTCTAAAGTCGTGATTTGTAATCAATTAAAAATATTAAAACAATGCATGGATTGTATTTATCTAATTATTAATTAAAAATATATTACATATTATTTTAATATGTTAAAATTCTCCTTATCTTTGCCCTGCAATAGTTCTAAACCATTTAATGTATCAAAAAAATAATCAAAAGATATAAAGAGATTTTTACAAAATTATAGGCATTTACTTCGGAAAAATTGATGTGTATTAGTTTTAGTTAATCTTTTTGTTTTGATAGGAATTGGTGAATTGGAACTAAGGAGTATTTATTTTAAAAAACCGATTATTTGTTTGTATTATGGCCGTTAAAAAGCAAAAACCGAAAGATGCCGCCAGGCCCCGATTCAACTGGCGAGACGAAAGGCTACCAAAAATATTTGGAGTCATTTTAATACTTACCGCGATTTATTTAGCTATAGCTTTTGTATCGTATCTTTATACTTGGAAGTTAGATCAGGATAAGGTGTTGAAATTTTCATGGGGTATGTTACTACAAGGTGACCTTAGTGTCCAAAACTGGTTGGGTAGATTAGGTGCTATTATTTCCAATATGTTTTTCTATTGGGGATTTGGTTTGCCATCTATGATTGTGGTAGTTCTATTAGTAAGATTGGGTTTGGATTTGATAAGAAGGAGGTCATTGATGCCTTTTGTAGTATTTGCTAGAAATTCATTTGTAATCATGGCTTTTTTCTCATTATTATTAGAGTTTACATTCCGTAGGTCAGATTTTACATGGGGAGGTGCATTTGGCGAAAGCACTTGTTTTTGGCTTACAAATTTTATTGGTCAAATAGGGTTGTTTTTTTTACTACTTTTTACGATGGGTGCATACATTATGTGGCGATTCAATCCGAATTTGGACAATCTTACCTTTAGTAATCCGCTTGCTAATCTTAGTATCCCCACTATGGACTTCTTCAAAGGTATGGAAGACAGCGATATAAAACCTAAAAAACAAAAATCAACCGTTGAGAATATCACCGACGATATAGAAGAATTATTTTTAAAATCACTTAGGCCCTCAGGCGAAGCAAAGCAGGAGAGAGCCATCCCACCGACCCAAACCGCTGACGCAAAGGTAGGATCAAATCACCATGAGTTGGAGTTTGATCTACCTGCTGCAACAAAGGTCGCTCCAGTCGTACATAATCCTAATCTTGAGTTGGATTTTGATGAAGTAGTGCCGACTGCAAAAGCAGATGATTTCACAATGGTAAGTGATGGACTTGCTAAAGTACCAGAAGCACCTGAGTCTCAGATAGAGGCTATCAAACTGGAAGATGCCATAGAGCCTTACGATCCGACGCTTGATTTGTCGAGATATAAGTTTCCTACCATCGAATTGCTGTTAGAATATGCAGATCAGAAAGTAGAAGTGGATAGAGCCGAGTTGGAAGCCAATAAAGATCAGATCATAGCCACTTTATTGAATTACAAGATTGAAATCACTAAGATCAGAGCAACGATAGGACCAACAGTTACACTTTATGAAATTGTACCAGCTCCAGGCGTAAAGATTTCCAAGATTAAAAATCTTGAAGATGACATTGCATTGAGTTTATCCGCTTTGGGCATTCGTATTATTGCACCTATTCCTGGCAAGGGTACTATTGGTATTGAAGTACCTAATAAAAATAAGCAGACGGTATCACTTAAAGAAGTGTTGATGTCTGAAAAATTTACACAATCAAAAATGGCATTACCTATCGCATTGGGCAAAACCATTTCTAACGAAGTATTTGTAGCCGACTTAGCTAAAATGCCACACTTGCTAGTCGCCGGTGCTACAGGACAAGGTAAGTCAGTGGGTATCAATACTATTCTGATGTCGTTATTGTACAAAAAGCACCCTTCGCAGGTTAAACTAGTTTTGATAGATCCTAAGAAAGTGGAACTTTTCCCTTATGGACATTTAGATCAACATTTTTTGGCATTTTTACCAGATCAAGATGAGCCTATCATCACAGAAACAAGTAAGGTTATCAATACCTTAAACTCTCTCTGTATCGAAATGGACAATAGGTATGATCTACTCAAAAAGGCTAGAGTTAGAAATCTAAACGAATACAACGAAAAGTTTATTGATAGGAGATTGAGTCCGAAAGAAGGCCATAAGTTTTTACCTTACATCGTATTGGTCATAGATGAGTTTGCAGATTTGATTATGACAGCTGGTAAGGAAGTAGAATTGCCAATAGCGAGATTGGCTCAGTTAGCTAGGGCCATTGGTATCCACTTAATCATCGCTACTCAGCGGCCTTCAGTCAATATCATTACTGGTATCATCAAAGCAAACTTCCCTGCGAGATTAGCATTCAAAGTGACATCAAAGATAGACTCACGCACGATTCTAGATGGTGGTGGTGCAGATCAATTGATTGGTGCAGGAGATATGTTATTATCAATTGGAAGTAATAATATTAGATTACAGTGTGCTTTCGTGGATACTCCTGAAGTAGAAAGTGTAATTAAGCACATTGCAGATCAACAAGGTTTTCCTGAACCATTTTACCTACCTGAATACAAATCGGATGACGAAGGTGGAGCGGGTAATTCTGATCTTAAAATTTCGGATTTGGATGATAACTTTGATGATGCTGCCAGATTGATCATTTCTGCTCAACATGGCTCTACATCTCTCATACAGCGTAAAATGCAATTGGGTTACAATAGAGCAGGTCGAATAATGGACCAGATGGAGCAACTAGGCATCGTAGGTCCTGCGCAAGGTAGCAAGCCAAGAGAAGTGCTCTTTTATTCGGTAGATGAATTGAATACCTTCCTAACATCGCTTAGGAACAGATAATATATTTTTGTTTTGACCCTTAAAATGCCCGGATTGATGTATGTCAGTTCGGGTGTTTTTTTTTTTAATAACTCTTTAATGTGTTCATTACAGTGGTATAAAATGAGCCCGTAGATCTATCAGGGGCTACTATAAATTGGAAAGTCAAATTTTTTATGAAACACCTAAATTCACCAGATTAAATAATATTATTCCCTTTCAAAAGCTTCATTTTTTTGTTTGAGAGTTCTTGTATATAAATCAATCCCGGGCCTATACTTTACCGTATAACCAGAAGTATTATTAAAATTATGGTCATGAAATCTCTTTATAAGGGTTGCAGTTTAACCAGTAAATGCTTTCATGATTTTGAAGGAGAACAAGATATAAACTGTGTAATAATTTAAAGTCATAAAAATAGTTCATCTATAAATAAAAAAAGGTAACTGATTATCAATCAATTACCTTTTTATTTGTAGCGGGAGCAGGACTCGAACCTACGACCTTCGGGTTATGAGCCCGACGAGCTACCAACTGCTCCATCCCGCGATCCTGACATTAATAATTGATCAACTATATGATACTTATTTCGTAATGGACTGCAAAGGTAATGGATTTAATTCAATTACCAAATTATTTAACGTTTATTTTTTTTTATTTTGTTTTTGCTGAACTTATGCATCCATTCCGAAGGCCGAAAATAGCCAATAGAATAACATCGCAATGAATGCACTTACAGGGATAGTGAGTATCCATGCCCATAGCAGATTGATCGTAACGCCCCACCTTACAGCTGATAGTCTCTTGGTTGCACCAACACCTATTATTGAACCAGTGATGGTATGCGTCGTAGAAACTGGGATTTTCATGTATTCTGTTAGAAATAGGGTGATGGCTCCTGCGGTTTCAGCAGCAACTCCTTCGAAAGGTGTTACTTTGGTGATTTTAGTACCCATGGTTTTTATGATTTTCCAACCGCCATTGAGCGTACCTAAGCTGATGGCTGCATAGCAAGATATGGGTACCCACCATACCATGTGATCTAGACTAAAAGTACTGGCATCATAGGCTACCATTGCTGCCATGATTATTCCCATCACTTTTTGTGCATCATTACCACCATGTCCTATACTAAAAGCAGCGGAAGACACTAACTGCATCCTTTTAAACCACCTTTCAGATTGCATATAGTTTAAGGAGTTTAGAAAAAGTGTGAATAGGGACATAATAACTATGATAAAACCTAAAAGTATTAATTTGAAATTATGGCCATCAAATACAACATTTAGAAAATAAGACTCATAACCAGTTTTTAGTTTTGTTGGGTCCATTTTAAGTGTATTGGCCAAAAAAACTACAATGGCTACTATTACTCCAAGTGAAACAAGTTTGGGGATGACACTTTTCTTGAATGCATGTAAAAACCATATCGATATTAAAAACGCTATAAACATACCTATAGCAGGTGCCAAAATTATAAAACTTGCTATTTGAATTATTTTTCCCGAGTTAATAGATTCAAATCCTGTATGAGCTATAGCTGCTCCAGCAAAACCACCTATCAAAGTATGTGATGAAGAAGAGGGTATTCCAAACCACCAAGTCAATAGATTCCAAACAATGGCCGCGATAAGTCCAGCTAGTATCACGGTTAATGTAATATATTGGATGCCAGCCGCGTTGGTGCCTTCATTGACTGTTTTAGCTATTGTGTTGGCTACACCGTGATCTTTAAATATAAAATATGCCACAAAATTGAAGAAGGCTGCCCATATTACTGCTTGAAGAGGCGTGAGTACTTTGGTGGAGACTACGGTGGCTATGGAGTTTGCTGCATCATGAAATCCATTGATATAATCAAAGATTAATGCTAAAGCAATTATGATAATTAGTAAGGTCATTTGCTTAAATTTTTATAAGTCTGCTTCGTAAATTGGCAGTGATTAAGCATATTTTATGATAATAGACTCTATAACGTTGGAAGCGTCTTCACATTTGTCAGATATGACTTCCAAATCTTCATATACATCTTTCAATTTGATGATCTCAATAGCTGGTCTTTGATCATTTGAAAATAAATTGATGATAGCATTGTCTAAAACATCATCAGCGCTATTTTCAAGACTATTGATGGTGACGCAATCTTGTTTTATCTGACTGATGTTTTTCATGCTCCTCAGCTTTGTCACAGCATCTGCCAGTACTTTTATAGATTTGTGGCTTATTTCAGCAAGCTCCTTCATATACTCATCATTTTCTGCTACCTTATACTGTATGATTTTTTTTGAGGAAGCATAAATATAATCAGCAATATCATCTAGCGAAGTAGCTAAATAATGGATATCTTCTCTATCGAATGGTGTGATGAAATTTTTTCCAAGTTCCACAAATATTTGATGGGTAAATTCATCATTTTTGTGCTCTCCATCTTCCAATGATCTAAGTAGTGTAGTCCTTTTTTCAGCATCATTTTCATTGAGTGCTTTTTTAAGAGTAGATCCCATTTCTTTGAGATTGGCAACTATATTCTCAAAAATGTCGTAAAAAACTTTGTCTTTGGGCAAAAAAAGTCTAATTATGTTATTCATAATACTGTAAGTTGGTTGGTATTAAATTGGGCGCAAAGGTAAGATATTTATACTCACATTATTGTAAAAGAGTATCAAAACTTAACATTAAATTAATATTGGATTGGGTGGAAATAATTGTCAGGTGTTCTTTGGTAATTATTTTCTATGAAAATTGACAAATTTCAGTTAGTTTCCTTCATCTATCTTTTGAGGTACTTATAGAAAAAGGGAAGATAATATTATTAAATTCCCTTTTTCTAAGTACTTATATTGGATAAATTAGAACATGATAAATTTAGACCTCGCTCCACATTGTGCTTTACCGAAGTATCCGATTCCCCAATTTAGTTCGAATACAACGCCTGCAAATGCAAGGTTAGATGGTTTGTATTCTGTAGTGTATAATCCCGCAAGTGGTGCTGGTGAACTGGTTGTATTATCTTTTACAAAATCTGTAAAACCATACTCAAATCTCAATCCTAATATACCACTGAATCTACCATCATTTCCCATGATATTAGCACCAAAACCTACTACACCACCTAATGTATTTGTATTGTAATACTCTGTGGTTTCACCTGATAGACCGTCAAAACTATTTGTAACTTTATTGATCAAAGACATCTTGGGACCAATCTCGAAGTAACCTAAATTTTTAGCATTTCTATACAATAGGTATAAATCTGTAGATTCCCATTCTATTTTGGGTTTTTGCGTAATACCAGTTTGGTCAAATTCTTGATTAGCACTGCTTTTCATTACGTCAATAGTAAATCCTCCCCAATTGAAGTTGACACCGATTTTACCACCATAGGATAAACCGCGACCTATCCTATAATCATAGATATCGGAATCAGCTATGGCTGCATTATATAATCCTGCCGCACCGTATTGTACTTTTATTCCAGTATCAAACCAAACAGATTTTTTCTGACCAAAGATGCTTAATGTTGTGAAAAGAATTGCAATAGTTAATAAATGCCTCATGTTTATTTTGTTAAAAGTTGCTAAAAATAAATATTTACGGGCCAAAGTTAAAATTAATTTTTATATTATCTTTCATCTTTTGAACTATTGTCAAATGTCGATGATTAACTTTTAAAAAAAAAAGGCTCTTCCATTTCTGAAGAGCCCTTTTTTATAATATAAATTAGATATTTGTTTATTTTACAATAGTTACTGTTTTACTAACAATATTTTTGTCGTTAGATATTCTAATTACATAATTTCCAGCTAACAAATTGGCAACATTTATTTTTAGTTTACCATTGTTATCTAATGCTTGTTGAGTTACCAATTCACCTTTCATACCATATAAAGCAATACTGACTACTCCTTCAAAAGCATTGGTGTTTACATTGATATTGATGATATCTTTGGCTGGATTAGGAAATATGTTGATGACATCACTACTTAATATATCGTAAGTGGATGATGGATCTAGGAATGCATATTCGCCAGTATCAGATTTGAAATCAATGCGGTAGGTTCCAGCTATTGGTTCAATGTTTGGTCCACCTGGAGTACCCACTCCCGCTGGGAAATCTTTGGCTCCCCAGTTGGTAGTCCATGCTGCTTCAGCTCTGAATTTAACTCCACCATCTGTGGTGGCTGCGAAATCAGTAAGGGTAACACCAGGGTGTGTCCAATGATTTGGATCGTTTGGATCTTTATTTAAGTACGTATCTTTGCTATCATCTGAACCTGGCCATTCTCCAAAAGGTCCAGACTTACCCACTAAAGAAATCTTATCAAATTCTACCACTGCTTCAAAGTTATACTCACCTGTAGTAGAGTTGAACGTAATTTTATAATCTGCTGCTACTATTGGAATGTTAGGTCCATCAACAGAGGTAGCAACACCAGTCGGGAAAGTCTCTCCGCCCCAACTGATATCCCAATTGTCATTGGCTCTAAATTTTAATTCACCATTTACTAAATCGGTTCTTAGTCTCCAGATAGACTTATCATTGGCATCTTGAACCATTTTAGTTTCATTATCCCAACCACCAGCTGTGGCGTCACCAATGATTCCTATGCTATTGTAATTACCAATTTTAAGGAAATTATAAATCAAGCTTTTGGTATTGAAAGATACTTGATAATCTCCAGCCTGATCTGCTAAAACTGCAATATTACCACCCGTCAATGAAGCAGTATCAGCAGGGAATGTACCTCCGCCCCAACTAACAGCCCAGGCACTATCAGCTCTAAATTTGAACTCTCCTTCTTTCAAAGTAATGGTTCCTTTCCACAAATCTGCATTTCCACCGTCTCTGCTTAATGGAGATTCATTGTCCCATCCGCCAGGCGTAGCACTACCAATTAGACCTATGCTTTTGAAACTCACCAATTCATTGAATTTGTACGCACCTGTTGCTTTATTGAAAGTTATTTCATATTTTCCTGCATTGGGTATCCGAATGTCTTTGCCACCTTGTGTACCAATACCTGAAGGGAAATCTTCAGCTCCCCAGTTTATAGCCCAATCATCGTCTTGTCTGAATTTGGCTTTACCTTGTACTAGAGGTAAAGTAATAAAATATTCATTGCTATCAGTGGCACTTGGAAAAAGATTGATATCTTCATCCCATCCTGTAGGTGTAGCGTCGCCTATAATACCAATGGGTGATTCGTAAACAAAATAGTATTGTCCTGTCAATGCTGAGAAAAGAACATCGTACTGTCCTGCTACCGCTATCGGAATGTTTGGACCACCTTGTACTCCTGTACCAATAGGGAAACCAGTGTCTCCCCAGTTGATATCCCAAGCATTATTGGCTCTAAATTTAACTTCATTAGCTGTTAACGCAATAGTAACACCATAAAGCTGTAACGAATCATCTAATAGTGCCATTGGAGTTTCGGCATCCCACCCACCAGGTGTACCGGATCCTATGATACCTACAGAGTTAATTTGTGCATTGACGACAAATGTCATCATGAACAATGATAAAATAATAAGTAAATGTGACTTCATAACTTTATTTTTGTGATTAATTAAAAAAATGTTAATGTATTTATGACACAAAGTAAAAACATTTTTTAATTTTACCATTATTTTTAAGTAAAAAAAATAGCCACATGAAAACATTTTTTTTAACATTTTCTAAATCAATTGCATTATGTATATTGATAATTATTAATGTATCTGCCATATTTGGACAGAATACCATCAAAGGTACTGTAATAGATGCTCAGACTGGTGAACCACTGATCGGGGCAAATATCATCAGTAAAGAAAACTCATCATCGGGAACAATTACTGACTTTGATGGTAATTATAGCTTTGAACCTGCCCAGGCACAACTGCTATCGTATTTTCTTATGCTGGATATACATCGGTGGAAGAGACAATAGGAGGACGATCAACCATTGATGCAAAGCTCACACCTGGTCAGTTGCTTGAGGACGTTGTTATTATCGGATATGGAACCGTAAAGAGAGAAGATGCTACGGGTTCCGTACAGACTGTTTCATCAACTAATTTTAACAGAGGAGCTATTACCGGTCCGCAAGAATTGCTTGCAGGCAAAGTTGCTGGTGTAACTATATCTACTGATGGAAATCCTGGAGGTGGATCTTCAATCAGAATCAGAGGAGAGTCTTCTATCTCTGCATCAAATGATCCTTTGATTGTTATAGATGGTATTCCTGTTGATAATGGGGCAGTAGGTGGTAACAGAAACGTTTTGAACATCATCAATCCTAATGATATAGAAACTTTTACTGTACTTAAAGATGCGTCAGCTGCTGCAATATATGGAAATAGAGCATCAGGCGGTGTCATCTTGATTACTACAAAAAAGGGACTTTGGGCTCCAAAATGGCTGTTTCATACTCAGGTAATGTATCTGTTGGTGTAACCCGGAAATAGATTGGATATCCTCAATGCTCAAGAATTCAGAGATCAGATTACTCAAAGAGTGGCAGACAAAAAAATACCAGAAAGTGCACTCGAGCTTCTAGGCGACGCTGATACGGACTGGCAAGATGAAATATACAGACCCGCAGTGGGACATGATCACAATTTGACGCTTGCAGGAGGAGTGGGCATCATTCCTTATCGTCTTTCTTTGGGCTATACCAACAAGAATGGATTGTTGAGAACAGACAATTTTGATAGAAAAACGGTAGGCCTTAACCTCACTCCAGGTTTTTTTG
Source organism: Saprospiraceae bacterium (assembly GCA_016714785.1). Lineage (GTDB taxonomy): Bacteria > Bacteroidota > Bacteroidia > Chitinophagales > Saprospiraceae > OLB9. The sequence goes on from JADKCC010000037.1 coordinate 24,831, forward strand.
ACAACACGCTACAAGTAAAAATTCAAGGTAAAGCCATGTTGTCCAACAACCATTTTGCCGATAATGGAGCAATAGGTAGTGCTATTTCTTTTGACCCTACTAAAAGACCTTATGACGAAAGTAGTAAATATGATGGTTACACCACATGGACTATTCCCAATGGCAATCCCAATGGTTTAGCCCCTAGAAATCCATTGGCATTATTATATCAAAGAAATGATGATTCTGATGTTTCACAGTTTATTGGCAATATATCTACGGATTATAGACTACCTTTTTTAAAGACTTGAGAGCAAATTTGAATTTGGGAATGGACTACTCAAAAGGCCAAGGAACCATTATCATTCCTAATACATCAGCTATTGCTTTTGATGATTTGCTAGGTGGTGGACTTAATAATTCATACCTAAATGAAAGGCAGAATACATTGTTGGAATTCTATTTGAATTATAATAAAAAAGTCAAAAAACATGGGATTGATCTAATGGGTGGTTACTCTTGGCAACGTTTCTATCAGTTCAACAGAGATTTGAGAAATAACACTGGAGGAACAAAGGATGAAAGCAGGCCAGATAAAAGTAAAGAGCTTTATTTACTTTCATTCTTTACCAGGCTAAATTACACCTATGGTGAGAAGTTTTTATTCACTTTCTCTTTAAGAAATGACCATACTTCCAGATTTGGCCCCAATGCCCGTTCTGGTTACTTTCCTGCAGCTGCTGTAGCATATAAGTTCAGGGAGACCGATGAAAAGTATTTAAATAGTGTTAAGCTTCGTTTGGGTGTGGGAGTTACTGGTCAGGGAGAGAGTAAGACCTGATTTTGACTTCTTACTGAAAAAGCAGAATGGAATATTGCATTTAACAGCGGATACAATAAAGCTGAAGTAATTGATGTGCCTATTTCAATTCCTTGGGGTGATATTGCCGGTGGAGTAGGTAGTAAAATTCAAACAATTACTTCAGGATTTCAGCCATATTCTTTTTATGTATATAAACAACTGTATGACGAATCAGGCAATATATTGGAAGGAAAATATGAAGATTTAAATGAAGATGGTAAAATTTCAGACGATGATAAATATCATTATAAAGCCAGAGCTCCATTATTCAATTTTGGTATTACAAATAACATCAAGTTTAATCATTTTGATTTATCTTTTGCAGGAAGGGCTTATTTGGGCAACTATGTGTACAACAATATTCAAACAGATGGTGGATACCTAGAAAGATTATACCAATCATCAGGATACTTATCCAATGTGCCATCGTCAGCTGTTACCTTAAATATAGAAAAACAATCAAGTTTAACATTTTCCGATCATTTTGTAAAAAATGCATCATTTTTTAGGATAGATCACATTACTGCAGGTTATAATTTTGATAAATTAGTAGGAAAGTCAATGAGAGTCTATGCAACAGTTCAAAACCCACTGGTAATCACTAATTACGATGGATTGGACCCAGAAGAATTTGATGGCATTGATAATAATACTTACCCAAGACCTAGGACTTTTGTACTTGGTGTTAGTGTAAACTTTTAATAATCCATTCATTAAAAAATAAAATTTAAGAAATGAAAAATATAGGAATTTTAATGATAATTTTTGTGCTCTTCAACACAAGTTGTTTTAATGATTTAAATACTATACCTACCGACCCTTCTATTACGAGTGCCGACGTGATATACAATAGTCCAGATTCATATTTGAAGGGATTGGCAAAAATTTATGCTGGATTTGCTGTGTCGGGTCAAGAAGGACCAGCAGGAAAATCTGATATTTCTGGTATAGACGAGGGTTTTGGACAGTATCTTAGGATTTTGGTATCATCAGGAACTCACTACAGATGAAGCTGTTATAGGATGGAATGACCAAACTATTCAAGAATTACATGCTCAAACATGGGGCCCAAGTGATGGTTTTACCTACGCTTTTTTTAGCCGCATTTTTTACCAAATTTCTGTGGCAAATGAATACTTACGCCAAACAACAGATCAGAAACTTGAAGATAGAAATACTGCATCTGACTTGAAGTCACTTATTAAAACGTATCGTGCAGAGACGAGGTTTTTAAGAGCATTGAGCTATTGGCATGCCTTAGATTTGTTCAGAAATGTTCCTTTGGGACTGGAAGCAGACCCTGTAGGAACTTATGTGGCAAGGCAGACTAATGCGCAAGAACTATTTGCATTTATTGAAAAGGAATTGTTGGAAATTGAAAATGACCTTTTGGATCCAAATCCTAATAACCCTACATTATATGGAAGGGCTACAAAAGCAGCGGCATGGACTTTACTATCAAAATTATATCTCAACGCAGAAGTGTATGTGGGACAAAACAAATTTGCTAATGCACAACAATATGCGGAGAAAGTAATCAATACCAATGTGTATAGCCTAGAACCTACTTATGCCAACTTGTTTTATCAGATAATCATAATTCCAAAGAAATCATTTTTCCTGTTAATTTCGACGGTATTAGAACTAAAACTTGGGGAGGCATGACTTTTATCATTAGGGCAGGAATTGGTGGTAACATAGACCCAGTCAAATCTGGCGTGGCTAGTGGTTGGGGAGGCACAAGGGCAACTAAGCAATTTATAGAAAAATTTCCAGCTGATTTGACTGGAATTATCAAGGCTTTTAATCCAGGTAGAAACTTACCAAAAATATATATTCCTGGTTCATTTCAAGCTAAGCCTTTCGACGGTTCTGATTCTAAAAATTCACTTTCTCAAGCGGTATCAGGATCCAAAATTTATGAAGGCTACAGATACTTCCCTATGGATAATGAAGAGTTTGTAATTTTAAGAAACCCTTCCAGTACTTTGAGTGGTAAATTGGGAGACAATGATGGTAGTGGCAAATTGGTAGCCAATGGAGCTAATATCAAGGCTGGCACAAAAGGTCTGTACTATATCAGAGTAGATTTAAACACCAACACCTACATCCTCGAAAAAAGAACCATTGGCATAGTCGGCACTGCTACTCCTGGTGGTTGGGATACAGATACTCCTATGAATTGGGATGCTGAAAAAGGATATTTGACAGCAAAAGTTGAGCTTTCAGAAGGTGCTTTCAAATTCAGAGCCAATAAGGATTGGGCTGTTAATTTTGGCGATACTGGAGCAGATGCCATCCTAGAAGCTAATGGTGACAATATTATGATTACCAAATCTGGTAGCTATGAAGTACTCTTGGATTTGACAAGACCCGATTATACCTATGAGTTGAGATTGACTAGCTTTGACAAAAGAGGTATTTTTCATACCAATGGGCAAAAATTAGACATCGATAATATGACAGACTTTACCAATGGATATGCGGTGCTTAAATTCAAAAATGTAACATCTACAGGTGCAAGAGGTAGTGATGCTGATTTTCCAGACACTGATTTTCCAATGTTTAGGTTAGCAGATGTATATTTGATGGCAGCCGAAGCAATATTAAGGAGTAATGGAAACAAAGCCCAAGCGTTAGAATATTTCAATACAGTGAGAAAACGTGCTTATACAGGTAGCGCTGGCAATCTTACAGAAAGTGAATTAACGCTCAATGTCATATTAGATGAAAGAGCCAGAGAATTGTATTGGGAAGGTCACAGACGGACAGACCTTGTAAGGTTTGGTCAATTTTCCGATGGCAATTATTTATGGCAATGGAAAGGCGGTACTAAAGAAGGTGCAAAAGTAGATGCATTCAGAAATGTCTTTCCTATCCCAACCAATGAACTTCGAGCAAATCCTAATATGAAGCAAAACGATGGTTATAATTAATCCGTTTGTATAAACTTTATGCAAAGGCGATGTATTTATTATATATCGCCTTTGTTATTTATTAAAGCACCAATTTATTATGACTATTTTTCTAATCGGAATGCCAGGATGTGGCAAAAGTACCATAGGTAAGTTATTGGCTGAACACTTGCAGTTGCCTTTTTTTGATACAGACTCACTTATAGCTGATATGGAAGCTATGTCAATTCCAGAAATTTTTGAAAAACATGGTGAAACCCATTTTAGAAAACTTGAAAAAGAGCTTATTGACCATTGGAAAGTGACTAATGCTGTGATTGCTACAGGTGGCGGGCTACCCTGCAATAATGATCTGATATCTAAACTTAATACAAAGGGCAAAACCTTGTGGGTTCAAGTTGCTACAGACGAATTGGTGACAAGACTGTCTTCTTCCCATGACAGAAGACCCATGTTGGATGGGCTTTCTCCAAAAGAAATGAAGTCTATGATTTCCCAAATATTTAAGCAGAGAAAGCCGGATTATCAAAAAGCGCAAATCAAAATTAAGGGAGAACAGGATAATGATCAAACTGTACGAAAAATATTAAGGAAATTATATACTTAGGGGCTGCTGAAATAGTCAGCTGTTATTTTTGGTTGTTAGTTTAACGGAGATTATCGTTCAAAAAACAAGCAATAGAGAATAAGAACGAAGTGAAGTGCAAAGCACCAAAGGCCGCAAGCCTTTGACAAAGTGAACCGCTAGCGGGTGGGCAGGAAAGTGCGTCTATTGCCATAGAAAGCACAAAGGATTAAATATGAAATACTTATGGCAATAGAAAAATGCATGACTGAGCGAACCTGAAAGGTGCGGCGACAATTGCCTTTGTTTAAATCAGCCTTTTTGTGATTTTTCACTAATGCGGCAAGCTGCACAAAAGTTACCTTTTGAACTAGACTTTTTGGTTCTGATAAGGCAAAAAGTAACTCAAGGTACACGACTTTTGGACAAAATCAATTAAAAGGTTTGCATTTAATTTGTTTATTATAGACATAATTTATTATTTATCAATTGGTTGTACCATAGTCAGCAAGCCCTACTTAGTGCTACGTATAGCATTAATACTGTGTTTCTTTATTTTCATTAAACAATTTATTTTTCAAGTCATTTTTCATCATCTGATCATCAATTACTGAAAATTCTTATGGTTATTGAACTTGTTTTAAAATAGATTCAATATTTTTTTATCTTTGCGGCCTTTAATAAATAAATATTAACCAATGAACATAAAAAATATAGTTGCCGTAAGTGGTTTGCCTGGTCTATATAAATTAATCGCAACCAAAACAAATGGTCTTTTGGTAGCAGATGTAGATACGGGAAAATCGCGATTTTGCTCGGTTAGACAACATCAGTTTACTCCTATGGAAACGGTAGCTATTTATACCGATGATGACACGATAGAAATAGCTAAGGTTTTTCAAAATATGTTAGATAAACAAGTCGAATTGCCAGCACCTAGTCCTACAGCTGCACATAAGGATTTGCAAAAATATTTTGAAGTTATCATACCTGATTATGATAGAGATAAGGTTTTCCATTCCGATATGAAAAAGGTCATTAAATGGTTTAATTTTCTTAATGATCGTGGATATTTGACAGCACAGTCAGATGTAGAGAGTTCCGAAAAAGAAAGTGGAGAAGAAGAATAAATCTTTTTGCTGCTTCGTCGATGTTATACTAAAGTATATTTTACAAGGATAAATTGGTACATTTCGATCTCATTATATTTGGGTCGAAAGTGAACTGCTACGTTAAAAAGATTGAAAAATATGCTACTTCAATCCTAATGTTTGTACATTTTTGAATTTTGGATCTGTTTTATTTATAGGGGCGCGAAAAAAGGCCTTTTTTTTTTTTATTTTTTTGGGGTGTTTTTCCCAAAAAACAACAGAGAAGAAGAAAAAAAAAAGGGGCTCCTTCCCCAAAAAACAAAAGGAAAAAAAAAAAAGGCAAAAAAAAAAACCTTTTTTTTAAAAAAAAGAAAGGCCCCACCCTTTCTTGACTAACTTTTGTTTCCTTTTTTTTGCGGCCAAAAACCCCCAAACAAAAAAACACTTATGTAAAAAAAAAACATTCATTGATTTAATGTAAGCTTACGACCCTTGTTAGTTGCCATTGATTGTCCTGAATGCGCCAGATATGTACAAATTTGGCAAATTTTATTTTATTCTTTTCTGCTCTATTGTAGAAGCCATGTTTACCCATTTGGACAGCACCGTAATCTTTGATTGGATATACTTCGATACTTCCTTCTTCCAATACTCTAGTCACTTTACCACATATATTATTTTTTAGGCCTTCCATGATTTGAAATTTAGAAGTGCTCAGTCCTCCTAAATCATGATAGAACTCTAAATCTTCAGACAATAAATTATACAATGTTGATGTATCGCAGGTATTGTAAGCATCAAAAAATTTTTTGTCTAAAGATGCAATCATATCATATACTTCTTGAGATACTGGCTTGCTTAACTTCGTATCCGAATTTCCCATTTTCTTTGATGCCTTACATGATATCAGAAACAAAGCAATAATTAGAAATATTAAACGAGCATTAAAATTCATACTTTCCGATTTTGGTTCGTTAATTATCTCCAAAGATATATTTAAGCATATCATCAGAAATAATTAAATCTACCAAATTTATATTATATCAGATGAATAACTATTTGGTTTTCTTTTAATTTGCAGACCTTCTTGGTTTTCAATAGCAATAAGGTCAAAATGGAAGTTAACTTACCTCTGCACTTTGGAAGAAATAATTGGCAAACCATTTTATGGTTAAACATTCGATTTAGGGTATCTTTGTACTTTGTTACATCTGCTGATTAAATGTATATATTAGTGATACAATAAATACATGTTTATTTTCTAAAATGTGCCAGTTTTATGGTAGCTGTTCGCTCATTCGAGTTGGCTTTAATAATGTAAATTCCTGATGGCCAATTAGATATGTCTATTGATTTTGACGATGAAGGTGGCATGGATTGTAAATGGTCTAACAAACTACCATTTATACTAAAAATGTTTAGCGTTAAGTTATTGTCTGATTTGTTTTGGATTAAAATTTGATGGACATTTTCTTTTGATACCGTTATCCAATCTTTACTATCTACATCTTTTGTTCCTACCGTGCCGACAAAACATGGGTTTGAAACTGAGTAAGTGATGCACTCTGACAGACCTGGTACGAGATTACATAATTGATAGATTAACAATGAATCAGCGTTGCTTATATTAGTAGCCACATATCCAGTATTGGTATTAGTCAAAGGGAGATTTTGTCCATTTAATGATAAGGTCCAATCATAATTGATACAAGATCCATTTATTTCTTGAAATGTAAAAGTAGCATTAAATGTTGCATTGTTACAATCACTTTGCGATAAGTTAATATCCGCTTCGCAAGGACAGCAAACCAATCCAATCGTATCTGATGCCGCACACTGTGGGGCATTAGCATCCGTGATGGTGACAATGATATTTTCGTTACAATCAGCCAATATAACGAGAAGGGTAGTGTCTAATGAACTAAACATTTGGCTAAAACCATTATTTGTGGTAACTGTATATCCATTGGCACCGAAATTAGTACCTGTTACGCTGAAATTTAGACTAATGATTTCTCCTGAACATGCGGTAGTATCAGGTGTGACACTAAAATTTGTTATAGCACATTGACTGGTATTCGAATGCGTATAGCATGGGTTTACCAGCGTGTCTTGCGTGCAATATGAATAATTTGGCAAAATATTGCACAATTCATAAATCAATAGCGAATCGGTATCATTAGTCACAGTAATATTGTAACCTGTGTTTGTAGGATTCAAACTGTAGTTTTGGCCATTGATGAATAGGGTCCAGTCGTTATTGATACATGAACCTTGTTGATTGTTTATTGAAATGCTTGCATTAAAAATTCCGTCTATGCAATTACTTTGAGTGATGTTGACATCTGCACTACACGGACAACAGAGCGACCCAATCGTATCAATTGCTGTGCATAATGAATCAAGTACATCAGTAATGGTTACGATGATGTTTTCATTGCAATCAGCCAGAGAAACAAGGACAGTACTATCAGTCAGATTGAATGTTTGGCTTATGCCAATATTGGTTGAGACCGTATAACCATTGGTACCAAAGTTGATACCTGTAAAATTGAAATTTAGGCTAATGACTTCTCCATTGCAGGAGGTAGTATCAGGTGTGACACTAAAGTTGGTGATACTGCATGGATCAACGGTATTTGGTATGTAACATGGATTGGCAATAGTATCTCGGATGCACTCATCTTGGTTTGGGACTAAAGCACAAATTGTTATATAAAGCAAAGAATCATTAGAGTGATATCCATTGGTGTAGTATGTTCCATTATAATTGTCCAAAGCTAAGGTATCATTATTGACGGTTATAGTCCAATCGTAATAAATACAAGATCCTGATAGGCTATTGAAATTAAACGATATATCTACGGCCCCAGCGGAACAAGGTGATATCTGTAAGTCAAGTTCGTATTGACATGGGCAGCATATAGGTGCTATGGTAGTTGTTGTCGTGTTTAATGGGTCATTTGCATCCGTGATAGTCAGTGAAACAGTAGTAAAACAATCAGCTATTATAGAATAAATATGAGGATCATTGGGGAAATAATATTGTGAATTACCAAAATTATCACTAATTATAAACCCATCAAGCCCAAAACCTTCGTTGATTGTAAATGGGATTTCCATTATTCCATTATTACAATTTAACGTATCTATGCTGACATCAAAAAATTGAATATTTGTATAGCATGGATTGGGTAGCACTTCAGTATATGTTTCGTTTAGGCCAGGTACTCCTGTATTAAATACATAAGTCACATAAGGAGTTGTAACTCCAATATTATCAGAATTATACAACCCAGTAGCTGAATTATACTCAAAGCCAATTTGTTCACCATTGACAGTAAGATAAGGATAATGATTTGTGCATGATCCGCTTGTGTATTGATAATCTATTATAGCAATAAACGAATTTCCTATACAAGATGATTGTGTGATGTCTATGGTGTATTGGCAATCGCAACAGATTTGACCATAATTAAAAGAAGCACTACAGTTGGGATTGTCATTGTCGAAAATTGTAAATGTGACATCAGGTTCACATAGTGCGATTACTGAAAGAGTTTGTGGATCGCCGAGTTGAAATGTTCCGCCATTAGCATTAACAGCTGTAATAGTATATCCATTAAGTCCAAAATCTACTCCTGTAAAAGTGAAATTTAATGTTAGTAATTCGCCATCGCATTGATTGGAAGCTGGTGTTACCACAAAATTTGTAATAGAACATGCGACTGATGTTTTATCTTTTCCTGAGTTTTCACATTTTTCTAATGGAGTGAAAGCAGTTGCAATTGAAAAGAAATAGCCAAAAATTATAATCCTTGATAGAAGTCGAAATGTTCTCATTTTTATTTTTTTTATTACTTGTAAAATTACCTACAAGAATAAGATTCTATTACATCGCATTTCGTTGCCTGATAGTTTAATTTTTTTGTTGTGTAACTTATTGATATGTAAATAATTAAAAATTGTAAATTTTAATTAATTCTAAACCTTCACCTGTTGAGAACTTATTTGTCGTATTTTGGTTCGAAATAAGCTTGCTTTAAAAGTTAAGATTCAGATAGTTCTAGATTCAATTTGTTTAGATTGCCATGCTTCTTTCTCAATAATATACACATAATTTAGTTTAGACGTTTCTCCAAAATAAGTGACTTCTTCTTCCCCAGTTTTAATAGCGCCTAATCTGCTGATAGCTATTTGCGATCGAATATTGTTGGCTCCAATGTGGAAATATACCTTCTCTACAAACTGAAAAATATAGTTTAACATGAGTGTTTTGACAGATTGGTTGTATCCTTTGCCCCAGTATGCAGTACTATAAAAAGTATAGCCAATCAATATACTTTGTTTTTCCTCATCATAACCATAGTATCGGGTACTGCCTATACATTGCTTATTTTGGGTATCTATTATTTTAAAGGCGCCGCCACTTTTCATTGCGCCTTCAAAGAATACACTAAACACTTCTTTTTGCCAACGGTCTTTATTTGGATGTTGTTCCCATATTTTGGGGTCGGAAGCTACAAGATATAAGCTGTCAAAATCGTCGTACTGCAATGGACTCAAAGTCACATATTCCGTAACAATAGTTGGTTGAATATGGAGTGACATAAATGAAATTATTTGTTAAAAGATTGCAATATACTTAAGCTTGGCGATTTATGGTTATTTATTTGCTTTTTCTAATGTAAATCCAAAAGTTGAACCAACATCCACAGTGGATCTTACATTGATGGTTTGGTCATGTGCTTCTATAATGTGTTTTACTATGGAAAGTCCTAAGCCTGATCCACCTTGTTTACGGCTGCGACTCGAATCAACCCGATAGAAGCGGTCAAAGACATGTTTAAGATGTTTGTCTTCTATACCTATACCATTGTCCGATATTTCCGTTAACACTTCGGTATCCATATCGTAAAAAGATACCTTTGTAGTGCCACCATCTTTTCCGTATTTGATAGAATTGACAAGTAGATTGGTGAATACTTGGCGTATTGACTCACGATCTGCCATTACCATAAAAGAAGTAGCAGTCACATCTTTAAATTGAAGTGTTATTTTTTTCTTTTTTGCCATAGATTTCAAATCCAAAAATATGTCTCTGACCAATTCTTTAATATCAAATCGTTTGATATCCAACTCTGCTTTTCCTGATTCCAATTTTGTGATGATGTCAAGATCTTCTACTATGTTTTGTAATCTTTCTGTGTTGTCGGCAGCCCGTTTTAAATAATCTTTATTGATTGTTTCATCATACAGTCCGCCTTCCAACAGTGTGTGTAGGTATGCCTGAATTGAAAAGATAGGGGTTTTTAGTTCATGCGAAATATTACCGACATAATTTTTGCGATATTCTTCCAACGATTTAAGACTTGCTATTTCTTTTTTTGTATTCACAGCCCATTCCATCACTTTCATATTGACATCTTCTAGACTCTCTTGACTTATATCTTGTGATGTTTTATCCTTTTTGGAGTCGTAGATTAATTTGTAAATAAGTTTAACCTTTCGGAAAACATATTTCTCAAGGAAAAATCTTACTACCATAAAATTAATACCAAGACATATAGTAATAATCAAAAACAGCCATGGCCAAGAAAACAAATAGAGACTAGTAGTCAATAAGATAACATTGACCATCGTAACCAAACCTGTGATGAGGATGGTAATCTGTCTGATATTTATATTCTTATACAATCTGAATGTTAGAAATCAAATTTGTAACCCACACCTTTCATAGTATGGATATAATTATCACCTATTTTTTCTCTTAGTTTGCGAATATGTACATCGATAGTTCTGTCTCCTACTATGACATCATTACCCCATATTTTTGCTAATATTTCATTGCGCTTAAATACTTTGCCAGGGCGAGAAGCTAGTAATGATAAGAGTTCAAATTCTTTTTTTGCCAAGCCAGCATCTACACCTTCGATAGAGACTTTAAATTGCTCATCGTCAATAACTAAGGAACCATAATTTGTGACAGTACCTTTGATATTTTCGTCATTTGTATTGCCTGATCTTCTCAACAAAGCATTGATGCGTGATTTGAGTACATTGGGTTTAATGGGTTTATTTATGAAATCATCGCCACCTGAATCTAATGCAGAAATTTGAGTGAAAGCCTCACTTCTTGCCGTGAGAAACGCAATAATAGTATGCTTGAATTTTGGAATTGACCTTAGTTTTTGGCACACTTCGATACCATCCATACCAGGCATCATAATATCGAGTATTATGAGATGTGGTTCAAATTCTTGTGCTTTTTGGATAGCTTTTACACCGTCTGAAGCTGTCTCCACTACAAAACCTTCTTTGACAAGATTATATTTTAGTATTTCCAAAATATCATCTTCATCATCAACCACCAGTATTTTTTGATTCTCAGCCATGTTTCTTGTATTCTATCTAAATATTATAGGGCAAAATTACAATCCATTGCATACATTCATCTTTGTTTAATATTATTTTAATGTTAATTTAAGTTAGGACTTGTTTGTGACGGAAGGCGAAGTTGCTTTTCTTGTAATACCCTTAAGGTATCTAAAGCCCTATTTTGTAAAACCAAAAGTGTATCTTGCATTGATTGTAACTTTTCAAAATCAGATTTTATCACATCAATAGACTTGCCACTCATGGTAGCTATTTGCTTGAAATATTGGTTACTAGTACTATCACGATACTTTATATCATTGATATTAATAGCTGCATTTACCGTGTACATTTGTACCAATGCTTCTACTATTTCATCTGAGGTCATCTGAAGAGTAGGGTTTGCTTTTTGTTGTTTACTACAAGAAAAAAGTCCCCAAAGCCCCAATAAAAATAAGAAAACAAGCATTCTCATGGATATGGATTATTTGGTGTTAAAATTTTGATCAATTTCATTTTTGACCACGATACTTTTGACCAAGGTACTTCGAGAGGCATCTCAGCGATGATAATTCCACAGGTTGGAATATTGGAGGTAACACCAGATTTGATTAGATTTGCTAAAAATGTAATACCTGGATTGTGCCCAAATAAAGCCACACAATGTAAAGAATCATTTATAATGCTCAATTGCTGGATGTAATCTTCAGGCTCACCATGATAGAGTTCTCTTGTTGTTTCTAACTGAATACCAAAAGTTTGGGAGAAAAAAGATGCTGTACTTTTTGAGCTCTGTTTGCACTTGATTAGATAATTTTTTGCGGGAAATGACCATTATCTTTTAATAATTCTGCCATAACTGGGGCATCTGTCAAACCTCTTTCATCTAAAGGTCTATCAAAATCTGAAATGCTAAAATCTGTCCAAGATGACTTAGCGTGACGTACGATAATTATTTTTTTAATCATGTGACTAAAGGATATAGATTAAGAACAAAGATAAGTTATTTTTAGATTTAATTAGAGCGAATTTTATCCTATTTAGTTTTTTACCTTTAATTGCTCTATTCGAGACTGCTAAATCGTTAATTAAATACTAAAATGAAAGTGTTTTGAATTAAATTATGTTAAAAAAGTATTCCTTTGACCTTTTATTTTAATATTAAATTTGTATGTATCAAAAAATCCTAACATTTGTAATTCTAATACTTGCCAGTACATCTCTTGCTGCACAAAAGCAAAGTGGAACCATAAAATATAAACACACTACTTACATTGACACTGAAAGTATGCCAGCAAATATGCAGATGGACATGCCAAAGTCGTTTGACGCATTTATGCAATTGAAATTCAATAAGACAGCTTCCCTTTACGAAAAGGATGCTGACCACAAGGAGGAAGTTGATCCCAATGACAATCGTCCACGTATGTTCAGACGGATGCGTGAGAGGGCCAATAGGATAATTTATAAAAATATTAAAGAAAGCACTGTGCTTGAGCAGACAAGTCTTTTTGGTAAAGATTTTTTAATCTCTGATTCCTTAAAATCGGTTAAATGGAAAGTTAGCGCAGGAGAACAAAAAGTCATACTTGGATATACATGTATGAAAGCAACTTTCAAAGATAGCACCAATAATTTGGTTGTATTTTTTACGCCACAGTTGCCTGTTGGTTTTGGACCTGACAAATATGGTAATCTGCCAGGTGTCATACTAGAAGTACAAAGTGCTCAGCAACATATCTTAGCTACAGATGTGAAATTAGAAGAGTCAGACGTAATACCTCCTTCCAAAGGGGATAAAGTAACGCGAAAAGAATTTGAGAAAATAAAAGAAGAAAAAATGAAGGAGCAAAGAGAGATGTGGGGAGGTCAAAGAGGTGGCGATGTTCGTATTATCAGGCAATAAAGTCTTTGCGTCTTGTTCTATTTCTAATTTTAAAAATTGATTTATGTTACGTCTCCTTATTGTACTTAGTTTTCTCTTTTTATCTATTGCACTTTCCGCTCAAAAATATACCCTTAAAGGTATTGTAAAAGATGTTGAAAATAATAATTTGATCGGTGCTGTAGCCGTGTTATTGAATCCTGTGGACTCGGTTATGTTGGGATTTGCAGCCACCGAAACCAATGGTAGTTTTATGATCGAAGATTTGGCAAAGGGTAAATATAATTTGCAAATAACATATATCGGGTACGGAACTATTCAACGACTCATCGAGCTGTCTGGTAGTGAAAGGATAATGGATTTAGGCATAATAAAAATGAATGAAGAAGGTAAGATGCTAGATGCGGTGACAATTTCAGCAGAGTATGTACCCATTAAAGTGACCAAAGATACACTAGAATTTAATGCTGATGCTTTCAAAACGCAACCCAATGCAGTGGTAGAAGATTTGTTAAAAAGACTACCTGGTGTAGAAGTAGATGCTGATGGTGTCATCAAGGTACAAGGAGAAGAAGTGAAGTCTGTGACTGTCGATGGAAAGGAGTTTTTCGGTAATGATCCTAAAATGGCAACTAAAAACTTACCAGCCAATGCCGTAAAAAAAGTACAAGTATTTGATAAAAAATCTAAATCTTCTGAATTTACTGGCATAGATGATGGTAATGATGAAAAAACTATCAACCTTGAACTCAAAGAAGATAAAAGAAATGGCTATTTTGGCAATGTGATGGCAGGATATGGTACAGATAATAGATATGAAGGTAAAACCATGGTCAATAGGTTTAGCCCTAAAACACAGTTATCTTTTCTAGGTTCCCTGAATAATTTAAATAACTCTGGTGTCAATGTTAGTGATTTTTTAAGTATGACAGGAAGTCAAGGTGGTGGTGCTATGAGGGCTATAAATGCCAATTCTGGCGTACCACTTACATTTGGTCAAAACAATGTAGGAGACACAGAAAGTGTCACTGCCGGAATTAACTTAAATCAAAGTTTGGCTAATAAAAATAAATTGAGTTTCTCCTATTATTTGACACAAACCAAAACAGACCTTATCCAAAGCGGACTGACTAATTCTTTTTTGCCAAGCGGCGCCTTAATTTCCAACAATCAATATAATTCATTTTCAGAAGCACTAAATCATAATTTTAATACTACCTTCGATCTTCGTTTAGACTCCACTACCGAATTGACTTTGAGAGGGAGTTTAGGCCTAAAGGACAATGATGGCACAAGTGGTCAAATAGATACTACCAGAAATGCGGAAAGAATTATACTTAACTATAATGATCAGAGTAAGGGTAGTGAATCTAATTCCAATAACTATAATTTTACATTGAATATAAGAAAAAAACTAAACAAAATAGGTAGAACTGTCACACTTGATGGAAGCATAGGAGCTAATGAATCCGACAATATGAATAGACTCCTTAGCGAAGTTTATGGACGAGAATTGATGCTGAATAATGAGATATCAGTGTTTCAAGATCAAAATCAATTTACTGACAATAACAATTATTCATTTGGAGCAACTTATACCGAGCCAATTGGCAATCAATTATTTGTCATATTGAATGGAAGTAGAAAAAATAATAAATCTGATATTATTAAAGACTTTTTAGAGTTGAATCCAGATGCCCTTACGATACCTGGAGTCTTGAATGAAGAACTGAGTCGTACTTTTGATAACCGATTTGTTTACAATACAGGTGGTGTCAATTTGAGAATGACCAAGGAAACATATACAGCTAGTGCAGGGGTAGATTTTCAAAATTCTAATTTGCAAGGATTGCCAAGTGTGGGCGAAGAAATCAATAAACAATTTAATAATTTTTTGCCCAAAGCATCTTTAGAATTGGACAAGTTACGTATTAGAATGAATTACTCAACAGCTGTGAGAGAACCATCTATGGATCAACTGCAACCTGTGATAGACAATACAGATCCACTTAAAATATATAAAGGAAATCCAAGTCTGGTACCAGAATATAGGCATAACATGCGTATATCATACAATTTTTTTGATCAATTTAATTTCAGGAGTTTATTTGCCAATGTACGTTTAGGGCATACTAAAAATCGCATTACCACATCTACCATTCTTAACCCTGAAACTTCTGTGCGTACTCAAACTCCTGTAAACACTAAAGGAGAGTCCACGCTTGCAGGAAATATCAATTATAGTAGTCCATTAAACTTTATGAAGGCAAAATTTCGGACTGGAATCAATACCTCGTTGACAAGTGGTATTAACTTAATAAATGGAAAGGAGACCAACATCGATAGATGGAATAATGGATTGAACTTAACACTTGAGAATAAAAGTAAAAAAGTATTTGACGCATCCATTAGTGGTAGGTGGAGCTATAATAGTAATATCTATAAGGGTAACGAAGCTCAAAATACTAATTTTATTAATCAAACTTATGAAACTTACTTAGCCTTATTTGCTGGCAAAGGCTGGACGATTGATACTCGTATGGAGTATTACTTATACGATCAAGGATCTTTTGATGCTTCTACAAAAATCAAACTTTGGCAAGCATCAATCTCTAAAGGTTTTATGGACAATAAATTGACCGCAAAATTGAGGATATTTGACATATTAAATCAAAACCAAGGCGTATCCAGATCAGCATCAGATTTAGATATTTCAGAAACCGTGTCCAATACCATTGGAAGGTATTTTATGCTCAATCTTACATACACGCTCAATGCATTAGGAAGTCCTACCACAGGAAATACGCCTCCACATCATGTAATCATGAGGTAATACAATGTTTGACAAGTTGGGGAAGTGTATTTTTTATTTATGAGTCCCTATTGGGTACTATATTGTCTTAAGTAAAATTACTTAAAGCAATACTTTATAATGTCATGATTAGTGATGATGCCCGCTAGTTGGTCACCATCAAGTATTGGAATTGAGTGAACTTGATTGGACAAAAATATATCCGCTGCTAATCCAATAGTGTCTTCGGTATCCAGTGTTATAGGGTCTTCTGTCATAATATCTGAAGCCAAAATATGATTTCTTTGAGGCAACTCTCCTTTTGCCACAGAACCTTTATAAATTTTAAGCAAATCATTTTTACTGATAATACCCATTAATTTTTCATTTTCTACTACCAAGATGTGATGAATAGGAAAAGCATCAAACACTTCTTCTACTTTCAACATGGTATCGCTCGGAGAAACATAAATTATTTTAGATGTCTTGATTCTTTTGACAGGAATTTCGGTATTCATATTTTATTATTTTGGTATAAAATTAGTTCTAAATGGAAACGTGAAATATGATAACAATCACTGCGTGTGGTGATAAAAAGTATTCATACTTAATGTGAATTTTAAAAGAGTTTGAAAATATTATTTTTTTTTAAATAGCGTTTATTGGTTAATTTATGATACCTTTGTAATTCCTAATTTGGGGTGCTTGAGTGATAGCTCAGGCTGAGATCATACCCATTGAACCTGCTCAGATAATGCTGAGAAGGGAAACAAATATCAGAATCAAGTATCTCATTAGGATTTTAATTAATATGTAAAGTATTTAAAATGAGATATTTTTTTACATTAATAGGTATTCTGTTTTTTGATTTTTTTTCATTTTCCCAGCATACTATCGCTGGTGTAGTAACCAATGAAAAAGGTGAAAAATTATCATTTGCCACCGTTTTTTTAGAAGGTACCCAATTTGCTGCATCTACTGATGACCGTGGTTATTATAGTATCATTAATGTTCCCAAAGGTAGTTATTCACTCAAAGCTACATTTATTGGATATAAAGCCATCATAAATGACATCCATGTTAGTTCAGATTTGAGATACAATATTGTGTTAGATGGAGAAATATACAATTTGGATCAGGTAGAAATACAAGCCAATCGTGTTAAGAGTAATGCTCCGTTTTCTAATCAAATCATCCATAAAAATACACTACAAAAAGAAAATTTGGGACAAGATGTACCTTTCTTATTGCAATGGACTCCTTCTATGTTGGTAACATCAGATGCTGGTACGGGCATAGGCTATACAGGATTAAGGCTACGAGGTTCAGATCAGACAAGGATCAATGTGACCATCAACGGTGTTCCACTGAACGATGCTGAATCTCATAATGTGTTCTGGGTTGATCTTCCCGATATGATGAGTTCTGTCAATAATATTCAAATACAACGTGGCGTAGGAACATCTACCAATGGCGCCGGTGCTTTTGGTGGCACTATAAGTGTAAACACCACTGATATCAGGGTGAAACCTTTCATTGATTTGGCGACTACCTATGGCGATTATAATACCAGAAAACTGAATATAAACTTAGGTACAGGACTTATTAATAATCGATATGTCATAGATGGGAGATATAGTATTATAAAGTCAGATGGATATGTAGATAGAGCAACCGCTGATCTTCAAAGTTTTGCCTTTTCAGCAGCAAGGATTACAGCAAAATCATCCCTAAAGCTGAACATTTTGCAAGGCAAAGAAATCACGTATCAATCATGGTACGGTGTACCACAAGTTAAAGTAGAAGGGAATCAAACACAACTTTTAGATCATTATTATAGAAATTTAGGTAGTATTTACTTAAATGCTGCCGATTCATCCAATCTTTTTGGTTCAGGTAGGAGCTATAATTATTACACTTATCCAAACCAAGTGGACAACTACAAACAAACACATTTTCAATTGATCCACGCTTTGTCTTTGAACCAACAGGTAAAAACGAAATCGACCCTTTACTTTACAAAAGGAAGAGGCTACTTTGAAGAGTTTAAGTTCAATGATAGACTTGAAAAGTATCAACTTGACAATATAGTGGATTCTATTGGTAATGAAATTGATAGATCAAATATCGTTCGACGCAGATGGTTGGACAACGATTTACTTGGTGTTATATTAGATGCGGAGTATTTTTTAAATAAACAATGGACCTTTCAATCTGGCGTAGCTGCCAATCAGTATATAGGTGACCATTTTGGATATGTTATATATTCTTCAGTGCATTCTAAAGCATTGGACAATACAAGGAAATATTATGATAATACGGGTAATAAAAGTGATCTGTCTGCATATTTTCGAGCATTGTTTGATGTCAGTGATAAATGGAGCTTCCAAGGAGATATTCAATTACGCAAAGTGAATTATAAAGTATCTGGTTTAGACAATGATTTACGAAACATAGAAGTTGGGAGTGATTTTTTATTTTTCAACCCGAAATTTGGTGCTAGTTATCAAATAGATAGAAAACAACAAACATATTTTTCAATGGCCATAGCGCATAAAGAACCTTCTCGTGGTGATTTTATCGATAATGCCTTTGGTGTAATACCCAAACCAGAAAAATTGTACAATTGGGAAACTGGTTATCGCTACTTTTCCGATAGAACAAGCGTTGAATGCAATGTGTATTATATGGTTTACAAGGATCAATTAGTACTTACTGGCGAACTGAACGATGTAGGAGCGACCATTAGGATCAATGTACCTGATAGTTACCGTTTGGGATGGGAATCATCAGTCAATCATCAAATAACTAAAAAATGGGCTATCAGTGCCAATGCAACATTAAGTAAGAATAAAATCCATACATTCGATGAAATCATAGCGGACTATACCATAGATTTTGATAAGGTCAAGATCACCCACAAAAACAAGGACATCTCCTTTTCTCCGAGTTTTATTGGCGCCATGCAACTGCTTTACAAACCAACAGGGAATTTAGAGGCTGAATGGTCTGCAAAATATGTGGGCAAACAATATTTGGACAATACCAGTAACCAAAACCGATCTCTGTCGGCTTATAGTTACCAAAACTTGAGACTGGCCTATCATATTCCAAGTAAATATTGGAAGAATATGGATATCACCTTGATGCTAAACAACCTTTTTGACCAGAAGTATGCTTCCAATGGCTATACCTATAGTTATATTTATGAGGCTACCATAACTGAAAACTTTGTATATCCACAAGCAGGGAGAAATTGGATGTTGGGATTGAAACTTGGGTTGTAATTGTATAGGGTAGGGAAGTTGCTTTAATGACACCGTAGTAGGTGTAATACGTAAAATACTGGAATAGTTTTTTCCAATACTTTAAAATCTACTTTGTCAAATTAGTATTTTCAAAAATATGAGACTAAAAAGGGTTTTCTCAGTCGCTAAAGCTCCATCGAAATGACATTGTGTTATAGTTTAAGTGGGAGATAAAGAGAGTTCGGTCATATTGGGCTGGTATTTTGATTTGATTATCATTTCAAAACTGCCTGGATGTTTCAAAAATTATAAAACATATTAAAAATTATTGCCATTTATAAGTATTTGAAAGATAATCTTCTAATTTTTATAAGGGGATACACCCAAATTAATATATTTTTATCGTAAATAATATACTACCAATTAATAATATATATACTTTTGTCGTAATATGTAGTTATTTAATATTTTTTACTCACAAAAGTCTCGAAAGAATGAAAACAAACATTTACGCTCGAATTTATTGGTTAGGAATTTTTTTCCTGATACAATCAGTATCTTTATTACAAGCAAAAGATGCGAAAAGTGCAGTTTCTTTTACCATTAATTGCCCTCCGAATGCTTACGTAAGCTGCCATGATGAATTATGGGATTTGTCTGCTTATGGCAATGCCACTTACACTATTAATTATCACACCTATAGTGCAGGCAATCCTACCGTTCAATACAATCTAAACAGTTGTAACGCAGGAACCATCACTCGTACATGGACTGTAGAAGATCCATATTGGAATTGGGTGAGTTGTACACAAACGATTTATGTATCTTCAGGAGGTAGTGGAGGACCATTGATAGATTGGCCAGAAGATATCGAACTTACAGGTTGCAACCCAAATACCAATCCATATCAATTGCCAGACCCCAATAATTATCCGACATGGGAAGGTGGAGATTGCAGTATGTTAGGTCGATCTTATAGTGATATGCTTTTCACTGTCAATAGTCAGTGTAAAAAGATCATGCGTACTTGGAAAGTTTTGGACTGGTGCAATTTTTCACCGAGCAATGGTTATGGTATTTATACAAAAGTTCAAATTATTTACATTGTCAATAATACAGCACCTGCATTTACATGCCCTGCTGAGATTACTGTGAATGCATTCAATTGTAAAGATGCAGAACTTGTCACAGCGCCATTGACTATAGATCCAAGTGTATGTGGTGGCTATTATGAAATTATAAATAATTCAAAATATGCAAAGTCAAAAAGCAATAACATTTCTGGAATTTATCCTGTAGGAACACATAAGGTAACTTATACAGTGAAATATGGTTGTGGAAAGACAAAAACATGCACGACCAATGTTGTTGTAAAAAATGCTTCTAGACCTACGCCTTACTGTATAGCACAACTGGTCACTACCTTAATGCCGGTAGATACCGATGGGGATGGAAAAATAGACAATGGAATGGTAGAACTTTGGGCAAAGGATGTCAATAAAGGGAGTTATTCGTCTTGTGGATTTCATCCATTGAAGTTTTCATTTTCAAAAAATGTAGCTGAGACTTCCAAAACATTCACTTGTGCCAATGTGGGTTCAAATAAAGTACAAATGTGGGTGACTGATAGTAAAGGTGGACAAGAGTATTGCGAGGTAGAAGTCATCATTCAGAACAACGGAGCCAATATTCCAGATTGTAAACCCAAACCAGTTACACCCGTTGACCCTGTGTACAGCCAAAAAGGAAATGTTTTGACACTTACAGATACACCGCTTCATAATGCTGAAATTACGCTGAAGTACAAAGATCCTATCATCAAATATACTAGCACTTTTGATACGACGGAGACATTGGAGTTAGATTCTTTTATTAATCTTTCTGGGCATAAACTATACAGATACATTACGGTAAAAAAGATTACAGAGACCAAAGACTCCACTTTGCAATTCATCACCAAAAAAGTCAAAACTAATTTGGAAGGAAAATATTTATTGGATAGTCTTGCCCTAAAAGGAAAAGCTTTAGAGCTTTCGGCTACTTATAAAGATGATGCTCGAAAAAACATTGACAATAAAGATGTGGAATTATTGACCAAGTTTTTATTGGGCGATGTTACTTTTAGCAGTTACCATCAATATCTTGCATCAGATATCAATGAAGATGGCAAGATTGATATAACTGACCAAAATTTATTAATGGAATTTGTAACAGGGACTACTTCTAGTTTACCAGGCATTTACCAATGGTATCTTTTGGATAAAAAGGCAACTTATACGAAGCCAGAGGATGTGCTAAAACAAACTTTACCTTTGGTCGTAGCTTTAGATTCTTTAAAAGCTTTAAATCCTGCCGTAGATTTTGTAGCCATCAAAAAGGGTAATATCTCGATAGATCCGGGTTCATTGCATGAAAACGTAGTAGAAAGTAGAAACAACGCTGATTTGACTGTAGATGTGAAAGCTTATCCCAATCCATTTACTGACTTTCTCACATTTGAGATTGCTTCTGACATAGATCAAGTAGCTGCTTTACGTATGTATAACGCTGCCGGGCAAGAAATATTACAACAAAATCATGTATTGCTCAAAGGTGTTAACGAAGTTAATGCCCAGTTGACACAAGATTACACAGGGTTGATTTTATATACTTGGACAATAGGGTCACAACGCTATTCAGGCACTTTGTCACATGTGAAATAACAGATTAGTTATAAAGATATTTCTTATTTCCCCTTGCGAAGCCTCATTGCATTCTTGTAGTGAGGCTTTTTATATGTCTTGGAATTATTTAGTTCTGCTTTGTCAAATGAGTATTTTCAAAAATATGAGACTAAATAGGGGTTTCTCAGTCGCTAAAGCTCCATCGAAATGACATTGTGTTATAGTTTAAGTGGAAGATAAAGGGAGTTCGGCAATGCCGAACTCCCTTTATCTCATACATTTCTTCATCAGACTTTGTCATTTCGAATCACAGAGTGGTGACAAAACTTTTTAATTCAAATAGGTCAAAGTAGCATTAGTTGGGCTAGTTTTAGGTTTTTTTTTTAAATCCATTTTAATTGGCCTAAAACCGTCATTAGTATAGACCGCTAAAGAGCCAACAGAAACTGCATGGTATCAACACCGTCTGCATAAGTATCAATACTTGGACATTGGGTGTTTCCAAATGCTACAATTTCTACATTAGGTATAGGCTGCTGACTGACCACGCATTGTATGTCATTTTGATTATTATTAATCCATTTTGCCAATTCATTAATATCGGTATAATATTCATAATGGAGACTTCCTATTCGTGAAATGATAGCGGGAGATTCTTTGATAATGATAAGGTCATTTTGCAGAAAGGGCTCTTTATTTAGGAGGTTAAGTGCCACATTATAATCGTAGTTGTTTTTGTATTTATTATGATGAATGGTGTCATTATAGGGGATAAAAGCATCAAAAAGCTTTGTAATATCATAACCTTTTGGCACAAAAATTTTACTTACGTTGCGACATCCGAGACCAAAGTAGCTAAATACATCTGCAGCTAGTTTGTACAAATCTTCCATACTTTCATGGTCATGGATTACCGCTATACTATTTCTGTTCTGTCGGATGATGTGTGGTATATCCTTGAAATAATACGCAAAGTGTTTGGCCGTACTATTGCTTCCAGTGGCGATGGCAGCATCATAATCCTTGAGCTTTTCTACAAAAACAAAATATTGCATAGCATCAGGATGAATTGCAATAATTTGATCAATCATATACTGTATTAAAACACTATCTTTATCAGATAATTTAATGATTGACCTATGTCCAGTAAGGTAGCAGCACAGCACATCATGAAATCCAACCAATGGAATATTGCCTGCAAGGATAAGTCCTATATTTTTCTGTTGTATTTGGTCATCTAAATGGTATTTTGTCACCATGATTTGCAATGATTCCTCAGTTAAAAACGCATCGCGTACCGCTTGGAGTGCTAACTTTATGTTGCTCACCGTAAACCAAGGATTAGCTATTTGCGCCTTTTCGATTACTTCAATTATTGCTTGTCCATTCAGATCATTAAGCATTTTGCCTAGTTTGATCAAGCTATCTACTCTTTGTTTAAGGTTCATATCTTTATTAAATTCTGCACAAAGATAAAGAATTAAGGATAAGATTTATGTAAATAGATTCAAATGAAAGTATCCATAAGGTACAGGCATATTGTCAAATAGTTTCATTCAACATTCAAACAAGCTATCTTTAAGTAAGTATTTAATTTTATGCCTGGACGAATATCTTATATTTTCAAAAAGGTAACCAAAACAGTGCTGATCTGACATGTATATAAATTATTCTTATCGCTACATAAGTAAAAATTAAAAATGTGACTAATATCATGTTTTTTTATTTATACATTCTTCCATATTCTTATACTTTTGTCCTTGTTTACAAAATTTGAACATTTAAAGATATTTCCATGAATAAGTTTACTTTACTTTTACTCATAATTTTAGTGGCATTCGGTTGTAGTAAAGAACCTAATGTTATTACTGAATCTGATCTTGATGCATCTTTATTGAATGTACTAAAAAGCAAGAGTCATACCGGTGACATAGATTTTTATACGATGCCATCAAGTAGTGATTATGACAATATTCCTAATCAAGACCCTAAAAATCCCATCACATATCCGAAAGTAGCATTGGGAAATATATTGTTTTTTGAAACAGGCATAGCAATGGCAGCCAAAAAAGAAGAATCCATGGGCACCTATTCTTGTAGTTCGTGTCATTTACCTGAGCTAGGATTTACTGCGGGAAGATTTCAAGGTATAGCGGATGGTGCTGTAGGTTTTGGTTATCATGGCGAAGCTAGAACAATCAATCCTAATTATGATGGATCGGAAGTAGATGCGCAAGGTGCAAGGCCACTTCCGGTTATTAATCTTGCTTATGTACGTAATCCATTATGGAATGGTTCTTTTGGTTCTTATGGTATGAATGTAGGTACAGAAAGTGTATGGGGCATTGAAGATCCTTTGACATCTATCAATAAAGAAAACCGAGAAGGATTGGAAGCGGTCGTTACGCCCGCATTGATCACACATCGTCAAGATATCAATAAAAAATTGATGGATAGTTTGGGTTATACTGCTCTGTTTGACAATGCTTTTCACGATGTACCGGTCAGTCAGAGATATACTTTACAGACGGCGTCACATGCCATTTCAGCATATTTTAGAACTGTTTTGACCAATCAAGCTCCTTTCCAAAAATGGCTTCGTGGTGAGAAAAATGCCATGACAGAAAAACAGAAAAAAGGTGCAAATTTATTTTTCGGCAAAGCAAACTGTGTGAATTGCCATAATAGTCCATCATTAAATGGTCAGCGATTTGCCGCAGTAGGTGTCAAGGATTTGGACCAAAACGGATACCTTGCTTATAAAACAGATGATGGAAGAAGTAAAGGTAGAGCAGGTTTTACACAAAAAGATAGTGATTTATATAAGTTTAAAGTGCCAGAATTATACAATTTGAAAGATGTAGGATTTTATTTTCATGGTGCGTCCAAAAGAAGTCTTAGAGAAGTGGTACAATACTTTAATTTGGCCATTCCTGAAAATCCAAGAGTAGAAGCAGGTAGAATAGATGGTCAGTTCCGTCCATTACTACTAACAGATACTGAAGTAGATGAACTTACAGAGTTCTTGGCTAATGGACTTTTTGATCCCAACTTGCTACGTTATAAGCCAAATTCAATATATTCTGGTAATTGTTTTCCAAATAATGATGCCCAATCACAAATAGATTTGGGTTGTAAATAGATTGAAATATTGCTACCGCTTTATGTGGTTAGTGAAAATATTTCATGCCAGCAGGTATAGAATACGCTAAGTTACCCATAATTGGTTTTATTAAAAATAAATTGGGTTGCGGAATTATAGTAAAAAGAACTTGAATTGCGAAAATCATAGATTTTGCAATCCAAATTACTTTAGGATTCATAGATTTTAATACAGGGTTTCCAACATGTAGCGAACTTTATAAATGATATAATTTTGAAGCCCAATATACTTTAGGTATAAGTGAATTTAGGCTGTTTAAAAAATGTAGATTTTAGCAATAGAATGAATTTTTTAGACAGCTTTTTTTTAACAATCTATTATATTCACTGCTGTAGCCAAACCACCTTCTGATGTTTCTTTATATTTTCTGTTCATATCTTTGGCAGTCTCCCACATGGTAGCTATGACATTATCTAGTGGTACTTTTATGTCTTCAGGATTTCTATCTAATGCGATTGCGGCAGCATTGATGGCCTTGATAGCACCCATTGAGTTACGCTCAATACATGGTATTTGCACCAAGCCACCTATAGGGTCACATGTCATACCTAGATGATGCTCCATAGCCACTTCAGCCGCAATAGTACATTGTTCAGGACTTCCACCCATCAATTCTGTCAAACCTGCCGCTGCCATGGCTGACGAAACGCCTATTTCCGCTTGACATCCACCCATAGCAGCAGAGATGGTAGAACCTTTTTTGAATATAGAACCGATCTCACCTGCTGTCAGTAAAAATCGGACGATTTCATCATTACCAGCACTTTTATTGACAAAACACAAGTAATACATCAACACGGCAGGAATCACACCGGCACTACCATTAGTAGGAGCTGTGACCACGCGTCCAAAAGCGGCATTAACCTCATTGACGGCGATGCCAAAACTTCCTACCCACTTCATAACGTCTTGGAAATTTGGATTGGACGATCTGATCGACTCCATCCATTCAGTTGCGTTTTGATAGCTATTTTTATGCTCCATAAGTTTGTTGGTGACATCAGATGCACGACGTTTGACTTTGAGCGCGCCAGGTAGGTATCCCTGAGTATGGCATCCTGTGTAAATACTATCGAGCATAACATGCCAAATATCGAGTAGGCCTCCTTGTATTTCAGTGCTAGTTCTATCTATTAATTCGTTTTCGAGTACTATTTCTGAAATGCTTTTGCGATGTTTTTTACAATAAACCATTAGTTCTATACAGTTTTGAATAGGGTAGGGATGATCGGGAGCATTTTCGAAAGTGGACATTTCTTCTCCTTCCCAGATGATAAATCCACCACCAATCGAGTAATATGTTTCAGAGAATACCGTTCCATCTTCTTTTTCTGCCAAGAAGATCATACCATTGGCATGGAATGGTAAAAATTCATGCTCGAATCGGATCGCAAGAGCAGGATTAAAGTCAATAGTATGCCCTTGGATGACTATTTTTTTTTGCTCTTGAATCCCAGAAATGATATTGGGTATAGACATCGTATCGACCGTCACTGGATCATATCCAGCCAATCCCATCATGACTGCAAGATCAGTGGCATGACCTTTGCCTGTCAATGACAACGACCCATAGAGCGAAACAGAAATCTGTGTATTGTTTGCGATAAACTCTGCTTTGGTGCAACTCTCTATGAATCTAAGTGCTGCTTTCCAAGGTCCTAAAGTATGTGACGACGATGGACCTACACCGATTTTAAATACATCAAAAACACTGATAAACTCCATGGCTATGATTGAGGGATTTCGTTAGGATAATGTGGTTTAAAATATGTCTTGTAGATCATAAGAAGCTCGCTTGAAATCTTCGGGAATACCTATGTCGATGAAATAATCATCAGAGATATATCCATTGAGAAGCCCATCAATCACGAAGGGTTCCAATACATCTTTTTCAAACGAAAATACTTCAGGCAATGCTAATTGTTGCAATCTTGTCTTATCAATGATGTAGCTCCCACCATTGATGAGACCGTTGGCAATAAAAGTTTTTTCTTTAAATGAAATGATTGTATGACTTTCGTCCAAAACTACACTTCCATATCGGTCGAAGTTTAGCATAGGTTTGAGCGCCAAAGTGATGAATGCCTGTTGCTCAAGATGTTGTGAATACATGGCTTTAAGGTTTACTTTAAACAATGTGTCACCATTGACTACTACGAAATGATCTCCTTCTACTTTTTGAGAAGCTAGATGAATCGCACCACCAGTACCTAGCGGGCTGGATTCTACGCAATAATCATAATCCAAATGTGGCCAATTATTAGCTAAATGTTGGAGTACTATTTCATGTAGATAACCAAGCGAAAAGATGATTTTGGACACCTGCTGATCCAATAAATCTTTTATCACAAAATCTATAAATGGTCGTCCGGCTACTGGCGCCATACATTTTGGTAAGTCTGGAACAGCTGACTTCAATCTTGTGCCTAAGCCACCAGCTAAAATTACTGCTTCCATGATCAGGATATGTTAAAATACTGTTCTTCTACCAACTGGCAGATAATATGGCCTATCATGATATGAGACTCTTGAATCCTTGGAGTATCCGTTGAAGGTACATTGATCAGAATATCAGAATAATCTTTCATTTTCCCTCCCGAAGCGCCTGTAAAAGAAATGGTAATCATTTTTTTGGAATGTGCCGTCTCCAGCGCATTCAGGATGTTTTGACTATTGCCACTTGTGGATAAACCAATTAAAACATCTCCAGGATTACCAATGCCATCTACCATTCTAGAATAGACCACATCAAAACTATAATCATTGGCTACTGCGGTAAGGTAGGAGGTATTTACATGCAATGCTTCAGCTGGCAAGGCTTTGCGATCTATATAAAACCTACCACTAAATTCAGCAGCTAAATGTTGGGCATCAGCGGCACTTCCTCCATTACCACAAAATAGGATTTTATTGCCTGACTTGAGTGAATGAAGAATTAAGTCGCATGCTTTTTCAATTGATTCGATTAGTGGCCCGTCTTCAAGTATTTGTTCCTTAACATGAATGGATGATTGTATAATATTTCGGATAGCTGACATGTTGGCTTAATATTTTGATTTATACATCAAAGGTAAGATATATAAAACAAACTAATATAATTGATTTAAGTTTATTTATTTCTTATCCCTGTCCAATGAGTCAGTCCTCTTTCCGTAAATAAAAATGGGATGGTTTTACCTTCAAACTCTGATAAAGATCTTATTACATCATATCGGGTAGTGCCTGGGCAATAGAATACCATAAATCCACCTCCACCAGCGCCACTAATTTTTCCTCCAGTAGCTCCTGCGGTTTTTGCTTTATTATATATTTTATCCAACCGATCATTACTTATATTGGATGCCATATTTTTTTTATGCTGGTGACCAAAATCAAATATTTCTCCTATTTTTTGCAACTCACCTTTCAGGAGTGCTTCTTTCATCATGATGGATTGCTCTTTGATGCGATGCATGGCATCTATAGAAGTTTTGTTTTGTGACCGTACATTTTCCGCTTGTTCGTGGATGATTCTGGCAGATTCACGACTCTTGGCTGTGTAAAACAACACGATGTTTTTCTCTAGTTCGAAGATGTAATCTGATTTTACTCTTAAAGGATTGACGATGGTTTTATCATCTTTATAAAACTCCATATAATTGAATCCACCAAATGTAGCAGCATATTGATCTTGTTTGCCACCTTCCAGATTTAGGTCTATGCGTTCTATTTCGAAAGCATAGTGTGCTATGTCATATTCACCCAAAGGGAGTTTTAACATCTCAACAAATGCTCCAATTAATGCAACAACTAAAGTAGAAGAAGAACCCAAACCTGAGCCTGGAGGCGCCTGTACATAACTAGTGATTTTAAGTCCTTGATGCTCAAATGGAAAATCTTTCATAATCCTTCTGTACACTCCTTTGAGCAAATTTAATGGTCCTTTGCTAGGTATCGGTTCATCCAATCCATATATTTCCTTGGTTTCAAAGTCTTTTGCTTCGAAGATTATGGTACCATCGTTTGTTTTTTCTAAATCTACATAAGCAAATAACGATATAGTAGCATTCAGAATAGCCCCGCCATACAAATCACTGTAAGGACTTACATCCGTTCCACCACCTGCCAAACCAAGCCTTAGCGGTGCTCTGCTTCGATAAATTTTGCCCATTACTTAAATGTGTTTTACGATTTCTCTAAATTGATCAGTTAGTTTTTCCCAACTCAATTTCTTTTTTTCTTCCTTTATGGCAGTTTGGAAAGTAGCGATATCAAATGAAATCATTGCTTCGAGTGCTTCGGCAATGGATGCTGAATCTGGTTCACAAACAAGGCCTAAAGAAGGCGGTACCAAATCAGGTAGTGCCCCAACATTGGTAACAATCATAGGCACTTCGAAGTGATAGGCCAACGGTGTGACGCCACTTTGCGTTGCATTTCTGTAGGGTTGCACTACACTATTGGCAGCACTAAAATAAGTACCTACTTGTTCATCATTGATAAAATGGGTATGTGCTAGTATTTGAGATTTGATGTTTGAATGTTTGATTTGATCCTTGATTTCATCTTCACCAGCATAATATTCGCCAGCTATGAGTAGATATACGTTTTTTATGTGTAAGATTTCAAATGCTTTAATTAAAAGGTCTAAACCTTTGTATTTTCTGATAAACCCAAAAAATAGAAAAATGTAAGCATCTTCTGGCAGACCTAACTTCTTCCGTGCTTCCTTTTGGTCTAACTTCGGTCCGAAATTATCATATAATGGATGAGAGACCAATACAATTTGTTTTTTTGTAAACTCCATTAAATCTTTCAATACATACTGACTCATAGTGACAAATCCATCCATGGCCTGGGTAAAATAATTGGTAAACATACGATCACCTGGCCTTTTCTCATGTGGGAGTGCATTATCGATGAGACCAATTAGTTTAGTAAAATTATTTTTCTTGATGATCCTACTGATTGTACCCAAACATGGTCCCATAAATGGTAGCCAATACCTAACTATTACGATGTTTGCTTGTTCAGCTTTGATTTTGTTTCCAGATTGATACCAATTGAGTGGATTGACAGAATTAATGCATTGGATGATTTTAAGATCTTTTGGTGGATCACTTTCCGAATATTGAGTTTTACCTGGGAAAAGAAAGCTTGGGTACTGCAAGGAAAAGGTGTAAATTATCACTTCATGTCCTTCCTTAATAAACTGCCTTGCCAACCTTTCATTGAATGTTGCTAAACCACCTCTAAGTGGAAATGCTGGACCGATGATGATGATCTTACTCAATTGTTGGGTAATGTTTAATTTAAAATACAATACAAAAGTAAGCCTTTATATCATTATTTTATTAATATGAAGAGAAATTTTAGTTTTGATTATGATTTGGATATGAAATGTTTGAGCTCCAACCGTTGTGCCAAAAATAAAAAATGCCACAATGACTTAAACTCTTTAAGGTGTGCAAAGATGCGATTATGAAATATTTGAAACGGATGATTCTTTGTGTTTTTGTGTCTAAATTTTTCTTTTCGGTGTTGACTTTTGCTTTTAATCTTGAAATATCCTTGTACTTCGGAATGATGTTTTTTGATGTAAAAATGAGGGAGGTTAAGGGATTTCGGCCTTAGCGAACTCCCTTCCTACTCTAATAGGATGACAGTTCGAAAAAACGTAAGCGCCTAAGCAACCACTTTTTTAGCCAAATTTTTGATAATGCTAATTTGACACGGTAGTACTTATCAACTTTCCATTATGCAACTCATTTATGAATTTGGTGTTAAAAATTCGCTTAGGTAATTTGTGATCATAAATTAATATCCACCCACGATTGTGGATGGATATTGCAATTTAAGATCTGCTGAAATTTGCAAAAAAAATGAAAATAGATTCAATTAATTGTCATCAGATGTATTGCAAAATCGAAAATATTTTCAAAAATCTTACATCTTTTTTAAAGCTACCTACACTTAACGTATTGAAATAGACTTTCAAATCATTCGATTGAAACTTCCTATTTTATGCATAGCCAACTTTTTCAACAAACCGTAACTCGCTTTTGAACTTAGCTCAGGAATTAGCGCTAGGAGCCTGACGTCTGAAAGGTCGCTTTCGATCCACTTTCCTTATGCCACCTGCACGACTGTACTCATCACTATTCTTTGTGAATCGTGCAGATACACCTTCGAGCATGCGCTCTGTCCAATCTCTAACCTTCCTTTCCACATCTCTGATCATCAGAATTTGGGCATCAAGGCCGGCTAGGGTTTCGTTGTAATCATTGACATGCTTGCTCAGTGCTTCGATTTCTGTTTCATAAGCCTTGAGGGTAAGACCATTGCCGAGATCCAAATCGGTACTAATACTACGCAGTCCTGCAGCTCTTTTTTGAGCATTTTCGACTACTGCTGAAAAAATTTTCCGTCTCATGATAGTATATATTTATGAGATGAAAAAATAATGCGCTACTTACATAACTCAACCATTAGGGACTAGCCCTAAAACAAAAAATTGAGATAATATCGGCCATAGTGCTGAGCCAAGATTATTTTATTTTTTGTTGGTTTGTCTCGCTTGCTGTGAGCTTTTGTTAAGGGTATTAGTTTTGCATATTTAACACATTTTCTATTTATTCATTAATCCTATTTTCACTATAGAACTGATCAATCATCTACAGTAAGTATGGTACTTCATTTACCTTTTAGTGTTATCTTAGATTAAAGTCTTAATAGCTTCATCCAGAGATTATAGTATTTACTATTTTAACTTAATAAGGCTATAAAACGATAAACGAATCACGGAATAAAACTATTGTATAAAACCCCAGCCTGATTAAAAAATAAAATGTTAAAATCTAAATAATCCAATAAATAAATCATTTGGGACTTCTGTTACAACTCTAGCACTAAACTACGTGATGGCGAAATCAAACTACGTGATGAGCGAATCAAATGTTACAACTCTCGTACTAAACTATGTGATGGCGAAATCAAACTACGTGATGAGCGAATCAAATGTTACAACTCTAGCACTAAACTACGTGATCACGAAATCAAACTACGTGATGAGCGAATCAAATGTTACAACTCTCGTACTAAACTACGCGATGACGAAATCAAACTACGTGATGAGCGAATCAAATGTTACAAACTAAACTACGTGATCACGAAATCAAACTACGTGATGAGCGAATCAAATGTTACAACTCTCGTACTAAACTACGCGATGGCGAAATCAAACTACGTGATGAGCGAATCAAATGTTACAACTCTCGTACTAAACTACGCGATGGCGAAATCAAACTACGTGATGAGCGAATCAAATGTTACAACTCGTACTAAACTATGTGATGGCGAAATCAAACTACGTGATGAGCGAATCAAATGTTACAACTCTCTCACTAAACTACGTGATGACGAAATCAAACTACGTGATGAGCGAATCAAATGTTACAACTCTCGTACTAAACTATGCGATGGCGAAATCAAACTACGTGATGAGCGAATCAAATGTTACAACTAAAACAATTTAATAGGAGATTTAGAAATACGACGTTAACATATTGCTTTGGGAGGTGTAGGTAATACCAAGGTTTACCTCTTTGGGGAGCCTGTTCCAGTACGCGGAGCGATTTAGCGGAACTAGCGTTTTGTTTACTTTTGGGCAATGCAAAAAAGTTAAAGCCAAGTCTGGCTCGAGCGACAATGCCAAACCTATAGTATAATCATTAGCCCCAAAGAGCACAATTGAATTTGATTCAAGGTTATGAGTGTAGTTATTGTGCAAAATTTGCCGTGAAACTTTAGTTACATCGCGATGAATATTAGTTACATCCGAGTAAATATTACTAACATCCGAGTGAATGTTTATAACATCGCGTGAAATGTTACTAACATCGCGATGAATATTAGTTTCATCGGAGTAAATGTTACTAACATCGGGATGAATATTAGTTACATCCGAGTAAATATTACTAACATCCGAGTGAATGTTTATAACATCGCGTGAAATGTTACTAACATCGGGATGAATATTAGTTACATCCGAGTGAATGTTAGTTACATCGGGATGAATATTAGTTTCATCGGAGTAAATGTTACTAACATCGGGATGAATATTAGTTACATCCGAGTAAATGTTACTAACATCCGAGTGAATGTTTATAACATCGCGTGAAATGTTACTAACATCGGGATGAATATTAGTTACATCCGAGTAAATGTTAGTTACATCATTAGTTTCATCGGAGTGAATGTTACTAACATCGGGATGAATATAAGTTTCATCCGAGTAAATGTTACTAACATCGCGATGAATATTAGTTTCATCGGAGTAAATGTTACTAACATCGGAGTGAATATTAGTTTCATCGGGATGAATGTTATAAATTTTGGGACCAATAAGTTTTGAATGACAATTACTACTTTTTATATAAGTATAAATCTTCGTAGGTAAAAGCTCTATAAACTTGAGATTTTTATTCCTAATACCATAATGGTTTGTATATTTGTGCCATACGAAAATAAAACTTATTTTCGACTTAGACAAAACCTAATGAAGCTTTAGATATACATGCAACCACAAAAACTCTCTTTATCTCAATTAGAACAATATCTATCTAAAGCTGCATGGATACTCAAAGGACCAGTGGATGCTTCAGACTTTAAGGTGTATATATTTCCATTGTTGTTTTTTAAGCGATTATCTGATGTGTATGATGAAGAGTATCAACAAGCACTATCAGAGTCACAAGGTGATACGGAGTATGCGTCTCTTCCGGAATTTCATAGATTTGAGATTCCCCATGTTTGTCATTGGAATGATGTACGCGAAACTACGAATAATGTCGGCCAAGCTATCGAAAAAGCGTTTCGTGGCATCGAACAAGCCAATCAGGAATTACTCTATGGTATCTTTGGAGATGCACAGTGGAGCAACAAAAACAAACTGTCTGACCGATTATTGATAGATCTGATAGAGCATTTTTCTCAATATTCTTTGTCCAATTCGCTTGTGGATCCTGATATCCTTGGACAGGCGTATGAGTACCTGATCAAACATTTTGCTGACCTTACCAATAAAAAGGCTGGTGAATTTTATACGCCACGATCAGTTGTACATTTATTGGGTCTTATCCTTGATCCGCATACAGGAGAGAGTGTGTATGATCCTGCTTGTGGTACTGGCGGAATGTTGCTGGAATGTGTTCATCATTTGCAGGAAAGTGGTGAAGATTACCGAACTTTGACATTGTACGGACAGGAAAAGAATCTGACATCTAGCGCCATCGCACGTATGAATATGTTTTTGCATGGTATCGAAGATTTTAACATCGTCAGAGGTGATACGCTCCGAAATCCGGCTTTTTTTGCAGCTGATGGACTAAAAACTTTTGACTGTGTGATCGCCAATCCACCTTTCTCGCTTGATGATTGGGGCAGTGAAAACTGGGTCAATGATCCTTATGGCAGAAATATAGCAGGTGTACCTCCCAAGGGAAATGGTGATATGGCTTGGGTACAACACATGATCAAATCCATGAATAGTACAGGTCGCATGACCGTCGTATTGCCACATGGCGCATTGTTTCGCAAAGGGGCAGAGGGTAAGATCAGAGAAGCATTATTGAAGCAAGATTTGCTAGAAGCAGTCATTGGTTTGGGACCAAACATCTTTTATGGCACCCAACTGGCAGCCTGTGTGATGGTATTCAAACAGAACAAACCATCAAAATCAAAAGGTAAAAGTACTTTTTATTGATGGTTCAGATCAGTGCGAGTCGGTAGGGCGCAGAATTTTCTAGAAGACAGCCATGTAAAACAACTGTATCAATGGTACACTGAATTTGTTGATGTAGAAAATTATGCAAAGGTGCATCATTATCCGACATCGCAGAAAATGATTTTAATCTCAATATACTCTCTATGTAGAGAAGATCATTGAAGACAATCTCCCTACTGTAGAAGAAGCCCTTGCTGATTTGAAAACAGCTTGGAACGAGAGTTTGAAAGCAGAAGAAAAATTTAAATTAACCTTAAAACAATTTATATCATGGCCATAGAAAAAAAGATTCAAGATATACTTATTTCGATTGATAATAATGAATATACAATCCCTGAATTTCAAAGAGGGTATGTGTGGACCAGTACTCAGGTAAAGGAGTTTTTCCGTTCTTTATATTTAAACTATCCATCAGGATCATTTTTAATATGGAAAACTAAAGAACCATCAAAAATAAGAGGAGAGCAAAAAGAGTCCAACCCAATATTTCATCAATTGATTTTAGATGGGCAACAAAGATTAACCACAATTTATACAATATTTAAAGGGAAAACGCCTGATTGGTACGAGGGAGTTTCTTTGAGAACGGACTTGTATTTTAATATAACAACGGAAGAGTTTGAATATTATATGCAGAGGAAAATGAGCAATAATCCTGAATGGATCAATGTTTCAGAATTTTTAAGCAAAGGCGGTGTGAATTATTTTATTTCAAATCTAGGGTCATTAAGTGATGAGAATAGAAATTTTTATCTTAAAAAAATAGAAATTCTTAACAAACTCAGTGCAATTAGGATTATGGTTATTACATAAAAGAAATTACCATGACAGAATTGGATAAAGTAGTTGAAATATTTAATCTAGTGAATAAGACAGGAACTACTTTAAATGAATCAGACCTCGCACTAGCTATTATTACTAGTAACTGGCCCGAAATTAAAGAGCGGTTTAGAAATTCTATTCAAGATTATAAAAATATAATTACAATCTAAGTTTTAGGTTTCTTACTAGATGTTTGAACATTCTGACTACTGATAGAGGCAAATATACATCGGATATTACTCATGTGACAAAAGAAGAATTTGAAATTGCTTGGAAAAAGCTAAATAAAATTCTACCTCAGCTTATTAATATTCTGAGAAGTAATGCATATATTGATTCATCAGAAGATTTTAGCTCCGTATATGTACTTTATGTTATGGTTTATTATTTATCAAGAAAAGATTCAAAATTTGATAATACTGAAGATGCTAATAAAGCGATCTATTGGATGTTTATGGCATTGTTATAAGGGGCAGATATAGTGGTTCATCAGAGTCATACTTAGAAAAGATATGAACATATTGAAAAATTCTGATTCATTCGATGACCTTATTCAAGAAATGCATTTATTTAGAGGCGCAAACTTATTATTAAGACCAGATGATCTTGCTATGCAGGGAGTAAGAAGTAGGATTTTTAATATATTCTACGCTTCAATTAGAGCGCAAGACGCAAAAGATTGGACAAATCCAGCTCTGACTTTGTACTCAAAAAGTGTAGGTTTTAATAATCAGCTTCAACGCCATCATATTTTTCCAAAAGCATTTTTATACAAAAAATACAATGGGAACAATTCAATTCATAAAGCATTAATCAATGAAATAGCAAATATGGCATTTATTACACAAGAGTCAAATATGGAACTCCTAGCTAATGACCCTAAAGTTTATCTGCCTAAAATTGATCCAATTCAATTGCGTAAACAATTTGTTCCTACTGATGAAAACCTTTACTCCATAGATAAATATGAACATTTTTCAGAATCAAGAAAAAAATGGAATTCCAGAAGATTTAGAACATTATAACCGAAAAATTGAAGAAATTGAACTTTCTATTCGTGATACTATTAGTACAAAACTAGATGTGTCTGCGGAATTAGATGCTTATCAAGAATATGTACCTTCACATCTCAAGGAAAAAGTGGAAGGTAGAATTAAGTCATGGGTTTCAAAAAATCCAGGTGAAGATAAATCCCAATTTTTATTGATAAGACGAAAATTAGATTTTTTTGATTTACAAGAATATTTTGAATTAGTAACTGCAAAAAATGTTTGGCCTTTGTTCGAAGAAACTTTTGGAAGTAAGGGTAATTTACAGGTAAGATTTGGGCAATTGGGCGAGCTTAGAAACGGTATCCGGCATAGTAGAGGAGCTACAGAAGTCACAATAAAAGACGGCGAAGCTTCAATTGCCTGGTTTAGTTCTATTTTGAGATCTTCTTATATAAGTTTGGAACAAGAGAATTCCGAAGACGCATGACCCAACAAGAATTAGAAAAATATCTTTGGGGCGCTGCCAAAGTACTGCGTGGTACCATCGATGCGGGCGATTATAAGCAGTATATCTTTCCATTGCTATTCTTCAAGC
Organism: Saprospiraceae bacterium; assembly: GCA_016714785.1. Lineage (GTDB taxonomy): Bacteria > Bacteroidota > Bacteroidia > Chitinophagales > Saprospiraceae > OLB9. The sequence goes on from JADKCC010000037.1 coordinate 62,540, forward strand.
GGATATGTGATGTGTATGACGAAGAGTTTGAAAAGGCGCTCCTGGAAAGTGACGGCGATATGGAGTATGCATCTTTTGCAGAACATCATCATTTTATGGTGCCACAGGAAGCCCATTGGAATACTGTAAGAGAAACCACGACCAATGTGGGTATGGCTATACAAAATGCTATGCGTGGGATAGAAAAGGCAAATCCTGATACGCTTTATGGTATATTCGGAGATGCAAGCTGGACCAATAAAGAAAGACTCTCGGATGCTACGATGATCAATCTGATAGAACATTTCTCGCAGCACAAACTCAATCTGAGTGCCGTAGCTGATGACAAACTGGGCAATGCTTATGAGTATCTGATCAAAGAATTTGCGGACGATAGCGGCCATACGGCTGCTGAGTTTTATACCAATCGTACCGTGGTGAAACTCATGACCATGATCATGGACCCACAACCGGGTGAAAGTGTCTATGATCCTACCTGTGGATCGGGTGGACTTTTGCTCAACTGTGCCTTGCATCTCCGGGACGAAGGCAAAGAATATCGCACACTCAAGCTCTATGGTCAGGAGATCAACCTGATTACTTCTGCCATCGCAAGGATGAACATGTTTATGCATGGCATCGAGGAGTTCAGTATCGTGCGTGGAGATACCTTGGCCCAACCTGCATTTCTAGAACATGATGCACTGAAAAAATTTAATGTCATCCTGGCTAATCCACCATACTCTATCAAAGCCTGGGATCGCAAAGGATTTGAAAACGATCCGTACGGGCGGAATTTATGGGGCACGCCACCACAAGGATGTGCAGATTATGCTTTCAGCAGCACATACTAAAAGCCTGAATGATAAAACGGACGATCCATTTCGCTTTGGCCACACGGGATTTTGTTTAGAGATTCCGAAGCGGCCATGCAAAAAAAATGATAGAAGAAGATCTGGTAGAATGTGTCATAGGCCTTGGGCCCAATTTGTTTTACAATTCGCCTATGGAAGCTTGCCTGTTGATTACTACTACCAATAAAAGTAAAGACAGGAAGGGGAAGATTCTTTTTATCAATGCAGTCTATGAAGTCAAGCAAGAAAAAACAATGGGTTATCTGGAAGGTAAACACATTGAAAAAATATTTGAAGCGTATAAAAACTTTGGAAATATAGAAAACTTTCTGCTGTTGCAACATTGGACGAAGTGCTAAATAAAAATGGTAACATGTCCATCAGTCTTTATGTAAGACCTGATAATTCAGAAGCGAATTTTGTTTTGCCATTTGAAGATGCTTATTATAGTTGGAATAATAGTAGCACGGAATTGAAAAAAAAGTATGCATGAATTATTTCAAATCTTAAGTAAATAATGGAAGATAATATTGCTTACTCAAATATAAAACTAGACAAATCCAAATGGAAATTGGTGCAGTTTGGAGATGTCGTGGTAGAGCCCAAAGAAACATGCAAAGACATTTATGCTGAAGGTATTTTTCATGTAGTTGGATTGGAGCACATTGATACTGGTGATATTCATTTAAGAAAATCTGCTACTACAGAAGAGACCACCACTTTTTCAAAAAAATTCCGAAAAGGTGATGTCTTATTTGGCAGAAGGAGAGCCTATCTTAAAAAAGCAGCATTGGCAGATTTTGATGGAATTTGTAGTGGTGATATTACAGTTTTCAGGCCTAAAGACCAGTTATCTCTGATTTGCTGCCATTTATAGTAAATAATGATAAATTCTTTGATTATGCTGTAAAACATTCAGCAGGTGGACTTTCTCCCAGAGTGAAATTTAAAGATCTTGCCAATTACGAATTTCTTCTCCCACCCAAAGCCGAACAAGCCCGATTGGCAGAATTGCTTTGGGACATGGATGAAGTGATAGAGAAGGAGAAGGTGGTTTTGGAGAAGTTGAATTCTTGTTTGATCGCATTAGAATTTTTATATTTTGATAATTATAAAAAAGTTTCTTTGAAACAAGTTGTCCAAAAAACAATAAGTGGAGGGACTCCTTCTACAAAAGAAAAAGATTTTTATAAAAATGGAACAATTCCTTGGATTACTACAAAAACATTAAATGAAGATTATACATTTTTTGGCGAAAAGCTAATATCAAATGAAGCTGTTCAAAATTCTGCAGCTAAAATACTTCCGAAGGGAAATATACTTGCAGGAACGAGAGTCGGGGTTGGTAAATTTTCAATAAATGAAGTTGATATATCATTTAGTCAAGATATTAATGGACTATTTATTGAAAAGAGTTTGGCTAATGTTGAGTATTTACTTTTTCAATTGAATTCAAAAGTTTTTCAAAAGAAACTAGAGCCCTTATTAAGAGGAACAACAATTAAAGGTATTCTAAAAGATGACTTATTAAATTTAAAAATTTGTTTACCAAAAATTAAAATTCAGACTGAAAATGCTATGGTCATTACCAAAAACAAAAAATCAATTTTCAACTTAATTGAAAAAATTACCGCTTCCCAATCTCTCCAAAAAAGCCTAATCAATCAGATATTTTGAGTTGAGTTTTAGAGAATGTAGCAAGTATGTCAGATGTTTTTTGGCTTGATCCTTGCATGATGGTTATGTATATTTAGGATTAATTGATGTTTTATGTGATATTTTTGCAAAAAATAAGAATTAAACGCAATTATATGGCCTTAATATAAATTATACGGTTATATTTGTCCAATCATTCAAACCTTTTACTTATGTTGCTTCAGTTAAAAATGAAAAATTATCGGTCATACAAAAATGAAACCGTCTTCTCCATGGAAGCAAATTCGTATGCACATAAGCCTGATAATGTATTTGAAGTAGGCAAAGAAAAACAGCAGTTTAGAATATTAAATTCTGCTATTATTTACGGCGCTAATGCATCTGGGAAATCAAATGTAATCAGAGCTCTTTTCGAGGTACTGAGTTTTATAGTTTTTAAACCTAAAGTAGATGAACCAGTTAGGCTTTATGAGCCTTTTTTATTTGATATTGATCAAAAGGAACAGCCTTGCGAGTTTGAGTTGGTATTTCTGGACAAGAATGCTATCAAATATCATTACAAATTTTCCATACTAAAAGATCAGGTGCTAAGTGAAGAATTAAATTATTATCCTAAAGGCAAAATTACTAAAGTTTTTACAAGGGAACCATACAAAGCAAAGAATAGAGTACAGTCGGGCTTTCTTGGTGATAGCTTTAAGAATAAGGAAATCAATGTATTTGGAAATCAATTGATTTTGTCTAAGTTTGGCGATGACGAACCACATGAATTATTGACGGAGGTATTTTTGTATTTTAAGTCCTACGAAGTTATTAACGCAACAAATGCAATACACAAAGACTTTTATGATAAAAAAGTTAGTGGTGTTTTATTTATTAATGACCATTTAAAAAGAAGGTAGGACAATTGATAACAGCAGCAGATACAAAAATTAAATCAATAGATGTTAAGTATAAGGATAAAGATAAACTTGAGATTTCTTCTAAAAATAATCCTTTTCAAGTTTTTGGAATACACGATGTTTATAAAAATGAAAGTATTATTGGAGATGAATATCTCCCTTTCGCCAATGAATCAACAGGGACACAATCATTATATGTTTTAGGAGGAAAAATATTAAGTATTCTTGAGAGTGGCGGTGTTTTGGCTATTGATGAGTTGGATACAAGCCTTCATCCCTTCATCACCAAGATGATCGTGATGATCTTTCAAAATAAAAATTTGAATCCTAAAAATGCACAACTTATATTTACAACACATGACGTCACCTTGCTAGACCGAGACTTGATAAGACGTGATCAAATATGGATTTCAGAAAAAGACGAAAAAGGTGTTAGTGATTTGTACTCATTACAAGATTTTGATGGTGTGAGAGAAGATACTCCATTTGACAAATGGTATTTGGCTGGCAAGTTTGGTGGTTTGCCAAAGATCGAATCTATCGAGTCTATATTCACTTCTCATGACTAGGCAATTTAATAAAACTATATTGATCGTTTGCGAAGGCGAAGGGTCTGAGCCGAGTTATTTTTACCATATTAAGGATATATTGCTTAAGGAAAATTTAGATATTTCTATTACTATTAAACCAAAGCCAAAAGAAGAAGAAAAGCAGGATGAAGAAACTTTTACTCTTCGTGATGGCGGAAAAAGACGTTCCTTACGAAAACCAATAAAGGAATTAGTCATTGTAGATATAGAAGATGAATACAAAGCCCAACCCACACGATATGTCAGAGAAGCCCAAATGGGTCTCGAAGATGGAACATATGCAGAAGTGTGGGCAGTTTTTGACAAAGATGGTCATCCAAATCATGAAAAAGCGTTTGAGCTTGCTTCCCATGACATCACTGGCAAAAAAGTGAATATTTCATTTACGAGTATCGCATTTGAATATTGGATTCTTCTTCATTTTGAGTCTAATCATACAGCATTTGTAAAGTCAATGTGTCGGCAAGTCAAAGATATTATTATTGTGGACTAAAAAGTCATGCAGATGATTGTATAGGTGTGAACTGTGTTTGTGGGAGGATAGTGACAGCAGGTTATTTATCATACGAAAATTGCAAAAAGAGCTTTGATGTAAATCAATATCATCCAAATGTCTATGATGCCATTAACCGTGCTGTTTTACTTAGGAAGAGCTATCATGGTGAAACCAGACCAATATATGAGTTCAATCCCTACACTTCTATGGACAAACTCATATTTAAGTTGATTCATTTGCATACATACGATTTTGAGTGGTTTGACTTCCATGATGTTCAGACTACGAGGGTATTCCAAATTTCACTTTCAGTTGATTCAGAAAAAATACAAATTGTAGTAAAGAATATTAGTACCATTACTCAAATTATTACTCAAGATTTTTTGGTTTTGTTTGATATACAAGGCTCTCCTCAAGAAATAAGTGAGAGAGTTGTATTGCAAGATAGTGAAGACTATGTTTGTTCATTATCTATAGCTGATGTTGTCAAATTTAATTCCTATTGTTTAGGTATAAAAGTGATTACTAACCATTATCTAATAACTGAGATACCAATATAAGATTATTTTCTGGTATTGCAATTTTTGTTTACTTTTGTCAGAGATTGAATGTTTCTTTAGAAAATGAATTAACTGGCAAATTAATATTTTTCTAAATAGAGATTCCTAAATAGCCTAAACAAAAAAAGGACTTAGAATAAAATGAATACCGATGGCCTTTAACGAACTCAATAGTGTAGAACATTACATCATATACCAGATGAATGGTGGTGTAAATTTTAATTCTACACTAGAAACTCTTAATTCAATGGTAGATAATAAAATTAAACTTGAAGCAATAATCACCATTTCCCAATCTCTCCAAAAAAGTCTGATCAATCAGATATTTTGAGTTGGGTGTTGTAGAATGTTGCAAGTATGTTAGATGTTTTTTGGCTTGATCCTTGTAAGATGATTTAATGTATATTTCAGTTCAAATGACAAAATATACTTATACCTAAAAATCTAAAATGAAAAAGTTATGGTTCAAAATTTGTTAAATTTTGATCGATTAGGGATGATAGGAATGATTTTGTTTGTTGTCTTCACATGAGCAATCTAATTGATACCTTTGGGAAGGACATTTTCAGAATAAAAGCCATAATTATTTCCATAAAAGGATACTTTTAGACGGATTAGGGCATGCTTCTTTATCCCTACCAATGGTAAGGTTAGTTTGAACACTCTTGATTTGTTTGTCTAAACTTATATCTGAAGGATTAGTTGTTCTAGTTGCGACCATCTGTGGGCTGCATGGTAATATTTAGCCATCTTGACGTAAATATTTCTGGCACTACTGACTACTTTTGCAGGTATCTTTACGAACCAGTCCCGAAAAGTTTTATATTCTTCTCGCCATGTTTTTTTACACGCTGTGAAGCGCATTATAATAGAGATGTTGTAAGCCAGCACAGATAATTGCCACAATATATCATTGCCATGAAAGTTTCGCATTCTCGTTTGACCAGCGAGTAGATGATTTTTCGTTTGTTCTATCCAGTTCTCACTCTCGGCTCTTTGACCATAGATTTCATGTAGTATATCACCACTTGGATAAGGCAGATTAGAACAATAACAAAAGTATTTGTACTCGGCAACACGCTCTGTTTTACCAAAATTCTCCACTTCCACATATCCAACGATCACTCTGACGGCGTGTAATGTTCTTGTAGTACTCCAGCCTTTTGCTTTGTAATTAAACCTGCTCACCGCCATGTTTGTATTGCAAGCTAATGTGCGATAACTTTGAACTTTCAATAGCGCTTTTAAGTTTTTTAATTTTACCTTTACCAAATAAGTATGACCATTTTGTTCTAATAAATCAAATAATGCACCGTTAAAAAATCCACTATCTGCTCGAAGGAATACTGATGTGATTTTATTAGGTAAAGTTTTAAGTGTTTGGCGGATAAACTCCACTACACCATTGCCAGTATAGGCAGAACCTGTTCTAAACCAACTGTTTACTAAATATTTAACTTCTGAGACATAACACAAAATCGGGTGGTAGCTGTTGGCTCCTTTCTTGTGTGGATTATATCCCTTAGCAGCTCCATCCTGATTGCCATATACAGTTTGTTCGGTACTGTCGAGGTCTAAAGTAATATGCTGTAATGATAAGCTATCTAAATAACTCTTGTTAAAAACCAATAATCTTTCATGTAATGCTATTGCTCCCTTTTGTCCCAAGGAACTAATGCGTTTGCCTATGGTGTCTTCGTCAATATGTTTTTTTAAGCCTAAAATGGTCTTTACCAATACGTCTTTGGTGAAAATTTCTATACTTGATATGTGCTTTACGCCACATAAAGCTGAGCATAAAAAGCTCAACAGAACTTGTGTAGTACTGAACTTTGTCGCATTATGTTTAACAGTTGGAAACAAGTCGTCAAATATGTAAGGTATATTAATTTTATCAATGTATTTGAACAAAACACTAAGACCACCATACTGAGTAAGTCGTTCAGCAGAGAAAGAACTTTTAGTTTTTATACCTTCAAATCGGATATGTTTTGTATTTTTGACTCGCATCTATTAAGTGTATTTATATGTTACTAATTTTTATGTTTAGTAGCCTAAAATTAAACATATTACCACTAATAGATGCACTTTTTTATAGTTTTTTTTTAGATTTTTAGGTTATATTATATACGTTATGTACATAGATTGATGTAATTTTGTGTTATGGCAGCAACCGAACAAATAAAAAGTTTAATAAAGTCTTTCGGAGACGGAGATGCAGATCGATTTTTTTCGTCTGCACTACAGATTGCTGCTGCAGAAGCTCAGAAAGGTCATACCACATTGGCCCAAGAGCTTAAAGCACTTATAGATAAAGCAAAACAAAATCACAATCAGTCTTTTGCAGACCGTAGTAGGACGATACCTATATTGGCTTCACAGCGTGATCTTAAGGAATTGCTCGATGTCTTTCAGCCGAAGATTAAACTGAAAGACATGGTTCTGCATGCTGATGTCCGTGAGCCGCTTGAAAAACTGATTGCAGAACAAAAAAACTGGCAGCTCTTTCAGCAATATAATCTGTCTCCACGTCGCAAGCTGCTATTGACGGGTCCTCCAGGATGTGGCAAGACCATGACAGCACAGGCACTAGCTGGTGAGCTAGGTCTTCCTGTATTTATAGTTAGATTAGATGGCTTGGTCTCTAAATATATGGGTGAGTCAATAGCAAAGTTGACTATGATATTTGCTGCTATGAATCAACACAGAGGCGTCTATCTTTTTGACGAATTTGACTCCATAGGTTCTCATCGCAATACCGGACATGAGGTAGGAGAAATCAAAAGGGTACTCAATAGTTTCCTTATCAATATAGAAAAAGACCAAAGTAACAGCATCATCATAGCTGCTACTAATATGCCAGAAGTTCTGGACAAGGCTTTGTTCAGAAGATTTGACGACGTGATCCAATACCCACTTCCGACAGCCGAGGATATCATTTCCATCATTAAAAAACATCTTCAGGCTTTTAGCATATTAAAAAAGCCAAATTATAGCAGCATAGCACAAATGGCTGAAGGACTTAATTATTCTGATATCGTCAGGGCTTGCGAAGATGCCATCAAAGAAATGCTGATGAAGGGACAAACAAAAATAGATATACAAGACCTGATACATGGTATAGCAAAAAGGAAATAAACTATGACTGAAAACCCAAGAAAACATCTTACTGGAATAGAAAATTTTTCAGTTAATGAAGATTACAAATACCCTAAAAAGCTTAACATTGGGTTTAATTCTATCCAAAGGAATAAAGCCATTCATGGGCAACGTATAAAGAATCAGTTGCAAATGATTCAACAACAATTTGATATTAATCAGGATGAAATTCTGCCTGATGGACTTGTTAAGGATGATGTCATTTATGTAGAATTCTTTTCTGCCTGGGGCTATACGCTTAAATTTGATCAATTAGATAGTCAAAATTCAAAAGAGTTTTATAAAATTTTAACCGTTAAAAAAGAAGAGAATCCTGAAGAGCCAAAAAGATTTAGATATCGAGTGGTAGTCATGTTGAGACAAGGAGGAATTTCGCACTTTCTGAAAAAGGTGGAAAAGTATTTGACTGAATTCACTAAAAATAGAGAAGGCGAAGTAACAAATATTCCTGTTGCCAATGATTTGATCGCCAACATTGAAGATATACAAATAGCTACTTTAAGATCATTTTGGACAGAAAGTCAGGATGATACATTTCCTGAAGATGATGATTTAATATGGTGGGAAGTATGGTTTGCTAAATCAAGGTACCAACAAGACGAAAAAAAAGTGATTTCACAACTGCTCACAGTAGAGGCTGTACTATCTAATACTATGCTTTTCTTTCCTGAGCATATAGTAAGGCTTGTTAAGAGTTCACCGAGGCAATTAGCTAATTCTATGATGTTCTTAGATAGTCTGTCTGAACTTAGAAAACCACAAGAAATTAATGATTTTCTCGTACATAATGATATCACATATCCTGATCAAAAAGAATGGACGGTTGATTTAATTAAAAGAGTTCGTACAAATAAAAATAATAATGAAACAGTGTTAGTATGTGTGCTAGATTCAGGTGTCAATAGATTACATCCATTATTAGAGAATATAATCCCCGATACATATTTATATAATTGGCAACAGCGATGGGGATCTGCCGATACTTGGCAAGATGGTGGCCACGGAACAGCCATGGCAGGCTTGATTCTTTATGGCAATCTGACAGAAGCTATATCTTCTAACACCACGATTGAAATAAATCATAATGTGGAATCTTGCAAAATTGTCCAAATCAACGATGCTACTGACCCAGAACTCTATGGCGTAGTATATCGCGATAGTTGCAACACTGTGATTATTGATAGGCCTAATAATCCAAGAGTTTTTTGTCTTTCTATAACCAATGACGGAATTCATGAAAAAGGGCGCCCATCTTCTAGCTCTGCTACATTAGATGATATAGCTTTTGGCAATCTTAATGCTAATGCAGACCCACAATTGATTTTTGTAAGTGGTGGAAATGTAATCTTAAATAATCCACAAGATTATCCTAGTAATAATTTTTTAGAATCGGTTCATGATCCAGGCCAAGCATACAATGTCATAACCGTCGGAGCATATACCGATTATGTAGATACAGGTGATCATAATTTACTACCGATAGCACCCGCTGGTGGAATGGCACCTTGTAATTCTACTTCTACTATATGGGATACACAGTGGCCCAACAAACCAGATATTGTCATGGAGGGCGGTAATATTGCAAAGGATGCCTATGGAACTATAGAATTAGATAGACTAAAACCAGTTTCCCTGCATAAGGATTTTACTTCTAATTTTTTTATACCATTTAATGGCACAAGTTCAGCAGTAGCCTTTGCTTCAAAAATGGCAGCTGAGCTGAAAATAGCTTATCCTGATTTTTGGCCAGAAACTATCAGAGGTTTGATTATACATTCCGCTGATTGGACACCTGCTATGTTAGCAGGAAGGAACATTACAAATGAAAATGATCGAAGAGCCCTTTTAAGATCCGTAGGATATGGAATTCCATCATTGAGTAAAGCTTTGTACAGTGCTAATAATAGTTTAACCTTGATAGCGCAAAATGCCATTCAACCTTTTAGACTTGAAAAGAGTAATGTAAAATATAATGACTTTCATCTTTATTCTTTGCCTTGGCCAAAGGAAGTACTAGAAAATGAATTATTTGATAAAGCGGTTAAGCTGACAGTAACATTAAGTTATTTTATTGAACCCAATCCTGGTGAAAAGCAGTATGCCAATAATTTTTCTTATCATTCACATGCACTTGACTTTAAGTTAATCAAGCCGACTGAGACTATAGTTAATTTTAAGCGAAGGATTTCTGCTGCTGCATTATTGTCAGAAGATGATGAGGAAGTTGATCATAAAAATGAAGTGTGGACGATAAACGAAAGAATAAGGAGCAAGGGGTCGGTTAAAAAGGATTTCATTAACACAACAGGAGCTGATCTAGCAACACGATTCACTCTTGCGGTTTATCCTAAAGGTGGCTGGTATAGGACCAGGAAAAAACTAAATAAATATAATGCTGTAGTGAGATATTCTTTAATTGTTACGATTGAAACACCTGATATAAATATTGATATTTTTACACCGGTGGAGAATCTAATTTCCAATACTATCGTCATTGAAAATCAATAGTCATGGTCATTAGAAAATTAATTAGAAGCTTTTTTATTCGATATTCCTACATGGAATATGGTTTATTTATAAAATGAAAAATGAATACCAATGGCCTTCAACGAACTCAATAGTGTAGAACACTACATCATATACCAGCTTACAGGGACCAATCTAAATACATTAGATATCAGTGAGCCCAAAGAACTTTACGGTGCACAATGGCAATACAAATCTGCAACAGAACTTAATAGGTCTGTCAATGAAGTACTTATTGAGAAAGATCTGAAAGACGCTTTGATTCGGTTAAATCCTGAGATATCATTGAACCCAGCCTTGGCCGATGAAGTGATCTATAAATTGCGAGCCATCTTGATCTCTGTCAATCAAGTAGGATTGGTGAAGGCAAATGAAGAGTTTTTTAAGTGGCTCAGTGGTGACAAGACCATGCCTTTTGGAGATAATAATCGCCATGTACCTATAAGAATTTTTGATTTTGAAGACCTGATGCAAAATAGCTACACTATTACCAATCAATTTCGTATACATCATCGTGAAACCAAAATTCCGGATATTGTCATGTTTATCAATGGCATACCTGTCGTAATAGGCGAAGCAAAAACGCCCATACGTCCGAGTGTGAGTTGGCTAGATGGAGCCTATGAAATCCATGAAGTATATGAAAATACCGTACCTTCATTGTTTGTATCCAATATATTATCTTTTGCTACAGAAGGCAAATCGTTGTATTATGGGAGCATACGCTGTCCATTGGACTTTTGGGCACCATGGAGATTGGAAGATGAGGATGAAACGCTTGCTCGTAGATTGGGTTTGGGGGAGATCGGCAAAGAGATGGGAGACTTATTGCATCCTGGACGATTATTAGATATTTTGCAAAACTTTTCGTTGTTTTCCACCAATAAAAAGAAGCATCGCATTAAGATCATCCCTCGTTTTCAGCAATATGAAGGAGCCAATAAAATAGTGGCTAGGGTAAAAGAAGGTCGAGTAAAAAAAGGATTGATATGGCATTTTCAAGGATCGGGTAAGTCACTGCTTATGGTATTTGCCGCACAAAAACTGAGACGTGCTCCAGAATTAAAAAGTCCGACCGTCATTGTTCTGGTGGATCGAACTGATTTGGACACACAGATTTCAGGTACTTTTAATGCATCTGATATCCCCAATGTAGAAGCGACTGAAAATATCAGAGATCTTCAGAAAATGTTGCAACAAGATACTCGGAAGATCATTATCTCGATGATACACAAGTTTCGTGATGCGCAGCCCAATATGAATACTCGAGACAACATCATAGTATTGGTAGATGAAGCCCATAGAACACAAGAAGGTGATCTAGGTCGTCAAATGAGAGCTGCATTACCGAATGCTTTTTTGTTCGGTCTAACAGGCACACCTGTCAACAAAGCAGATAAAAATACTTTTTGGGCATTTGGGTCGGAAGAAGATGATGGGGGCTATTTGTCTAGGTATACATTCCAAGATTCTATTCGAGATGGTGCGACACTACCATTACATTTTGAGCCACGTCTATTAGATATTCATATCGACAAAGAAACGATAGACCAACTATTTAATACATTTAAAGAAGAAACAGCACTGACTGATGAAGAGGCAGACGCACTCAATAAGAAGTCTGCAAAAATGGCTGCTTTCTTAAAGTCTCCTGAAAGAGTAGCCAAAATTGCAGCCGATATCAGTGTACACTTTACAGATAAAGTCGCTCCACATGGTTACAAAGCTATGATAGTGACGCCTGATCGATATGCGTGTATCCAATACAAAGAAGAGTTGGATAAGTATTTCCCGTCTGAAGCAAGCCGAGTGGTCATATCCACATCTGCCAATGACACTTTGGAGTTCAAACAAAAATGGGGTGTAGATAAGTCACAACAGGAACGAATAGTAGATGAGTTTAATGATGCCACATCGGACTTAAAATTTCTGATAGTGACAGCCAAATTACTGACAGGCTTTGATGCTCCTATATTACAAACCATGTATCTGGACAAATCTCTTAAAGATCATACGCTTTTGCAAGCTATTTGTCGTACCAATAGATTGTATCCCAATAAGAAGTATGGACGTATTGTAGATTATTTTGGGGTTTTTGATGATGCTGCTAAGGCCATAGAGTTTGACGAGGCATCGGTAAATCAAATCATTACTAATTTATCAGAACTTCGGGTCCAACTTCCCAAAGCTGTCCAAGACACTTTCCTTCATTTTGCGGGTGTTGATAGGAGTATCAAGGGTTTTGAAGGGTTAGAAGCAGCGCAAAACGCCATCAAGAGCGATGAGAAAAAAGATGCTTTTGCCAAAGACTATAAATTTCTGAATAAGCTATGGGAATCACTTTCTCCTGATCAAGTCTTAAATGCTTATCAGGAAGATTATAGGTGGTTGTCACAAGTTTTTGAATCTGTGCGGCCTGCATCAGACAATGTTGGAAAATTGCTCTGGATGACTTTGGGTGCACAGACGACAAAGCTCATTCATGAACATATCCATGTGGGTGATATGCATGTTTTGGATGAATTTGTGTTAGACGCAGACGTTATTGAAGAAATATTTAATAATCCCGATCCAAAAAATGCTAAGAAACTAGATAAAATCCTTTCAAGAAGATTTAGAAAATATGGTAATCACCCAAAATTCAAAAAATTAAGTGAACTATTGGAAGCATTGCGAGACAGAGCTGAACAAGGATTAATTACTTCCATAGAATTTGTCAAAGAACTCTGCAAAATCGCCAAAGAGACTGTACAAGCAGAAAAGGAGTTAGAACAGGAAATCCAAGAAAAATCACCCAAAGCTGCACTCACAGAGTTGTTTTTGGAGTTAAAAACCGACCAGACACCAGCTGTTGTGGAGCGTATTGTAACAGATATTGATGCTATTGTACGTATTGTGAGCTTTCCAGGTTGGCAAAAAACCACATCGGGTGAAAGAGAAGTACAAAAGTCATTAAGACAAGCACTCCTTAAGTATCAATTGCATAAAGATCAGGTGTTGTTTGATCGGGCTTACAGCTATATTAAGGAGTATTATTAAGGATAGATTATTTATTTGGATTGTGTTGGAAACAGAAATCATTATACAATTTGGATAGTCGTTTAAATCTAAGTTGTTCTTCCGTATTTAAATCTCTTACACTTGTCTATTTTTTACTTAAAAATAACCTTTTGAAAAATAAGTTCTAATAAGCCAATCTTATATATTTTATGAAATTCCATAACATCATCACTCCGAGCCCTATCTATTAAAAATGAGTTCAAATTCTTCTAGCTTATCAAAGATTATGGTAAGTATTAACATGATCAAACCAACAGCTAAAATCATTTTCCCATGCCTTCGTGCTTTGGAGTCATAAGCATAAATCTTAGCGCCACCTGGTAATTTTTTTGTATCCCAAATAAGCATTAAGCCTATAAAAACACCAATTAATCCTCCTAAAATAGAAAAGACATATCCCGCAATGATCCAATGGCCAGGGTAGGGGTTTTGCTTTGATAATTCTGATATCCTTTGTCTTCTGATCATTTCCAGCACTTCGGGTGTGATTTCTTTTCCCCGTTCTTTTAATAGTTTTTGGGCCAACACATAGTCAAAATCATTCCACTCATCTTTTTTTACTACCACATCCATCAGTTCATCATCTGTGAAAAGCAATAGATAATAGTCTGGGGCCAAATCTTCCACATTGACATCCACCTCATTCAGGAGTATCTGTTCTACCTGTTCAACATCAGATGGCTTAATTTTAATGACTATATTATCATTTTGGGTATTGCCAGCAAACGCAGGGTCCAACACCGGTGTGATTTTATGCACTTTATATTCTATGTGGTTTTGGTCCATCAACTCAGTAAATTCCTTGACTTCCGTATGATTCGTAAAAGTTTTGTACTCTTCAAAATTATTTTCAGACATGTGAAATGGTTTTAATTTTTTGAATTAAGTTAATAAATAAAAGAGCCACCAAATTTATACCATCAACTATCCAAGGAGACTCAGGTGCAAACGGCCTATTAAGAATAAAAGGCAACTGCCAGATTTTATGTTAATATCGAATCCCTGCTAGGGGTAAAATTTGGTATTAAAAAATTACAAGCGAACATACAAATTTCATAATGATAATATACGATTTGTGAGGGATGAAAAAAGCATAAGACTCCGTTAAAGTCTTGAACCAGCCAAAATATTCATTAAACATATACAATTAAAAGATCATAGAAATATAATCCATACATTCAATTGCAAAACTAATAATTAAGTTGAATTATAAAAGTAAATTTTAAATTTTGGGAGGTATTCTTTTACTTACCTTGCGTTTAGCTTTTAATTAAGCTTCAGAATTCTTCATGATGACTGGTCCTTTGTAGTCTTCTTATTGCAATAAAGAAAAGTGTTCTGGAGAAGTTTGGAAAGATGTTGAGTAGGTAGTTTTTAGGTGGGATGTTTATGTGTTCTTGTGTTCTTTCAGGAAAAATTGTTTTACTAGGTTTAGGCCTATGAAATCAGGAAGGGCAATTTAACTTGAATTAGGATATCCACATTGTTAAAATGGATACTCCAACCATTTCGGTAAATTGTTAGTTTTCAAAACAAAAATAATGAGAGATAATTTATGGCAAAAATAAAGATAATTCTGCCAAAGTTTTGGCTTAGGGCTTAATGTAATAAGAATGAACTATTTAACGTTAGAATCATTAAAATTTGTTAAACTATTAGTTTAGTTTAATAAAAAAATTGTAATTAACTTTTAACACCAAAATACAAAAGATTATAGTAATGAAACAAATAATAACAATTATACTTTTTTCAATAAGCTTTATATCAGCTTATGCTCAAAAAGATGACTCTCATAATTATAGGACTTATTTATCAACAGATATTAATTTAGGTAATTATTTGGGTCTTGACCTAAACTTGAACGTGGTGTACAAGGAAAAATTTTCTATTAAAATGGGTTATACTGGAAATTCTCGCAAAGCTTTGTCAACACCTGACGATTTTATAAAAGGGTTTAATAACTTTTTTTACCCAAAAGACAAATTAAGGGATTTTCATTTTGGGTTAGGTAAGATTTATAGTTTAAATAAAACAGGAGCCAGATTAAATGCTACAATTAGCATAGGTACAGCAATTATTATTGAGCCTAAATCATGGAAAAAGCTTGACCCTGTAGGTTGGCCATTCATTTTTAATGATTTGGGTGCTAGTAATTACGATTATTTAAATAAAAAATACTATGAATGGAGTATAACCCTTAACCCAAAAATAGAGTTTCCTTTTAGAAGATTTTACGGAATCACCATTTCTCCAATGGTTCAAATTAGTAAAACAAGGACCTATTATGGGTTAGGAATAGGTCAAATGATCGGTGAAGTGAAAATAAAGCAAAAATAAAATCCTTTCTAAACTTGCAAAAATAGAACTTTAAGTAAAATAAAAACTCTTTCCACAAATACTTTAAAATTCTCCCCATTTTTCAAATATTTGATAGCTGAATCTTACTTTTGCATCTTAAAATACAAAAATGAGTAAAGTCGTTCATCTATCAGAGTTCTCTGAAAAACCAGAAAATATTTATTTAAAATATATGACGGCATTCTGGGATGAAAATGACTTATATTGGCAACTATCCAATGGTGGTTTTGAGCTTTGGTCTGTTTATGTAGATGCTCGCAATAAGATACATCAAAGCGATTTAAAGACACTCGCAGCAGCTGCCAATCTTTTGATTATAGAGTACAACAAAAATCGTATTCTGGAAGAAGGTCATGTACTATTCCATGATCATCTCTTATTACTATCTACCTACTACGAAATCAATCCGAACGAGATCACCGAGTTGGCAGTAAAACTCAGTGTCAGTATGTTGAAAGTAGGATTTGACGCAACAGAATTGAAATGGGATGACGAAGCTGAGGACAATGATTTATATGTAGCAGACGATCTGGACATCGAAGCGATAACACCTGAGATGCGCAAGTCTGGAATGGAGATCATGCAAACTCAATGTAATCTTCAGGTAACCATTGAGTTTGGAAGTGACACACCTATTACCAAAGACCAATGTACCCAGGTAATCACTGACATGCTGGAAGATAATAAATATAATATAACCACTAAATTATACACCATCTGCGTTAATGAAAACTACGTCACTTTTAGCTTAGATTGCCAACTTGGGTTTATTTTTCTTTTTATAGAAATTATGAAAAATAAATATCGAGTAACTCCAGAATTTGTGGTCGTTCGAGATATAGATGAAAATGCTTATGAACCTGAAATGCATTATTCAAGCTTTATCCAATTTTATAGAGACATGGTGAAAGATGATTTTGAAGGCGAAGAAGATTTATCAAGATATATTGAAAAGTTCTCTTCGCTTTCTCTAGAGGAACGTAGAAGACAAAATCCCAATGCACGAGATGATGACGAATATGCAGCCATCGAACTCTTTAATTTGCCACAAGAAGAGGGTGTTGCAAAAGCAGAGAAAATGCTCAAAACAAATCCGCACAACATCGAGGCCCAAATATTGAAAGCAGGGTGGGAAGGAGACTTGGAAAAAAGAATAGATATGCTCCTAGATATAGCTAATGTTTATAATTTGGGCTATGATTATAAGCGGATACAAAAAGATAAAATGTGGTGGAAGGCATCACATACCAGGCCTTTCATGAGAGCAAAATTCCTGCTTGCAAAGACTTATGAAATAGGTGGTTATTTGGATGATGCCTTGGATGGTTACAAAGAAATCATTAATATGAATCCAGACGACAATTTAGGTGCTAGGCTCGAAATGATGATGATATTGTACCAATTAGGTGATAAAAAAGCTATCGTATCCCTTTCAAATGCATTTCCCAATGAAGAAGATGAATATTTTGTATTCGCAGCAGTATATGGAGCATTCATGAAATATGGCAAATCGTCCAAAACGGATAAAAAAATCATGTTTAGCGTGCAAATCAATCATTATCTGGCTTGTGCCATCGCAAAGATAGATACCGTGCCTTTTAATAAAATATTAGCTTCTTATATTGATGTTGATGAATTACTTTTCAAAAATAGTGAAAAATGTAAGGCTGATATCATGACTTTGTTTAAGAATGTAGAACTGGTCAAATATTATCGTAAAGTGGTTCAAGAATTGTTGGATCGGATTGGGAAGTGATTGGGTGGTGGCTGATGTCAAGCCCGCATCCAGATTTATAGGCAAATAAGAATTATAAATACAGGTTAAAAAAAAACAGAGACCTATATAAAAAAAGGCCTCCGTATCTAGGGGCTGCTGAAAAAGTCAGACTCTTTCATAAAAAATAGAGCTATTGTTCTGGGAAATCGTTTAAAAAATAAGCGATAGTAATTATGAATGTAGTGAAGTGCAAAGCACCAAAGGCAAGCGCCTTTTACGAAGTGAACCGTGAAACGGGTGGGTGGGTGAAGTGCAAAGCAGAAATTATATTCTGTAAAGCACGTTTAGACACAGTAATTGAATCTTTTTGCTTTAAAGTTGACGGTATTCTGCTCTTTTTATTGTAACATTTTAACACATTCATTCCTAGCTATATGATACCCTATGCTCTTCATATTTTTGTCAACTGCTTCTATTATGCATCATAGCTACAATCCATTATCCTTCAAAAATAGGTTATTTTAATTTCTTTTTTGATTAATTAGTGTCATATTGACATATCTTACTTAAATTTGCGGCTTTTATTTTTATTTGTTTACCAAAAAGCACTTTTATGCTATCCAAATCAGATATATTTAGCTACACTCCCAAAAAAGAATTTTCTAAAGCTGTTGCTTATTTCTCAATGGAATTTGCCATCGATCAAGCACTAAAAATATATAGTGGCGGACTAGGTTTCTTAGCAGGATCTCACATGCGGAGCGCTTACGAATTGAAACAAAATTTAGTGGGAATAGGTATGTTGTGGAAATATGGATATTATGACCAAGTACGTGCCATCAATGGTGGTATGAAACCAGAATATGTACAGAAAAACTATTCCTTTTTGACGGATACAGGCATTGTTTTTCCTGTGGAAGTGCATAGTGCAATCGTGTATGTGAAAGCATTTTTGCTCAAACCTGAAGTATTCGAGAGCGCACCGATATTTTTACTATCTACTGATATTGAACAAAATGATGCCATCTCACGCACCATAACCAATAGACTGTATGACGCCAATGAATCAACAAGAATAGCGCAATCCATTGTGTTAGGTATAGGTGGTGCCAAATTATTGGATATTCTAAATTTGGGTACAGAGATTTATCACATGAATGAAGGCCACGCCTTGCCATTGTGTTATTATCTTTATTCCAAATACAAAAACATGGATGAAGTCCGTGAGCGAGTAGTATTTACCACACATACACCAGAAGAAGCAGGTAATGAAGCCCATGATTTTGATTTGTTGAGTAAAATGTCGTTTTTTAATGGCATACCTGATGAAGAGATCAAAGAAATCATGACCATCGAAAACAATAGGCTAAATTATACTTTATCAGCGCTGAAGTTTGCAAAAATAGCAAATGGAGTATCTAAGATGCATGGTGAAGTATCTAGAGAGATGTGGTCAGGTTATGCCGATATTTGTGAAATAACACATATCACTAATGCACAAAACAAAAAATATTGGAAAGATGATGTGTTAGAAAAAGCTTTTGAAGACAATGACGACAAAACATTGATGGCTCGGAAAAAGGAGATGAAAAAATCTCTATTTAAAATAGTGGCCGACCAAACAGGAAAAATATTTGATGAAAATGTACTTACGCTAGTGTGGGCGCGAAGGTATGCAGGATACAAAAGAGCAGACCTGATTACCGCAGATGCAGAGCGATTCGCCAAATTAATCAGCGATACAGACATGCCTATTCAAATAATATGGGCAGGAAAACCATATCCAGAAGATTATAGTGCTATTGACACCTTCAATCATCTTTTTTGGAAAACCTTAAATACACCGAATGTGGCAGTATTGACAGGATATGAATTGGGATTGTCAGCAGTCATCAAAAAAGGCTCGGATGTATGGCTTAATAATCCAAGATTGTACAGAGAAGCATCAGGCACAAGTGGTATGACCGCTGCGATGAATGGTTCTGTTAATTTTTCTATTCCTGATGGATGGATACCAGAATTTGCCGTACATGGTGTTAATAGTTTTATCATAGAGCCAGCGGATCGTATGTTGTCCGTACAAGAGCAAGATGATATAGAATGTGATAGATTATTGGATATTCTCGAAAATGAGATATTACCTACTTACTACAAGAAGCCAAAAACATGGGCAACCATAGTTAAAAATGGTATGAGAGACGTGAGTCCAGCTTTCGAATCAGGTAGGATGGCCAAAGAATATTACACTAAATTGTTCAATATCAGTGTTCCTAAATTGGAAACGGTTGGGTAGGTAATGTTTTAGGCTGCACCATTAAATGCATTTTAAAATTATAACAGGTTTATCTTATCGCATTAAGGTAAACCTGTTTTATTTTTACATCTCCTTTTTTAAATACTCTGCAGTATGGCTTTTACTCTTTTTGATCATATCTTCTGGAGTACCTGCAAAAAGTATATTTCCACCTGCTTTTCCACCTTCAGGACCCAAATCCACTAAAAAGTCTGATACTTTGATCACATCCATATTGTGCTCTATGATGATGACCGTATTGCCTTTCTCCACCAACTTATCTAAAACACCAAGTAACAATCTGATATCATCAAAGTGTAAGCCTGTAGTAGGTTCGTCAAGGATGTAAATGGTATTGCCCGTATCCTTTTTGGATAGTTCTTCTGACAATTTCACTCGTTGCGCTTCTCCACCAGATAGGGTAGTGGCTTGCTGACCCAAAGTGATGTATCCTAGTCCCACATCATCCAAGGTTTTTAGTTTGCGATAAATAGAAGGTACACTTTTGAAAAATTCGGTTGCTTCTTCTACTGGCATATCTAGCACATCAGAGATTGACTTACCTTTAAAAAGGATTTCTAGCGTTTCTCTATTATATCTTTTACCCATACATTGTTCACAATCCACCAATACATCTGGTAAAAAGTTCATTTCTATGAGTTTTTTGCCAGCGCCTTCGCAAGTTTCACATCTACCACCAGCCACATTAAACGAAAATCTTCCCAGTTGATAACCACGGATTTTAGCTTCTGGCATATTGCCAAAAAGCTTGCGAATATCTGTAAAAACGCCGATATAGGTAGCTGGGTTTGACCTTGGAGTTCGCCCTATGGGTGACTGGTCTATTTCTATCACCTTATCTAGATGTTCTATGCCATTGATGGATTTATAAGGCAAGGGTTTTTGTACACTATTGTAAAAATGTTGCCGTAGGATAGGGTAGAGCGTTTCGTTGATCAGCGAAGACTTTCCGCTTCCAGATACGCCTGTCACTGTAATGAGCGTTCCTAATGGCAATTTGACATCCACATTTTTAAGGTTGTGTCCTGTGGCACCTTTTAGTTCTAGATATTTACCATTGCCTTTACGTCTTTTTTTAGGGATTTCTATGCGAAGTCTATTGCTCAGATATCCTGCTGTAGTACCACCCAATTTTAAGAATTCTTCAGGTGTACCTTGGGTAACGATTTCTCCACCATGCAATCCCGCTCCAGGTCCTAAATCAATGATATAATCAGATGCCAACATAATGTCTTTGTCGTGCTCCACCACTAATACGGAATTTCCTATTTCCGTTAACTCGCGCAATGCTTTGATTAGTTTATGGTTGTCTCTTTGGTGTAACCCAATGCTTGGCTCATCCATAATATAAGTGATCCCCGTCAATTGACTGCCTATCTGACTAGCTAATCGTGTTCGTTGAGATTCACCACCAGAAAGTGTTCTTGTCGTCCGATTCAGACTGAGATATCCTAAACCCACTTCTAACAAAAATCCTAGCCTAAGTCGTATTTCTTTAAGGATTTCGAAAGATACAATGTTTTGTTTTTCGTCTAGGTGTGCATGTAGATTCGTTATCCATTCATGCAACTCATCTATATTCATCTCACCAAGATGGCCAATGTGTTTTTCACCCAGTTTGAAATGCAGGGACTCTTTTTTAAGTCTAAATCCTTCGCAAGTAGGACAGGTTACAATACTCAAAAACTCTTCCGCCCAAGATCGTATTTTTTCTGAACTGGAGTCGCGATACCATCTTTCAACCATATTGGCAATACCTTCTTGCGCCAAATCATACAAATATTCATTGCTAGCATTGGTATAGGCTTTGCCAAAACTTTGATCACCACCATATAAGATGATGTCCAATGCTTTTTCGGGTATTTTTGAGATAGGTGTGTCAAATGTGAACTTGAAATCTTCGGCTATTTTTTTGAGTTGTTTGAAAGTACTATTGTCTCTTACTGCGCCAAAAGGTTTGATACCTTCTTTATTGATATTTAGCCCTTTGTCAGGAATGATTTTTTGCAAATCTGCCTTATATTGTTCCCCCAAACCATTACAATCAGGACAGGCACCATAAGGAGAATTAAATGAAAAATTATTGGGAGAAGGCTCATCATAAGAAACACCTGATGTTGGGTCCATCAAGCTTTTGGAGTAAGCTTTCATTTCATTGGTATCGGTGTCGATGATCATGATGAAATCACTTCCGAGCCGCAAACCCATCTGTAATGAAGCTGCCAATCTATCCCTTTTGTCCGACTCTACCTTCAGTCTATCTACTACGATTTCGATATCGTGGACCTTGTATCTGTCCAATTGCAGTCCTTGGACAAGGTCGATAATTTCGCCATCAACGCGTACTTTTGTAAATCCTTTTTTTCGTGTTTGATCAAACAATTCTCTATAGTGACCTTTACGAGCCCTGACTACAGGCGCTAAGATGGCTATTTTTTTATTGCTAAAATTGGTTATCGCGTGTTCTATGATCTGTTCTTCGGTATATTTGATCATCTTTTCGCCAGTAACAAAAGAATAAGCTTCACCTACTCTAGCATATAAAAGGCGTAAAAAGTCATATATTTCGGTAGTCGTACCTACTGTAGATCTTGGATTCCAAGCAGTGGTTTTTTGCTCAATAGAAATAACAGGACTCAGTCCATCGATTTTTTCTACTTCGGGTCTGTCCATCGCTCCTATAAATTGTCTGGCATAAGCAGAAAATGTTTCCATATATCTTCTTTGACCTTCCGCATATAGGGTATCAAAAGCTAAAGATGACTTGCCACTACCACTCAGTCCAGTGATCACCACTAGTTGATTTCTAGGTATTTTGACGGACACATCTTTAAGGTTATTTTCATTGGCACCTATGATGCTTATAAAGTCATCCGACGAAACAGTATCTTCGGTAAGATCGTTGATATTTTGCATAAATTAATATTGTTGAATCAGCAGGACAAAAGTATCTGATATTCACATAAAGACAAATTTATATACATTAAAGTTTTAGTGATTTTGGTTTGAAAAAAAAATAATCGATTGTAATTAAGTTTAGGATGTTAGGTTTATGTTATATTTGCATCAATATCGTTTCAAAATCATTCATCATTCTAAATTCGTAATTCGTCATTCGTCATTCAAAATTCATCAATCTAAATTCGTCATTCATCATTCAAAATTCGTCATTCGTCATTCATCATTCATCAATCTAAATTCGTCATTCATCAATCTAAATTCGTCATTCATCATTCAAAATTCGTCATTCGTCATTCGTCATTCATCATTCATCATTCGTCATTCAAAATTCGTCATTCAAAATTCGTAATTAATAAAACCATGGCATTAGATAAAATAGGTATAGCAAAAAGAATCGCAAAAGAAGTAAAAGATGGGTATTATGTCAATCTAGGCATCGGCATCCCAACCTTAGTAGCCAACTATGTACCCGAAGGCATCAATGTAGAATTCCAAAGTGAAAATGGTGTCCTAGGCATGGGACCTTTTCCCTATGAAGGCGAAGAAGACGCTGATGTCATCAATGCGGGAAAACAAACCATCACGACGTTACCTGGAGCCAGTTTTTTTGATTCTGCAATGAGTTTTAGCATGATACGTGGCAAACACGTGGATCTTACTATATTAGGAGCGATGGAAGTTTCTGAAGAAGGTGATATAGCCAACTGGAAGATACCCGGCAAAATGGTGAAAGGTATGGGTGGCGCTATGGACCTAGTAGCATCCGCAGAAAACATCATCGTAGCTATGATGCACGTCAACAAAGCAGGAGAATCCAAGTTGCTTAAAAAATGTTCGCTCCCACTCACAGGTGTGCGATGTGTCAAAAAAATAGTCACAGAACTAGCCGTACTAGAAGTGACAGATCAAGGATTCAAACTGCTGGAAAGAGCGCCCGGAGTCAGTGTGGAATATATCCAATCGGTGACAGAAGGAAATTTGATTGTGGAAGGAGAGATATTGGAGATGGAAGGGTGAGTGGATTTTGACTTAATCCGCCTTAACCCACCTAAATACATGATTCTTATGATCAGTGCGAATCTGAATGAGATAGACACCATTTTGGAGGGATGATGTCTCTATTACCCAGCCATCTGATAACCGACTTACCTTGGCTGAGTTGATGGGTTGTCCTTCCATATTCATCATGAATACCGAAGATTGATGTTCACCAGTAAGTGGAATAAATACGGAGTTTTTTCCTGGATTTGGCCTTGGAAGCATGTCAGAAATTTCTGGATGGTTGATACCTTGGTCTATATTTGAAGTGGATTCATCACAAACTTGATTTAATCCAGATAACACACCAGCTGTAGCCATTTGCAACCCTTCAATGTCAGCACCTATGTCCATACCTTCAGATCCTGCAGCGCTATAAGTACTACCGGTCAATAAACGATAATCTCCTCCAATTCCCATGTTAAAAGCTAGAAAACCTATGTCTGCCATTGGTCCGGGGAAGTAATTTCCTTCAGGATAATTTGCAATTGTGCCTCCATTGGACGCTTTACCATCTGTGAGCACATTATGATGAAATTCAGCTCTTGGGAAATAAAAATTTAAAGAAGGCTTACCTGTTCCCTTTCCACTTCCATGTAGTCCGTAGTTGCCGTTTGAAGTTATGTTATTGAGATAAATGAAATTTTCATTGGGAAAATTTGGGCCATCAGCATTGACAAAAGTTCCCCCATTAGGATTAATAAATGTATTGTGATTCACTGTCAAATGATGTACACCATTTAGAACTTGCAGTGTACGGCCATCTCCGCCCCAAGTATTGCCATTCAAATCTTCTATCAGATTGTTCCGTAACAAGATATGATTGGTAGGTATGGTGGCGTAATTATTGTCTTTGCCCGAAATATTAAATCCACTTCCGATATGCCGCACAATGTTTTGTTCAAAAGTGACATTTTGTACCGTAATCCAAGGGCAACTTCCAGCTTCCGTACGAGGCGTAAAAAGAATAGCAAATCCAGTCTGGGCATCAGACCAATTATTTTCAAAAACATTACCTTGTATCCACACCCTATCTGCATTTTTTAATTCAAATAAATTTTTTACCGTCCAATGTGTTCCCTCGTAAGATGGATCTCCTACACGCCATGAAAGGGGTTTGTAAAAGTGATTTTGGCGTACTTCAATGTCAGAACAAAGCAGATCTGTAATATTGGGCTTAGCACCACCAAACATCACATTTTCGCCTGCACCTTCGAGATAATTATTGACAACTTTAAATGTTGTTCCATTCCATGCACAAAGCGCTTGACTATCAAAACCCACCTCTTTGAAATCTGAAAGCCAGGAATTGACTACAGCGATACGACGGCCATTCATAGCGATACCTCTGCGGCTGCCTAATGTTTTATGCCCATGAAGATATACTCGGTCAAAGGTGATGTCATGAGGAAGATCTTCTATGTTTTTTTCACCACTCCCAATTTCTACGACATTCCAAGAAAAATCATTTGCCGCAATCTCTATTCCTAAAAAATAATAATGGTGTGCCCGTGTCTTTGTTTTTATAGCACTCAATCCTGGTTTAGCCAGAATTTTTGCCAGTTTAGGTGCAGTACTGGGATTGATTCGCTCGTTGGCTCTAGGAAGTAGATCATCATCTATGGCAGTGCGAATGATAATCCAACCATCACCATTCTTCTCAGGTAAATCATAAGGTCCAGTATAGCTTATACCTTGCTCTAGTAGTATAGTTGTGCCCGGGGTAGCTGCCTGTATAGCCTGTTGAAGTTGGGTATTTAGAAACATGCATCCAACACTGCAAACAGTTATGGTTTTGTCTGTTTGTGGTACGCAAGTTTCTATATACTCTTGCGGCATCTGAGGCAAGACTTGCCCTTGGGTGAAACTCAATGCAAGGCACATACAAATAAAAAAATAGTATATACGCGACCTGGCGGCGATGGATGTCTTCATGACTTCATGTAAGATTTAAATGAGGACAAAGTTAAAAAAAATATGGAAAAAGTATATAGAACTGGCTGCTCTGGTGTGTATAACAAATTGCACAAATTTGGACAAATTTGGCTATATCTTAAATGACTTGTTGGGAAAATAATATGAAGTTGCAATTATAATACATTGAGATTCCCTACATAGGGGAGGTGAAGTGCAAAGCCCTTTGACGAAATGAACCGTGAAACGGGTGGGTGGGCCATGACAATGCGAGAAGTGAAGGCACCCGTAAGGGATGGGCAGGTCGAGAATGAACGACATTACACCAAGCTGATTTAAGTTTAAATCAGTGCCTTCATTTTGAGTGATTTCGTACTCCAAATGCAGCAAAGCTGCACCATTCAGTTACCTTTTTGAACTAGACTTTTGGCTACTTTTTGGGCAATGCAAAAAGTAACTGCCTGCATAAGGCAAAAGCCAACCCAAGGTACACGACTTTTGGACAAAATCAATTAGAAGGCTTGCATTAAATTTGTTTATTATAGACATAATTTATTATTTATTGAAGTTTCGGAGTTTATAAATGGATTAATGTCAACTAATTACATATTAAATAATTAAATGATAACTTACTTTACAATACTGATAATCAATACTTTAAAACAATTTACATGGAGATTTAGAAATACGACGTCAACATATTGCTTTGGGAGATGTAGTAATACCAAGGTGTACCTCTTTGGGGAGCCTGTTCCGGTACGCGGAGCGATTTAGCGGAACTAGCGTTTTTGTTTACTTTTTTGGCAATGCAAAAAGTAAAAGCCAGTCGCGGCTCGAGCGACAATGCCAAACCTATAGTATAATCATTAGCCCCAAAGAGCACAATTGAATTTGATTCAAGGTTATGAGAGTAGTTATTGTGCAAAATTTGCTCCGAAACTTTAGTTATTTATCAATTGGTTGTGTTGAGCCCTACATACTTTAGGAATGAAAGGGTCGGCAGTGGTGTTGAGGAGACGTGGGCAGCGGCAGAGCCGCACTGCCTTCGTCTCCCATACTCCTCATCAGAGGACTGTCATTTCGACCGTCGGGAGAAGTCTCAAACTCCACTCATTCTAACATATCGAAACCTACCTTTTTTCAAACTGCATAGGTTAGAAATAGTTGGGTATTTGTTGTTAACATCCTAAAATATTGTTTGAATCCATTATTGTCACCAAGTGTTATAGGGAACTAACATCAACTGTGCGTTGTAATATCTTTGGTCACCAGTCACTTCCATTCCGATCCAATCGGGCAAGAGAATGCTTTCGTTTTCATTTTTTAATTCAATTTCTGCAACGGTTAGACCTTGATTATCGCCCAAAAACTCATCTACTTCTATGGTATGGTTGCCTGAGATCACTTCATATCTTATTTTGTCTATCATGCCAGGCAGGCTTAGTTTTAAGAGTTGGTTGGCTTCATCGACGGGGATTTCTTTTTCCCATTCAAACCTACTCATTCCACTTTCATTGCCTTGACCTTTGATGGTAAGATAGGCATGATTTCCCTTGATGCGAACCCTAACAGTTCTTTGAGGATCAGTACAGAGATATCCTTGTTTTATTTCCGTTGATTGGATGGCTTCCTTTTTGTAGTCATCAACATGGACTAAAAATTTTCTTTCTATTTCGATGGACATATTGATATTTTTATGCGAAAGTAAGTAAGTTTTTTACCTTTACGTTTCTTTTTGCTTGAGATTAATCAAATAATGAATTTTAACCTTGCTGGAAATGAAGTAGTTTTGCTTACCGAAAAAGCTTTATGGATGCCTTCACAAAAGACATTGATCATTGCCGATTTACATCTTGGTAAGATAGAACATTTCAGAGCGGCTGGTATAGCTGTGCCAAGCCAAGCCAATATGCATACTTTACAAAAGTTGGGAGTTCTGGTAGCAAAATACCAACCAGAAAAGGTGGTTTTTTTAGGAGATCTTTTCCATTCAGTACGTAACCAATCGTATGAAGACTTTCTTTCTTATTTAGGTGATGCTGTCCATATTGAATTTATATTGGTGATGGGCAATCATGATATTATGTCTATCGCTGCGTATCAGACTTTGGGACTTACGGTGGTAGATGAATATCTTTTGGGGAATCTATGGCTGACACATGAACCACAAACTGCGCACAAACCTGGTATGTATAACTTAGCTGGACATATTCATCCGGGCATCAGACTCAAGGGGAAAGGTAAACAAGGATTGACTTTGCCGTGTTTTTATTTTCATGAGTTTTATGGTGTTTTGCCAGCGTTTGGATATTTTACTGGCAAAGCGATACTTAAAATGGATAAAAAATCTACTATATTTGCCATTGCAGACGATCTTATCATTCATATACCTACTTCATGAAAATCATCCATACCGCTGATTGGCACATAGGCAAAATCCTTCATAAACAAGAATTGTATGAAGACATAAGTTTGTTTTTTGACTGGTTGGAATCATATATCATTACGGAGAAAGCCGATGTACTATTGGTTGCAGGAGATATTTTTGATTTGGCCAATCCTTCCAACCGAGATACAAAATTGTATTTCAATTTTTTGCGTCGGCTGTCAAAAACTGGTGTCCAAACCATTATCACTGGAGGCAATCACGATTCAGTTAGTTTACTTCACGCTTCGGCTGGTTTGCTTAAGGAATTGAACATCACGGTTATAGGTGGAGTACCTGATGATTTTGATCAACAATTAGTCCCTATTTATGATGCAGGCGGTCAGTTGTGTTGTGTGGTTTTAGCAGTTCCTTTTTTGAGGGATCGAGACTTGCGGTTGTCGGTTAGTGCGGACGAAGCTATCGAAAAATCACAAATTATCCCAATAGCCATCAAACAACATTATGATCGATTGGTATCTAACGCACGCGCACAATATGGCGAAGCACCTTTGATTGCGATGGGACACTTATTTATGCAAGGTTCATTGATATCCGACAGCGAACGAGAAATACATGTGGGCAATCTAATGGGATTGGATGGTAAAATGCTATCAAGTGATATAGCCTATATGGCTTTGGGACATATTCATAAGCCACAACGCATTGACAAACAAGATCATATACGCTACAGTGGATCACCTATTTATCTTGATTTCTCCGAAGCTGGATATGAAAAATTAGTGATACAAGTAGAGATCAATAATAATAAATGGGACATCAAACCGATAAAGCTACCCAAATTTAGGCAGCTACTGAGACTAAAGGGCAATATCGTAGAGATTAGTGCTATCCTTGCACAATATGCTAATGAATATGCACTACCTACTTTTGTCGAATTGGACATCGTGGAGGAACAGATGCATATTTCAGCTATTCATGATATGCAAGAACTGGAGTCAAGCCAAAGTACAAATTTCAAAGTCATCAAGAGCCGCATTGCATTTGATAACCAAACTCAAACTAATCGTGCTGTGGAGTATAAAGAGATAATTGAGAATTTGACACCACATCAAATTTTTGATATCAGACTCAGCCACGAACTACTGGACGAAAAAGCAATAGAAGAAGTAAAAATAGCGTACAATCAGATATTGGAAAGTTTGCAGGATTAGTATAGCTGCAAGAATGACATAAAGTTATTTGGTGTACTCCGCTAGGTATAGTTTGTAACTAAGTCTGAGTGATGCCACGACTGTGCCATAATTTTGGGTGGTTATTTTAATTTATCTACCTTTGCATTTTATGAGTACTAGATACCAAATATATGATACGGCTAGCTCTTACTTTCTTACTTTTCAAGTTATTGATTGGGTTGATAGATTTAAAAGGAAGGTTTAATGGTATCTTATATTGGATAGTTTTGATTATTGTAGAAAAATTTCTTTTACAAATCAAAAATGGCTTTTATTCATGAAAATACCATGAGAAATGGATAGGTAGTGAAGGCTGAAGATTGGATGGACAGTAGTCAACGAAATTATAATGGATTAGAAAGTTGATTGGAGATAAATGTATCAGATATATCATGGATTTAGGTATTCGGATTCAAATTAAAAATTTGGCAACACAAAGACGTAAGCACAGCCTACGCCTTGCTGGGAATGTCTTTATTCCGATGGAAAAAAAATATAAGCATATTAGAAAATTTGTACCCGCTCATTTAAGTGAAAATTTTGATTGGATTTTTGTGGAAGATGAAGCAAAATCAAAAATTATAAAAAGATAACATAACTATGAATTTCATGATTAAAGTAAGCATTATCGTTATTGCTATTTATGTACTATTAAAAATATTTTCAAATAAAATTGAAAATTATTTTGAGTATAGCTTATCCGGTGAAAAAAAAGTCCAACAATATATTTCTACTCATTTTCATGAATATGATGATGTACGTGAAGAAGTTCATAAAATAATAAATAATGGGCTTCAGAACAAATTAATGAAATATAAGTCTCAAATAAATAAAACGTTTTTTTCAACGGATTCATTGTATATATTTAATCCATCGCGAAATAAGTTTTATACCACATTAAATAGTATTAATTCAATAAATGCTTCCGGTTCATCTGATTTGGTGCAAGGACTTTATGGTGTAAAAATACAAGATCAATGGTATATATTTTTTGGTGGAAACTTAATTGCGATGCGAGGTGGATATAAATATGATAAATACGAACCATTTACTTGGGATGAGATCAGCTTTATGGCACATGAACAGATGTTTGGCAAGTACCTTAGTTTTGACTGGAAAGGAAAGTTGTCCATCAATCATGAATTAATAGACAAAGAAGTTAATCCTTGGGATCTTGGAGGTACTAGCGTCTCAGAGGAAGGTACAGAAACTGAAAGGTTTTTAAGGATTTGGGAGTTTAAAAATTCTCAAATTATTGACAGCCTTCAAATAGCACAGATCAAAGAAGATTTAGAAGCAGGCAAAAACAAGCCCAAAGACCCGATCAAAAAAGTGACTTGGTGGAATAAGTTATGGGGAGAAGAAGTTCCAATCTTCGAGACTGATGAGTGGAAGGAGTATATAAAAAGTAAAAACCAAAGAAAATGAATCATAGTAATCAAATAAATCATAAAAATCATAGTTCAGACAATTTCATAGCTCCCGAAAACGCAGTAGGTTCCACCGGTAGCTTTGATCCCATATATCGTCTAGCTACATCCAACTTTGATGGTGTCTTTCAGTATGGCAGTGATTTTAACAACGAACGAAGGTGTCGCCAAGATGGTATTGCACCTCAAATTGGAGTAAATGCAAGCGGTATTGTTCCAAATATCTTCATACCTGAAGCCAAAGAATCCA
>JADKCC010000038.1 GCA_016714785.1 Saprospiraceae bacterium
TGAAGAATCAATAGAACTTATAGGTGAAGCATCCAAAATGAAGAATTTAGGATTTTTTCTATTTGCAATCAAGCTTTCCACTTTATCTCTAAAGTAATTGATGTTGGCAAAATATAATTGAGCATCAAATCTTAGAAGTATGATTTCGTCTTTTTGCTCAAGGCCATCATATCTACTTATATTTTTAAAAGTATTCTCAAGGGGCATGTGTCCTAATTCTGCATAATGCGGATAAGAAACTCTATAAATCAATACACCCATTGACACCAAAACACCTACTAAAATACCTTCTTCTATACCCAAAATTAAAGTGCCTAACGCAGCAACCATAAATAATATAAAATCCATTTTATCTGTATGAAAAAGGTGTTTTGCTTCTTTAAAATCTATGAGACCATAGACAGCCACTAAGATTATAGCTGCTAGAACTGAATTAGGTAAAAAATAAAAATAGGATGTAAAAAACAAAAGCGTCAAAATTATAAGCGTGGCACTAATGATA
Organism: Saprospiraceae bacterium; assembly: GCA_016714785.1. GTDB lineage: Bacteria > Bacteroidota > Bacteroidia > Chitinophagales > Saprospiraceae > OLB9. The sequence goes on from JADKCC010000038.1 coordinate 503, forward strand.
GATGCTAATCCGGTCTTGGCACCAGCCTGATCATTGACGGCTGTTCTTGAGAATCCACCGGTCACTGGGAATGACTTAAATAAGGAACCAATAATATTAGCAGTACCGAGGGCTATCAGTTCTTGATTTGCATCCAATTTGTAATCTTTATGTTTGGCATGAATGGCTTTAGCAACAGCAATGGACTCCATAAAACCTACAAATGCAATGGTGAATGCCGTAGGTAACAATGACTGGATAGCTGTAAAATCGATAGCAAACATACTAAAGGTAGGTAACCCGCTTGGAATCTCGCCAACTATTTTAACCCCTTGATCCACTAATCCACCAAAATATACTACTAATATTCCTAATAGTACTACGACCAAAAGCTGGGAGGAAAGTGTTTATGAATTCTTTTGACTGCAAGCAAAATAATAATGGCCACTAAACCTATTGATAACGTGGTGATGTGGGTGTTGCTTATATTTTCAAAAATTTGAGACATAATTTCTAAAAACTTTTCACCATTTACTTTTATTCCCAATAGATGTTTAAATTGGCTAAAACCAATGATCAAGGCAGCTGCTGACGTAAATCCAGCAATCACAGGGTGTGAGAGAAAGTTTACTAAAAATCCAAGTCTAAAAAGACCCATAGAAAATTGAATTACACCTACGATAAGTGCCAATAATATGGCTAATGCGATGTATTGATCTGTACCGGCTGTAGCTAGGTGTCCTACTCCACTGGCTATCAGAAGGCTGACCATGGCTACAGGACCTACTGCCAATTGGCGAATAATATTTAATATTTGCAAAATAATATTGCATAAATAATTAAAGGTATGGTTACTGCATACAAACCATATATAGGAGGCAAACCTGCCAGCATTGAGTAGGCCATGCCTTGTGGTATTAACATCACACCTACTGTAAGTCCAGCCGAAATATCACCACTTAGCCATTCCTTTTTATAGTTTTTGATCCATTCTAAAGAGGGAATAAATTTCATTATTTTGAAAGATTATTGATTGTAATTGAAATTATTGATTTGATTTTGAACAGCTTTAATGTATTAAATACAATATTACCATGCGTTTGTGGGGGCAAAGATAATAGGATGATTGGCATAAGCTATGCAACATTTGTTACAATAAACAGTATTTCTCTAAATTTATACGGAAACGCTACATGTAAGAATGTATTTAATAAATTTAATAAATATTGAATCCACTCTGAAAAGTCGGAAAATCAATATACAGCCCTAAAAGGACTGTTTATGAATAACCGCAGGTGAAACCTGCAGTATAATGGAAGATCAAAGTGTCCCTGAAAGTGTTGATTGCTTTGGGAGATGTAGTAATATAAAGGTGTACCTCATTAAGGAGCCTGTTCTGGTACGCGGAGTGATTTAGCGTAACTAGCGATTTTTTTACTTTTTTCAGGGTTTGCATTCCAAAGGAATAAGCGTGAGCAAAAGATGCAAAATATGATTTAAATCATCTTTTGTAACATTGGTTACATCCTGATACATCTGTCCAACCTACCTTTGCTTCATCAAAAAAGTAAAAACATGTTATTTCAACACATTTATGACAAAAGTCTTGCACAGGCAAGTTATTTGATAGGCTGTCAGAAAGCAGGAGTGGCGGCCGTCATCGATCCTAAACGCGATGTGGACACATATATCGACATTGCAAAACAAAATAATATGAAGATTACCCATATCTTCGAGACTCACATCCATGCTGATTTCCTTTCAGGAGCGAGAGAACTGGCAGCATTGACTGGTGCTGATATGTATCTGTCTGACGAAGGAGGGCCAGATTGGCAATATGAGTTTGCTCATAAAGGAGTAAAAGATGGGGATGAAGTCAAAGTAGGTAATTTGATTTTTGAAGTAGTCCATACACCAGGTCATACACCAGAGAGTATCAGTTTCTTATTGACAGATACACCAGCTAGCAAGGAGCCAGTAATGATGTTTACGGGTGACTTCGTATTTGTAGGTGATATAGGAAGACCAGACTTGTTAGAAAAAGCAGCAGGGTTGAAGGGTACCCAAGATTTAGGCGCATTACAAATGTATGATTCTATAAAGAAATTTGATGCTTTACCTGATTATATTCAAGTATGGCCAGGTCATGGTGCAGGTTCAGCATGTGGCAAAGCATTAGGTGCTGTACCTAGTACAACAGTGGGTTATGAAAAGATTAGAAATTGGGCTTTACAGTACAAAGAAAATAAAGGTGGTTTTGTAGATTACTTATTAGCTGACCAGCCAGAGCCGCCTAAGTACTTTGCAATGATGAAGAAACTCAATAAAGTAGATAGACCATTATTGACAGAAGTTCCTACGTTAAAGCAATTATCTAGCACTGATTTGAAAGCAGCAATGGATAAAGGAATAAAAGTGATAGATGCTCGAAATAAATCTGATTTTGCTGCAGGATTTATACCTGGTAGTATTAATATTCAAGGTAATAACTCATTTGCTACATGGGCAGGTTGGTTCTTGACTTATGAAGAGCCATTTATACTTTTGGCAGCACCAGAACAGTTGGATGATTTAACAAGAAAATTGATGCGTATTGGTTTAGATAATATTATGGGTTTTGTACCTTCTACAGATATTTTCCAAGGAGATCTTCAAACTGCAAAAATGATAGGTTATGATGATTTCAAAACAAAATTGGAAGACAACGATACACAAATAGTAGATTTACGGGGTGTATCTGAATATAATGCAGGTCATGTTAATGGCGCTGAAAACATATTTGTGGGTACCATACTTAAAAATACAGACAAAATAAGCAAGGATAAAAATGTGATTATACATTGCCAAGGTGGTGATAGATCATCCATCGCCTATTCGTTGTTAGTCAAAGAAGGATTTACCAATGTGACCAATTATTCACCTGGTATGAATGAATGGGTAGCCAAAGGTAATGATGTTGTTTCTAATTAAAATTTATAATTGTACGTTATGATTTCACTAATTAAAAAAATGTTTGGTATTGGTAATGAAACCAAAGTAATCGAACATGGCGCAATCATTGTGGATGTGAGAAGTAAGGCTGAATACGCTTCTGGGCATTTGAAAGGAGCAGTTAATATTCCCTTGGAAGTTGTGGAAAATAGAGCATCTGAGCTGAAAAAGTATCCGCAAGTAGTGGTGTATTGTCGCAGTGGAAACAGAAGTGTACAAGCACGAAGATTTTTAATGGAAAGTGGCTTGACCAATGTACTTGATGCAGGATCATTAAGTGATGCACGTGCATTGGTCGATGCCACTGGATCATTGGAAGCAGAAATAATAAAAGAAGTAATACCTGTTACAACACCAAAAAGTAAACTAAAGGATACTTCGGTTATGAAAGTGTTGATTCCTACTGATTTTTCTGTACAAGCTGATTATTCTTATCTCATGGTTAAAAAACTTGAGGAGCAATTATCTGTAGAGATTCATTTTCTTCACATCATGGATGTACCAGACACCGTAACTATGGACGTCAATGGAAATATAGACACTTGTGGTGAAATAGATGTACAATATGTCAAAGATCAAAAGAATATTGCACAACAGAAATTGGACCAGCTAAAAAATCAATATGGATCTGACATTAAGTTACATTTGAGATTAGGTAAAGTGACGGATACCATCGTAACTTTTTCTTCTGAAAATCAATTTGATTTGATAGTCATGGGTACCAAAGGCTCATGGGGAATTCAAGAAAAATTGGTTTCAACGCAAGCCCAGTTGATTGCAAGAAAATCAGAAGTTCCACTTTTGTCACTGATGTGTGATCGGTCTGACTTAGTAATAAATGATGTACTATTAGTACATGACTTTCTAGAAGATGATAGGTCGGAAATGCCGCTCATGCAGAAATTTTCAGAGTTTTTTGAAGCAAATTATCACTTTTTATATATACATGACGGTACCACTTCCATAAATAATGATGGTGTGGAGAAGAAGATGGATGAGTATGCAGAGGCACATGGTTTATCAAAGTTTCAGAAGCATATCATCGAATCTAATAACGTAGAAAATGGTGTAAAGTCATTTTTGAAGATACAAGATGCGGATATTGTATTTGTAGGCACGCACGGCAAAGGAGGATTTTTTCACAAAAGTGCTGCAGAGACTTTAATAAAGCATCTTTTTAAACCTATTATTTCTTTTCATTTAAATACAAAATAAATCATACATAATGACAGAATTTTTGACACAGAGTTGGTCTTGGTGGTTTTCAGGATTGGTGATTTCTTTTATTATGTTTTTATTACTTTTCTTTGGCCAATCTTTTGGCTTTTCTGCCAATCTAAGGACAATTTGTGCAGCGGCTGGAGCTGGTAAGAACGTGAGCTTTTTTAATTTTAATTGGAAAACGCAATTATGGAATATCGTTTTTATGGTAGGTGCTATATTGGGTGGATTGATTGCAGGAACGGTATTGAAGGACGGTGATAATATCAAGGTGGCTGATGCAACCATTCAAGATTTGAAAGAAATGGGATTTTCAGAACCGACAACTTTCCAACCAGCATAATTGTTTAGCTTAGAATCCGCTTTTTCTCTAAAGGGATTTTTGATCCTTGCCATAGGTGGGATTTTCGTTGGGTTTGGTAGTCGATATGCAGGAGGATGTACTTCAGGGCACGCCATTAGTGGTTTGTCTGATTTACAGTTACCTTCATTGATTGCTGTGATCGGATTTTTTATTGGTGGATTATTGATGACGCATTTATTGTTGCCACTTATCTTTTAGTCTAGCCTAAATCAACATGATAAAAGGTCATGTAAGAGTTGGGACTTTAAATTTTAAAAAAGCAAATCATTTATAGATGAAATTTATTAAATTTTTAATAGCAGGTATTTTATTTGGCATCGTGATGGCCAAGTCTGAAGCCATTTCGTGGTACAGAATACAAGAGATGTTTAGATTTCAGTCCTTTCACATGTATGGTATCATTGGTGTAGCTGTTGTATTAGGTGTTATAGGTGTTTACATCATTAAAAAGATGAAACTCAGAGACTATCAAGGCAATCCGATAGTTTTTCATCCCAAAGACAAATCGTATCCAAGATATTTGATAGGTGGTAGTATATTCGGAATGGGATGGGCACTAAGTGGAGCATGTCCAGGTCCGATGGTGGTCAATATTGGTTATGGTTTTGTAACGATGGCTATAGTTTTTGTATTTGCAATTATTGGTACATACTTATACGGATTAGTTAAAAGTTATTTACCACATTAGGATTAAGTAACATAAGTTACTAATCGGTTTTTAATTAGAGTTATATTTGCATTCTTTTAATTTTAAAAATAAAAATATGTTCGATTTTCTTAAATCATTATTTAGTAGTCAACCAGCGGAGGACTTAACAGAAATCATAGGTAGAAAACCGCTTTTAGTTGATGTACGTACACCAGGTGAATTTGCCTCTGGTCATCCTAAAGGTGCTGTCAATATTCCATTGGATAAAATAGCAGTAAGTCTCGATAAGTTTAAGGGTAAAAAAGACATAATTGTTTTTTGTCGTAGTGGCAATCGTAGTAGCCAAGCAAGATCTATATTACAATCTAAAGGTATTAGCAATGTAATTGATGGTGGTACTTGGGAAAATATAGCGCAATATACCGGATAGGATTCAGTTAATATAAATCAACAATTCAATTTAATGCTTCAATTCTTACAACAACCTTGGCCTTGGTACATTGCAGGTCCACTTATTGGGCTTACAGTACCAGCATTGCTAATTTTGGGCAATAAAAATTTTGGAATTTCATCATCGTTACGACATACTTGTGCGGCTTGTATCCCCTCGGGTATAGAATATTTTAAATACGATTGGAAAAAAGAAATTTGGAATCTTGTCTTCGTACTTGGCGTGATCGTCGGTGGATTTTTAGCAGCACAACTCTTGGCCAATCCTAATGAAATCATCATCAATGAAAACCTAAAGACGGAGTTGGTTGGTTATGGTATGACAGACTTTAGCAACGCTTTAGTCCCTGCTGATGTAGTTAGTTGGGAAAGCTTACTATCAATTAAAGGCATCTTAATGATAATAGTGGGAGGCTTTTTTGTAGGTTTTGGTACTAGGTATGCAGGCGGATGCACAAGTGGACACTCTATCATGGGGCTTTCTGCATTAAGTTGGCCTTCATTGGTCGCTACGGTATGTTTTATGATTGGTGGTTTTATTGCCGCAAATCTGCTTTTGCCTATTATTCTTTCACTCTAAATTTTTATTTAAATGACCAATCAATATCAAAAAGATCTAGAAAAGAGAGAATTGGACGCAATGTGTGTCAACGAAAGTAAATTGAATCACCCTTGGTACTATAATGTTAAGTATTTAATTGTAGGGATTATTTTCGGAATCGTTTTTGTCAAAGCTGAAATTGTATCATGGTATAGAATTCAAGAAATGTTCCGATTTCAATCTTTTCACATGTATGGGATCATTGGAAGTGCTGTAGTGGTCGGAGCTATTTCAGTATGGTTGATCCGCAAATTCAATATTAAAACAATGTATGGAGAAGACATCATCATCGTGGAGAAACCTTTCAATAAAGGTGTGATCTATGGTGGACTGATGTTTGGCATTGGCTGGGCTATTACAGGGGCTTGCCCAGGACCTTTCTTTGCACAAGTTGGTACGGGTACTACGGTCGTTTTGGTGACCGTTTTGAGTGCTATTTTTGGTACTTGGACTTATGGTCTTTTCAGAGATAAATTACCACACTAATCATTAAATTAATATTTTATGAAGCCACATTTAAATCCAAACGAAGATCAAACCATCTTAAACCTTCAATCCATCATTTATTTTATTATACTTGTGGTGGTTGTTTTGATATTTTTGATTTACCAAATATTTAATGAATCTGATCAATTATTACCTTGGCCCAAAAATGAGCCAATAGAAATTAATGGTGAGGTACCACCTTCTGGTATAGCACAAGCTCCAGTTGATGCTTATTGGCAAGCTCCTGATGTGGCAAGCATAAAAGGTACAGCACTTGAGTCACAGATACTTTATGGTCAAGAGTTGATCAAAAATACGGCAAAATATTTAGGACCTAAAGGCTCTGTAGCACAAATATCTAATGGAATGAACTGTCAAAATTGCCATCTTGACGCCGGTACCAAGACATTTGGAAACAATTATGGGTCAGTGGCATCCACATTTCCTAAATTCAGAGCCCGAAGTGGATCAGAAGAAAATATTTATAAGCGCGTCAATGATTGTTTTGAGAGAAGCTTAAATGGTGTAGCGTTGGATAGTACAAGTGCAGAAATGCAAGCAATAAAAGAATACATGATATTCCTCGGAAAAGATGTGGAAAAAGGCAAGGTGGCCAAGGGTTCTGGCCTTAAAGATGTAGCATTTTTAGACAGACCAGCTGATCCTGCAAAAGGTAAAGAAATATATATGGCTAAATGTACTGTATGTCATGGTAAAGATGGTGCTGGAATCAAAGCGGCAGATGGTATAGTTTATACATACCCACCCATGTGGGGCAAAAATTCTTACAATGATGGAGCAGGATTATATAGATTAAGTAACTTTGCAAAATATGTTAAATACAATATGCCACTAGGTGCTACTTTTGAAGCGCCACAATTGACAGATGAGGAGTCATGGGACCTTGCAGCATTTGTCAATAGTCAGCCTCGACCTCACAAAGAGACTCCAAATGATTGGCCAGATATTAGCAAAAAACCAATAGATCACCCATTTGGGCCTTATAGTGATGAGTTCGATGCCAAACAACATAAATTTGGCCCATTCAAACCTATAGCTGATGCTAGAAAACAAGTGAAATGATAAACAATAGAATGTCTTTAAATTTGTTTGCTTGTTTAATTCTTTCATAGTAACTAAACAGTTAGCAACTTCTCAAAACAACAATTCAACCATTTAATAAAATACCCTAATGAAAAATCGTCGAGATTTCTTGAAAACTGTTAGTGCCGTTGGTGCTGGAGTGGCATTGATTACACCTAATATAATGCATGCTAATGCTGCAGAACTTAATTTAGATCCTACAATTGGTTCAAAAAAGTCAAAGTTCAAATTAACAATCTTGCAGACCACAGATGTACATTGTCAGGTACATGCGCATGATGAGTTGTTTTGGGAAAATGATAAAATTGTATTCAGAAAAGCAGGCGGGTATAGTCATTTTGCAACTTATTTGAAAAAACAAAGGAAAGCCAATGAAAACACGTTTGTAATGGATACTGGAGATATGTTTCAAGGTAGTGAGTTATCGGTAAAGACTACTGGAAAAGCTATAGCACCTATTTTGAATGCTTTGAAATATGACCTATATCTTCCTGGCAATTGGGAAGTAATCTATGGAAAAAAAGAAATGCAGCGATTGTTAGGGGGACTGCATGCTCCAAAAGTTTGTGCAAATATGTACCACGATATGGGTGATGGTAAAAAGGGAGATCATGTATTTCCTCCTTATTATGTATGGAATGTCAATGATGTGAAAATTGGCTTTTTGGGTTATACCGACCATTTAGTGCCAATAAGGCAATCTCCCAATTACAGCAAAGGCATACTTTACACAAAACCTGAAGAAAATTTGGCACATTATGTGGATGTACTGCGCAACCAAGAGCAATGTGCTTATGTGATCATTGTGGCACACTTAGGTTTGTCACAACAGATACATCTTTCAAATATTGAAGAAGCAAAAGGTGTTGATTATATTTTAGGTGGAGATACACATGAGAGAGTTCGCAAGCCTATTCAGGGCAAATATGCCAAAGTAGTTGAGCCTGGTGCTTTTGGTTCTTTTTGTGGAAGATTAGAATTATCGATTGAAGACGGGAAAGTGGTTGGTGACCAATACTTTTTGGATGAAATAAATGTGGCCAAATATAAAGAAGACAAAGAAATAAAAACATTGATTGAAAACTTAGAACATCCTTATTTTTCAGACATTAATAAAGTGGTAGGGTACAGTTCTGTTCCATTATATAGGTATTTTGTCATTGAAAATACTATTGATACCATGATTCTTGATGCTTTGCGATGGAGATTGTCTGAAATTGATATTGTGTTATCGAACGGTTTTAGATTTTGTCCCCCACGATCTACTCCTGATAGCACAGGCAATATTCCAATCACAAATGGTTTTATATTTGACATGCTTCCTGTGGACAGTCACATTAGAATAGGTAAAGTGACGGGTAAACAATTGAAAATGTGGTTGGAAAAGGAATTGAATAATGTTTTTGCCAAAGAAGCATCCAAGAGATTTGGTGGTTGGGTGACTAAATTCAATGGTATGGTAGTGAAATTTAAGGCTTTTGGGGAGGAAGGTAGTAGGGTAGAGTCTGTCACCATTGCAGGCCAACTATTAGACCCTGACAAAGTATATTCTATTGCTGCTTGCCAAAGAGATGGAGACCCTGCGGATATGGTATGTCGTATTAAGAACGTTCAAGAACCAGAGAATAAACCTTATACTTTGCATGAAAATATGAAAGCATATCTTAAAGCTGCATCACCAGTAAATCCAACACCTAAACGAAATGCCATAGCAATCGATGCGCCCGAGACTTTGTTGTCTCAAGTATATGGCGTAGATTATCAATTTCATTAAATCGCACGAATTATTTCATTTAAAATTTAAGTATATGAAACCTTTATTCATGATGTTTTTTACTGTCTTGTTGGCCATTGGTGGCTTGAATGCACAAACCAAGGGTAAAGCCGTATCTAAAAAAGCAAAACCTTACAAAATTGTATTTCAAATGGTGTCAAAAGATACCACTGATCACAATGCCATGGTAAGACAGTTGTTCAATATACAAAAATTAGCTCCGGGCTCCAAATTAGAGGTAGTATGTCACGGACCTGGTATGAGTTTTATACACAAAGAAAAATCTCTAGTGCTTGATAAATTGAAGGATTTGGTTTTATTACATAAAGTCGATTTTGTAGCTTGTGAGTTTACGATGCAACAAAAAAATATCAAAAGAGAACAGTTATTGGATGAATGTCGCACCGTACCAGGAGGTATTTTAGAGATAGTAGATAAGCAAGACAAAGGCTGGAGTTATATCAAATCTGGATATTAATCTTTAAGTTGAATTGATTTTAAGGTGAATAGGTGCATCATATTCACGTTAGTATAAATTAAAATAAATTATAATATTTTGAAGTTACCTAATTACCTCCTATATATAGGTTTGTTTTTTTATTGTATAGAATCAGGGTATAGTCAGCATCAGGAGCTACAGGAGAAACCTAAAATCTGGCAATCTGATAATAAGCCTTCTACCGATACGACAACGCTCCTGTCAGCTTTTAAGTCAGGGGAAATACATGGTCATTTTCGATACTATTTTTCAAATACTATAAATGAAGGATCACTAACCGATTATCACGCCAATGCTATTGGTGGTGGACTAAGATATGAATCAGGTGCCTTTCATGGTTTTAATGTAGGTGTTAGTGGATTTTATATATTCGATGCTGGTTCATCAGACCTAGCTGCAAAAGACAATATCACTGGCCAAAACAATAGGTATGAGATAGGATTATTTGATGTTACAAATCCTGAGAATCTAAATGAAATCAATAGATTAGAAGAATTTTTCATTAAGTATAATAGAGGGAAAACCAAAATTACTTTCGGTCGTCAATTGCTCAATACACCATTCATTAATCTCCAAGATGGTCGAATGCGCCCAACAGCTGCTGAAGGTTTGTGGATAGAAAAGGCAATTGATAAAAATCACCAGTTTCAGTTGGGCTGGTTATATAGTATTGCGCCACGAAGTACAAGTAAATGGTATAACGCAGGAGAGTCTATTGGGCTGTATCCAGCAGGTGTGGATCCTAATGGTATAAAATCTAATTATACAGGAAATACCAAAACAAAAGGAATTTTGCTTGTAAATTATCAAACAAAATTTTTCAAGCCATTGACTATTAATTTTTGGAATATGTGGGTAGAAAATGTGATGAATACCACCATGTTGCAAATTGATTGGGAGCATAAGATTATGCTTGGTAAGGTATATGCAAGTATCCAAGGAGCAAGTCAAGTAAAATCTGGCAATGGCGGAAATGAAGATGTGACGAAAGCATATTTTACAAATGAAAAAGCTGTTTATACCTTTGGAAGTAAAGTAGGGTGGAAAAAAAATAAATGGGATGTAAACATTAATTTTAATAGGATAACCGCAGGTGGCAGATATCACATGCCAAGAGAATGGGGTAGAGATTATTTTTTACCTTTATCCCAAGAGAAAGAAATGAAGGTTTCGGAGATTTAACAGGCATTGTCTTGAAATCATCCTATCAACCTTTCAAAAGTACAACTATACAATTAGCTGCAGGCACATTTATTTTACCTGATGTAAAAAACTTTGCGCTTAATAAGTATGGAATCCCATCCTATCACCATTTGAATGTGGATATCCGACACAAATTTAGTGGGTTATTAAATGGCTTAGAAGCTCAGGTACTATGGGTTACCAAATTAAATAATGGAGAAATTTATGATAATCAACGCTTTGTATTTAATAAAGTCGATATGCACTTACTAAATGTAGTATTTAATTTCAGGTTTTGATGGTGTAGCTTTAATCAAAGATACTTGAAGTGTGCTCTGCGTAGCTGAGCATAGTAAACGCCAGAAAGGCTTGTATCAATTAATTATGTTTAACAAATTACAATAAATGAAATGCTACGCGAAAACGGCTATCCAAAGCCTTATGATAAGGTATATTGTGAGAAACTACCTATCTACCAAGCTATTTCTCTGAGAGAAAAGTAGAAGAAGGGGATTATTTAAGGAAATTCTAAGCTTTTAATGACAACATTTTTACAATTGCAATACCTATAAACAAAAAAAAAAACTCTTGTAAATCATAGGCTTACAAGGGGTTATATTGTTAATTTGTAGCCCGTAGGATGACTGATTGTTGCTGCTGAGCATCAATAAAGCAAAAGATTTTGCTTTATACGAAGGAACCGATCAAAACATTGATCGGCTACAATAAATTGGTTTGATTCCCTTACGGGCAAAAAAAAAGCACTCAATTGAGTGCTTTGCAGTGGTAGCCCGTAGGGGAATCGAACCCCTCCTACCAGGATGAAAACCTGGCGTCCTAACCGATAAACGAACGGGCCATTTTATGTTTTTTTGATGCCTTCCTTTAAAAGCGACGCAAAGATATATACATTTTTTATATTGCAAAACAGTTTTGATCTTTTTTTTGAAAAAAAATGTTTTATGTCATCAATTCAACAATAAATATAGTAGTTGTGCAAACAATATTTTCATCACTAAAGAGATGGGAAACATAAAAGAATAGCCTATTGCTGGCACTCTGTTTTTTGTAATATCTGTAGCGAACTCTAAGATGGCTGGTTGGTTAGCTACAAATCCCAGTAATAATGAATATGGGATTTTTATCAGTTTATAACCAATCCATAAGCTAAGGATTGCAGTGATCACACTCAATACCGATCCTGCTAAAATATTTTGATCCAAGCCCCATCACTTAAGCTTTCCATCAAAGTATTGCCTGATCTGATACCTATGACAGCCAATAATAAGGTCAATCCTAATTGATTTAAAGTGACATTGGAGCCATAGGGTAGGGACCAAACTAATGGACCAGTCCTACGTAAGGCACCTAGTACTAAACCTACTATTAATGGTCCGCCTGCAAATCCTAATTTAAAAATCAATCCACCTGGAAGTGAGAATTCTATCATACCAAGTATCAAGCCAAGTGCAATACCAATTCCAAAAGAAAATAGATCTATCTTGCTCGCAGCGTAATAACTATCCCCAAATATCTTTTGGATTTCTTTAATGTCTTGCCTTCTGGCTACAAATCTTATTCTATCTCCGAGCTCAAGTATAGTATCACCTTTTGCCAACATTTCTATATCTCCACGTCGGATGCGTGTAATGACTGTTTGATATTTTTCCTGCAAATTTAAAGATGCTAATTCTCTCCCAACAACCGCAGGGTTGGATACAAAAATCCTTACAATGTCATATTCTTTACGATCGTATATTAAACTGTTTTCTGCTTCTTTGCCCAATATCTGTTCTACCTGGTCTAATTCTTCTTTGGTGCCAACTACAATGATTTTATCTCCGATATGGAGTGGTATGTCATAATTTGATAAAGAAGTACCAAACTTTACACTGTCTATTCTACCTAATACAATGTTCCAATTATGTAGCTTGATGATATCCCTTATTTGTGTTCCAGCTAATTTTTCATTGGTTATTTCGATAGCTCTACTCGTCAAGTCGTCATCAATGGGGTAATCTTTTCTCAATATCTTTTTTTCTGCTTGATAGTCTATTTTTAAAAACTTTTCCATAATTTTTATAGCAATCATTACACCCAAAACACCCATAGGGTACGAAAAGGTATATCCTACCACGAGTTGATTGATCGTAACAGGATTGGCTTTTTCTTTAAGGGTGACCATATCTATGACACCTGCTAACGCGGTTGTATTGGTAGAACTGCCGGAATACATCCCAACAATCGTAGCTTTGTCAAAATCAAAAGCATAATAGATAGCAATCGTGACAATAGCCGACAAAAACAAGGTGAGAAAAACAAATGAAATATCTCGCCAGCCATTCTTAGTAAAAGACTCAAAAAATGCTGGTCCAGACCTTATGCCTATAGTATATACGAAAAATACAATACCTATTTGAAATATAATATCAGGGACATTAAAGGCAGGATTCATGGCTCCAAATGCTAGGCCGACAAAAAGTACTGCTGCTGTACCCAATCCTGTCCCTTTGATTTTGACATTACCCACTAAATACCCCGTAGCAATAACAAGAAACAAAAGAAGCAAGGGATTTTGAACTAGATAGGTACTCAAAGTTGATTATTTTAGAAGGTAAATGTTTAAACATCAAAATAGATCTTAAGTTTTTGTTTCACTACATATGTGATCACCCTATCACAGATATCTGATCACAAAATTAGTCTATCACTAAATCACAGTATATCACAACCATACTTCTACTGCACCACCACCATTTTTACTGAAGGTAATTTTCACTTGATGAAACAGGGTCAATTGGTGTTCGATGGCTTGTTTTAATACTCCCTGGCCTTTGCCATGAATGATGGTGAAGTGAGGATACTTCTTGTCAATAGCATGACGAATGAAGGACTCACTTTGGGCCAATTGGAATTCTAAGATCCGTGCTGGCAATTCGTTTTCGAGATATGGGGCTAATTTGTCTATATGTAAATCTAGCGTGTGCTCAAATTTTATTTGAATGGGCGAGGTATCGGTTTTATGTTTATTTTCATCTCTAAGCATCTCATGAATATCAGGGAAATGTTCTTTTTCGGGTATGACTTCTAAATTTGTGCTGTGAACCAGCAGAATTTTATCGTTTATCAATACTCTTGCCTTACCTTCTTTATTGATGCCTTCAAATTTGCCCGTTTTACCAGAAGCAATGATACGCACGGATTCTCCCATCCATAGGTCTTTTAAGTTCATGTATAGGAAGGATTTGGGTTAAAATCTGATTCTAAATTGGGTTTTGATTTCGGTCATGGTACGACCATCTATATAGTTGTTGCCAGAACTAATGCCCTCTACATTTTCAAAAAATGTGCGACCTATCCTAAACTCCCAGGTATAATTTCTGGCTATTCGATATCTTGCATTAATATAAAATCTGGAGCCACGATTTTGGAAAAAAGGAATATAAAACTCATATAAGATATCGTTTTCATAAGCATAAATACGCGCATCAAAACTATTGATATCAAATATCGCATATCTGGCTGTAAATGATAATGGCCTAGCGATTGGTTTAAATACCACATCCTGATACATCAAAAAACCACGGGATGATGTGGCTTTATTGAAAAACGAAAATTCCGCTCGATCTCTAATTTCCCATTCTTTGTTGATTTTGTACCCTAAGTGTATTCTAAGTCTTTGGAGTACTTGATTTTCTGGGTAGTCTATAATGTTCTCGTTGCTACTGTTTAGTTGTTTTTGCTCGAAACGATATTGGATATATAAATCCATTTTCCGTTTTTGGGTATATGCCATTTTCAGTAAAAACTCTTTACCTTCGGTAGGACCATCTTTACGATATCCTACCCAAGGATTGGTCCATACATCAGCATAAGTACTAAAGGTAATATTCTTAAATGGCCTCAATTCCATACCCATGTAAAATCCTTTTTCATTGACGGGTTGGCTCGATTCAGCGAAAGCATTGGCATTTAACACTTGATAATCAGGATCATAATTGCGATAGACCAGAGATATATCTACTCGCTTATCTAGGCCTAACAATACACCATGAATTTGGGCTTTGCCACCATTATCACTCATCGCTGCTTCACCAAAAAATGTCATATTGCGTAGCCTCCAACTATAATCGATGCTCGAATTGAACAATTGAGTACCAGCAAAAAGGTATTTCCTATATAATGCTTCATCTCTGATCAATGGTTTGTCAAATCCTGTGTACAATCCATTGACGGCTATTTTGAAGTCTCTGATTTTGTATTCTAATTTGGCCCCGATATTGGATTGGTGAATGGAATTTTTATTTACTATCTCGGATTGGATTCTATGGAAACCATCAAATCTGATCGAACCAAACGAGTCGAAGTCTGAGTTTTCGATGGTATCTCTATCCACAGATGCATCGATGGGTTTGTAAGATGCAAAAACCGCTGTTTGAAGTGATTGCCTGATGTTGATGACGGTGCCAGCGCCTCTGAAAAAATTGACTTCATTGACCGAACTATATGGTCTTATTGCTCTACCTGCTCTTTTTACATTCATCACAAAAGATGACTTTCCTGCGCCAAAATCATTGTGCAAAATCAATCCCTGCCCCATACTTACTGCAAAGTCTCCGAGGGAAACAATACTGAATGTCTTGTTGATATCTTTGGCATATAAAAAGAAAGAGTAAAAGTCAAAACCGTATTTTGAACCTTCGCCAAACAACTTCTCACCGGGATCTTTTTCCATGGTAAAGCCTGCTTTGAATGATTGACCATATTCATAACGATAGCGCACATATAGGTGATTTGGATCCCCAACGAAGGGTTTTTCACCGTCATCGTTTTCCACAAAACCTTTTCTTTTTTCTAGAATTCTTTTGGCTTTTATATATAATTGCGAATTACCTTTGGTAAATGCATCTCTAAAATTAAGATTAAAATCTGCTGCAGCAACATCACATTTTAAGAATGGAGTGACATTTTTGATAATGGTCATGTCCCAAGACGAAATGGCTTGTAGTTCGTAAATGCTTAAAAAAGATCCGAATTGTTGCCGATGAGTGATGAAATCAGCAATTTGTACCTCATTAAGTATAAATAAGTCTCGGAGATCTTGGGCTTCTGCTTGGTTGATATTGAGTGGATGCTCAAAGTAGTAGTTTAGGTTTTCGAAAATAGTATTATAGTCAAAATTTTCTGCATCGGTGGACTCCAAGAAATCTTCTATTATATTTGCTACTATATTGTTGGATTGTGTTTCTTCCTGTGCTAATATTTGTATAGGAGCTAAAAAAAATATTAATAATATGTATAAATATCTTACCATTTCTCGGTTTACTCGTCGAGGGTAAAGGTATGAAATAATAATTATCTGGATTGGTATTTTTATTTTTTTTCGTTTTTCCTAGGGTTTCTAAATAAATATTTCATATTATTTTATTTTTTTGATTGGTTAGTTAATAATATAAAATTTTAATTAAGTACACATGTATATTCTGTGACAAAATAAAATAGTAAAATTGTTGAAAAGTAAAAATATTATATTTTTTTGATTTGTTTAATTCAATTAAATTTAATTGGAAATATTTGGAATAATCAGAATCGTATTTTACTTTTGTGTACTCACCCAATGTTATATTTCATATTATTTTATTATTTAACTTAAACAATTTTTAAAATGAAAACATTTTTTAATTTAGTAATCTGTACCTTTTTATTTTTAAATATATCATTGGGACAACGTAATTGTGGTGCAATGGATGTATTGGAGCGCCAATTGATTGAAAATCCACAAATGTTGAAAAACATGGATGAGATCGAGCGACAAGTGCAAGAGTATTTGAAAAATAACCCAAATGGATCGGGGCAAAGAACTGTCATAACTATTCCAACCGTCTTCCATGTTTTGTATAGAACGACAGCAGAAAATATTTCAGATGCTCAAATACAAAGTCAACTTGCAGTTTTAAATCAAGATTTTACGGCTACCAATACGGATATTGGTAGCGTACCAGCATTATTTTCAGGGTTGGTCTCGAACGTGGAAGTTCAATTTTGTTTAGCTACCCAAGATCCTACTGGAGCTGCTACTTCAGGTATTACTCGAAAGAGTACCACAAAAACATCCTGGGGTACAAATGATTCAGTTAAAAAGTCAAGCCAAGGCGGTACTGACCCCTGGAATGCAGCCAATTATCTAAATATTTGGGTTTGTAATATCGGTGGCGGTATTCTAGGATATGCGCAGTTTCCTGGTGGCTCTGCCGCAACCGATGGCGTTGTGTTAGATTATAGATATACTGGGACTATAGGAACAGCCACTGCTCCTTTTAATAAAGGAAGAACAGCCACCCATGAAGTAGGTCATTGGTTGAATCTAAGACATATTTGGGGAGATGCTACATGTGGAAGTGATCTAGTTTCTGACACGCCAACACATAATACATCCAATGGAGGTTGTCCTTCACATCCACATTATAGTACTTGTAGTGGTGCACCTGTAGAGATGACTATGAATTATATGGATTACACAGATGATGCATGTATGTATATGTTTTCAGCTGGGCAAAAGACACGAATGCGTGCTGTTTTGGAAGGTAGTGGTGCACGTGCGAGCTTACAATCCTCACCTGGCTGCATGCCCCCATCAGGTGGCGGAAGCTGTAGCGCACCATCAGGATTGACAACTTCATCTATAACAGCTACTACAGCTACTAGCAGTTGGACTGTAGTTTCAGGTGCTACAACCTACACTTATGAGTTTAAAGAAAACTCATCGTCCACCTGGATAGTAAATACTGTTAGTAGTACTTCTTTAAATTTGACTGGATTGGTTGCATCTACTACTTACAACACGAGAGTAAAAGCTAATTGTGCAGGTGGCTCAAGTGTATATTCTGCCACGGTAAACTTTACGACTAGCGCTAGCTCATCATCATGTACCGATACTTATGAAAGCAATAATACTAAAAATACTTCAAAGACCATTCCTTTAGGAACCACAACAACGGCTAAAATTTCGAGTGCTAGTGACATCGATTGGTTTAAATTCAGCAGTAGTTCTAGTCAACGAAATGTACAAGTAACAATGACCAACTTACCTGCCGATTACGATATGGAATTGTATAGGGGCAATACTTTCATTATGTTATCAGAAAATGATGGTACTAATGATGAGTTGGTCAAACATAATACGACCCAAAGTACAGCAACCTATTATGTAAAAGTGTTTGGCTATAATGGAGCAAACAGTGCATCTTGCTATACTTTGTTGGCTCAAAGAAGTGCAAGCGCTTATAGGTCTGTAGGTGATGATGAAGAACAAACCAATGGTGAATTGGTAAAGGAAGAGTTTTTGGTTTTTCCTAATCCAGCGAGTAGTGATATTACGTTGGTGGCACCATTCGGGAAACATACAGATGGATATCTTACAATTTGTGATATTACTGGGAAAGTGATTATAACACAGAAAGTTACCGGAGACCGCAATGTTAAAACATTTAATATGGACGTATCAAGTTTTGACAATGGATTATATTTTGTCAATTTTATTTCAGGAGATAAAACTCAAACTCAAAAGCTAGTGATCGCGGAAATGAAGTAATGACAGCTATTAAATAATAAATCAAATCACTTTAATAAGGGACAATATCTTGGATGTTGTCCCTTACTTTTTAGTAATATGGAAGGCTAATATGCAGATACATTTTTTTTAATATCAAATTTATTCGTAATATTACGCCCTAAATCAATATTCAAGTAAATATGAAACTCGATTTTAAATCAACATATACTTACCTTATACCAGTCATTTTGATAGTATTGGTCAATATTTTGTATTTCTTGCCTCAGTTTGAAGGAAAAGTGGTAAGACAAGGAGATATTATCCAACATGTTGGGATGTCAAAAGAAGCAACTGATTATAGAGAGAAAACTGGGGAAGAAGCTTTATGGACAAACGCGATGTTTGGCGGTATGCCAACGTATCAAATTTCTGCAAAACCAAAGAATAATCTATTGACCTATGTGGAAAAAACCATGTCACTTTATATTGGCAGACCTGCGGGCTATTTTATAGCAGGGATGATTGGGTTTTATGCTTTGATGTTGTTGCTTGGTGTCAGTCCTTGGCTTAGTTTACTTGGGGCATTTTTATTTGGTTTTACGACCAATAGCCTTACACTTTTTGAAGCAGGACATAATTCAAAATTGATGGCAATAATGACAAGTGCGCCAGTTATTGCAGGTGTATTATTGTTATTCAAAGAAAAATATCTTTTAGGTGCTGCTGTTTTTGGTGTGGCTTTAGGAGTAAATATTGGAGCCAACCATCCTCAGATGACATATTACCTTGCGATATGTATGATACTTTTGGTCATCATTCAATTAGTTAAAAGTGTAAAATCAGGACAATTAGCTTCTTTCGGAAAAGCAGTAGGCATTATGTCAGTGGTTGCTATTTTGTCTGTGGGCTCTTCGGCTTCAAAATTATGGACTACTTATGAATACACAAAAGAAACCATGCGTGGAGGCCAAATTCTTAAAGCTGATCCCAACGCATCTGTAAATGCAAATGCAACAGGTGGATTAGAATGGGATTATGCGATGCAATGGAGTAATGGTCTTGGTGATGTTTTAGCAATTTTTATTCCCAAAGTAGTGGGTGGAGGATCTGGCGAATGGTTAGATGGCAAATCATCATTGGGTAAAGCGGTTGGTCAAAGACAGCCATTTCAGTTTGGAACTTATTTTGGATCCTTACCATTCACTAGTGGTCCGGCCTATTTTGGGGTAGTTGCTTTTTTCTTGTTTGTTTTAGGTCTATTTGTAGTAAAGGGAGAAATAAAATGGTGGATACTTGGAGCAGTTTTATTTACAATTTTACTTTCGATGGGGAAACATTTTGAGATATTAAATCGCCTAATGTTTGACTATTTCCCTATGTTCAATAAATTTAGAGCGCCTTCATCTATACTCAGTGTTACAGCTATTTTTATTCCGATTTTAGGTGTTTTGGCACTTTCAGATATATTGAAAGCAGATAATAAAGAACAGTATATCAAACCACTTTTGATTTCATCGAGTATTTTAGGAGGTATTTCACTTTTTCTATGGATTGCGGGTGGTTCATTTTTTGATTTCAATGCACCTGGTGATGAGCAGTATGCACAAATAAAAGATGCTGTAATTGACCAAAGAGCAGGAATGGTTGCTTCTTCAGCTTTGAGAAGTTTGATGTTTGTACTTATTGTAGCTGGTGCATTGTTAGCTTTTCTAAAGGATAAAATTAATCAAACAGTTTTAGTAGCATTAATATCTGTTTTGGGTTTATTTGATTTGGTGCAAATAGGCAAAGGTTATTTGGATAAAAAAGATTTTGTAAGTAAATCGACTTATAAATCTGAATTTGAACCTCGACAAGTGGATACACAAATACTGCAAGATAAAGATCCGAATTTTAGAGTTTTGGATGCTACGATTAATACTTTTAATTCAGCATCTACGTCTTTTTATCATAAGACTATTGGCGGATATAGTGCAGTGAAAATGCAAAGATACCAAGATCTAATAGAACGTCATATTTCACAAAATAATATAGAAGTGTTCAATATGCTGAACACAAAATATTTCATCATCAAAGGACAAGATGGCAATCCTACTTCACAAAGAAACCCGGCAGCACTGGGTAATGCTTGGTTTGTAAATAACATTAAAATGGTGCCAAATGCTAATGCTGAAATAGATTCTTTAAATGGTTTTGACCCAGCAGGAGATGCTATCATTCATGAGGAATTTAAAGATTATGTATCAGGATTGAAACCTTCAAAAAATGGTAGTATTACACTAACTACATACTCGCCCAATAAAATTGAATATGAAAGTAATACTGAGGGCGAACAATTGGCAGTATTTTCAGAAATATGGTATGGCCCAAATAAAGGATGGCAAGCTTACATTGATGGAAAAGCTGTAGATCACATCAGAGCTAATTATGTGTTGAGAGCTTTGAAAGTACCTTCAGGAAAGCATACCATAGTTTTTGAATTCAAACCAAAGGCATATTATCTAGGAGAAACCATTAGTTTGATCTGTTCGGGTATTTTATTGGCTTTACTTGGTTTAGTTATATTTAAGGCTTTTCGGAAGGATGAGAAAGTTAGCATAGCATAGAATTAAGGGATGAAGAAGGTCTTGATCATTACTTATTATTGGCCCCCGGCTGGCGGTGGTGGTGTGCAACGATGGGTAAAGTTTGTTAAATATTTGCGAGACTTTGGATGGGAGCCTATAGTTTTTACTGTTAAGGATGGCAGTTATCCAATCATAGATGCTACTTTGCAAAATGAAGTGCCGGATGGAGTAGAAGTAATCAAATCTCCCATATTTGAACCCTATGATTGGTATAAAAGACTGCTGGGCAAAAGTGGAAAAGAAAAAGTTGACGCTAATTTCCTTTCAGAGGGTAAAAAAATGAATTGGAAAGATAAGCTGGCAGTCTGGATAAGAGGCAATTTTTTCATACCAGATGCAAGGGCATTTTGGGTTAGACCTTCAAAAAAGTTATTAGATAAATACCTTTTTGAAAATCAAATAGATGCAGTGGTGAGTTCTGGTCCGCCTCATTCTTGCCATCTTATTGCTTTAGGAGTTAAAAATAAATATAATTTGCCGTGGATTGTTGACTATAGAGACCCATGGACACAAATAGATTATTTTAATGATTTAGGATTGACAGCATGGGCGCGTAAAAAACATGAACATCTAGAGAAAATGGTCTTGGATCGATGCAATATTATAATCACTGTAGGTAAGACCATGGCAGAAGATTTACTTAGTATTACTGAGAATAGGAAAGAAGTTATCACCAATGGATATGACGAGACGGATAGGCCTAGTTCTGATACTAATTTGGATGACGGCTTTACAGTAACCTATATTGGAACGATGAACGATGCTCGCAATCCATCGGTATTATGGGAAGCATTATCACAGCTAAAAAATGAAAATCATCCATTAATCCAAAAGATAAGCGTAAATCTGGTAGGTAAACCTGAACAAATAATTCATTCGAGTATCGAAAAGTATGGTATTTCAAACTTGGTCAAATTTTGTGGTTATGTCACACACCAAGAAGCCATTAATTATCAAAATGCAAGTAGAGTTTTGCTATTAATAATCAACAAAACTTCCAATAATAAATCTATACTGACAGGTAAAATATTCGAATATCTGGCTTCAGGACGGCCTATTTTGTGTATTGGACCAAATGATGGAGATGCTGCAGCAATTTTGAAAGATGCGCAAAGTGGCTTCATTTATGATTATGAAGACGTAGGAGGCATTAAAAAGTACTTGATAGATGCTTTTAATTTGTATGCTAAAAATGAATCTGTTGCAAGATCTACCAATATTGAAAAATATTCCAGAAAATATCTGACTGAAAAATTAGTTGGGTTGTTAAATGAAATTTCACAAAAATAAAATTGAACCATTTTGAAGATTGTCACCATCGTAGGCGCTCGACCACAGTTTATTAAAGCATCAGCACTTAGCAGAGCGATAAGTCAGCACAAAAGCATTGAAGAGATAATTGTGCATACGGGACAACATTTTGATGCTAATATGAGCGATATATTTTTTGATGAAATGGAGATCCCAAAACCCAAATATCATCTTGATATTAATTCACTAAGTCATGGAGCGATGACGGGAAGAATGTTGGAAGCAATAGAAAAAGTATTGATAACTGAAAAGCCGGATTTTGTTTTAGTTTATGGCGATACAAATTCTACACTGGCAGGCGCCTTGGCTGCTAAGAAGTTACACATAAAAGTAGCTCATGTAGAGGCAGGCTTACGCTCATTCAATATGGAGATGCCAGAAGAAATAAACCGAATATTGACGGATAGAATATCTGATATCCTTTTTTGCCCGACACAGACTGCTATCAATAATCTACAAAACGAAGGTTTTGGACAATTTACAAGTCAAATAGTGTTAAGTGGTGATATTATGTATGATGCTGCTTTATTTTATAAGGCAAAAGCGGATGAAAAGAGTAACATTCTTAAAGAATTTGCTTTGGACAAAGATAACTATATTCTTGCTACTATCCATAGACAAGAAAATACAGATGATAAGTTAAGACTCACTAATATCATTCAAGCGCTCAATGAAATAAATAAGACCAAAAGGGTTATCGTGCCGCTGCATCCTCGCACAAAAAAGCTTTTGGAAATTCATGGAATTGAAATAGATTTTACTATCATGGACCCTGTGGGTTACCTTGATATGATAGCTTTGACATCCAATGCATTTATGGTATTTACAGATAGTGGTGGGCTACAAAAAGAAGCATTTTTCTTTGGTAAATACTGCCTTACAATGAGAGATCAGACTGAATGGGTAGAGTTGGTAGAAGGAGGATTCAATAGTTTGGTGGGTGCTGATCAAAAAGCGATATTAAGCACTTTTACAATTTGGATATTAAAAATATCGATTTTAGCGTAAATTTATACGGTGATGGGAAAACGGCTTCTAAAATATTGGATTATATCGTTGGAATTTCTTGAAATAAAAAGTGAACATAAAATTTAATCATTCATTATTTCAATGCACTATCTAAAATAGCCGTTAAACTTTTATCAGAAGGTCTTGGCGCGTTCGCATTGATAATGTTACCTTGTTTATCAATAATTATAAATCTTGGTATGCCACTTATCCGATAGTCGGAGACTATTTTTGAATTCCATGCCTGATCGGCAATGAGTTGAATGCCCACCATGTTTTTTTGTTTAAGCATAGCTTCCCAGGCAGGTTTGTCTTGATCTATGGATATACTTACAAATGCGATGTCATTATTTCCTTTGTAGTTTTCTTGCAGTTTTTCTAAAAAAGGTAATTCCCGCAGACAAGGTCCACACCAAGTTGCCCAAATATCGATGTAAATGACTTTACCTATGAAGGTGGATGTGCCATATTTTTTACCGGTTAAATTTTGATACTCCCACGAAGGGGCTTTTTTTCCTGCCAAAATATGTCTCCAACCATTGAAAACAGTATTTATTTCTTCATTATAAATTTTGTTTGTTTGAAGTTTCGTATATTCTTCTATGACCAAGGCTACATCATTTACAGACATTTGCATGCCTTCATTTAGCAATTGATAATAGAGGAGTTCCTTAACCTTTAAACTTTGGAATTTTTCCTTGATACTGTCAAATTTCTTTACAAATATAGGTTTTTCAGCATCAGAAGAATCCAACTTCGTTTTGAAATCTAAATATAATGGCAAAAAATCATGATAGGAAGGAACCATAAGCTTATCATCGCTATCTACCTCTATATTCTGCAAAAAGCTATCATACGTTTCGGAAAGTATCAAAATGCTATCAGGTTTTACATACTCATAATAGGTAGGGTAGTTCATTTTTATTATCGAAGCATTATATGCAATTTCATCCGTGATTAATTCTGCAAACGTTTCATCAAATGGACTATTTGATTTTTGGTACTCTTGCTGTTGTGTTATAATATTTTGCGTCCTAATTTCTACTGCTTTAATGAAGTCTTCTTCTTTTTGTCCATAAAAAACTGGAAATCTTGATCAGGAGCGTTTGATATTGCCATTTCATAACTTACTAGGTATTTATTTTCGTTACTATGGTCTCCTTTGAAATGGATGTTTGTAATATTTCTATAATCAGCTTGCAATGATATTCGATCACCAGGCACAATAAAAATATTAATGGATCGGTAACCCACGATCAGTTTATAAATACCTGCTTTAATAAGTTCTGTTTGGATGAAAAATTTGCCTGTTGGATCTAATGTTGACTTTATTTCTTGGTCACCTTTCAAAATAATTATCGGAGTCTCTGCAGATGTTATTTGACCTTCCACTACTGTTGTGGTAGGTTTGTAGGTTGTAGGTTTATTTTTACATCCCAATAATGAAAAAAAACTAACTAAAATAGGAAGGATTATATATTTGAAATGCATCATATAAGTATTGAAGATAAATATTAATGGCAAAAATACTTATAAAAGCCATTCTCTCATAATAGTATTAATATGTATGGCAAACATTAAACAAAGATTAACAGCAATTCGATTGAGCTATTTTAGTATTTCATCATCATCAAACCGACCAAACCAGCAGTTTCTGTTCGTAATCGTGATGAACCAAGAGATACAGATTGGAAATCTACTTTTTGGGCACTTATGATTTCGTCTTTAGTGAAATCTCCTTCTGGGCCTATCATAAGTAGTGCACTTTTTGTTTTATCCATTGTTTCATATAATAATTTAGTAGTACCATCACAGTGTGCGATGAATTTCTGTTTGTAGAAAGAAGGAATGGCTAAGTTGAATTCTTTTAAATTTTTAAAGCTCTGGATATTTGGCAAATAAACATTCATAGATTGCTTCATTGCTGAAATGGCAATTTTTTCTATTCTTTGTAGGTTTATTGATTTTTTTTCGGTACGGTCTGTGTGAATAAAATATATATCGGATATGCCTATTTCTATTGCTTTTTCAACAAACCACTCTATTCGGCTTGCGTTTTTAGTAGGTGCGATGGCTATACCAATCTTTGGTTCTGGTATATTTTTAATAGTTATTGATTGAATTTCACATTTAGTAGAGTGTTTTTGAATCGCGATAATTTTACAAGAATATATATTTCCTTTTCCATCAGTAATATCAATTATATCATCAATATTTTTTCTTAATACTTTACTGCAGTGCAAGTGTTCGTCGAGTGTTAAAGTGATTACGTTTGAAAGGATATCGTCGGAATAAAAAAGGAACATATTGCTGAATTTTAGCATAAAGCTATGGATTATTTCAATAATAATAGTGTGAATCCTGAATATTGCATTAAATTTGCCACTTATTTTTAATAAAATGAGGGTAAAGTAGCTTTAAAAGTATGTATAGAAATGTATATTTTAAACCTATTTAGTTAACTTTGGAACAATCTATATTGATAGTGCAACAATACCCAAATAAAATTCGTTTATTATTGTTTATAAATATAAATTTGAAATAAAATTCCAAAAATGGATAAAGTAAATTTAGCATTACAGCTCATATTAAGTCTTTCTATACTTGTAGTTTTGCATGAAATGGGACATTATTTACCTGCAAAATGGTTCAAAACTAGAGTAGAGAAATTTTATTTGTTTTTTGACCCATATTTTTCATTGTTTAAAAAACAAATTGGTGATACTGAGTGGGGCATTGGCTGGATTCCTTTTGGTGGCTATGTAAAGATAGCAGGAATGATAGATGAAAGTATGGATAAGGAGCAAATGAAGCAACCAGCACAACCTTGGGAGTTTCGATCCAAAAAAGCATGGCAAAGACTCATAATTATGATAGGAGGTGTTACTGTCAATTTCATTTTAGGTATATTGATATTTGCAATGATGATGCTCTATTGGGGAGAGAGTTACATTAAGACAGAAGATGCCAAATATGGAATGGTCGTTGATTCTATGGGTATGAAATTAGGTTTGCAGGATGGAGATAAAGTTTTAGCAGTAGGCGGTGTACCGATGACTAAGTTTAATTCTGGATTGGTCAATAATGAAATAATCATCAATGAAGCCAAAGAATTAGAGGTATCTCGTGATGGTAACAAAGTTATATTACCTGTTCCTTCTGACTTTGTCGGAGAGATTACAAAGTACGAAAATAGAGGACAAGCTCTTTTTCAACCAAGAGTAAAATTGGAGATTAAAAAAGTGGTAGAAGATGGCTCAGCCGCTAAAGCAGGGCTGAAAAACGGAATTGCAATATTGAATGTAAATGGAAAACCAACTGAATATCAGCACGAATTTAGAATGATATTGCAAGAACTTAAAGGTAAGCAGGCAGATATTCAGTATGTTTTGGATAATGACACACTCACAACTAAAGTGGATATATCAGAAAAGGGCACAATAGGAGTTGAATTGGAAGGACTAAATGTATCCTTTCAAAAATACAGTGTGTTAGAGGCCTTGCCAAAAGGTGCTTCCATGGCTGTAGGATTTTTGGGCAGCCAACTGAAAGCATTTGGGCAGATATTTTCTGGCAAAATCAAAGCAAAAGACTCTTTAGGTAGTGTGTTTTCAATAGCTACCATGTTTGATTCTGGATGGGATTGGCGCGTTTTTTGGAATATTACGGCTTCTTTATCTATATTATTAGCATTTTTTAATCTTTTACCTATACCAGCACTAGATGGTGGTTATGTAGTTTTTCTTTTATGGGAAGTCATCACTGGCAAGGTACCTAGTGATAGGTTTATGGAAATTGTCAATTATATTGGTTTTATAGTTTTAATGGGATTAATGATATTCGCATTAGGCTTAGATATTTCTCGTTGGTTCTGATGATAGATTATTTTGAATTATTTGATCTTAAAGTCTCATTCACACTTGATGAGGGGGCTTTAAAGAAGAAATTTTATAAATTGAGTAGAGATTTTCATCCTGACCATTTCACAATGGAAAACGCTGAAAAGCAGGAAGAAGTATTGCAAATGTCAAGTGTTGTAAATACCGCTTACAAAGTTTTGCAAGATGATAAGGCTCGAATGAAATATATTTTAGAAAAATATGATCTGCTCAAAGGAATAGATAATGAGTCGTTGCCTCAGGACTTTTTAATGCAAATGATGGATATCAATGAAACAATTTTTGATTTACAGATGTCCCCTGATCCTATAGCACTTTTGAAAGTGAAAACTGAGCTTGCTTCAATGGAAGATGAGTTGAGGGAGGAAGCTGATAAGTGGATCCATGATTTTGAAAATCAGATAGATACAGATAAGGCGTTAGAAAATATAAAATATTATTATTTAAAATCTAAATATCTTTTGCGTATTCGCGAAAATCTTTCTACATTTGCACGCTCTTAGGAAGAAAAGCATTTAAACGTAAATGAAAACGCCGAAGTGGTGGAATTGGTAGACACGCTGGACTCAAAATCCAGTGCTAGCAATAGTGTGCGGGTTCGAGTCCCGCCTTCGGTACTCAAAAAAAGGCCTTAATATCAAATGGTATTAAGGCCTTTTTTTCTTTTGGTATCATTGTAAATAAAAAGTGTGCAGTGTCAAGTTAAAGAACTCAACTAAATGCAACTCTTTTTCTAATTCATTATTTCAAAATACCCAATGTAGGATAGATGATATTCCTTTCATTTATGAAGTCATTAATATCAGATAAAAGGAGATGGCAATAACCTTTCTCCTTTTCGCTGTCTCGATTTTTTTTTGTTACATGTCAATTTGAGCAACTATCGAAAGGATCAATGGCTATACTCGTCAACGCTTTATTTTAACCGTCATCGAATTAGAGTAATGGAGCCAGCATAAGTATCAATTCCTGCTTTACCATCAATTTGAACCTCTAAAAAATAAACATATACACCTAATTCCGCATCAGCACTACCAAAGTTACCATGCCATCCATCCGTAGGGGAATTACCAGGTTTATCCTTAGCTGAAAAGACGAGATTGCCCCACCTGTCATAAATAGCCATTGATTTTACGATGCCTGATGCTTTTTCAGGAAATTGCACGAAAAATACATCATTATTATTATCTCCATTTGGACTAAATATATTAGGAAGTATTATTTCGGTATTAAACCTTTCTATAGTTATTTGCCTTTGATCTGGACATTGATTTCCATATAAGTATTCTAAGATATAAGTGGTAGTAATAGTAGGATTGGCTATTGGATTTAAACAATCATTACAACTTAGGGTATTGGAAGGGGTCCAAGCTAAATCATAAATTACATTTTGAGGCGCAGTGGTAATGATTTGCACAGTACCATCTAGATTTGGTGTTTGACTTAACACTACATTTGGGCCTTTTTTGTCTTCCACATCTATGCTAAAAGATTCAGAGCATCCTTGTTGATTGGTCACCACTACAGTATGACTTCCTATGGTGATGGGCGTGGCGTAGGGCATTGCAGCAGGGTTGCCAATAATGTTACCATCTAAGGAAATTGTATAAGGTCCAGGATGTGAAGCTAGATTTAAAACCAATTGGGGATCACTACCATCACATTGATAATTAATCATTTCAGTTATAATAAATTCTGAAAAGTCAATTTGTACATTAACCAAACTATCGCATCCTTTTATTGCGGCTCCAGGTAGTCGTATAGAGCCTGATGGTTTTGATGGATAGAATAGTTCTCCTCTATACTCAAATGTATCTCTACAAGTGGAGGATGTGAAGTTTCCACTTATCTCTCGTTTTTCATATTTGATGTTGACCAAGACTATACTATCACATCCAAATATTGAACCTCCCTTAATCTTGGCCATACCACTTGGATTTGCAAATGTAAAGATTTGGTCGTCGCCAATAGGATAAGTTTTTGTTTCATCACACTCGGATGTGGTATATTGACCTGTTGGTTGGTCATAAAATCGAAGTGAAACTGTAACTAATGTATCACATGCATTGGAACTAATAGATGGTTTTATAAAAGTGTCTGTTGGGTTGATGAATGAAAAAGTCTTAGTGCCTATTGTGAGACTATCTTCCTTACATATCAATGGATTGATAGTCTTGACTGGTAAGGTTAATGTCTTGAAAGATAAATTGTTATTATAAACGAATTTACAACCACTAGACGTCTGGATACTATCTATCTTTAAAGTAAAAGATTGGCCAACGGGTACAAGATAAAAGTTGAAAGGGCCGGTATTATTGCTACATATTGGTAAGGATACTGGACCGCTATTTGATGACACTACAGAGACATTTTGTTTAAAAGTTCCATCAGTATTTTGCATTGAGAAATAAAAAGTGGAGCCACTACTTGCATTATGACTATTGCTGATAGTGAGACAATCTCCCGCACAGATATCATTGGCAATACCTGATGTATAACTTGGTTTAGCTTCTCTACGTAAGGTGATTAAAGCAGTCTTTTTAGGACAAAATATATCATCGCCAACTTCATAAGTAAATACAAAGTCCAAGCCAGTACCAGTAGGAGTTATTACGCCATTTGGGACAATTTGATTTTGATAGTAAAATATACCACCTGGTGTAGCATTTTGACTGATGTAATCCTTTAGATCGATGGTTTCTCCTTCACAAAATTTTCCAACTTGATCAATACCCGCACTTAAAGCAGACTCCAAATTGATGGTTAATATTGCTGCATCGTCAGAGCACAAAATATTTGCTGATGGAAGAAAATAATCAAATGTATATGTACCAGCCACTAGACCGGCAGTACTCCAAATATTTCCACTTAAACCTGGATAACTATTAGAATTACGGATACTACCCGACAAGTCACTACTCCGAATCAAGGAAAATAAATCTATATCCACTCCAATGCAAGACGTAATGGTGGAATCTCTTCCAGCATCTGGTTTAGGCAATATATCAATTGTTAATGTTGATGTATCTGCATTGCAACCATTAAAAGGAATGATATATTGGACTAAATATCGTCCAACAGGAGGATCATTCACTTCAATATCTGGGAGATTTATTTTAATTTTAGTTGTAAAAGGTGTTATCACCCAAGTTCCAGTGCCATCAAAGTTACCCAATTTATTCACTAACGATGTTCTATAATTAAAACCTGAACAAAACTCATCACTCGCATCCATTCCTGCATTGTTACTATTCCGGATATTTACGCGGATTAAGGATGTATCTTTGCCACAAATTGGGTCATCTAATAAGTAACTCAATGTAGTAAATCCTAGGGGCAAATTGGTGATAACATAATTTGAAAAATTAAAAATTGTGTCAGTTCCATTTTTCCAAATACCTCCATTGGTAGTCCCAAAAGAAAGGAAGTTATTAAGATTTACGATAGTTGGTGTGGTATTACAATATCCAATCAAAGAATCTCTTCCAGCCGAAATCTGTCTTACATTTACCTTATGTTCTACGGTATCTCTGCAGCCAAAAGCATCTGTCAATGTAACATAAAATGTCTCTTGCATTACAATGTTTTGGTAAGTAGCAGTATTCGCCATACCACCGTTTTCTGACCAGATGTAAGTCAATCCTCCACTGGCAGTGAGTGTTATATCATTGCCTAAACATACTAATTGACTCCCTACTATACTTCCAATAGGGTTTTCTCTTACATTTAATTGGTATGTAAGAGATTCAGGTGCACATGATCCTACACCATCTGGGTCATTGGTTGTAATGATTAGATTAATGGTTTTCCCTACATCATCAGCTGAAGGAATGTAAATGAAGTTAAATGGTGAGGTAGTAAAAGAAGTGGCAGAAAAGCTACCTGTTCCGTTGGTGGTCAAAATGACCTCGGTAGCTGCACCTCCAAATGCTACATTGTTAATAAATAAAGAATCTCCTTTGCATACTGAGCCGGTATTTTGCATTAATGAGAGGGTAGCTGGTGTTGCACAATTACAATTTACGGTAAACTGGGCATTATTTTGACATCCAGTAATGCTATTAGTGACAGTAATAGTATGTGTTCCATTGCCAATATTATTATAAGATACGGTGGATTGATTACTTGATCCGTCCAGTTGATATTGGTATTCAGGCCCCAAAGGTGCATTAATAGTAATGGTTCCTTCAGCACCAGTACATACAACCGATGACAATAATGGAACTGTTGGTAATGGGTGAATGGTGACTAATAAATCTACTGAATTTCCTAAGCAATTTGGGTCGGCGTTAGGATCGAAGACATATAATGTGACTGATTGTGTTACTACGCTTCCAGGTGCATAGTTAGTTCCACTTCCTAGCGGATTGGTGTTGTAAGTTGTACTGGTTGAAAGCCCTGAACCTGTGATAGGCGGCAGTACAGCACTTACACAGGTACTAATATCTGCTATTTCATTGATAGAAATAAGTGGCTCTATGATCACAGTTATTACTTCTTCATCATCGCATCCAGCATTGGTGTCAAAGATGTATAGTGTCTGGCTTGTAAAAATCAAATCTCCCGCATTGTACATAGTGCCTGAACCATTTTGCCCTGTAAAATATGATTGATTGCCAGAAAGATTGCTACCAGTAATATTCGGCAAAGCGATTGGTTGACATGAAGGTGGTATGGAAACAGGATCAATATCTGGGGCAATAATAATATTTATAGTCACTATATCGCCGTAGCTTGCGAAATTGGGGCATCCAGACAATGGCTGAATCGAAATAAGCTCAAATGTCGTCGAACCAACTACTGGTACACTGATAGTACCTCCATTAATCACATTACCGGTGTGTAAAACACCTGTAGTATTGTCTCTAATTGTAACAATATAAACATCATTGTTGCCAAAACTAAATTCTAGATCAGTCATTCCATTGGTGATACAAAGGTTGCAAATATCTAATCCTAATGCGGCACAAACCATACTGATGAATGGGACACTGTTGGTATTGACTACCAATGTTATTGCTATTGGAGCTGATTCGCAAGCTCCTGATGTTACAGTAGCATAGAAAGTACCTCCAGATGAAATATAAGATGCTGGATTTGAAATAGGAATAGTCAAAGTAATATCTTCGTACCAATTCACAATAAGAGATGCGTTCCCTCCATTAATTGAATTTTCAAGTGATGTTAAATCAAAAGTCCCATTGCCATTTATATCTGCACAGGCAGTTAAAGGACCAGCGGGAAGGGCGGTAGGCCCAGACGTCAAAGTCAAAGAAAATCCACCGGAAGCTGTACCAGGGCATCCAGACCCATCAGATATACCTGTCAAATTTAGGTTGCCTGAACCACTAAATATAGTGGGTATATTGATCGTAAAGGTAGATGGATCAAAAGTTGGAAATGGTCCCGCCCCTTGATAACAAATAGTAAATTGCTGGGAAGCGGTCACGCCAGGTATAGGAGGCAGGGGAAATCCAGGTGGTGAAGCCGTAAGATTTATGGTATATGGTTCGTTTCCACTGGTAAAATTAAACGAAAAAGTAGCACATTCTCCAGGGCATAAGGTGGCACTTCCAGAGAGCGTACCAGAAGGTCCAGGTATAGCCATCACATCGACAATTTGCTCCCCAGGACATGGCCCAGGAGTGACATATTTTACATTATAGGTGGTACCTCCTACTGCATTAGATATTACGCCTGTGGCTGAGTTTATCATAGCACCATCTGCAGGAATAGGGTCGAAACTAAAAGTACCTCCCGGAGTAGCGATACCAGAAGCGGTACCAGACGTAGGAGCGCAAAAATCTGAATGGGTGAAACTAGGATCTTGTGTTGGGTTGACCACCACAGTGACGCTACTTGATGCGGTACAACTATTATCGTCTGTAACTGTCAATGTGTATGTATCTCCATTTTCAGCATTGTTTACAGAAGTCATTAATGATGCTGGTGAAACTATCGAGCCTGCCCCAGTCACTGTCCACAACCAACTCATAGCATCAGCAGGTACAGCAATTGTGCCATTTAAATTTAAATCATCACCTGCACATAATGGTGTTGGCATCGCTGTAGCAGTGGGTTTAGCATCCCAACATTCAACTTTAATATTTGAAAATGTGTTGGTTTCTGCACTTGTCCAATTTGTATTTAGAATTCTTATACTAGCAATAGAAGCGTTGTTCGTACACAAAATCCAATTAATACTTCCAAATTGACGTGTCTCACCTGCAATACCAATAAGTTCTGTTTGAACTACTACCCCGTCTATAATTAGTTCTATGTACATGAAATCCCAACAGAAGGCACAATCAGGACTTGGGTTTAATGGATCACCATTACATGTAGGGCTACTAAAAGGGCATTCATCAAATGATTCCATATTTCCTGGCCCTAACCAATCATCACTAAAACTAAAGTCCATGCTAAATCTTATAGAAGTACATGTGCTTATATCTATATTATTATAATTATCTTCTTTAATCAAGTCAAGATTTGTGTAACTTGCACCAGGATTAGTGAAAATCGTGGTTTGTGTCTTTATGTCTAAAATACAAACGGAAAATATTATTAAAATTAATATATACTTCATATTAAAAAATTCGCTATTACTCAAAACTATAATTATACACTTCTTTCCCTTGAGTATTCTTAAATACTACACTCAATTTCCTATTCTTTCGCTCGCCAGTCACATTAAAAATGGCAAAATTTCGTTCTGAGATCATACTCCCTTCCACTCGGTGACTGTTCGGTTCTTTACTGTGGTCATACGTTGTAGAGGTTATTGCAGATGATGTGACGTCATAAATTATATTCCCCTTACTGGTTATCAATTTTGAAATTTCAGAGTGGTGACGATCTCCCGTAAGAAATATCACATTTTTGATATTGTTATCATCAATAAACTGGATCAATTCTTCTCTTTCTGCTTTATAATTGGCGAAATTTTCAAA
This sequence comes from Saprospiraceae bacterium, assembly GCA_016714785.1. GTDB lineage: Bacteria > Bacteroidota > Bacteroidia > Chitinophagales > Saprospiraceae > OLB9. The sequence goes on from JADKCC010000038.1 coordinate 35,153, forward strand.
AGCTGCGTAATCACTTAAAAACTGCCCGCCAACTGCCACAAATTTGAAGGTTGCTTTACTTGCTAGAAGAGCTTCTTTAAACCAATATTTTTGCATATCTCCTAATATGGTACCATCTTCTGTTTGAACAGTTCTATACCAACGATTGTCTAACATAAAAAACTGACAATCATTCCACCCAAAGCTACTGGTAACACCTTCTGTATGTCCGGCACCGTAAGATTCAGAAGGCCAGAATTGTTTAAAAGCATCTAATGCATGGTGCTTAAGTGGGTAGGTCCAATCTGAATCGTTTGTTCCATAATCATGGTCGTCCCAGATGGCATAATGTGGTGTGGCTGCCAACAAAGGTTGCAATTCTGCTAAAGACCTAGTATGAGTATTCCGGTAATATATACCCGATCTACTTTCAAAATCACCTTCACGTAAATAGGTATTATCTCCCAACCAAATCATCAAATCAGGCTTACTATTGGTGATATGTTTGATGATTTCATATTCGCCACCATAAGGTTTGCCTGGTCTATCATACGCTGTATCATTGATATAAAAGCAAGAACCAGCCACAAAAGTAAAATCAGGAGCATCTTTGCGAAACTGCCATTGTTCTTGAGTTTTGAATTCTAAGGGGTAGGGTAGTTGTAAGTATTCATTTTTTAGTTTGACCTTGTATTCATAATTGGTGCCTGGTATTAGATCGTGGAGATGGATGCTTACGATAAAGTTGTTTTGAGCATCTGCCATTGTAGGGGCAGATTCAATAAACTTATCAGCACTGTTCTTTGCTCGATATTCTATCTGGACGTATGACACTTGTTTGGCTTGCACCCAAATGGTAGCATCACGCAATGTAATTGGCCCTAACATTGGGCCACTTTGCAATATACTATTCTGGGCCTGAATGTTGCTTATCAATCCTATAAAAAAAAATATCAATATATTACGCATATTAAGTTAGGTTGGAAGATTGAACTAATATTACAAGTCTCAAAAATACTGATTTTATATATTGTTTTAGAATCACTTGTATTATCTAATGGTTAATTATGGTTTGACTTCTAAAATGCGATTTTTTACATATTTCTCAAGCCAAGTATCTTGTTCCCAAAGTACATGGAGGATAGATTCTCTGGCAGCATATCCATGACTTTCTTTAGGAAGTATAACTAAACGTGTGGTTGCACCTAATCCCTTGAGTGCGTTAAAATAACGTTCGCTTTGCATAGGATATGTACCTGCATTATTATCTTCCTCACCATGAATAAGCAATAGCGGTGACTTCATTTTATCGGCATTCTGAAAAGGGGACATGGCATCATATACATCAGGAGCTTCCCAGTAATTGCGCTCTTCAGACTGAAATCCAAAAGGAGTCAATGTTCGATTGTAAGCGCCACTTCTAGCTATGCCGGCAGCAAAAAGATCTGAGTGAGTCAAAAGGTTTGCAGTCATAAAGGCACCATAGGAATGTCCCCCAACAGCTATTTTTTTACGATCTATATACCCAAGAGCATCCACTGCATCAATAGCAGCTTTGGCATTAGCCACCAATTGTGGTATATAGGTGTCATTAGGTTCATTCTCACCTTCTCCTACTATCGGGAATGAGGCATCATCCAAGACAACGTATCCTTTGGTAAGCCAATACAAAGGAGAGCCATAATAAGGAAAGGTAAACTCATTGGCATTTGAGGTAACTTGACCTGCACTATTTTTGTCCTTGAATTCTGTCGGATATGCCCACATAATCATAGGCAATTTTTCTTTTTTTGACGAATCGTATCCGACTGGTAAATACAGTGTTGCCGACAACTCTAAGCCATCTGGACGTTTGTATTTGATGATTTCTTTATGTACATTGTCCAATACTTTGAATGGGTTTATACTATAGGTTATTTGCTTTAAATGGTGTTTTTCGATATTTCTTATGTAATAGTTGGGATATTCATTTTTTGACTCTAAGCGTGTGAGATATAATCCTTTATGTATATCCACTGCAGAAACTAATTGCTCCAAACGATTTTTTTCTTGGCTATGATAAATTCTCTTTTTTTTGAAATCTACAAGCGAATACTGGTCAATAAATGGAAATTTACCTTCTGAAGAGAAACCATCTCCGATCATGGAGAGTTGACCTTCCGTCAAATCCAATGTATAAGTCTGAAACTGATTTCTTTTAGTGACGAAGTTGCCTGGATCAGAATAATTGTCCTGAGAATTACGCTCATTAAAGAGTCGTGGCGCTGCATTTGGGTTAGATGGATCAAATATCAATGTACGTTCATTTCTTGTATTCCACCATCGTTCATACAAAACAGCCGTTTTATCATCTCCCCATTGAATTCCTCCGTACCGTTCTTTGGTTTTTAATAATTTGGTTGGGGATAAATCGAATGGCGCATCCTGATAAAAAACAGCGTCCCTATATTCTACTTCGACCGCAGGATCACCTCCATCTAAAGCCTCAGCCCAATACAAAGTAGCTGCCTTGTCAGCTCGCCATTGTATGCTTCTTTTGTCTTTGCGTACTGCCATAAATCCTTTGGGCAATTCTTCAGTCAATGGGTATTGGTGGAAAGTTTTGATGAATTTACCATTTTTATCACTCAAGTTAATATCTGTCGGAAATCTGTCATAGGTTACGATGTATGAAAATGGTTTTTTAAGCTCATAAGTCAATAAATAATTTCCGTCAGGAGAAAAATTTATACCTACATACATGGCTGCTTTTTTGTATAAGGACTGACTACCTATCAGCTCAAATTTTGTGATCTCTGAAGTCATTAATGTTTCAAAATTTTGCTCATCTATAGCATTCTTAAGCAAATCCTGATAGGTTCTATTTTGAGCCTTTTGGCCTTCATTTTCTGATATTACAGGTCCTGTAGGAGTGCCCAATCGGCTGTCAATGAGTGGTTTTCTTTCTTTCAAAAGGGTCGTAGCCAAGATGCTTTCATCATCTTTATTCCATAATAATACGTTGCCCACTGCCGCATTAATAGTGGCGTTGGATAGTTTTTTACATAACAAGGTCTTTATGTCCAAATACCAAAGCTCTGTACCATCTGCTACTGTATTTGTAAAAGCAATTTTTGATTGATCATTAGACCAAACTATATTAGAAAATTTGCCATTAGATGGAAGTCCTTGTACATCTTGCTCTTTGCTTGTTGCAATATCCAATACTTTTATGTCGATAAAGTATGTCGTTCGGCCAGGTGCATTGGTCATTGGATTGACTCTAATACCTGCCAACTTCATTTCAGGAGAGGATAACTCATCAATACTTTTGTAAGCGTTTCTGTATAATAATATTGCTAAAGAAGCATCATGTTTTAATCGGATGGTTGGGGCAGGTTTAGCATCTGCCAAAGCCAATATAATATTATCAGGCTGTTGGTAAGGAAAATCTGATTGAGCAGATCCGTAATATACATTAAAAATCATAAATCCTATTAGACATAAATATGAAACTCGTGTCATCTTTTTACTTTTGAAAGCATTAGAAAACTATCAAATACCGCTCAAATATATGGATTTATTTTTCTGTAATTTAATTTGTGCTTATTTAATGATGTCAAAAAATAATTATTTTTTACCTCTTTTATTTAAGATATTATAAATAAACATTTAAGGTATTACATTAAAAGATCAAGTGAGAAATAAATTATATTGCATAGCCCGACAACTCACTGTGGAATTTCAGTGAATTTTATTTAAAATTGATAAAAATTTTATTAATGTTGTCTCAAAGAGCAAACAGCAATGACTTATTTTTAGTGAGCTTAATTGTGTTGCAATCATAATTATAATAAAACATATCCAAGTACTTGTGCGCAATTATCGCTATAAACCTTAACTTTGCACGCACGAAAACACACCAATTAAAAAATTGTAATGAAAACAAAAATTTTATACATCATTTTGTTTGCTTTTATAAGTTGCAAAAATGAGAACGTAGTAATAGATAAAAATGATATCACTTATTTAGAGTCTGAATATCAAAAATCCAAAGCGGATTCAACTTTTAATCGTTTGGTACAGGCTTATGGTAAAGCAGTAATAAATAGTAAGGATAAGAAAGTAAAACAAGAATTTCTGCAAAAAGCAATAACGCTGTGTGAAGGTCCCGAGAAAGCACCACTTAAGGAAGTCTTTTTTATTGAATTATTAAAAGTCAATCCAGATCATACGAAAGCAGCTGATTTTATATTTGAATTGGCAGAGAGTATGGAATTAAGAAATAAAAAAGAAGCTGCTTCTTTGCTATATAGTGGTTTTGCTCATAGATTTCCGTCTGATCCTAGGTCAAAAGACATCTCTGTAAAAATACTGAAAGAGCAGTCCAACCATGATACCTACTTCAAAAATCTTGCAAAAAATGTGCTCACCAATCCAGGTGAAAGAGGTGTTAATGCTGACAACACCGAGCTTTTCATAGATCTTTGTGAGTCCTTTGCGATAGCATATCCAAATGAAAAAATGTCACCAGTTTATTTGTTTAAAGCGGCAGATATGGCGCGTGCTTTGGGTAGTCTTCCTAAGATGCTAAGCTTGTATGATTGGGTATTTCAATATTATCCAACGTTCGATAAAGCGCCATTAGCACTTTTCCTAAAAGGCTTTGCGTTGGATAGCGAATTAAGAAAATTTGATGAGGCTAAAGAAGTGTATCAGGAGTTTCTTGTCAAATTTCCACAAGATTCTCTAGCTAAAGATGTAAACTATTTATTGGAAAACCTTGGCAAGTCCCCTGATCAAATGTTTAAGGAAATGCAAATGGAAAATCAATAGTACTTTTTATTAAATTAATGGAACTATTAAAATCGCAAAATTTTTATAAATTTGGGTTATCCCTAGGTAATTAAACATTTTGAACTAGCAAAGTAAGTCTTGATTTTGGCTATTATAGATTTCAAATAAATATTTTTTACTTAATTTTCAGAATAAATTGCTAAATTTGCGACCTGAATCATCTAAAGGAATGAAGAAAGTAAGATTGGATATTATGGCGCTTTCGCATAGTGTGACACAATCGCACAATTATGCAGTAGTATTGGGCGAAGAAAATGGCAAACGAAGGTTACCGATTGTCATAGGTGGATTTGAAGCTCAGGCCATTGCAGTTGCCTTAGAAAATATGACACCAAATCGTCCATTGACACATGATTTATTCAAAAATACCTTGGATGCGTATGATATAAATTTGAAAGAAGTCGTAATTAATAACTTATTGGACGGGATATTTTATGCTCAATTGATCTGTGAGCAAGGTGGCAATATTATGCAGATTGATGCTCGTACTTCTGATGCTATATCCATGGCTGTAAGATACGGATGTCCTATCTATACCTTTGAATTTATCATGGAAAGTGCAGGTGTAATATTGGATGAAGAAGAACAACAAGCAAGTAAAAAAGCACCAATTAAATCGAGAGCAACATCTATAGAAGATATGAATCTATCTAGTCTTGAAAAATTATTGGATGAAGCATTGCAAAAAGAAGATTATGAAAAAGCAGCCCAAATTAGAGATATTATCAGCAGTAAGAAATCGAGTGAAAGTTGATTTTAAATTTACTTTTTTCAAAATATTATAATGACCAAACTCAGTGTAAATATCAATAAGATAGCTCTTATACGAAATTCTCGTGGGGCTAATTATCCTGATTTACTTAAAGTTGCACTAGATTGCGAAACATTTGGGGCACAAGGCATCACTGTCCATCCAAGACCAGATCAAAGACATGTAAAATACAGCGACATTGGCCCATTAAAAAGCTCAGTAACAACTGAATTTAATATAGAAGGGTATCCGTCTAAAGATTTTTTAGAATTAGTAATTCAACATAAACCTGACCAATGTACACTTGTGCCAGATTTGCCAGGAGCTCTCACATCAGATAATGGTTGGGACACTAATACACATCTTGCCCATCTAAAAGAAATAGTAAAACGACTTCAAGGTGAAGGTATAAGAGTAAGTTTATTTATTGACCCTATTGCTGAAAGACTTCATGCTGCAAAAGATACAGGAACAGACAGGATTGAATTTTATACTGGACCTTACGCCCATGACTATAATATAAATATGGAAGAAGCCATACTTCCATTTGCACAAGCAGCAAAACTTTGCGAAGATTTAGATTTAGGCATCAATGCTGGCCATGATCTTAATTTGGATAATCTTAAATATTTCAAAAACCATGTACCCAATTTACTGGAAGTTTCTATCGGGCATGCAATAGTTTGTGATTCAATATATTATGGTTTGAAAAATACCATTCAAATGTATCTTAAACAATTGCAATAATACATTTCCTTAAAAGGTGAAAGTTGTTATTTTCAATTGTCGTGCGCTCTGGCTTTCACTTTGTTATCTTGTATTATAGGCTCTTCCTTTACTATTATCGGTTCTGAAATATCTAATATTGGCTGGCCAGCATTTACCCAAGCTGTGTATATACATGACCCAATGGCATGAATAGAAGAACGCATCTGCTCTTCTACCATAGTGCCGAGCGCATCTGTGTAAGCCCTAGTATATTCGGGGCATTGAATTCTTATGGTCTGACCCAGTCGCTCATCATAACAATATTGAAGATCTGAATTAAATGTTTTACTCAATCGTTTTTCTACTTTTAGCACACTGTCTAAATGACTATGCGCCTTGATGACTATATTCCAAAAATAGTCTCTAGGATTCTCTATATAGTCAGCTTTACCAACAAAAAAATCATACTCTCTCTCGGCAAATAATTCAGGTATCCTTGATTCCCAAAATGCATGAATGCCGACTTGATCTGTCATTTGCCCGTTATAGTTGGAAGTAGTGTGAAGTGGGACATGTGCATCTCCTATATAATGTCCAAATTCAGCAGAAATACGAATTATAGCGGTTTTGTCTTTATTCTCAAAAGCTCTAGTCAGTTTTTGTTGCGTAGCTTCAAGGTGGTAAGGCACGATGCCATACTGCGAAAAATGATCTTCTATTAATACATCTATTTTGTTTTTTTGGAAATATGTAGTTCCAAATAATTCATCTAAATCATAACCTGATAATCTCCATTCATCTTCATAATACATAGGTTTGATTACTTTTTTCCAATATTTCACAAATGTAGCATAATCAATAGCTAAGGTAATACCACCCAAATGTTGAGTTGAAAGGAATATTGAGTCATTTATAATTTGTTTCTCAAAATATAATGAATCGGAGCCTGCTATAAACTTAATCTTGCAATGTTTTATTATGGCTTCTTCAAAATCTCTAGGTACATTCGGAAATGGAATGACATCCCAGTGGTCTATATCTATATAATGCCTTACACCTTCATGCTTAGTGGCGTATCGTCGCATATCTGGATCAACAGCATGAGCGGTCATGTACTCTATATGCTTTTTATAAAATCCTATCAACTCTGCAGGTAGTGTAAATACAGCCATACGATTGATCAATCTATGCCCATAAAATCCCCATGCTTCTGGTTTAGTCATTGATGTAAAACAAACCATAGAGATGCTCAAGATTATAAGTAAAGCTATCTTTTTCAATAATGTTAAGAAATTAGGTTAAATAATGGTGCAATATATTCAGTTTGATTGTTATAAAGAAATTTATATTGGTATGATTAACTATTTTACTCTTTTACAATCAAATTTGTAAATTTCCTATATTGCGATGTTATTTCTATAATATAAAGCCCAGATGGTAAGGTCTGCATATCTATTTGTGTTAAATCATTAGCGATAATATAATTAAACAAGTGAGGTCGACCAGTGATATCTTTAAGAGTAATATTGGATCCTGTAAGGGAATGACCCAAAGTTTGAATGTAAAGTTTGCTTTGTACTGGATTTGGGTATGTTTTTATTGGATTGGTATCGGTATCTTGTGTACTTGTAAGCAAAGCAGCACCAGTAATTAAACAACCATTTTTATCTTTTACTTGAACATCATATTTAATTTCTTCTAGGTCTGTAAATTTATTTGTATCCAAAAATAATAACCCATTATCAATACTATGCACATAAGGTGGTGTGCCACCTTTGACCACAATCTCTAAGTCTTTACCTTCAATCAAAAATGTCATCTCAAGACTATCAGGATTTTTGATATTGATAAAGCCTGTTAATGAATCATTCTTATTGTCTTTGACTACATAATTATATATTCCTGCGGATAATCCTGACCATTCCCTATTATTACTAAAATCGCTTCCATTAAGACTATATTTAAAAGGTTGAGCACCATTGCTAGGCAAAAGTTTTATGTATCCATCATTCTTATTATGGCAACTGATATCTTTGGATGTGACATTTACGGTTTTCAGAACATTCAGTACTATACTGGTAACTTTGGAACAGAGCAAAGAATCTCTAACATAAATTTTATATGAACCATTATCACTAAAAGTTACAATGTTATTATCATTAAAATTAATATTGTTGGTACTATACTTAAGGCTACCAGTGCCGCCTGTAGCATTGATAGTTATTTCAAATTTGTTTTGAACTAATTGAACATCAATTGGTGTTGGTAGATTGGTAGAAATGGTATCTGAAAGACTAATTTTTCCTCCACTGTCTTTAATATGGAAAATATATCTACCTGGAGTTACCGTAAATGAAGGGTTAGCCTGAAAGTTTATGCCATCAACACTAAAAGTATAAGGTTGGAATCCACCTTCAGCAGTCAGATTTATAACACCTGATTGATTAGCACAAATTATATTGGTTTTTATTTCTCCTTTTACACTCATAGGAGGTACGAATATATTTATCTCATCTACAATACTACACCCTGATTCATCTTTGACATAAATTAAGTGAAGTCCATTGCCAGGATCAGAGAAGATAGGCTCAGTTTGGAAATTAGTACCGTCTATACTGTAATTTAGAATTCCCGTACCGCCAGATGCATTGACAATTATATTGTATTTGTTCAATGAGATCTGTGCTAGTATTTCTGCGGGTTCTTCTAGCGTTATCATGTTAGACTGTGCAACTGCACCGACTGCATCCTTTATATAAATTATGTAGTTTCCACTGCTTAAATCTGGAAAAACTGAGATCGGTTGAAAATTAATTCCATCCAATGCATAAGTATAAGGTAAAATACCGCCAAAACCTTCTCCGTGTATAATTCCATTGTTGTCACCGAAACATTTAATAAAATTGTCTCTATAAGCTACCAATCCAAGATTTCCTTGCTTAATTCTGATAACAAATGATACATCTGGCAACCATCTTCCTTTATCATCGAGTAGATTGAAATTGAAATTATCAAAATCTACCGATCCTCCATTGTGTTTATATTTTAATCTATCTGATACTATATCGGACATTGTGAATACATCTCCAAGCTTCATAATACTATTTTGAAGTAACAAATCTCCCTGAGTTGGAAGTTTGATGAGTGTAAAAGTGATAAAATCTCTATTTTCACCAATTACCGAAAGTAAGGTAGAGTCAACTACGGCTTCTGATGATTTGTTGACTAGCAAAGCTTCATTAAATAGTATGGTAGCGGTACCTTCATTCGTGCCTTTAGTGCGGAATGATGATATCTGACTATATGGCAATATCTTACATGGTGTATTGGGTTTGACACGCCAATAGTAAACCTTTCCCGGTTCGAGATTTAATTTATAGTTTGAAGTTGTAAGTGTTGCTGCATGAGTTATAGATGTAAATGCAGGTGAAATACTGAGTTCAAAAGTATAATCTTTAATTCCTGCAATTTCTTCCCAAACAAATACAATATTGTTTTGAGGTACATCGTATTTATTCTTTTCAGGTTGCAAGGCATTTATAGTGTTAGTACTTTTATATCCCATGAAAATATCGAAAGAGGCTGTAAGGTTTTCCAAATTTCTATTTGCATTTACTATTACCTTATGCCAGCCCTTCGAAAGCAACTGCAAATCACTGATGGTTAGATCAATGTTTTCTGGAATCAATTCTATAGGATTTTGAGAGAAGTCATAGTTAATTTCAGTAAATGGGTTACTAACAGAGAGTATGATGGGAATAGTTGAATCTTGTACTTTTGTAATAGTTATGGAATTCGTGAGTGTTGTTTCATCACATAATATAAAGCTTTCATTTTCAACATCAATTTCGAAACTAGATGTAATTTTAAAATTGACATTTGAAACATCAAAAAAGATATTGTCAGCAGCCTTAACCATTACTTTTGCTTTGGTGGTTGGTATTCCAGGGACTATAATTTCGCTTGAACCATTATTAATTACATTTTCAACCAACAATATAGGATATGTTGCGCCACCATCTGTTGAAAGGTAAATATTTACATTTTGGCAATTTATTGGTGCATTATTCGTACTAGCTACATCCCATGTTACAGTCTGTTTGGAGCCTGTCATCCAATTTACAGATAATGTGTTAGGATATGTAATATTAAAAGGTCCAGCTTGGGCAGATACTTTTACTTTCACATCGACTTCATCAGTACAGCCTAAACGCAGATGATTGTCTCGTACGGTACATCTAAAATTCATATCTCGAGCTACAGATGGCAAGACCTCCCATTGTCCATATTTTTTTAATAAGTCAGGGAAATATCTAGTAGGCGAAGTACTTGGATTGACAGATCTAAAGGCTGGGCCTCCCGTATTTGATGATACTGGTGGCATCGTTGCTACTGTATTGTTCATTTGCTCCCAACAATAAGTCACTTGATCACCATCCAAATCTTGGGCCAAGGCAGTTAAAGCAAAAGATGTGGATTTGGGTATAGTATATTCGTTTTTGGAAACACTAACTGATGGTCTGGAATTTATTTCTGGAATGATAGTGGCACAAGTATTACCATTTCCTGCTACTACAAAATTGGATATTTCAAATATGCTATGGCCATGAAAATAACCATCACTATTGTTTTGAACATTAGGCTCACATATACCGGCATAGCCCATGATGGTACTTGCACTTCCAGGTTCCATGGCAGCTTGATTTGAACGTTGGCAGCTATTATTTTGTGTATGATTCCCGCCGAACTGATGCCCCATTTCGTGAGCCACATAATCAATGTCAAATGGATCTCCTACAGGCGTTGTTTGCCCAGTAACGCCCATAGCTTTGGAGCTAGAGCAGGGTGATCTCAGCTGAGCTATCCCACCTCCACCAGTACTAAATACATGACCGATATCATAATTGTTTCTACCTATTACATCATCAATGGTTGCTTGATTTTCATCCAACATTATTTCACCATCACCATTGGTAAAAGGATCTGTATTTCCATTTAAATAAATTATTTTATCTGTATCACCTATAAGTTTCATGGTGATGCCAGCATCTCTTTCATAAACACCATTCACTCTTGTCATTGTATTATTATAGGCGGCGAGCACCTTTTCTCTTGTTCCGCCATGAAAAGCTGCATACTCGCCTGTACATGAAATAGCCAACCGATATGATCGTAGTTGGCAATCTCCAGCATATCTTTCTCCCAATGTATTCAAGGCCTCGTTTTTAACATCATTAAGTTCCAAATGGTCATTAGATGACAATATACTACATGTGAAATTACCTTTTTTCTTTCTATAGTCTGTTTTATTGTAAATCTGATAAATATCCTGATGGTCATGTAAAGTATATGGATCAATGAAAATATGGCCATACTTATTAGATAAAATCATAGCGTGGATACCATAAGGTGAAATACTCATTTTCAATCTGTCTCCATCTTGATTGGTACCAGTGTAGGAAGTGTAACCAGGGTATTTCTTCATCAGCTCTTCATCAAATACTGGCGTCTCATGGATCGAAAATGTAATAAAATCGCCATTGGGCATTGGTACCGCTAATTCATGATTTTGAAAATTTACATTGGGTTTCATAAATATGTTTCTAAAACCTTCTGAATCAAAATGTAAGGTGATATATTTTTCTGGTAAAATATATCGTTTCCCTTTAGCTTCTCTTAGTTGAGTGGATACTGGTGACCATAGGGATTGTTGCGCATCTAATTGCATTAGAGTACAGAACAGAAATATAAAAATAGTTGAATGAAAATATCGCATAAGTAATTGTTACGGACTGTAAAACTACTTAATTTGATTTATTCGCCAAATATTTATGATGAAAAAATAAACGCATGACATCTATGCGACAATTTTTAGGAATTAGGCTTTAAATTCAACAAATTTTTACAGCTTAGACAATATCCAAAGCCAGACCAATCATTTGGCCCAATGCAGACTCTCTATCATGGTGATCCATACTTTCACCAGTTATGAGTGAGTCAGAAATAGTACAAATAGTTAAGGCAGATGCTTTGAGAGACATGGCAGTAAGAAATAGAGCGTAAGCTTCCATTTCCAAACAAGTCACACCCATTTTGGCCCATTTTTTCCAACTTCCTTTTTCAAAGTCATAAAATGTGTCAGAACTCATAATGTTGCCCACGTGATGTGGTAGGTCTAACTCTTCCGCACGAGATACAGCAGCAGATAATAACCTGAAATCAGAAATAGCGGAAATTTCTCCCCTTACTCTGAATTGTTTGCTAAAGTTTGAATTGGTAGATGCAGCCTGTGCTATTACGATGTCTTTTATTTTTACATTCTCTTGGATTGAACCAGCTGAGCCAACACGGATAAGCTTTTTTACACCATAAAATTTAATCAATTCATAAGAATATATGCCTATGGAAGGCATGCCCATACCTGTACCCATTACTGAGACTCTTTTACCTTGATATAAACCTGTAAACCCTAACATATTACGTACTCTATTGAACTGAACAACATCAGTCAAAAAATTATCTGCAATATATTTAGCTCTCAAAGGGTCTCCAGGTAAGAGAATGGATTCTGCAATCTCTCCTTCTTTGGCTTCAATGTGTGGTGTAGGCATAAGTATATTTTTTGTTTTGTGATTGTTTACAGGTTTTAGATTACAAATATCCTACCAAAACTGTTTTCATTTAAATCTTTAGTAAATTAATCACAAAAATCGACTATATTTCCTTCAAAAACAATATGATATATTGTCTATGGCTATGAGTAATTTACATAAGTAAACTTTATCAATATTGACAAATACGTCCATGAGATTTGCAAACAAAATGTTAAAGACGTTTAAACTTTGGAAACTTTTAAACAATATAAAGTTTCCAAAGTTTACCTTTGCATCATGAATATAAAAGATACCTTACTTTCATCAGCATTTGAATTATTTCTGAAATACGGAATAAAAAGTGTCTCTATGGATGACATATCAAGAAAGCTTGGCATCTCTAAAAAAACCATTTACAATTGTGTTGCAAACAAAGAATCACTCATCAGCAATATTGTAGAAAAACACTTGGAGTCAGATGAAAAAGAAATATTAAAAATTCAAAGTAACTCGATAGACGCCATAGAAGAAATGGTCAATATTAGCCAGCATATCCTCACCTTTCTTTGTGATATGACACCATCTTTGGTGTTTGACCTGAAAAAATATCACCCTGAATTGTGGAACAAGATCGAGAAGCAACATTTTAAATTTATAGAAAATACGATACATAATAACCTTGTGCGCGGTCAAAAAGAAGGATTGTACCGGACCAACTTTGACCCCAAAATTGTTTCCAAATTATATGTAGCCAAATCAAACTGTATCGTGGATGCGGACAACTTCCCTGTAGCTACTTTTGACAGGGTCACATTATTCAAACAATTAGTTAGTTACCATATCCATGGCATAGTTTCACCAGAAGGATACCAATTATTTCAACAAAAACATAAAACTTTTTTTAATTTATGAGATCATATTTAATCATTTTGTGTGCTCTGATAGCGTCCAATCTTTTTGGGCAAGAAGTTAGAAAACTCTCTCTCAATGAAGCCGTGGAGACAGCTATCAAAAATGCCATTGAGATTCAAAATTTAAAACTCGATGAAGCGATTCAACTTGCTCAAAATAATGAAATCAAAGGATCAGCGCTTCCACAAATAGCGGCTGATGGACAACTAACATATTACACCAATGTACCACAAATTCCATTTCCATCATCAGATATTTCTATATATCAAGTATTAGAAAAAGAAGGTGTCAGAGATAATAATGGAAATCCCATCAATGTGGGTAATGCGTCTTTTGGCATCCAAGCGGTATCATTCGTAGCACCATTAAATTACCAATACGGCGTTGGAGTGCAGCAGCTATTATTCCAACCTGATGTATTCGTGGCATTGCAAGCTCGTCAGTCTGTACTCGACCTTGCAAGAGGAAATACAGAAGTGGCTATAGAAAAGGTCAAAGAAGCAGTGCAAAAAGCCTATTACTCGGTATTAGTAGCTCAAAATCAAAAGTCTGTTATAGATGCAACCATGCAAAGACTAGACAAGCTTAATTTCGAAATGGGGCAAATGTATAAAAATGGATTTGTAGAAAAATTGGATGTAGATAGATTGAGTGTAACCTTGAACAATACAAAAACAGCTCAGAATCAAATCAATAATGGTATTGCGATCAATCTTGCAGTATTAAAAAATGCGCTTGGTATTTCTCAAAAAGATTCTGTTGTCCTGACAGATCAATTAGATGTTAATGCCCTTCAAGCAGATATTGTCAAATTTGGTCAAGATGTAAATTATCAAGACAGAAGCGAATATAGATTGCTTAGTATAGCTAAAAGGCTGCAGGAATTGGACATAAAAAGATCAAAAATGGCATATTTCCCTACTGTGGCTGCTTTTTATCAATTCCAAAGAAGTGGACAGAAAAATGACATTTATGATGTGAATGGTTCTGGTCCTTGGTTTGCATTTAATACAGGGTTAGTGGGACTTTCGATCAAACAACCTATCTATGATGGTGGCCAGAAAAAGTTCAAAATCCAACAAGCTAAATTGAAACTGGAAAAAATTGAGAATACTTCTATAGAATTATCTAGATACATAGACTTAGAAAATAATATTGCAAAAAATAGTCTTACCAATGCAGTTTTAAACCTAGAAGTTCAAAAACGAAATATGGAATTGGCAGAGTCGGTATTTACAAGTACGACTAAAAAATATCAGTCTGGACTAGGTTCAAGTTTCGAAGTATTACAGACAGATACGGAAGTCCAAAGAGCCAATGGAAGTTATTTCCAAGCACTGTATGACGCTTATATAGCAAAAGTCAACTATCTAAAATCAATAGGTAAATTATAATAAATCAAAACAAAATCGTAAAATATCATGAACGCAAAATTTAGTGTATTAATAATTATACTTGCTTTGATGAGTTGTGGTTCTGAACCTGAACAAACCACCGGAATTGATGCTAAGTTGAAGGAATTGGAAACGCTGAAATCAGAGATGGCAGCACTTTCAGCCAAAATCAAAACGACGGAAGACGAGATCATAAAGTTGGATCCGAGTCGTGGTATCAAACCGAAATTGGTAGCTACAGCTACGTTGACTCCTGAAGGTTTTAACCATTACATAGACCTACAAGGTGTGGTAAGCAGCAAAAATATCTCTTATGTCGCTCCTAGAAACGGAATGGGTGGATATGTAAAACAGCTCTATATAAAAGCTGGTCAAAATGTCAAAAAAGGTCAATTGATCATGAAATTGGATGATCAGGTGCTTAGACAAAGTATTGAATCTATCAAAACGCAATTGGGCTTGGCAAAAAACATTTATGATCGTACTAAAAATCTTTGGGATCAAAATATTGGTACCGAAGTGCAACTCCTTACTGCCAAAAACAATGTGGAAGCACTTGAAAACCAAATTAAAACCCAAGAAGAACAGTTGAAAACATTCCTAGTATATGCCGATCAAAATGGTGTAGCTGATATTGTCAATATTAGAGTGGGCGAACTTTTCACGGGTATGGGTGCAACAGGACCACAAATCCAAATCGTAAACAATGCCAACTTGTCTATCAACATCGAAATACCTGAAAATTATACGGGTATTATCAAACAAGGGGCTAAAGTACTGGTAGAAATCCCTGCTATTTCAAAGACATTTGAAACAAGAATAGACCGTATAGCGCAATCTATCAATGCATCATCGCGTGGATTTACAGCAGAGTGTAGCATACCAAATTCAGCTGGTCTAAAACCAAATATGTCAGCTTATACGAAGATATTGAACCATTCTAATGCAAAGGCGATGGTGATTCCTGTCAACATTATCCAAACGGATGAAAAAGGAAAGTACATCTATGCTCTTCAAGTAAAAGATGGCAAAAAAACAGCGGTCAAAAAACCAGTTACGATAGGTCAATTGTATGATGATAATATAGAAATTTTGTCTGGACTAGTTTCTGGTGATCAAATCATCATCCAAGGTCACCAAAATTTATATGAAGGTCAGTTAATCGAAGATAGTCAAAAATAGTCCTACATCACCATATAAAATTTCACAAAAGTGTCCAATCATTTAAATAAAATACAACAAAAGTTTAAGGAATTTTGGCCCACTAGCTGGTCGGTGGACAATAGAACGACCTTGTATATCATCACGATGATGGTAACGGGTTTCGGGATGTATATCTTCCTTACACTACCTAAAGAACAGTTTCCAGATATTGTCGTTCCTACTATTTCGGTAACGACTGTATATGTAGGTAACTCGCCTAGTGATATAGAAAATCTAGTAACAAGACCTATTGAGAAACAAATTAAAGGTATCTCTGGTGCAAAGGTCAATAAAATCAATTCAATATCACAGACAGATTTCAGTTTGATTATTGTAGAATTTGATACAGACATCAAGCCAGAAATAGCTAAACAGAAGGTAAAGGATGCTGTAGATAAAGCCCAAACTGACTTACCTGCCGATCTCACACAATTACCTAACGTACAAGAGTTTGCATTCTCAGACATGCCGATTATGTTTGTCAATATCAGTGGTGATTATGACGGACTAGCACTGAAAGCGTATGCTGAAAAAATGCAAGATAAATTTGAAACACTTTCAGAAGTAACACGTGCTGAGATAGTCGGTGCGCCAGAAAGAGAAATCCAAATCAATGTAGATCCACTCAAAATGGAACAAGCATTGATCAGTTTTGATGATATTGCCAATGCTGTAGCGTATGAAAATATGGATATTAGTGGTGGTAAAATCAGCGTGGGCACCATGGACCGTACACTTAGAATAAAAGGGCAAATAGAAAACAGTACCGCCCTAAATAGTATCATACTCAAAACGCCAGGTGGTGGATCTGTTTATCTAAAAGATGTGGCTGAAATCAAAGATACTGTAAAACAAACAGAAAGTTATGCCCGACTGAATGGTAAAAACGTGGTCACTCTTAACATTGTAAAACGTCCTGGCGAAAACTTGATCAACTGTGCTGGCAAAATAAAAGACCTGGTCGCAGAAATGCAAATCGATGAATTGCCTAAAGATTTAAATGTTGTCGTCACAGGAGACCAAAGTAAACAAGCAGCCACTTCATTTGAGGAGTTGGTCAATACCATTATTATTGGTTTCTTGTTGGTATTGGTTATTTTGATGTTTTTTATGGGTGTCACGAATGCCTTTTTCGTAGCACTGAGTGTACCATTAAGCGTATTTATAGCATTTTTATTTTTGCCATTTGCAGAGCTTATTGTTGGGTCAGATATTACATTAAATTTCATAGTCCTATTTGCCCTCTTATTCGGGCTAGGTATTATCGTGGATGATGCCATTGTGGTTGTTGAAAACACACACAGACTCTATGAAAATGGCAAAACACCCATCATAAAAGCCGCCAAAGCTGCTGCAGGAGAAGTATTTATACCAGTATTGGCTGGAACACTTACCATCATTGCACCGTTTTTCCCATTGATATTTTGGAAAGGTATTATTGGTAAGTTTATGATCTACCTTCCTGTGATGTTGATATTCACATTGTTTGCATCATTGATCGTGGCTTTCATCATGAACCCTGTATTTGCAGTCAGTTTTATGAAACCTGAGGGTAAAGCGTATGATTCACCGAAGTCGTCTATCTTTAAGAGATGGTGGTTTTGGTTGATGATAGCTTTAGGAGTATTATTCCATCTTACAGGTAGTCCAGGTAAAGGAAATTTCTTGTTACTATTCTCCGTATTGACAATTATCCACGTGTATGTAATGCAAGATGTGATATACTACTTCCAAGAGAAAATATTGCCTTACTTGATGGATAGATATGAAGGTTTATTGAGATGGTTGCTCAAAGGCAGACGTCCTATAGTAGCTTTTATCAGTACATTTATATTATTTGGAATTTCATTAATGATGTTGATTGGGAGTAAACCAGATTTTCCGTTTTTCCCAAGTGGTCAGCCGAATATGATCTATGTCTATCTAAAAATGCCGATAGGTACCAATGCCCAAGAAACTGACAAAGTACTGAAACAATTGGAAGTCAAAGTATTTGATGCATTAAAAACGCTTAAACCTACTGAAGAAGGCTCTATCGTAGAAAGTGTCCTGTCCAATGTAGCGGTGAATGCAAATAATCCGATGGACAATAACCGAAGTACTCAAACCAATTTAGGAAGGATACAGGTATCATTTGTAGAATTTGCAAAAAGACCAGATATACCGACATTGCCATATCTTGACTCAATACGCGCAGTAGTGAAAAATATTCCTGGTGCACAAGTCACTGTAGAACAAGAAGGTTCAGGTCCTCCAACTGACCCACCTGTAAATATTGAGATCTTCGGAGACAATTTTGAGGATAACGCCAAAGTAGCAACAGATCTTTACAACTATTTAGATGTCAATAAGGTAGATGGTGTTGAAAATCTCGCCATGGATATTGACTTAAATAATCCTGAAGTCACTATCAATGTGAATAAAGAAAGAGCAGCTATAGAAGGTGTCAATACCGCGCAAGTAGGTAATGCCATCAGAACGGCGCTTTTCGGTAGGAAGGTAAGTAAATTGAAATCTGGTGAAGACGAATTTGAAATTCAATTGAGATACAACGAGCTGAAGCGTAATAATCTTCAAAGTTTGATGAATATGCGTATTACTTTCAGAGATTTTAATACTGGAAGAATAAAACAAATTCCGATCAGTACAGTAGCAAAATTTGACTTTACGAGTTCATCAGGTGGTATCAAACGTAAAAACCTGAAACGTACCATTCAATTACAATCAGCAGTCACAGACCTTTCTGCAGTAGCATCTATCAATGCAGCGCTGGGAAGCAAAATCAATGATTTCAAAACCAAATATACCATTCCTGAAGGTGTGAACATCATCCAAAGTGGTGAAAGCGAACAACAACAAGAAACCAATTCATTTTTGGGTATGGCATTCATCTTAGCATTGGGACTTATATTCTTAATATTAGTGATGCAGTTCAATTCATTGAGCAAGCCATTTATCGTATTGACAGAGATATTTTTCTCTATCATTGGTGTATTCCTTGGGTTTGCCATAACGGGGATGACTATGCCTACGATCATGGTTTTGGTCGGTGTGATCGGTCTAGCAGGTATCGTAATCAAAAATGGTATCTTGCTCATAGAGTTTACAGAAGAGTTGAGAGAAAGAGGGATGAAGACCAGAGAAGCAACAATACAAGCTGGAAAGATTCGTATCATTCCTGTGCTATTGACGGCCATTGCAACCATTCTTGGTTTATTGCCTTTGGCAGTTGGATTTAACATCAATTTTGAGTCATTATTTACGCATTTAGATCCTAAAATCTTCTTAGGTGGAGACAGTGTGGTTTTCTGGGGACCATTGGCATGGACGATCATTTTTGGATTGATATTATCGTTTTTCTTGACATTATTGATGATACCGAGCATGTACGTTATGTCTGAAAGATTGAGAAGACCAATGATGAAGTTTTATGGTACAAAATTCATCGCATTGCTTGGATTTGCTGGACCATTTTTCTTTATCTTTGTAGGTATCATGTACATTGTGAGATGGATCACTGGCAGACCTGTCTGGAACGGTACTTACAAGTAATACAAATAATTGCAGAATCAAAAGATTTTATATCACACATGAAACTTTTGATTCTGTTTTCTTTTTATATATATAACAATCAATCGTTATGAGCAATTACGCAAGCTTAAGACAAGAATACAAAAAACATCAATTATCCGAACAAAATGCTTTGGTAGATCCATTAGCACAATTTGAAGTTTGGTTTCATGAAGCGAGTGAATCAGGTGTTTTGGAGCCGAATGCATTTACCCTGGCTACTGTAGGGGAAAATGGCACGCCATCTGCAAGAGTGCTTTTGCTAAAAGGCGTAGATAGCGGTGGTTTTGTATTTTACACCAATTACAAAAGTGATAAAGCCAAAGATATCAAGCAGTTTCCAGTAGGCGCTATGGTATTTTTATGGTTGGAGCTCGAAAGGCAAGTACGCATCAGTGGTCCCATAAGTAAGGTATCAAGAGAAGAATCAGAAGCATACTTCCATACTCGACCTAGAGAAAGTCAAATCGGCGCATGGGTATCACCACAAAGCCAAGTCATCACTTCACGCGCTGTGATTGAAGAAAATCTAGCCGCTATGCAAGAAAAATTTAAGGATACTGAAGTAATACCTTTGCCAGAAAACTGGGGAGGATATAGATTGATGCCCGTGGAGATTGAATTTTGGCAAGGCAGACCAAATAGGCTTCACGATAGGCTCCTCTATAGCGAACATGAAGATGGTGGTTGGGCCATCGAGAGATTAGCACCTTGATGAGATAGGATGGTCAATCAAAATAAGCATAAAAATGAATACTTAAACGCTGGATTAGTTAGAGCAATCGTCCTTATGGGTTTACTTTTGCTTTTCGGTATTTTGGGCTATATCTTTTTATTTGGATATGGCACTGTGGATGCAATCTATATGACAGTGATCACAGTTGGTACCGTAGGCTTTGGCGAAGTAAATCCCTTAAATCCTGCGGGCAAAATCTTTACGTCCATCCTGATACTTCTGAGTATTTTTATTTTTGCTTATGCTGTTACTACCATTTCAGCATTTATTGTTTCTGTCAATTCCATAGACAATTATAAAAAAAAGAAAATGCAACAAAAAATAAATACACTAAAAAACCACACCATCCTCTGTGGATATGGTAGGAATGGAAGACAGGCTGCTATCAAATTACAAAATTACAATAAACCATTTGTTATAATAGAACAGAATACGGTAACAATCAAACAATTAGAAGAAGAAGGTTTACTATATATTGATGGCAATGCGACTGATGATGAAGTTTTGATCCGTGCAGGTATCAGTCAAGCTGATTTCCTTATAACCACCTTACCATCTGATGCTGACAATGTTTTCATAACACTATCTGCAAAACAGTTGAGTCCAAACATTCAAATATATAGTAGAGCCAGTGAAGATTCGAGTATAAAAAAACTGAAAATAGCTGGCGCACAACAAGTAGTGATGCCAGATAAAATAGGTGGAGAACACATGGCATCTCTCATAGTCGCACCAGACCTGATAGAATTTATGGACAATCTTTCAGACTCAAGCAATGGGAATATGAAAATACAAGAAATAATTCTCTCTAAGCAAGCTGGTGTAAAATCCCTAGACGAATTGGCTATAAAAGAAAAAACAGGATGTACGGTGATTGGTTATAAAACTAGCCTAGGAGAGTACATTATCAATCCTGCATTTAATATCCCTGTAGAGTACGAAGGGCGCGTAATCGTATTGGGCAATGAAATACAAATCAATCATCTTAATAGCGTTTTTAACATTTAATAATATGAGTCAAAATACTTCAATACTGCTACTTTGGCTATGAAGAAAAGGTTACCTAAAGCATGACATAAAAGTTTTTCAATATTCAAAAAAATGGCAACTTTTCATATATTAAATGGAGACTGTTTGGCAGAAAACTTAAAACGTACTTCAGTCACTCAAAATTTCATTGTTTTCAGAGAATGTTTAATTGATGGGCCGGTCAATGCGGAAAGCATTGCTGACTTTTGGGCTGTAAGAGCGGATTATATGGCTGGTAATTATAATACTTTAACTGATGAATATTTTTGTAAAACAGTCAAGGAAATTAACAAATTATCTGCAATTGCTGAAAATTCTCAAATTTGTCTATGGTTTGAAAATGATTTGTTTTGTCAGGTCAATATGTGGTTTATACTTTCCATATTTCCCTCATTTTCGACACATAAATTGTTTAGGATTTTCCCAGCTATAAACGATGATGATAATATGTGGAAAGGTTTTGGAATAGCAAATAATGAGCAACTTGAACAAGCATATTATTCAAAAGTTCAATTCTCGCGTAGTGACTTTGAGCTAGGAAAAAAATTATGGAAGGCATATCAAAAAGACGACTTTAATACATTGATGGAATTGTCCCAAATTGAATCAAAATGTTTTAAATGTTTAGAAGATATTTGTCAAGCCCATATTGACCGATTTCCTTTAGATCAAACTTTGGGTCGGCCTGAGAAAATAATAAAAGAAATATTGGATGAGGATATTACTGATTTTTATGATATTTTTTTGAAGTTTTCAGATAGAGAAGGAATTTATGGATTTGGTGATTTACAATTTAAGAGAATATATGATAGATTATTTGATTCAAAGTATTTTTTCCTTTAAATGGTTAGTTTATCAATTATCTAAATCATTCAAAATATCGGAAAGTGGGTCTGAAAACTCCAAACTATTTTCCAAAATATTTTTGCCTATCACTTCTGTTTCTGCCAGTCCAAACAAAACTAATTCCATCATCGGAAGGAGGTCATCTCCATGTTTCATATATGATTCTGTAAATTTTTGCAATCCAACTACCAGATTTATTTTTTTTGCATATAAGTCGTCATTTTCATCATTCAATAATTCTACGGAATTTCCTCCAGAAAAATATGCCTTAATGACTCCATATTCATCTTTAAGATCTCGTTTGAGTTTTTGGTTTGGATTGGGGAAATGCTCCAAAAATAGCTCTTTACACGCCTTAAACAATAGATGCATGGCTACATTGTAAGGACCTTCTTGTTCGCCTTCATATACCAACTCTACCTTACCTGTGATGGCTGGTATAACGCCCCAAAAGTCAGTTATTCTGGTAGATGTTTGTTGCTCGTTATTGAGAAGCATCCTTCTTTCAGCAGTGCTATATAGATTTTCAAGGGCCGAAATACTTAGTCTGGCAGATACGCCACTTTTTGCGTCCACGTATTCACTTTCACGAGCATTGAAACTAATCATTTCTATTAGCTTGCGATGCATAAAGGGTATCGTGATCTGAGAATATTGATCCTTACTCAATCTAGCTTCTTGTCCTGTGATAGACATTGACGTTTCAATACTGCGAGGGTAGTGCGTTAATATTTGGCTTTCTATACGATCTTTTAGAGGTGTGATAATACTTCCCCGATTGGTATAATCTTCCGGATTGGCTGTAAATACAAAGGAGATTTCTAAAGGTAATCTTAATTTAAAACCTCTGATTTGCAGATCGCCTTCTTGAAGAATGTTGAATAGAGACACTTGTATCCTTGCTTGTAAATCTGGTAATTCATTGATGACAAATATAGATCTGTGTGATCTTGGGATCAGTCCAAAATGGATGACCCTCTCATCTGAATAGGGTAGTTTGAGATTGGCAGCTTTTATGGGATCTACATCCCCGATTAAATCTGCTATACTTACATCAGGAGTAGCTAGTTTTTCAACGTATCTTTCATTTCGATGTACCCAGCTGACAGGTGTTTCATCTCCAAGTGTTTCAATAGTGTCTAGTGCAAACTTTGAAAGTGGTTTCAGGGGATCATCATTCAATTCTGAATCCTTGACAATAGGCATGTACTCATCGAGTAGGGTAGTTAACAATCGTGCAATTCTCGTTTTTGCTTGACCACGGAGTCCTAATAATAATATATTGTGCTGTGAGAGTATGGCGCGTTCAATATCTGGTAGCACTGTGTCATCAAATCCCAATATGCCTGAAAATACTTTTTCTTTATTACGAAGTTTGGTTATCAGATTACTTCTCATTTCTTCTTTGATAGATCTTGAGACATAACCAGAGGATTTTAATTGTCCTAAGGTGTTGATTTGATTTATATTAACTATATTTGTCATGATGTATTTTCAAGCTTAAAGAAATGTTGTTTGACTGATCTTAACAACAAACATAATTTGCATTAGATAGTTTATTAATGTAAAACATATCTGAAGCAATCATAAACTAACTCAAAAATGCCAGGAAATATCTAAATTTTGCAAAACTTACAATTTATGAAACTTGTACACTATCCAACTCAATTTTTTCAATTTAATATGATGAAATGCTTATAATAAGCTAATAAATATTTAAACTTTGAGCCCACTCCTAAAAGTCAAAAATGATGAAATGCATCTATGACTCTAAGGTTTATAAAGTATTAATTATTAACATATATGGAATTTGGGATTTTTATGTTTTTGTGCCTTTGTGGCAAAATTATACTTTTCGGAGCTTACTCAACTTTTATTTAGTTAACGTTGCTGTTTTTACCTTTAAAGCCAAAATAGCTCCCGAATAAAATATTGAATTGGTGAAAGAGAAAATCTTGTTTTGCCACATCAGATGTCGAAGAAGTAGTGCGAATATCTGGCATATTGACATAGCCCAATTTATACTCTGATTGTATGAAAAAATAATTACCAAATTTAAATTGAAGACCTAATACACCGCCTAGGCCAAAACCAGCTATATGAAATTTGTCATGGCGTTCAAAGTTTAGTAATGTGGCATCCGTTCTTGGTATCAAGATACCTAAACCTGCTCCAGATACTAACTGAATGTCCACTTTTTTCCAACACATCAAGAGATCTTGCCTTCTTAGCTCAGTATTAACATAGTTTAGTCCATCCGTGTGTTCCAATTCTAAAAACCCTCTCCTTATTTGTATGTCTTTTTCATCGTATTGTCCATCATATTGCGTCAAAGTTTGGCTTATTTGACCACTTATTTTTACAGTCTGATCTGGTCGGACTACATATTTCATGTGGTCTGCACCCAATGAGATACTATATTTTTCATTGATAAAGTATCCTAACCGAAAGTTGTATTGCGGGATGGTTGCATTCGCAGGGTTTAAATAGATGTTAATCTTAAAGGGGCTTGGCTTATCGTCAGCAATTACATTGTCTAGAGAGAAATTATAATTTTCCCCAGCGAATGATATGTCTGATTTACTATACACAGATTGATTCCAACCCCAATATACATAAAATCTACCATCATTATTTAAAGATTTATTGGAATTCTGACCATGACATAAATTATTTATTACTGAAATTAATAAAATGATTTTCAAAGCCTTATTCATGTGAATTAAATTAATTGGATTGTAAAAGGCTGCAAGTTAGTACATTACAAACAAATCTGGAAACAGGATCTTGTAAAAAATCAGAAAATTGAAAAAGTGAAGTTAAATATGTAATTTTGCAACTTTTTTAAGATGGAAATTTAGTTTTTTCTCATCACAAATTCAATAGCAATAAATGTATTACGTTAGAGATATATCAGTAAAATACGGGGAAAGAGTCCTTTTGGATGATGTGAGTTTTATGATAAGTCCAAAGGAACGCATAGGACTAATAGGTCGTAATGGAGCTGGAAAATCTACCTTACTTAAGATCATAGCTAGTCAAAGCAAACCTGATAGTGGTGTATTAGAATTTCCTTCTAAAACAACAGTGGGATATCTTCGTCAAGAGTTTGAACTTAATGAATCCCAGACCGTCATGGATGAAACTATGTCTTGTCATGAAGAAGCACTTGAATTGCAAAAACAACTGGATTTACTCAATATTGAATTGAGCACAAGAGAAGACTATGAGAGCGATTCTTATAGTAGAATGTTGGAAGATTTGGCATCATTGACAGGAAGACTAGAGCATTTCGATATGTCTTCATTGGAAGTGGAAACCATGAAGATATTAAAAGGTTTGGGTTTTACTGACAAGGACTTTCAGCGTCAAGTTTCAGAATTTAGTGGTGGTTGGAAGATGCGAATAGAATTATCCAAATTGTTGTTGCGAAAGCCAGATTTACTTATGCTGGACGAACCCACCAACCACTTGGATATTGAATCTATTATTTGGTTGGAAAATTATTTGGTTGATTATCCAGGTACTGTTATTGTTATTTCGCATGATATTCAGTTTTTGGAAAATGTTTGTAATCGTATCATCGAAGTAGAGATGGGTGATATTTTTGATTATAAACTGAAGTATAGCAAATTTTTAGAAGAAAAGGAAAAACAAAAAATTATACAGCAGTCTGCCTACGAAAACCAACAACGAGACATAGCTCAAAAAGAAAAAACAATCAGCCGGTTCATGGCCAAAGCTACTAAAACCAAAATGGCTCAAAGTATGCAAAAGCAATTGCAAAAAGTAGAGCGTATAGACGCACCATCTGAAGTTACCAAAGCCATGAATATTAGATTTGCGGAAGTACCAAGATCAGGAAGAGATGTTATAAGAACTATAAATGTATCCAAATCTTTTGAAGAGAAACAAGTTTTTCACGATTTGAACATTACTATTGAACGAGGCGATAGGGTAGCGTTTGTAGGACAAAATGGGCAAGGTAAGACGACAATGGCCAAAATTATCGCAGGTTTATTGCCCGCTACCTCTGGAAAAGTTGAAGAAGGATCTAATATGCACCTTTCATATTACGCTCAAAATCAATCAGAGCTTTTAGACTTGAAAAGTACTGTGATGCAAGTTATGGAAGACAAAGCACCAGAGGATATGCGATCAAGAGTGAGGAATATTTTGGGTTCATTTTTATTTTCAGGAGATGATGCTGAGAAAAAAGTATCTGTACTTTCTGGTGGTGAGCGAGCCAGATTGGCCATGGCATCATTGATCATGCGACCATGTAATTTTTTGATTTTGGATGAACCGACCAATCACTTAGACATATATTCTAAAGAGATATTAAAAAATGCTTTGGTTGATTACACGGGAACTTTATTAGTTATTTCGCATGATAGAGAGTTTTTAAGCGGTTTGACTTCCAAGGTTATAGAGTTTAAGGATGGAAGTACTAAAGAATTTCTTGGTGATATTGAGTATTTCCTTTCCAAAAAGAAAATGGACAATATGCGGACAGTTGAATTGCAAAAATCAGCAACAACTATACTACTTAATGAAGAAAAAGTAGTGAAAAAGTTAGATTCTGAAGATGAAAGACGTATTAAAAAACAAATAAACACTTTGGAACGAGAGATATCAAAATTGGAAAATGAAATAGCACTTTTAGAGATCAAACTATCTGATCCTAATTTTTATACTGACCCACATTTTATGGAGACCAATAAAAAATATAAAGTATTGCAAGATAATCTTGAAAACAAAATGTTGGAATGGGAAAATTTGGCATTTGAGTTAGAAGGTATGTAAATGGACTTGATTTTTCTATTGGAATGCACATTTCATTACATCATCTTAAACAATCGCATTTTTATCGTGTTATTAATCTTATAAAATCATTCTTTCAACAATAAATATAAAATTATGGCTTTTACACTTCCTGCATTGGGCTATGCGTATGATGCGCTAGAACCACATTTTGACGCAAGAACTATGGAGATACACCATACTAAACATCATCAAGCGTACATTACTAATTTGAATAATGCTATAGTTGACACTGAATTGGATGGCAAGTCAATAGAAGAGATTATTAAAGGTTTAGATATGACTAATAATCCAGTAAGAAATAATGGTGGAGGGCACTGGAATCACAGTCTGTTTTGGGAAATATTAAACCCTGAAAACCGCGGCAGACTTTCTGGTCCATTAGCAGATGCTATAGATAAAGCTTATGGCAGCAAAGAAACATTTATGGAGAAATTTGCGGCAGCTGCCATGACTAGGTTTGGCTCAGGATGGGCATGGTTGTGTGCACACAAAGATGGCTCGGTGGAAATATGTAGTTCTGCCAATCAAGACAATCCACTGATGCAAGGTATTGGTTGTGGTGGCACACCGATAGCAGGATTGGACGTGTGGGAACATGCTTATTATTTGCATTATCAAAATAGAAGAGCAGACTATGTGGCTTCATTTTGGAATGTAGTCAATTGGAATGTAATCGAATCCAAATACAAAGCTGTAATAGGATAAATATAGAACCAAATTAGCTGGTATCAAAAAAAAAAGAAAATGGTAAGTTGCAGTCATGTAGCTTGCCATTTTTTTTTGCTTTAATAAGAAGATTGAAATTGGTATAAGTGATTTTGATTGCACTAAAATGCCATATTATTTAAAGGATGTTTGAATTAGGCTTGTTAAAATCAGAAATACAAGCATTTGACATTATAAACGCTACTAACAGGCCAATCATGTTTTTGAATAATAAAATATGAACATTTTCTATTTAATTTCATTTAATTGTAAACAAATAGTTTGATGCAAAACAAATCTATCCTCGATCGTAAAATTTCTCCTTTTTTGCAATTAGGTGCGATCTCATTATTGGCCGTAATTATGATGGGATTATCAGTGTTTTTGCCATCGGTGCCTTATTCTAGCACCAACCATATTATGCCTTGGGTAATATTATGTGGTATGATTTTATTTTTTTCTTTGGTCAATAGTATTTTAAGCTTTTCGGCAGAAGACGGTAATATGTATTGGTTACATTCTATTATAAGCTTTGCGATATTACTTGTTATAGGTGGATTATTAGCTTGGGCTTTTAGTGGAGTGTCTATTTACGAAGCTGGTACTGTTAGTTGGCTATATTTTGTGCTTACTTTTGGATATTTGGTGTTTCTATCGATTGTAAATTTAATTAAATTTTTCGTAAAACTAGCCCAAAAGCAAGATAAAAGCTTGCGTGGCGAAGAATAAAATTAAATAATTTTGTGATGGATTTTAGCATGATTTGCATAGAATAATTAGAGAATAAGCATGGGGCAGTTTTCTTTTTTTTAATACTAACTTATAGTTTTTTTTCGATTTCAATAACTCATTAATTTAATTATCATCTGATGAATAAGTATATTTTTTTCGGTCTTTTTTTATTGTCATCTTTACTAATACTTCTTGTCAAACCAAGAAAGGAAGTACATTAAAATCAGATATTAGTAAAAATAATGAGCCTATTGATTATTTTATAAACATACATGGTGATACCATTCATAAAATAGTGAAGACAGCTGACGAATGGAAAAAAATGTTGACGGAAAAGGAATATTATGTGTTGAGAGAAAAAGGTACAGAAAGACCATTTACTGGTGATTTGTTGAACAATAAAACAGAAGGACTATATACTTGCCGTGGCTGTGGCTTGCCTTTATTCGCAAGTAAATATAAATTTGAAAGTGGAACGGGATGGCCAAGTTTTTTTGACGTTCCAGATGTTAAGGCATTACATTTAGAGACAGATTATGACTTGGGTTATCCACGAACCGAACTCACCTGTGCCAAATGTGGTGGACATTTGGGACATGTGTTTGATGATGGCCCAAAGCCAACAAACAAAAGATACTGTATTAATGCTGTTGCTTTAGATTTTATTAAAACCGAAAATTAATATTCCCGATATCTTTTTATTAGCTTTCCGGATATCTGAACCTTTAGGAGACGATTAATTTGAAATCTTGTCCATAAAGTGTTGATTGTGGTGTGATTGAAAATATACGATCAAAACTTGTTGAATGATCTAAAATCCTTTATGCGCATTTCTAGAAAAAATTTAGTTTTAAGAATGGCTTCTATTTGACCTGGTTTCAATTCAAAACTCTCTACATCAGCGCTTCCAATACCGATTCTCATTTCCAAATTATATTTTGCATTGAATGCTTTGAGTTGGTTATCTATGTTTTTTTGCGCATCACTAATGATGGCATTTATTGAAAATTTTAGCTGTTTTTCTAATTCGCTTCTTATTTTTCCTTCTCCAATCCAAGCGGCAGCTTTATGGATGACATTTTTTGTTTTTAGCTGAATATCTATGTTTTCTACTTTGAATTCATTTTGTATAGCATCATATTTGGGTTTTCCTTTAATGATTAGCATTCCATTTACAGTACCTGCTACATCCGCCACAACCCGCATATATTCAAAATCACAATTAGTTACAATATTCGACAATGTGATAGACTTATTACCTTCTGTAAATGTTTT
This sequence comes from Saprospiraceae bacterium, assembly GCA_016714785.1. GTDB lineage: Bacteria > Bacteroidota > Bacteroidia > Chitinophagales > Saprospiraceae > OLB9. The sequence goes on from JADKCC010000038.1 coordinate 65,249, forward strand.
TCCATCAAGATTAGATTTGATCATTGGATTAATATCCGCTGTTTTTATATCTGCCAATACTCTAAATACAGTGCTATCGGGAATGTTCTCGTTCCAATATACAGCAGGAAGCTTTTGATTTTTGGGTTTTGTAGCTGGTAAGTAAGTTGTAAATGTAGTGAGACCTTTGATATTAATCTTACCTAAAGCTGAAAACTTATTATTAACTACTTTATTGATTTGAAATAATTCTGGTTTAATGCTTAGCCATCCATTTACATCAGGGCTCATCTTAAAGGGTTGATCAAACATGGCTAAAGTCTCCTGCATTTTTGCTTTCAATGTAAAACTTTCTTTGACTGAGTCATCGATAGTCTGCTCAATCATAGTTTTACTTCTTTTTATTACAGCATCAGAGATTGTTTCTATGGGTATATTGACCCCAGCGATAGATAGTTTTGGTTTTTCGACCCATCTATGAAATGTTAGGTTGGTCTTGGTTTTCATATTCCACAGGCTATCGATATCCAAGTCAGTGATAAAACTCATCTCTATGATACCTTTTGCATTTAGATTAGCCAAAAAAGTACTTTTTGTTACATTGACAGCTACAGGCACTACAACTAAAACACTTTTACCTTCCATCTCTACAGAGGCAGGTTTAGGCTTACTTAAAGTCACCTTCAAATCATACTCAGGGATATCAAAATTCCCTTTAAAAGCCTCTGAAATAGCGTTATTAAAAGTATCTTTCAAGCCAGTTTTATCCAATCTATAGTTAATGACAAAGTCTGTATAGAAATTTTTGGCAATATCTGGAGCTTTTGTGGGTGCAGGCACTACTGTTTTGGAACCACAAGCAATCAGCGAACATATAATAATGATTGAAGAAATATTGGCAATCAAACGGTAAGAATACATAGATCATATTTTGGTGCAAATATAATATGGTTTTGGTTAAATCTCACCACTTTTTCAATACATTAGTTTTTTTTAGTTTTGTTAAGAACTGAATTTTAAAATTTTTTATATTTTTATTTTGTAAATGTTAAATTTATTATACTTTTGTACTCAATTTCAATATTATCAAAACACACAAGAAATGAAAAGCCTTTTTACCTTTATCTTAAGTATCAGTATTTCAGCGTTATGTCTCGCCCAGTCTAACAAAACCAAAGATTGTAACGCAAACTTGCAGATTGATCCAATTATGGAAACTGTAGAGCGTACGCATTATGTTTTTACAGGTGCAGATACCACAGGATTGAATGTGACAGTTACTAAAATAACAGTAATGGAAGGTAGGTCGGAAATGGTAAAAAGAAGAGATAAAGATTGTACCGCTCCCAAAATAGAAGACTGTTACATTAGTGTCCTTGAAGAAATACCTGCTGTGACTATGAACCTATATACATTGGCTGGACCTGACTTGACTGATGAGTACGAGATACGTAAAGAAAGAGTCCAAATGGAAAAAAGACCTGCTGGTCAAACAAAAGTAGCCATAGTTTGTGAAAAAAATAGAACCAAAAATCTTATCAGCAAATTACAGACATCACTAATTGCTAAAGGTTATCCTTTAACAGTAAATGGTACTTACGATAGTGCAACACAACTTTCTGTTACTGACTTTCAGAGAGCAAAAAAAATAGCTTATGGTGATCTTACACTTGAAACGCTAGCAGAGTTGGGCATTAAGTAATGTTCATTTAAATGAAAACAGGTACCTATTTTGCTCATAAAGACCTAGTGGTTTGTAGTCAAGATAGGTTTTTCAATTTCTGGATGGACCATGGTGTAATAAAATTAATTATTACCACTTTACAATATTTTTATAAATACTTGATTCATGGCTTTGATCTAAATCATACAGAATAAAGTATATGGTTAGAAGATTTACTTCGTGATCAAGATGCAATGTTCTTTGTCTTAGTCCTCATCCCATATTATTATTTTTTTGAGCACTTTACTGGAAGAACTATAGGGAAGTATATTTCAAAAACTATGGTAGTAGATAAAAATGGCAATAATCCCAATAAAATTAGTATTTTGAAAAGGACTCTCGCTAGAATTATTCCATTTGAAGGTATTTCATTTTTTGGTAATGAACGAGGTTGGCACGATTCATTATCAAAAACTTATGTTATTAATACATATGAATTGGAATCCTTTAAAGCCACATTTGTGCCTATTAATACCGTGAGTATGGAAGATCAGAGGTGATCAACTTTCCATAACTTGATAACTCGGTCATCACCAGCAGTTGCTAATATATTGTTTTTAGGCATCCATAGCAGAGTATTAATAGAGTGATGATGTCCACCTTTGAACACATCAATAGTCATAATAGGTTCAAAGCTTCTATCGTCCCAAAGTCTGAAAGTTTTATCTCTAGAAGCAGTGGCAATCATGTTGATTTCAGGCAGATAAATGATTTTGTTGATGGTGTACCAATGTGCTGCAAGATCAACTGAAAGTTCCTTTGGATTCGATAAATTCCTAACTTTTAAGTGGGCATCCCTTCCGCCAGATAGCAATGTATTTGAGTTTAATAATGCTAAAGTAAATACACTATTTTGATGTGCGTGAGATATTTTATTTTCAATATTCCAAGTATCTCTATGTATATTGTAAATATTATTGTCGCTACTGCCTATATATATAAGACGAGTTATATTGTCAAAAATAGCACACCTAAGTCCCTGATTAGAAATTTTTATCGAAATGATGGGCAATTTTGACATGATATCCCATACTGTCATATACCCATCTCCACTTATAGATATCATTTGATCACCATCCAACATTACAATATCAAAAACACTATTTTTATGAGCAATAGATCTCTTTAAAATGGTATTGTTTGCTGTATCTATCCAAAATAAATGTCCATTTATATCACCTGCTACTATCAAATCAAACTGCTCATGATGTGCAATACAAAATAGCTTAGTATCGGTTTTTGCGATTAATACACCATCATTACTTAGTCCATCTTTTTGCCATTTAGCGATCCATCCATCCCCGCCTGCAGAATAAAAAAAATTGTCAGATGTTGTATATGTTAAGCCGTAAATACTACCATTATGACCATAAAGCTCGTTTATTTTATAAATTTTGTCTGAATACACTGAACAATTATTAATTTTACATCTTTAAAACGAAGAATAGGATTATAAGTTTTATTTTAAAATGTTAATGAAATAGATTTGAGCCTAATATTACAATCTAAGATAGAGCCAGAAGGCGTATTCGGTATTTGGCGAGTTACTGAAGATGATGCTTTTTTTCTACAGAATTTGGACTTATATTCTATTGAAATCGAAGAATTAAAATTATTGAAAGCAAGAAAACGGACGGAGTGGCTTTCTTCTAGATATTTATTACATCTTCTTTCAGAAAGATCAATAAGAGGCGCATGCCTTAAGGATGAGTATGGGAAACCCTATCTAGAAAATTCATCCTATCATATTTCTATCAGTCATTCTTCAGATTATACTGCTGTGATCGGTTCTATACGATTGGTGGGTATAGATATACAAGTGATTGTCCCAAAAATATTACGGATAGCTTCCAAATTTATCAATGATAATGAGTGGAAATACATCCCTACCACAGATGCGATGTTATATTTTCATGTTGTATGGGGAGCAAAAGAAGCCATGTATAAAGCTTATGGTAAAAAACAATTGGATTTTAAAAAAGACATGGAAGTGAAGCCTTTTATTTTTAATGCAAATGGATTCTTTTTTGAAGGAAGTTTAATAAAAGGTGATACTGTCCAAAATTTTTCTTTATTTTGTCGTCAAATTGATCAAATCATTCTCGTTTATGCGCTCGAAAATTAAAGAATTAGAAGTTTTTTTCTTTGTTATTACTATTTCATATTTTTGCATAGGTTGTAAAAACTCTAAACCTGAACTTGCTAATATCACCAAATCAGAGGGCATATATGATAGCGCCGAATTTCAAGCATTTTATAATCAGTTTAGTGCGGACAGTACATTTCAGATGGAGCATACAGTATTTCCATTAGAAGGCATTCGCAGTATTCAGGATAGTTTGGAGATTCCTGACCCCAACTTTAAGTGGACACAAGACACCTGGAAAATTCATAAACCGTATGATGATATGAATGGGACCTATTCCAGAGAATTTATTGATTTCGGTGGTATTGTGGTGGAAAAAATTTCAGATACATCAGGTCAATATACTATGGAACGCCGATTTAGTAAATTGTCATCAGGATGGCATCTCATTTATTACAGAGAAATGGGACGTTATTAAGAAACTTTTATAAGTCCATTGTTGTTATTATTTATAAATTATACAGTGTACATAAAAACTTTAAAATATATTATTCAAAAAACAATTAAACGTAACTTATTAATTTAGACGGCATGAGTACGATACATTAATAGATTGAAATTTCAACCTTAATCTTTGCATTTATGATAATAAAAATAGTCGTACGGAATACTAAATTTAAAATATATTTTTAAACCTTAACCTTTATTTCTAATTTTAGCCTTTTAAACATCACCTAAATAAAATGATAAAGAATTTTTTAACAATTACACTATTATTGACCATTGTCAATTTGCAAGCTCAAAATTTTTGGACTAAAAAAGATGAATCCAAAATATCGTTAAGAAATGACGATGAGCGTACCGTGATCCCAGAAAAATATCACGTTTTTAGTCTTGAACTTTCCAATCTTAAAGAATATTTAAAAAATACACCAATGGAGGGAGAGAGTGCTAGAGGATTGGAATTACAAATACCCATGTCAGATGGAAATTTAGAAACATTTGAAGTGTTTGAAGCACCATCAATGCAGGCAGGATTATATGCTAAGTTTCCTTCTATAAAGTCATATTTAGCGATCAGTAAGATTTCTAAACAAAAAAATATACGATTTGCAGTTGGGCCGAATGGGTTTTATGCTGCAATCAATGCGCTGGATGGTGAGAAGTATATTGACCCTTACTCAGAAAAAAACATTGACGATTATATAGTCTATGATGTAAAAGACCATAAAACAGACATTTACAAAAATACACCAATGTGTGGTGTAGATGATAAAGTAAGGGCGAATGCCACTCATTTTAATCCTATAGCATCAAGAAGTTCAGGATTGGTAGAATTGAGAGTATTTAAACTAGCTATGGCTTGCACAGGCGAGTGGGGAAGTAAAGCAAGAAGAGGCACTGTTGAGAAATGTCTTGCTGATATGAATGTTATGCTTACAAGAATGAATGCCATATATGAAAAAGAAATGGCCATAAGATTTGTGATGATTGAAGACAATGATAAGTTAATATTTTTGGATGCAGGGTCAGACCCTTACGTTACAGGTGGTGGAAAAGTTATTTTACCTTCGAATACTGGGGTAATAAATCCAAGAATTACTGGAGGTGCTAGTTCTTATGATGTGGGCCATGTATTGCATATATGTAATGATATTGGAGGTGTGGCTCAAGGTGGATCAGCATGCCAGTCTAATAAAGGTAATGGTGTAACTTGCAACAATGATAACGATCTTACTAATATAGTTACAAGGGTGATGGCACATGAAGTAGGACATCAATTTGACGCCTCACATACTTGGAATATCTGTCAACCTGACGATGAAGGCGTAGATACTCAAAGAGCACCAAATTACGCCTTTGAACCAGGAAGTGGCACTACTATTATGTCTTATGCTGGTTCGTGTGGAACTGATGATGTGATGAGCAATAATGATGATTACTTTCATGTTGGTTCATTAGATCAAATGTATCTTAAAACCTATCAAGGTGGAAATGCTTTTTCTTGTTCTGATAAAGTAGTGACTACCAATCATTTTCCAGAAATAAAAGTACCTACTCAATCCTATACCATTCCCATCTCTACACCTTTTGAGCTTGTAGGTAGTGCCACTGATGAAGATAATGATGTTTTGACTTACTGTTGGGAGCAATATGATTTGGGTCCGAAAGTTGCTTTAGGTACCAATGGTGCAATGGGACCACTTTTTAGATCATATAAACCATCTGCAACAGGTGATGTAAGATTTTTTCCAAGAGCAAACGATATTCTTTCGGGTATTTTTACAAGTAAAGTGGAAGTGTTACCTAATGTGACAAGAGACCTTAATTTTAGACTTACTGTAAGAGATAATAATATCCAAGCAGGTGGTGTAGTTTGGGAAGACTTAAGAGTGGGTGTTACATCAGCTGCTGGGCCTTTTACGATCACTTACCCAATAGTGGATGCAAAATTTAAAGTGGGGCAAGCGGTAGAAGTAACTTGGGACGTTGCCAAAACAGATCTTCCTCCGGTTAATTGTAAATTAGTAAACATTTACGGTTCATTTTCTTCCGCTTTAAGAAACGATGACGCCAACATGGTACCTTTGGCTCTTAATGTACCGAATGATGGTAGTCAAGTAATTTATATACCTAATAAAATATCCAACTTTTTTAGAATTGTAATCAAAGCAGCGGACAATATTTTTCTATCATCTTCTAGACTGCCTTCCAGAATTGAAGCGTCAACCATTCCAGGTATTTATGTTGCCCCTATTCAGAGTGAGATTAATATATGTCAACCTGTACTAGCTGAAGTTAATTTTATTACTGAAAGTTTGGCTGGATTTACAGGTGACATAACATTCAAATATATTTCAGGTTTGCCAGTAGGAGCTATCGCTACTTTTGAAAAAGAAAAAGTGACTGTAGGTGAAAGTAACCTACTCCTTATCAATACAGACAATGTGATTGGCAGCCAAAAAGGTCAGCTTATCATCAAAGCTTATGCAGATGGAGCAGATACTGTTACGCGTGTTATTTTGTTTAATATTGAAGGAGGAAATTTAGATCATGTAAGAACCCTAATTCCTGCTAATGGCGAAAGTGGAGTAACAGCACTTCCTAAGTTTTCTTGGAATAAAAAAGTTGATGGTAAAAGTTATGAAATCCAAGTGGCAAATAATGCTGATTTTTCAACAGCGAGTTTGGTTGCACAAAGTGTCTTAACAGACAGTATCATGAGTATCCAAACAATATTAGGAAAAGCGACTATCTATTACTGGAGAGTTCGTGCCCTAAATGGTTGTAGAAATGGAGAATGGTCTGATGTAAGTGCATTTATCACGGAAGCTTTATCTTGTAAATTGTATAATTCTGGAGATCAATCTATAGTGATTTCAAGCGGTGGCACACCTACCGTTGAGTTACCTTTAGAAATTACCGATTCAGGTTCTGTGAGTGATGTAAATATAAAACTGATAAAAGCGGAACATACAAGGTCGGTGGATGTAGTGGCATATTTGGTAGCACCATCAGGCAAAGAAGCTTTGCTTTGGAACAGGCAATGTGGTACTCAACAAAACATTAATATTGGGTTGGATGATCAATCACCTAATTTTTTCCAATGCCCTATCAATTCAGGAAAAGTGTATAGAACTGCGACTAATAACCCAACCGTACCAGCTCAAAAGTTAGAAATATTTAATGGTGAGCAAATGAAGGGTACTTGGAAGTTGAAGATTGAAGACAAACAATCAGGCTCAGGAGGAAAGTTGCAAGAGCTTAATCTTGAGATTTGTTCTAACCTAACCGTAGAAAAACCATTCATTGTACGAAATGATACATTGAAAATACATCCTAATGACAAGCTATTTATTACGAATATCTTATTGTTAGCTTCTGATAATAATAATCCGGCAAATGAGATTATCTATACTTTAGTAAAAGTGCCAGCAAAAGGTGTACTTACTTTTAATGGCATAGTGATAGCACCTGGTGCTAAATTTACTCAAGCGGATATCAACAGTAGTAAATTGCGTTATGAGTCTAAATTTCCAAATGATGCAACTGATTATTTTTCATTTACAGTTTATGATGGCCAAGGTGGTTGGATAGGTATAACAAACTTTAACATATTGGCTGACACTAATTTTCCAAGTGGTGTAAATGATATTAATCTTGATCAAGAAGTGTTTATGTATCCAAACCCTACTTCTCAAAGTATTAATATTGTGGTTTCTGGCAATGCTAGTAATTTAACCACTTACACACTTACAGACATCTCTGGTCGTGGTTTGATTACTGGTAAGTTATCTGGAACTAGAACAGAAATAGATACTGAGTCAATAGCAAAAGGTGTTTATTTCGTCACTTTGACAGATGGTAAACAATCTGTGAGTAAAAAGTTAGTTAAGTTATAGATACAGCAGAGGAAATATAAGATAAAAAAAGGGATGATTCTGTATGAAGGATGTCCCTTTTTTTATTTGTAGATATACTGTTAAACACTTAATAAATCTGTTGATATGTACCATAAAATAGAAAATACAATCCAAATTTTAGAAAATTTAGTTTCTTATGATGTGTTGGGAGGGCAGTCTAATTTAAAGATTATGTCGTATATCCAAAAGTTGCTCGAAACACATCATATTTCATATCATTTAGTACCTAATGAAGATAAAAACAAAACTTCACTGCATTGTAGAATTGGACCCGCTGTAGATGGCGGTTTAATATTATCAGGCCATACAGATGTGGTACCCGTAAAAGGTCAGGATTGGACGACTGATCCTTTTGTGTTAACAAGAATTGGCAATAATTTGTATGGCAGAGGTTCATGTGATATGAAAGGCTTTTTGGCGTGCTGCTTGGCCAGCATTGAAACATTTAAAACAGTTGAGCTCAAAAAACCAATATATTTTGCCTTTTCTTATGATGAAGAAGTAGGCTGTTTGGCAGGACCAGCATTAGCTAAAGCATTCCATCAGGATTATCAAGAAAACCCAGAATTTGCTATTATTGGTGAGCCAACGATGATGAACCCTGTCATAGGTCAAAAAGGTATCTGTGTATTGGAAACCATCGTGCATGGTTCTGCTGGGCATAGTAGTCGTATCAAACAGGAAGTTAGTGCAGTACATATAGCTGCCAAATTGATAATATGGATCGAGAATAAGATGGAAGAGCACATTAAAAATGGGAAACTAAACCCATTATTTTATCCACCACATACTTCTTTGCATGTAGGTATGATATCAGGAGGAATTGCTCCAAATGTCATTGCAGACAAATGTACATTTTATTGGGATGTTCGTGTGATACCAGAGGATAACGTGGAAGATATAATAGCAGAATTTGAGTCTTACTGTAAAACAATAGAACTTGAAATGCAAGTTAAATGCCCTGATGCTTACATAATGACTAAGGTGGATCATCCTCCAGTACCACCATTGGGCACACCCATTAATTCGGAAATTGTACCCTTGATACAATATTTAACTGGAATGAATACGCTTTCTACTGTAGCTTATGCAGCTGAAGCAGGCCAATTTAGCAATGAAGGATTCAAAACTGTGATTTGTGGTCCTGGTGATATTGCACAAGCACATAGAGCCAATGAATTTGTAATGATTGACCAGTTAAATAAATGTCTTCAAATGATGGAAAATTTGGCTTTGTCATTTTCAAAGTAGTTTTTAAATTTTAATTTATCTTTGTGAATAAATTTGGATAAAGATGAGGCAATACCACGATTTACTTCAACATATATTGGATAATGGTTTTTCAAAAACAGATAGAACAGGTACAGGGACTATGAGTGTTTTTGGTTACCAAATGCGTTTTGATCTGAAAGATGGTTTTCCTATGTTGACGACCAAAAAACTTCATTTGAAGTCTATCATTTATGAATTACTTTGGTTTCTCAATGGAGATACAAATATCAAATATCTTACAGATAATGGAGTGAAGATATGGAATGAATGGGCAGACGAAAATGGTGATCTTGGCCCAGTTTATGGCAAACAATGGCGATCTTGGGCCAAACCTGACGGCGAGACTATTGACCAAATTGCACAATTGGTACACACTTTAAAGACTAATCCAGACTCTCGTCGCATGATCGTAAATGCATGGAATGTAGGCGAACTAGATCAGATGGCATTGACACCATGTCACTGTTTATTTCAGTTTTATGTAGCAGATGGTAGATTATCTTGTCAGTTATATCAAAGATCAGCCGACACTTTCCTCGGTGTTCCTTTCAATATTGCTTCTTATGCTCTACTTACAATGATGTTAGCGCAAGTTTGTGATCTCAAATATGGTGAGTTTGTCCACACATTCGGAGATGTACATTTGTATAATAATCATTTGGAACAAGCTAAAGAACAATTGATGAGAAGTCCAAAATCTTTGCCTCAAATGACTATCAATCCTGAGGTGAAGAATATATTTGAATTTAAATTTGAAGATTTTATTTTATCTGAATATTATCCAGATCCACACATTAAAGCTGAAGTTTCGGTATAAATGTGTTTAGAATTGGATTCAAAGTTGCAATAAATTGAAAATAACTGAGCTTCTAGTATTGGTAGCATTCTTTAGTTTCACAAGTTCAAGTGGGTTGTCTCAAAATAGGGTTTCCTTGTTGGATGATCCAATATTGTCATTGCAGGCTAGATTGTCCATTATCAAAAATGCACAGAAAACCTTAGATATAGCGACTTACATATATGGCAATGATGAGTCTTCAACCCAGACCCTAATGGAAATTATCAATGCTGCTGAACGCGGTGTGAAGGTAAGAATCATTGTAGATGCACTCAATAATCATATTCCCAATGAATTGACGGCATATCTGATCAATAAGGGCATAAGGGTCAAAGTGTTCAATTCATTTACTATTAAAAAAATGTTGAATAATGTCATCAGGATGCATGCCAAAATAATCGTAAGTGACCACCTTAGGTATATCGTTGGTGGTAGAAATATTGTCAATTCTTACTTTTACATTGGTGATCAAACCAATTTTAAAGACAGAGAAATTTTCATTGTTGGAAGATCTGGTAAACAAGCAGTTGATAGCTTTGAAGACCTGTGGTTTAGTGCACTTCTGGATGAGATTCAATTTGATAAATTCCTTTCAGAAAAGAAAAATTTAGATGTCATCAGTGAATATTTATCGGGACTAAAGACTATGCCTTTTCTTGAAGATGGGGCCATTAATCAAGCCATTAAATCTATGAAGTATCAAAATGCAGTGCATACTGATATCGTTATAGACCGGCCACATAGTTATAAATTTACCGAAAAAAACACCACTAAATACATCATAGAAAGAATCGCTAAAACTAAAAACAAAATCTTAATAGAAAGCCCTTATGTAGTGTTTAGTCACGAAATATATCAATCTTTGCAAAAGGCTATAAATCGTGGTGTTAAAGTGCAGATTATCACTAATTCTATGATGACATCAGATTCTTATTTGGTTCTACCTGTGTATTACAAAGAGAGAGATCAATTAATACAACTTGGATTTGATATTTTAGAATTTCAAGGTGAAAACCAATACCTGCATACAAAAATGTTTATCTTTGATGATGAAGAATTAGCTATTGGAAGTTATAATTTAGATATGTTGTCTGCAAATATCAATACGGAAATCATGGTTATTACCAAAGAATCAGGTGTAGTCAAAGAATCACTCAAATATTATCATCAAACAAGGGGCCAAACAATCGCAGCACAATTTAATCCATTTAAGCCGATAATATTGGAAGGTAAAATAAACCTTAAAAGTATCAAAAAATACACAATAATCAAAATCCTAGAGTGGACGTTAGCTCCATATTTGAGAGACTATTTGTAAAATGTTTGATAATACAATATCTCGTATTAAACGAATATTTTAGACTATGCTGGAATTTCTGTCTCGATACTTATTTCTTTTTTAGGCTCACTGTTAAAAAATCTTCTATGAAACAAAAGAATTGACGCTACACCAACTGTGATTGCCGAGTCTGCAATATTAAAAACGGGTCTAAAAAACTCAAAACGCTCTCCTCCCCAAACTGGAACCCAATCAGGCAGGATAGTATCTATCAATGGAAAATAAAGCATATCTACTACCTTTCCTGTGAGAAACCCACCATATCCTCCTTCTGGCGGAAACATAGTGGCAAGACCACCATGATAGTCAGACTCTGAAAAAACGAGCCCATAAAACATACCGTCTATAGAATTGCCAATAGCTCCAGCAATTACCATGCTAAAACTGACGATTAGACCTAAAGTCTCTCCTTGTTTTATGAGGTTTTTTAAAATATAAATTAAAAAAATGGTCATGATAATCCTAAAAACACTTAAGATATATTTGCCCACCAAACCTCCAAAACTCATTCCAAAAGCCATTCCTTCATTTTCCACAAAATGTATTTTGGCCCATGACATCCCTAAAAGGTCAAACCCATCACCATAATGAATATGTGTCTTGATATATATCTTTACTAACTGATCTATAAGAACTATACTAAAGATTGTAAGGAGTACTGCTGTGCTCTTTTTCACTATGTTTTAAATTTTGAAAGTGCAAAAATATAATAAATTCAAATTATATGATGCAAAAATCATTTATTTTGACCAAAGTTTAGCATATAAACGACAAATCATACCTATTTAATTATAAAATCTATGCATAATGTCTATTTTTACATCCAAAATCTTTATAATATGTACAAATTTTCCATTTGGCTGGTTTTAATTTTAATACAAACTGTTTTTATATCTTTATCAGCTCAAAGCTATGCTAAAATTGATCCATCATTATTATCAGTATTCCAAAGTAAAAAGAAAGCTGAATATATAATTTTGATGAAAGACCGCAAAGTTTTTCAAGGTACACTGCCATTTAAATCAAAAAATGAAAAAGCAAATTACGTTTTTCAAACATTAACTCATAAAGCACAGAAATCACAACAGGCAGTCATCAAAATATTAAAAGACAATGGTATCTCTTACCGATCTTTTTATGTAACAAACGCCATCAAAGTTACATCAGATTACAATATAATGATGCTTTTGGCTCAAAGGTCAGACATAAGTCACATCATTGATGATGCTCCAATAAAGATGCTAGACTATCAAATAGAAAAGACAAAGGTTCATCAAAGAGAAGTCGAACCCGAATGGGGTCTTAAATACATAAAGGCTGATAGTGCCTGGCAACTTGGAATTAGAGGTCAAGGCGTAATAGTAGGTGGTCAAGATACAGGCTATGATTGGGAAGTCAGTCCTCTTAAATCTAAGTATAAAGGTTATAGAGACAGTATGGATATTGTTCATGATTATAATTGGCATGACGCTATTATAAAAAATAACCCTGTGTTTCCAGACACAGTGCTGAACCCATGTGGATACAATACCAAACAACCTTGTGATGACAACAATCATGGTACACATACTATGGGTACAATGGTAGGAGAAGATAGTGAAAATATTATAGGAGTAGCACCGGCTGCTAAATGGATAGCTTGTCGCAATATGGATAGAGGATGGGGGCAACCATCTACTTATATGGATTGTTTTGAGTGGTTTTTAGCACCTTATAATTTGGATGGAGAAAACCCAGATCCTGATCAAGCACCGCATGTTATTAATAATTCTTGGTATTGCTCTGTTGAAGAAGGATGCAATCCTTCTAATTTTGTCTTAATGGAGGATATTGTAAAAAACCTTAAAGCATCAGGTATCGTTGTTGTAGTTTCTGCTGGCAATTCAGGTAATCAAGGGTGCGGTAGTGTAACAGGGCCACCCGCTTTTTTTGAAGCATCATTTTCTGTAGGTGCCACTGATATTAATGGTAATATTGCTGGATTTAGTAGTTTGGGGCCTGTTGTTATAGATAGCTCTTTTAGATTGAAACCCAATGCCGCAGCACCTGGTGTAAGTGTTAGATCAGTCATTAGAAATGGCAATTTTGCAGCTTTTAGTGGTACTAGTATGGCCGGCCCACACATTGCTGGCTTAGTAGCTTTGATTATTTCTGCCAATCCTGCATTAGCTGGTAATGTTGAAGCTATTGAAGATATTATTGAAGGAACAGGTATTCCTAGCGTATCAACGGTCGATTGTGAAAATATTATAGGTGCAAATGTGCCTAATGCGATCTACGGATATGGTATTGGAAATGCATTTGAAGCGGTCAAGCGTGCACAAGCATTCACTTTATTGGTTGATGATTTTCATTTGCCTTACGTTCAAGTTTTGCCTAACCCTGTAGATGATTTGGTAACATTTGTGGTAACTCAAGGGGATCACTATATTGAACAAGTAGAAATCTTTACTTTAAATGGACAATTATTGATACAACAGCAACAGCTGGGCAATCATTTATTGACAACCATTCAGTTGGATAGTTTGCCAAAAGGCATTTATATCTACAAAGTCAAAACAGGAAACAAAACTAGTCTAGGGAAGATCGTTAAATTATAATAATTATTATTTAAAAAAAAATCTAAATAATTACACTTTATGTTTAAAGATATCACAGGTATTTGTGTACTAATAGTTTTTTGTATTTCATATTCTGTTGCGCAACCTTCGTCCAAAGTGAAGATAAATTTAATAGGTCGTGACATTAAGGAATTGGCTGCTGCAGGCTTGGAGACAGATCATGGCATTTTTGTTAAAAACAGGTATTTTATCAGTGATTTTTCGCAATTAGAGATGGAAATTATTAATAAGTTACATTTCGAAACGGAAGTGTTGATTGATGATGTAAGTAGTTGGTATGTCAATCCTACGAGAAGTTCTGATCTACAAAATGTTATGAATAGAAGCCAGAATTGCAAAGGAATAGAAGTAGGAGAATATCCTTATAAGACTCCTGAACAATATAGGGTAGGGAGTATGAATGGCTATTTTACTTATGACGAAATGCTTAATATATTGGATAGTATGGCTTTAAAATACCCGAAACTTATTTTCCAACGCGTTCCAATTGATACATTTTTAACCTATGGCGGCAGGCCCATTTATTATATCAAAGTATCAGATAATGTAGAAACTGATGAGTCTTCCGAGCCACAAATTCTCTATACTGCGCTACATCATGCTCGTGAGCCGAATAGTTTATCTCAAATGATTTTCTATTTATGGTACTTGTTAGAAAATTATGAAAAAGATCCATTGGTGGCCAAAATTATTAATGAAACTGCTATGTACTTTATACCTTGTGTGAATCCTGATGGTTACATTCATAATCAAACGACCAATCCAAATGGAGGTGGTTTATGGCGGAAGAATATGTGGAAGGATACAACAGGTGCACTCAAAGGAGTAGATTTAAACCGAAATTATGGTTACTTTTGGGGAATAGACAACCAAGGGTCTTCCAACAATCCAAATTCCGCCACATTTAGAGGACCACAAGCTTTTTCAGAGCCTGAGACAAAAGCCATCAGATCGTTCTGTTTACAACACAATTTCAAAATAGCTCAAAACTATCATACCTATGGAAATTATTTAGTCCATCCTTGGGGATTTAATGATATGCCTACAGCAGAAGATAAATTATTTAAAATGATGGGCAGTGTAATGAATAGTGAAAATAATTTTGTCATGGGCACTGGTACTGAAACGGTAGGCTATGTAGTCAATGGAGATAGTGATGACTGGATGTATGGAACTATTGATGAGAAAAGTCCTATTTATGCCTATACACCGGAAGTTGGACCTTCATTTTGGCCCGCAAAAGTTGATATTGATTACCTCAATAGGTCTTGCTTGTGGACCAATTTGTCAACGGCTTTTTTGACGCTAAGTCACTATGACGCCAAAGATATAACTGGTACACCTTTTTTGTCAGCCACTACCAATCAAATTGTAATTAAAGTGGATAGAGCAGGACTTAAAGATGGAGCATGTATTGTTGGGCTAACTGCTCAAACATCTGGAGTTTCGGTAGTGGAGCAACCTACTACAATATTGATAAATAAGGCTGGTGAAAGTACAAATCTTATTTTTACCGTTTTGGTAGCACAGGGAGCGAGACCTGATGTGCTAAATTTTGTATTAACAGTTACTAATGAAGGGATATCCAAACAAATTGAAATAACCAAAACATGGGTTGAACAACCATTTGTGACTATTTATAAGAATAGTGCGGATGACATATCATTATTTGAAACGTCGGGTTGGTCAGGAACGACTGATCAATTTTTTAGTGCACCGATGAGTATGACTGACTCACCTTTGGGCAATTATAATAATGAAAATTCCTCAACTATTACGCTTAATCAATCCATAGATCTTACCGATGCAACACATGCTTTACTCAGCTTTTATGCAAAATGGGATTTAGAAAATAATTATGATTACGTTCAGGTTTTGGTGTCAACGGACAATGTAGATTTTGTTCCTTTATGTGGTAAATATACCAATACTGGTACATCAGATCAGCAGTTTGGAAGTCCATTGTATGATGGAACGCAATCTGAGTGGGTCAAAGAAGAGATAAGTTTGGAAGACTTTATAGGCAAACCTGAAGTGTGGGTTAGGTTTTTGATACAAACAGATCAGTATGAACAACGAGACGGCTTTTATTTCGATGATTTGGAAGTGACAGCGTCATATCCTTATATTATAAATACTACTGAAAACATTGAAGCTATATATTTATATCCTACCGTTTCAGATGGTAAATCCATGATTTATATCAAAGGAAGTGTAAACTTTGATGGCAATACAGAAGTTTCTCTTTTTGATATTTTGGGAAAGAACATAGGAAACGTTTTTGTTGATAATGGGACAGTAGATTTAAAAAGTTTAGAATTAGTAACAGGATTATATACTTACCAAGTAAAAAGTAAAGGCAATTTGTTAGGTTCTGGCAAATTAGTAGTAAGTCATTAGCTTTAGTTTTACATTTTTTCAAAGGATTTACATCAGTGGTTATTAATATTTTACCGAATTGGAGTTGGACCTGAATAGTCACAGATTAAGTACTGAAAAATGTTTTGTTCTCAATAATGAGAGTTCATTGGCCAATTATGTTGATGAAAACCATGCTAAATACCTTGTAAAATAGTCCTAACTAAGAAAAATTTTATTCATAGACTAAGTTTCTATATCTTTGCCCCAAATAAAAATGATATGTTTAGATTGATAATATTCTTGGGTTTTATTATTTTAGCTTCTTGTAGTGGGTTAAAAGATGTCACTAAATTTAATAAAGCTGATGTAGTGTTAAGCCTTAAAAAGGGTGCATGTTTTGGGAAATGTTCAGTATATAATCTTGATGTCTATAAAAATGGGTATGTGGTTTATGAAGGCATTATGAATGTAGAGAAATATGGTTTGTACGCTAGAAAAATATCTAAAAAAGAATTGGAAGGACTGAAAGCAGCTTTTGATCAAGACAGTTTTTTTGGGTTTGATGACATATATCCGGTTCATATGACAGATCTGCCTACCATCACAATGGCTTATAATAAGGAAAATGCCACTAAAGTGGTAACGGGAAGTCTCGATAGACCTAAAAAATTACTAGAACTTCAGATGAAGATGGAAACACTTATTAAATCACCTGATTTTAAATTGGTGAAAGCTTATCAATCCAAAAGTACCAATGAAGATGAGCCAGAAAAATCAAAAGAAACTACTAATAATACTATAGACAGTCAAATTATTATTGAATTGAATAGCAATGTTTTTATGGCACAATGGCTACGTAAATACAGTCAATATGATGTACAGCTCTACAATCGAGTTGCTCCGGATTTGAATTATTGGGTTGTAACGTTCAACAAACAGAAAATTGCTCCTGAAGACCTTTTGAAGTTGATTATAGCAGACACCCAAGTAAAGTTTGCTGAATTTAATAAGAAGACGAGTACTCGAGAAAAATGATTGTAATATTGAATCTTTATATGCGCAACATTTGTAGCTTGTGAATGATAGTGAACGCTTTCACTCCGAATTGAGGGAACTGCAAACTATGACTTATAGCTAGGTGGAATTACATTATGAATATAAATATGAGTGGCGCTTTTCATCAGCTTCGAGTGGTGGGCCGTTCACTGATTAGCTGCAGACATTTTTAATCAATTTTAAATGTCAAATTACTGTTTTCTGTATTGTCTATATTCAATGCGTTTTTGGGTGTCGTTAGCCAACCAACTTTGTTGATTACAAATTTGAATTCATTTGTTTTACCCTTTTCAAATTGCGATTTTGGTAATTCAAGTTCATAAATATTGTTTCGTTTTGAAAACATTTGATAGCCTTTGCATTCTGGATTCCAATCATTGAAAGAACCAACAACAGAGACACTTTTTATTAATTTTGCATCTAATTTTTTGTTGTGGCTGTAATTGAAAATTACTTTGTCTTTTGTCATTCGATAACCATAAATTGTTTTTTTAGTTGGCTTATCTCGCAAATCTTCTGCTATTCCCCAAACAGTATTAAGTATTTGCCATCCTGTTTCTTCGTCTGCAATATTTATTACAATGGAAATCCCCAAATTAAGCTCTGGATAAACTGTAAAATAGGTGTTTGTACCGAATGCCCCACCGTGTTTATGACAAAACTTTCCGTTTTCAGTCGCCAAAATTCCGTCCCAAAAGTAACCAAACCAATGTTGGTCGCTGTTTGAAATATTTCTTTGAGATTCTTGAATTATTTTGTTTTTTAAATCTAATTCAAAAGATAGGAGTTTTGTCAAATCATTCATTGTAGATTTTAAATATCCTTCCGTCCCCCAAAGATTATTGACAAAATGTGGCATCAAAATATGATTCCCGTTATATCCGTTTGCCAAAAAATCTCCATCTCCCAAATTCATTTTGGTTGTTGTCATTTTTGCTGGAATAAAAATATTTTCATTAAGAAGTGTTTCAAAGCTTTTGTGATACACATTTTCCAAAATAATAGCCGATAATTCCAGGCTCAGATTGCTGTATTTGAATTTTATACCTGGAATGGTGTCTAATTTTACACTTTTCAAGTCTTCAAGAAATTGCTTCTTGCTATAATTTTCATCCATTTTTTTCAAGCGAAAACAAGTGCTATCGTCTTTGATTTTTTTTATTTCATTGTTATCTGGTAATTCTCTGTCAAGTGCCGATTTAAAAGAAACCAAATCTTTAATTTTAACTGGAATAGTTTGATATTCTAAATTTGGGTACGAACCATTGAGGTAATTTCTGATATCATCTTCCAAATTTATTTTATTTTCTAAAACGGCTTTTGCAATCAAATAGCCTGTCATTACTTTTGTAACAGAAGCAATTTCAAAATATGTACTGTTGTTGGCTTTATTGCCTTTTCCTTTGTCAATTTCGCCATAATGTTTTGTGTAAATTTTCCCGTCTTTTACAATGCCGATAGAAACCGAATATGCTTTTGTTTTTTTAAGCAAATTTTCGGCATTGTTGTCTAAAATCGTGTAAATATTTTTATCTAAATTATTTTTTTGTTGGGCGAAAATTGTTGTGCATAAAATGCTAAATAAAAAAAGAAATGTCTTGCTCATTTTGTTTTGTTTTTTAGGGTCTCTGTTTAAACTTGCTTCTAACGTCAAGTACATGCGGCGTGGCAGCGATTAGGTGTCATGATTGTCATGTAGGTTGTGTGCCTTTAATGGCAAATGTACGGTTAAAATGGTAATCGCACAACTTGTTCTAAAAGAAGTTGTCTAGAGAGTGAAAGCCGAAGGATGCATATCCAACGTGTTGAAAGTCTCTCATACGCAGATGTTGTATCCCTGAGTATTAGCAAGCTATAATGTGGTTAATGTAGACTGTCAACCTAATTTTATTTGTATGTATTTTATATCATAAACACTGGAGTAATCACAACAAACACTTAAGTGAATATAACAAACACTTGAGTAAACAT
Source organism: Saprospiraceae bacterium (assembly GCA_016714785.1). Taxonomy (GTDB): domain Bacteria; phylum Bacteroidota; class Bacteroidia; order Chitinophagales; family Saprospiraceae; genus OLB9. The sequence continues at coordinate 84,919 of JADKCC010000038.1, forward strand.
AACAAACACTTCAATATTTTCCCTGCAAAAAAAAGAGATTCTGGCTAGAAGGGCGAGTAATAGCTGTTTTTTAAGTTTACTTATTATCGACTATTTGGTATTCACTTAAAAATAAGCCCAATAAAAACGGAATGATTCTATCAAGCCGTTTATGTCATATTAAATAAATCTAAAGACCAAAGCGCAAAGAAAGGACGAAGATTGACGATGAACTGGGGGAGAAAAAGGGAGTTCGGCTAGATAGAACTAAGAGAATAAACTTCACCAAAAAAAAAATCCACTTCCCAATTTGACTTAGGAAGTGGATCTATAATTAACTAAAACTATCCGTTATCTATATCTCACATAGATTACTCAACGATGATCATTTTCTTAGTAGCTGTGAAGTCACCGCTTACTAATGTGTAGTAAAGTACACCACTTACACCTAATTGCTCTTTGGTGAATACTTCACTGTTCAAGCCTTTTGCTGCGTCGATGTTTCTTACTGATACAACTTTTCCAGTTACGTCATATACACTCAAGGTGGCTGTTGCAGCCTCTGACATATTGAAGCTAACTGTTGTTTGACCTTTGAATGGGTTTGGCTCGTTTTGGAACAACTCGATGCTTGCTATCGGTGCTGTTCTTACACTCAAGCTTACATTGCCTACTTTAAGGTCACTGTTGTTGTATGACTCTGCTCTAGTTACATCTGAATTCATTGTGATCATTTCACTTACGTTCATCGCTTTGTTAGCTTTTACTACCAATGTGAATAATACTTCTCCTTCAGTTACATTGACTGCTTCGTTGGATGCATAAGACATTGTCAATACACCATTTTCTAATACTCCTACGTTGCTTGCTGTTACTTCTAATGCACCACTGTTGATACCTACGAAGCTTGCGCCATCAAGGTTCATGGTATATTGGAACCTGCTACATCGTTGAAGTTGGCTGCTGTTACTGGTATTTCTACTACTTCGCCTGCTGCTACTGCTGCATCAGCTACACTCATTGCTACATTGCTGTTGCTTCTAGCTTCTACGGTTGGGTTGTTGATATTTGTTGTTACGTTGCTGCTTACATCTCCTATCTTAACTGCTACGAAGTCATAACTTGATTAGGATTGATAAATGTCGCCATGACATTTTCTTTGTAAGGGAATGGATCTGTATTGTCCATCACTTGATTTTGATTGGGAATCTCCAGCTAGAATTATTGCTATATCCATTGGTCACCCTAGTATCAATTTTCTAATTTCTGTTAAGTCGCTGGCGGTTACCTTTCCGTCATTGTTTGCATCTGCGGCTATCAGTTTGTATGGACTATTCATTGCTTGCAATCCTAAAATGTGTCTTTGGATGATGACTAAGTCCAACGTACTTACTCCATTGATATCGTCACCATCCTTTTGAGCTGTAAGGTCTGTATCTACTATGATTTCCATGGCATAATTACCACTCTCATCGGTCATATCTACTCTTGGATAATCAGGCAGG
>JADKCC010000039.1 GCA_016714785.1 Saprospiraceae bacterium
CTAAAATTCGTGTGATTCTTAAATCGAAGTCGTCTATGAATATGTACTCACACAGGACTCTTTGATTTTATATGCTGATCCGAAACTATTTAATACTTTCAAAAATATGGATCCTGTCATTACTTTGAATCAACAAAGAAACATTGCAATAGAAATTAAAAACAATAAATATTTATTTAAACCTAAAAATGCCAAAGATGAATAATAGATTGATGATGATAGTGTTTTTGATTTCAGGTTTATCGATTATTGCCCAAGGCCAAGGGATGGTTTTTGACCAGGAAGCCTTTGATAAAGGTGAATCATATGAAATGGAAAGATCTGATTTTATACCTGATGCTTTTTCACTTAAAAAATATGCACCATATGTTTTGCATCAACAGTTATCTACTTGTGTGGCTTATTCTACCGCGACAGCACTGACTATGCTCAATGCAATATTAAAAAACGAGGCGGATACAAAAATTATCTCCATACAAATGCTTTCTCCACATTGGATTTATTTTAGAAATAGAGACAATACAGATAAGGCATGCAAGGGCTCAATATTGATAAAGCCATGGTGGATTTAATAAACTATGGAGCTCCATAATGAATATGGTAGAATATCGGATTTTCATCCATACGGAGAAGTTCAACTGTGCAATTACTATCCACCCGATTTTGAGGAAGGACTTTAACAGCAGCGGTAGCTGACAAACCTGATGAAATATTTAGAGTTAAAAGTACTGACGAAATCAAAGCTGTGATCTCTAAAGGCTTACCTGTAGTTATAGGTATGAATGTACCTAATAGTTTTGAAATGGCCATAGGTAAATCACTATGGACTCCTAAAATCACTGAAACCAAACTCGATGGCTACGGACATGCTCTGGTAGTGGTAGGATATGATGATAAAAAGCATGGTGGCTCCTTTGAGATACTAAATAGTTGGGGTGAAGCGTGGGGCAATGGTGGATATATCTGGGTAAAAATAGCGATTTTTAAATTCTTCCTTGGAGGATATGCACTTTATAAAGAAAAGAAACTCAAAGCTGAATCTCCAGGTAGTTCAGAGCAAGAAAATACATCCCTTATGGATAGTGATATTAAACTGTCTAAAGGAAGTAAGAAACAGAAGTCTAAGGGAGTGAATAGGTGGAAGGACCTTGGTGGAAAGTAAAAGTGTTATAGATGAAAAATGGTATTCAGCTCTTTTGTTTATTAATCTGCATGGGTGTAAGCCTAAGGTTATCATCCCAAGTAATCCATAAACCAATTGAATATTTCCAAAAGGAAGATTACAGGGCATCCATTAATGAGTTTAATAAAACCATTGGAGAATCTGTAAAAGCTTGGGGAGAATCTGATACTAAGGTTGTTTTACAGGTTATGTACGCTTATAGGGCATGCTATGAAGAACTCAATAAGATAGACTCAGCAGTAATTTATCAAGAGAAGGCAAATGAAATATACTTGAATCATGTAAAAGCTACTAATGACGATTATAATTTCAATATGGAAGAATATGTTGCAAATCTGCTTCTTTCTAAACAATTTGAAAAAGCACTAACAACCATAGAAAGATTTTGTAGAATTAAGGACTTAAAAGGTAAAACCATGAAATCAATAGGTTTCTTATTCAGTTCTTGAATGAATTAAAGGAAAAACCCTATGAAATAAATACAAATCTTATTGAAACACTATTGTTAGAAATCAATTATGAATTGAACAATAACACTAAACTTTATGAATATCATCTTCAAATAGCTGAGGTTAAAAAATCATATGGTCAAAGATCCACCTATTTATTACCTATCTATGAAAAACTTTATTACGAATATAAGGCAATAGAACTCATAGATTCATCAATGAATTATGGTAATTTAGTATTAAATATTATTCATGGAAATCAATTATATAATTCAGAGTATTTTGAAAGGTATTCATTATTTACACCACATGGATTTAATGAAAAATTCGTGAATATGGAAAAATCCATTTACATTGTTGTTGATTACTTAAAATGAAGTTACAAAAGGCTTATTAAGCCTTCTAACCACCCACTTATCAATTTTGTCATTAAATCCGCCAGTTAAATATGAAGTGTTGTTAAAGGTAAAAGACTATCTGATTAAAAACAAAGCCAAAGAATCCAATATCCAGCTTTTATATGATGTAATTGTATTTTTAATTGAGAATGTTGTTGAAAGTAATCAAAAACCTGAATCTGATTTAAACAAAATTTATGCAATAAGTAAAATTTTAAATAAAAATTCACTTTATGCGACGTGTTATAATACACTATTAGTAACGATATCAAGATCTTTCGAAGAAAGAGGGAATCTAATTATGGCAACAGATATAAATTTGTTTTTACTTGAAAATATAAATTTTAATGCCCCTGAAGATGTAAATATTGAAAGGCTTAAAATTTATAAAGATCCATCGGAGTTATCCATTAAGATATCAATGAAATTGAGATCAAGCTAAGGGATATTATAAGACTATTAATGAATTTGCTACTCAATATAAACTAGAAAATACACATGTGTATTCTGATGTTTTAATAGACATGGGTAACATGTATTTGGGAATAAATGAATTAAATATTAGTGATTCTTTGTTACAGCTAACTCTAAAAATACAAAAAGATAATGGATTTAACGACTTAAAACTGAAAATCAACACTTTAATTTCATTGTCTTTATTACAAAATTCATTTGGAAATAATTCAAAGTCCAATGAGTTATTGTTGAGTGCCAAAACTGACTTTAATAATTTAGATTTGAGTGAGCCTCTATCTGAATATTTTTATTGTAAAAATTACCCTATATTACTTTCCAATTTAGGGCATAGTTTTCAAAAAATAGGGGATAATAAAAATGCCAAAATTTATTTGATAGATGCATTAGACATCTTAAGTAATACTTGTAAAAATCAAGATAAAGATAAAATATTCTGCTTGAATAATTTAGCAATCTTAGATTATGGAAATGAATCTGGATTGAATTATTTATTAAAAGCAAAAGATATTGCAGAAAAAATGGATCAAAAACCTAAATTACTCTTTACAATCTATAGTAACTTAGGTGAATTTTATAGATTAAGAAATAGATTTTATCAATCTGAAGAGTACTTTTTGAAAGCTTTAAAAATAGTTGAAAGAAGATATTAATTATTTTGCAAATTTAAAAGATGTTTATATAAACTTAGGAACTCTATATGCTAATTACTTTGAATTTGGTAAAGCGGATGAAAATTTTAAAAAAGCAATAGAAAATTTTAAAAGTCTTTATAATAACAGATTTAAATTTATGACTGAAGAAGAATTTACAAATCTATATGAAAAAGAATCTTATAACTTTGATATTATAAAGAATTACTATTTTTATAATAAAAAAAATGTAGATTTTTATGAAATTGATAATACGTATAATAATATTATTGCAAATTCATATAAGTCAAAATTTCACGATATTTATACTGACGAGATTCTCAAAGCTGATCTTCATTTGTTACAAAGACTGAAATCACAACATTCAGTAAAGTATGTGGATAAAAATGAGAATTTTCAAAATGAGATTTATTCCAAAATTGATTCCATTGAAAATAAAATATCAAGAAAAACGAGTCTTAAAAATGAATTTACAAATCAAAAGTTAGTTACAGAAGCACTATCTAAAAATTTATATTCCGAATGGTGCTGTTACATTTTCTTCATTTAGATACCAATAAAACAAGCTGGACGGATAGCATTATTTATGTAGCTTCAATTTTCAAAAGGAGGATATAATCCCAACAATAATGGTAACCTTGTGAGCAATTAGATAGATAAGTATAATTGCAGAAAATATACCAAAAAGCGGATCATGTGAACAATATGTACCCTAATAAGGGTTGTATAATATATTAGAAGCCTTTAAAACCATATTTGAATGATATTGACACAATTTATTTTTCTCCATCGGGTTTATTACATCAAATATCATTCGCAGCTATTAAAAAACTGGATGGTTCATTTCTAGGTGATGAATATTATTTGCAACAAGTACATAGTACAGGCATATTAACACAACCTGAAATAGCAAAGGAAATTCGCAATATTGCTATCTTCGGCGGCATGGACTACGAAGCTGAAGAACAGGAAATCTCAAAATCCATCGCCAATATAAACAAAGATGTTGATTATGTATCAAGAGGACTGTATGTTCAGGATAGCACTAGAAATGGTAAATGGTCCTACCTACCCGGAACAAAAAAGGAAGCTGAAAATATTTACAATATCAGCAAAAATGCCAATCTCACTACAAAATTATTTATGGGAGCTGAAGCTATAGAGGAACAATATAAAAACTTGGATGGTGACAAGTCGCCTTCCATATTGCATATAGCAACTCACGGATTTTTCTTTCCAGACCCAAAGATATCTAAAGAAAAATTGGAACGATTGGCTTTCCATACCGATAATCCATTTACCATAGCGGACAATCCGATGAATCGCTCGGGTTTGCTTTTTTCAGGGAGTAATAAAGCTTGGGTGGGCGATAGTATTTCTTTAGCTAGGGAAGATGGTATTTTGACTGCATACGAGAGGCAAGTCACACCTATCTCAAAAATACAGAACTTGTAGTACTATCTGCATGTGAGACCGGTCTAGGAGACATCAAAGGTAGTGAAGGTGTTTATGGTCTTCAACGTGCTTTCAAAATGGCAGGCGCACGATACCTGATGATGAGCTTATGGAAGGTACCTGATAATGCTACACAGGAATTTATGACCACTTTTTATACAGAACTTCTCACCAATAAAAAGTCTATCAGAGATGCTTATAATGCGACACAAAAGCAGATGCGGGATAAGTATAGGGATGAGCCGTATAAGTGGGCTGGGTTTGTGCTGATGGAGTGATAAAAAGTTTTAGTTTTTAAAAATATAAGATATGGAAGAATACATATGTGATATGAGTTTTATTAGGCATTGCCATGATGAATTTTTACTTGATAATCCAAATGCTGATTTAATCGTTACCTATTATAATGTTATGGACTTGATGGCATCCCCAGCTAATAATTTTGATAACATTAATAAAAGACTTTACAAAACTTTCTATCAGGTTCTTTCTAGAATGCTTAATCATCCAATGATTTATCATGAACCTTTTTTTGATTTATTACAAGAGTCGTTTCCAAGTAGGGAAATTGAGTATAGTAATACATTAGATATACGTTCTTACGGCGCTTCAGGACTATTTTCTTTTTTACTACATGTCAATGCAAATGGATCAAACATAAGCGAGAATGATAAAGAAGAGTTATTGAGTTTGCGAATCAAAGCCAAACTCAAAAGCAGAACAAATAGCATCTATAGAATCGAAAAGAAATGAAATTATTTTAGAACTATTAAAGAAAGATTTAAATCCTAAAGATTACCATAATTGGATACCCTATGTTGAAAGGTTTCTTATACGGATGATTCAAGATTATGCTAACGACCCTAGATTTCTTAATAAACCCTTTTTGCCAGATGCTTCCGAAATAAACATTTCATCTTGTGAACTATTTATAAAGTCACTTTCATATTACCTTATGGATAATTCTAAGGAACTCGATGAAAACGATAACATTGATGCGCTTACTTTATTGTATGTGAGAAATGAGGGAGAAAAAGTCAGGAAACTTTTAATGCGCGATAATAAGTGGGAAAATTGTATTAATAAGTTGGCCTTAAAGACAAATATTTAGCACCACTTGACATATATAAAAACAAAGCTTAACAAGCCACACTATACTCTTGGTATGTCATTGGATAGTGACAGTTCATACTATCAGTAGAATTGTAGATATTTAATGCAAATATATGCTGAATAGTCATCTTTTCTAATGAACTATATAAGATAGGCAGAATAATATCAAGCATATCTGAACAAGACTTGTTATCTGCCCAATCTAGTCCTTTGATGTGTACAAAGTAAGAATTATTGCTTGCACCAGGATAAGCTTCAGATGTACCTTCTATTTTGACAGGCACATCTGCACTTTCACAAGCTTTGCAAAATGCTACCAATTTTGATTCTAACTCTCTTCTATCCATTTTAAAAAACCATTTTGATGATCTGATAATAGTATTAACACACTTTCTACATCAGAAGTTTCCGTATGACCGCATGGCATGTATCTTATGGACTCTTTCCATTCTGTCATCACTAAGGAATGTACTTTAAATAAAGTTAAATTAGCTGATTTTTCTGCATCAAACTTAGTTTTCAGTCCACTGTACAAAAGAAGAGCCAAAAGATCGTGTGTTTTGAACGTTTTTCTTAGTTCACTAACTCCGTTGCCTATGGCACTTGATGATTCTTGAGAGGCAGAAAAAAGATTATCAATCCCGAATAATTTACAAATTCTCCATTTCAACATTAATTCCACGGCGTAACCAGCAAGATAAAAAGCCCCATCAGAATAACCTGAAGCGAGCAAAACTTTTGCTTCATCAATTCTTTGATAGGCCAATGTTTTTATATCTTCCGGACACTCCAAGGTAAAATATTTTTGCAAAAATAATAATTTTTCAAAAACAATGGCGACATTTTTAATTTCCATGGTATTAAGAATTGTAAATCATATTTTTTAAACAACTCAAATTTATTTTACCATGAAAAATTTATTTTTTATTTTAACTTTTGTTTTCTCTTGTTCTTTAAGCTACGCCCAAAATCAAACCTGGGTAAATGGATACTACAAGTCCGACGGTACCTATGTCCAAGGTCACTACAGACAAACACCCAATAGTACCAATCATGACAACTGGAGTACTACCCAACAAAAAAATCCTTATACCACGGAAAATGGCTCTAGAGCTAAAGACTATTCAATGCAAGCCTACAATTACGGTGCTGGCCAAACCATCTATACTGGACCACGTGGTGGACAATATTACATCAACAGTAATGGGAATAAAACATATGTTCCTAAAAGAAATTAAGAGATCGGAACTTATCCCAGCTAACTAATTCAAAATTAATCCAAACTGGAAATCCTTATAATTGTAATACCATCAAATTAAGGTTTATACATTATAGGGATTTCATTATAATACTAAAAAATAAATAATTAAATCTAATGAAAGTCTTATTATTTTTTGCCAGTTCAATTTTTCTACTATTCAATACAGAAACAATCTACACTTCGCTGAATCAGGATGATAGCCCAGCTGTAAGTACAACATCTACATATGCCGATGAAAGCGAGATCCAAGACGAAGAAATAATACTTGAAGTAAAAACTGATGAAAATACAGAATACAATGATGTGGAGATGGACGAAGATGACCAAAATATGGAAGATGAAGAAGGAGAATATGTATCGGATGATAATCCCGTTACCTGGGATGAAGATCCAGATAATTACCCTTTAGAGACACCAGATACTTACGAAAATGTTGATGATGAAGAAGTTCAATCTCCTACATATTATAAATATATACCAGAAGGTGCTTGCGCTATATGTGGTGACGGGACTTTCTCTTTTAGCAGGAACCGTAGGGGAACCTGTTCACATCATGGAGGAGTGGCAGAATGGTTGCGTCAATTATAGTCTTTATAAATAACACAATAAATGAATCATTTAATCAAAATAGCCCTTTTTCTGGTAATGATTATTAGTACTTCTTACCATGGCAATGATCAAGCACGACTGTAGATTAATAATAACTCTCAAAGGATAATGACGGTCAAGGTGATGAAAGTCGATAGTGGCAATGGCACCTTACATAGAATTGTAGAAATTCCAGCTCACTCATCAGAAACGATTTATTTTTCGGAAACTGGATACTATTTCACCAAAACAAAAGCAATAATAGACGGGAAAAAACCAGTATTCCGGAAGGGCGAACGATTTAGCGTATACAATGGTTCGGATGGGTATAGTGTGCTTACCTTAACCTTTACTATAACGGAATCCAATGTGGTACAAGCTACAGGTGGCAAGGAAATAACAAAATCAGAGTTTGATCAAGATTAATCGTTTGTATAGAACTAAATAATTTTAATTGTATCGCAATCAACACTTTTTCTACCTAATCGTGTTGTTTTTTATTCATGTCCCTGGAGGCCGTGCTCAGCATGATCACATTCAAAAATTCAATATTTCCTTGGACAAGGTGGATATTCTGTTTAAACTGACCCCCTATTCTGGACATATTGACCCCCCAGATGATTTGGTGGTTTATGCCGCTTAGGAGTGACAAAATTACCGATTTTTCTTAAACTATCTCCTTTAAGTTCGATTTTATATGAAGTATGTGCCAAGCGATCTAAAACTGCATCTGCAATGGTCTCTTCTCCTATAATATCAAACCGACGCCATAGGAAGTTGTGATGCAATAATGGTTGCTTTTTGCCGTGTCTCTCTTCTATGGGTTCCATAAAATCTAGCTGGTTTTGTTTTCTAGATGTGTTAAACCGAAGTCATCCAAGATTAGTACATCGGCCTTCGCTGTCTTTTCAAAAAAACTTATAGATCGACCCATCTATTCTGGCCATTCGCATTTTTATCATCAGTTTTGTACGTTGTAATATGCTACTTTGAACCCTTGATTACAAGCTTGATGACCTAAAGCGGATGCCAGATATGACTTGCCACAACCTGTAGCACCTGTAATGATTACCGATGAACCTTCCCCGATGTAATTGCCTGTGGATAGAGTGCCTATCAAAGATTTGTCTAGCCCACGAGATGCAACGTAGCGTATTTGTTCTATAGTTGCTTGATATCTGAAAGCGGCGTTCTTCAGTAGTCTTCCAGTCCTTCTATTACCTCGCTCCAAGAGCTCGGCATCTAGTAAAAGTTCGAGTCCTTCTAATAGTCTCAGCTCATGTTGTCTGCGGGTATCTAGTACTGCCTGCCATGATTTTTTCATACCCGTGAGCCTCAGCTCTTCACGGTTCACTTCGTCAAAGACTTTGTCTTTGGTGCTTTGCACTTCACCTGCCCATCCGTTTCACGGTTCACTTCGTCAAAGACTTTGTCTTTGGTGCTTTACTTCACTACGTTCATTTTCTCAATTGCTTGTTTTTGAACGGTGTCTTCGTTAAACTAACAACCCAAAATAACAGCTGACTTTTTCAGCAAGTACTTTTTCTTGACAAGTTGCTTTTTATTCATTAAATATTTTATCAATACCATTGTGCTTGTCATTTCTAGAAGTGGCTTTTAATGCTGATACTAAATCTAAGGTTGTGGCAGGTTGATGAGGAAAACGATGCTTTGATAATAAACTTTTCAATGCCTTATTGATTTTTCTTCGCCAATTAATAAATACAATTCATGCATTTTGACTAAACCCTTATTATAAATTACATTTGAATTGTTGGGATCAGAAGTTAAAAAGTGGTTCTTCGCCACTAAATGCTTTTTCACTATCATACATGTCTTGATATAGCTTTACCATTTCTAACATTTTTTCATTGCCATATTCATTTTTATAAAGCATTAACTGAGTATATTGCTCTAAGGTTTCGACTAATACACCGCTTCCTTCTCTGTAATCTGGACTCATTTGAGCATTGTGTCCCCACCATTGATGCGATAATTCGTGAGCGGCCAATTCATTAATTATGTCTTGACCTTCTCCTTGTGTTAAGTTTAAATGAAATTGTTTTTCATTAATATAAATTGTGGCAGGATATGCTGTTGCTGCAAAACCTCTGGTAAAACTGCTTATTTCAGCAAAACGAATTGTTTTGAACGGATATTTTCAAAGTTGGTTTCACAATAAAGCATTGTGTTTTTTATACTTTTCATCAAATGTGAAATGTTTTGATAATGCTTAGGTTCGTACAAAACTTCAATTTCAATATCTTTATATTTACTTTTTTGAATAGCATATTTTGCTGAAGAAACTGCAAATCGGAATGGAATATTGTTAGCTCTATAATGAAAATAATTCCGATTGTCTTTCGTATTTTTTTCTACCAATTCGCCAATAGAAATAGCTGTTTGTTGGGCTGATGTTGAAATAATAGCGTCAAAGTTTATGTATTGATAATTATAAGGATTTTCTAATGGAGCATCCACTTTGGTGAGCGGATCAAGTAAGGGCATTTTTCTGGCTTTTCTTTCTTCCTTGTCTTCTATTTGGTGATCTAAATTATATCCAATAGATGGAAAATAATTGCTAATACGAATAAAAGTACCGTTATCGACCATGGCATTAAACGATTGGTGACCTTTTAAGGGTTCAATTTGATATTCAAAATCAAAATGGATTGTAATCGTATCATTTGGCACTGTTTTTTGCTTTGTTTTAAACAAGTATTGTCCAAATTCATTATCTATATTTACCAGAACTAGTTTTGATGAAGTTATTGCATTCCATGTTATTTCTTTATTGGTATTAATTAAAATTTCTGAAATTTCAGATTGTGTTTTGTTGGCCAAAATGTAAGTTCCTTTTACTTTATAACTGTTTTGTTCAGGAAACAAATCTATTGTTGTGCTAACATCAATAACGGTGGGTTGCGGTTTAGTTTTATATGATTCATATTTTTCTTCGTATTGTTGTTGCCAATGAATGGCTTCTTCTTTTGAAAATTTATCATTTTTTGAGACAATATAACTTCCAATAAATGCCATACTTACTAGTGGAATAATCAAAACAAAACCTTGTTTCCAATTGATGTTTTTTAATGATTTATTCATGAAGATTATTCCTAAAATTGAGCTTACTAGAGCAAAAGAAAAACTATAGCTTATGTTTACAAAAAATGCTTTTGGAAAATAGCCAAAACCGTTTATATCACTATACACATCAGGTAAAAAATTAGCAAATCGAGTTAACGGATGCGATAATCCAATTTCCTTTCCAATAGATGTATTAGTGGCTAAAAGAAAAACTGCGGATACAGAAAGTGCAATGTATTTGTTTTTCAAAAAGTATTGTAATCCAATAACAAACAAACCACAAATAGAAGCGGGTAAACCAATATAATAAAACAATGTCAAATAAGCTTTCAATCGATAATTGGATAGTTGTACATTACTTGAAATACAACCCCAAGTGTTATGCAAAAAAATATCAAAATCAACGAAATAAGAAATAGAGTTATAAATTTTGATATATATAAAGCTGAATTTGAAAAAGGTGTAGAATTTTCAATGGATAAAAAATTGACACTTTTACTTTTCCATACCAATTCACTACCATAAAAAATCATTGTCAATACCAATATAAAAGGAATGGTAGCCAATATGGTGTTGATCATTAAAGCTGTTGTCACAAAATATTGTGGTAATCGAACACCGCCTTCAATGGCTCCGTACATTTCCATTCCAAGTATAAACAAACTACTTAAAATTAATAAAACAAATGGGATGCTTTTAATGGTTGATTTTAAATCAATCTTTAAAAACGAAACAATAGTTGCAATGAGATAACTTGTCCCATTTGGTTTGGTTTCGGTTTTAACAAATACATATTTTCGTTCTTTAACATCATCACTGACTAAAACCCTCTTTTTTTGTTTGTTCGAGATTTTAAAATAAAATAATTTATAGGCAATAAACAAAAAAGCTAAAGCCAATAATACAATTGTAATTCTGTTGATTAACAAATTTCCGGAAAGTTGAAGTACTGTCGTATTTCGTTTTAATGCCGTCCAATGTTTTGTTTGTTCAAAAAAAGCTGCCATTCCAAATGGATCTAACTTTGCTGATAAACTCATTGTTGCGTCTGAAACAGGCGAAGCCCAGATATTAATGGTGTGTTTGAAAAAAAAATGGAAAAGAGAATATACAGTATATAAATTAATCCGCTTAAATAAACAAGCATTTATTTTTACTAAACCACGCAGTTATACAAACAATTACTGTGCAAAAAAGAATGTTTGGTACTACTATTACAAAAAAGGAATGAAAATAATGAGTTAATTGAAAAGTACCCCAATTTCCGCTGTTGTCAATTTTTATAATATGCCCTAGTATAAATCCGCATAGAAATAATAAAAAGGTAAAAATTGCAATTCCAAAAACAACTGAAAATCGACTAATAAAATAGTTGGTCACTGTAATTGGTGTGGCATAAAGCACTGCATCAAATTGATTGTCATTTTCTCTCAACAAACTTTGCGAAGCAATGATTACAATAGGAAAAAGACTTGCAAGTGAAAACATTCCAAAAAATAAATTAATAACATAAGGCGAATTGTAAGTAATGTTTGCAAAACCAATTCTAGCAGAGGTGCTTATCAATATTCCAAATCCGAAAAAAGCTAGCAACATCACATAAAAAGAAATTTTACGACTATAAAATTTCCATTCAAAAAGTAGTAAATGGCTTAACATAATTATTGGAGTTTTAGTAATGTGGTGAAATAAACATCTTCTAAATCGGATACTGACTGCATAAAGCCATTATTTGGGTTTTCATTCGAAAAAACTTTCAGACTTAATTTGCTGGCTTGCAATTGCGTGGAAATAATTTTATACTTACTCTGATAATCTGAAAGCTCATTTTTATCAATCATTTTCTTCCAAATTTTACCATTAATGTCATTGATAAACTGTTCGGGATTGCCACAAAGCAATAGTTCTCCTTTATCGATTATTGCCATTTTGGTGCACAAATTCCGAACATCTTCTACCAAATGTGTTGAGAGAATTACGATGATGTTTTCACCAATTTCACTCAATAAATTATTGAACCTATTTCGCTCTTCAGGATCTAACCCGGCAGTTGGTTCATCTACAATAATGATTTTTGGGTTTCCTAACAATTGGCAGGCCGCAAATCGCTGGCGCATTCCTCCACCCTGGGTGCTTACTGCTTTTGTTTTTGTGCTCGAGAGTAGGTGGTCTTTTCCAGTAAAGCCCCTATCTGTTCATTTCGAGATTTTTATCATTCATTCCTTTTAAGAATAGCTAAATGGTTCAATAAATCATACGCTGTAATATTTTGATAAACTGCAAAGTCTTGTGGTAAATATCCTAATTTAGTTTTAATGAAAGTAGAATTTTTAACAATATCAATACCATTAAAATTTATACTCCCTTGATCAGGCTGTTGCAAGCCTACTATGGTTTTCATTAATGTCGATTTTCCTGCTCCATTTGGCCCTAATAAACCAAACATGCCATTTTCAATTTCTAGTGAAATGCCATTCATTGCTTGTACACCATTGGAGTATGTTTTGCAAGGTTTTAATTTTTAAACTGTTCATTTATGTATTTTTGTTGATTTTAAGCAATAAAATTGGAGCTCCTCTCGTGGGCATTTTTTAATCGATTATTTTTACTGATTTATTCTTCTGCTATAGTACTCCATAATGTCTATGGTTGACAATTTAAAGCCTTGCAAATGGCACTACAAGGAGGTAATCAAACCGAATACTTTTGCTTTCCAGTTTTAATATTGATAAATTCTGAGCGTTATGTTTAAAATTTCCGCCAGTTCTTTGCTTTGCATTTTACCTTTGGCAAGCATAACGTCGATATTTATAACTATTGCCATAGTAAATATATAAATCTTGTTGCCGTTTTGTAATGGCAATCCGTGCCTTGAAAATAGCAACTAGAAAATAAATAAATACTCCAAGAAAAAATGGATAATAGCGGCCCATTCTAATCCTTCTTCAATTTTTTCCTTAAAAATAGATGCCAATAAAGTAGTAATCCATGGTAAAGTAAGATTAATGATAAAAGTACCTTAATTGAGTTATCATATTACATGAAAATAATTTAGGTTGTTTGAAAACTTACTGAAGCAATATACTTATTAATAAGAAAAACAACGTAAAAGCCAATTGGAATTAAGAAATTAAAAACTTTGTATGCCAATTAATTTTCACCATTTAAAAGGTTTATCCTGTAAAAAGGATAATAAATGGCAAAATATTTTTCACTACCTTTTTGTAAAATAACTCCATTCATAAACATTGAAACTAATGAATACAAAGTAGTAGATAATTAAAATATAGCCAATATTCGTGTGATATAAAATAAAGGGAGTAACCTTAATTTTACACTTTTTCACCAGATAAAATTTAAATTTATTGCTGCAAAGTATAATTAATTATTGTAAAACAATAATTAATTATAAATAAAAAGTAAAATTTTAATTCTTTTTAGATTGTTCACATTACTAAATAATAGTAGGAAGGCCGTGTAATTGTGTTGGAGATGGCCCCATTAAGAGCGGAATAAAATAAAAAACACTACAATAGTTTTACTTAATACTATTGCTTAGGATATATTACATATATTTAATCCACTCCTTGGCGCAAGGTCAACCACCAATTAAAT
The DNA here is from genome assembly GCA_016714785.1 of Saprospiraceae bacterium. GTDB lineage: Bacteria > Bacteroidota > Bacteroidia > Chitinophagales > Saprospiraceae > OLB9. Next base: position 14,277 of record JADKCC010000039.1, read on the forward strand.
AAAAGCCTTTGCTGCTCGATTATAAATTGTTAGCTTTGCGACCACTAATTACTGGCTGAATGAAGATCATTTTTATGGGTACGCCTGAATTTTTGGTACCATCACTAGACATTCTAATTGTTAATGAAACTTTGATGTGGTGGCTGTCGTCCTACTAGAGATAGCTATAATTGGACGAGGTGGCAAGCAATTAATCGAATCAGCTGTAAAGAAGTATGCGGTAAGCACATCATCTACCAGTTTTGCGGCCAACTAATTTAAAATCTCCAGCATTATTCAAAACTAGAGGCATACAAAGCAGATCTCAGATAGTTGTGGCATTTCGTATGTTTCCGAAAACTGTCTGGAACATGCCACCCTTGGGCACGTTCAATCTCCATGGAAGCTTATTACCGAAATATCGTGAGTGCTGCCTATCAACCACGCTATCATCAAGAGATATAAAGCAGGGTGACCAACTTAAATTAAAACATGAGATAGATACTGGCGATATATTGATTCAGACGGTTTACCTATATTGGCTGATGACGTCGGGGTAGATCGCCACGACAAAATGATGGTTTGGGAGCTGAAGTAATTTTGGAAACTGTAATAATGATCAAAAAAGTATAAAGTTTTATCACCCAAAAGAAGAACAGGCAACAAAGCGCCAAAAATTTTTCATGATACTTGCAACATTGACTTTGGTTATACTATAGAACAAGTGTACAACAAGTCCGTGGTCTTAGTCCTTACCCAGCAGCTTGGTATTACGGATAGATGGCAAAGAGATAAAAATATTGAAAGCTTCCAAAGAAATCATTGAAGACGATATACCCAATAATACCATTGTTACGGATCAAAAAAGTACTAAAGGGTTAGATGTTCAGGAGGATACATTCTATTTCACACTATAAAGCCGGAAGGTAAAAAAGTAATGACAGTCAATGACTTTCTAAATGGGCATAGATTTTACATCATGTTGATGGAGTAAAATATCTTTTTATTTCAGAATACCAATGAAACACTCATTTGATGTCCAAAAAGGAATTAAATTTTACCAAATTTGTTAATGATGCTTCAAGGAATATTTGCGATACTAGATGATGTGGCATCCATGATGGATGATGTGGCTATGATGAGTAAGATAGCTACAAAAAAACAGCCTGAATCTTGGGGATGACTTGGCAGTCAATGCCAGAAAAGCCACTGGTTTGTGTATCTTCAAGAGCTTCCTGTATTGTGGGCTATCCCAAAGGATCGCTACTCAATAAACTTATCATTCTTCCCGTAGTTTTGTTTTAAGCTACTTTATACCTATTTTGATAAAATATATCATCATCATTGGTGGTTTTATCAGCTTACAAGGTGTTCATAAGATATATGAATATATTTTCCATAAATGAAGACACACACCTGAAACAAGACACCTGTAAATGTAGATGATGATGATCTTGATGCAAGAAAAAGAAAAATAAAAGCCGCTATCACAACTGATTTTATATTGTCGGTAGAAATTGTCATCATCGCTTTAGGAACAGTATTGGACAAAGGGCTTGCCACTCAAATTAAGACGGTTTCTTTTGTAGCCATTTGGCAACTATAAGTGTCTATGGCATTGGCCATGATAGTTAGAATGGACGATTTTGGTTACTCTTGATATCAAAATCTAAGGTAAAAAACTCATTATTGCTCACATTGGGCGAATTTCTGATTAAGGATGTTGCACTATTATCATGGAGGTTCTTGCAGTAGTAGGTACCATTGCATTGATATTGGTTGCTGGTGGCATATTCATCCATTATATAGATGACATGCATCATCTACTCCACTACCTTTCCTTCCCTAATTAAGAATTTGTTGCAGGTTGCAGGGACTTACCGCTTTGATTGCCTATTTGATAATGATTGGAATAATCAAAATGGTCAAAAATGTGAGCGACAAGCGCTTATTAGTCTGATTAATGTGTCAAATTGGGGCTGCTGAGAAAAAATCAGCTGTTATTTTGGTTAATAGTTTAACGAAAATTATCATTCAAAACAAGCAATAGTGAATGAAGAAACAAAGTGTCTGTGCCAAAGCTGAAAAGAGGATTAAATATGACATACTTATGGCAACTAGAAAAGCAACTTAGTTCGCAAATGAGCTACTATAAAGTACTTTTTGCCTAGCTTATTGGTCACTTATCTTCAAAAGAATCCTGCCTTTCTACTAAGGCAAAAATAACTCAGTGCTTCCTTCGGCCTAACGATCAATTGGTTGGCTTTAATTTTATTTTATGTAATTTATTGTTATTGTTGTATATAGTCAATAAACTAATTATTGACACTAACTTTAAGGTATTGGTAAGATCTTTAATCCTTTTACTCTAGAGCTTCTTGCCTGCAAAGGCTTTGTTTTTTGGAAAGCCATCAAAGTTTTTGAAAAGAGCTCTCTCATAACCATCAATGGTTTTGGGCTTAAATGCATTTCTTGAGCTATCTCTTTATAAGTTTTTCGAGTACATGCAAGTTTTAAAATTGAATTTCTTTGTCCTTCAGGTCAACAGCTAAAGGTTTATTTATTATGGCATTTAATAAGGGATTTTAGTAGCTGCTCTGTAGAAAAAGAGCCAAAACTTAACGTATCATCCAAAGCTTTCTTTAATAAGCTTGGTGACGAGTCTTTATTAGTATCCTTTTACTCCTTTTTCAACATTTCTAAATGATATTCTCATCTGCTTGCATGGTTAAGGCCAAAATAAGGGGATAGAAGGGTGATGTTTGAAAGCCACTCCATCGTTTCAAAGCCCATTCTTACAGGCATGTTTATATCTAGTAATATTATATCAGGTAGTTTAAGTGAGGTGTTTTGAAGTCTAAAAATCAATTCCTTCCCATTTTGGCAACAGGTATCTACACTGAGGTCGTCAAACTGATTAATCAAAATTTTTGATACATTGCTAAATGAATGATCATCAACGATTAGTACCCTTTTCATCCTTTTTGGTTTGTTTGGTTTTGGTTTTATTTTAAAACTGTCTATATATGCTGGTTAAACAATCAATCGATTTATTGGAAAAACTTGAACTATACTGCTTATCATTTGGAATTGCCTGAAAGTATCTGATGATAGACAAACACCTTGATTGGTCGCTGGAAAATTCAACATGCATCGCTGGATTTTACATCTAGCTAATATATTCTTAAGACCTAGTCCAAAATGATTGGAATTAAGTGACATACCTATTCCATCGTCCTTGCAGATGATGATTGCTTCGTAGTCATAAATCAGCTCAATTTGCAATATAAAGATGCTTTAGCATGTTTGATAACGTTAAGTTATTTCTTGAATAATTCTAAAGAATAAGTTGATGATCTTCCATGTAACCGCCGAAGAGTAAGCATACAATTGAAAAAATTGGTTTTTTAATATATTTCAGTCTATTCAGCCGGTCCATTTCAATCTGAATAGCTGGTAATAGCAATCCCATAAAGGTAATGGAATCAGTATTCAGAGACATCGACAAGCGCGAATATCTTCTAAAACCTGACCAAGTAATATTGAATCTGAAGTATCCATTGGTCATCAGGATCTGAAGAGTTGCTTCATCATCGACAGTTGAAGTTTACTTACTGAGTTAAGCTGACCAATATTATCGCAGAAGTTCCCAACTCATATTTTCAACATGTGATCTTGGCTTTCAAATACGAACAGCCCAATGTTTTTCGGTTTTCAATTTGATTGTTTTTCAGAATAAACTTCAATCTTCTCTTATTGAAAGTAAAAAAATATTACTAAGTATCACCACAATCAGTGTATTAATATTATAACAAATGCCAATAGAGTGTTTGAATCATTTCATCTTTGACGCACACAAATAAGCAATTAAAAACAAGCATGCATTATTACATTTAATTGCAATTATTATTGCATGATAAAACCAGCATCAGATAACGCATAATTTAAATAAATAATAACAGGTATAAACGGTATGTAAAAAGTAATAAGCCCAAGCTAACCCAAAAGTGTTTTGACTTGTAAACTCCATCACTTGATCTGACTTTAGCAACTGAATTAAGTAAGCGGATACTAGCGACACTAAAATGATTGCCCCGAAATATAAGTTAAATCTGCATCGCTGTAGTAATGTTAGTAGTGATTACAGCATCTCCAATAAGGAAATAAATAAGAAATGAGATTCCATTAGTAAAAGTAAGCTACAACAAGAATAAATAAAGTTGAAATAACTTTTAATGAAGAGTAAAAATGAAATAAACGAGTATATAATTAGCACAATACTTGACGGTTATACGATACATGAAGACATTATTAATGAGCATGTTTCAACAAAAATAGTAGCAACAAAATGCAATCGCGTAATCAAATTTATCCTTTTTGTAACTACTAAAAACCAACAGCACTAATGAAACTAATGGTAACAATATACTTACTAATTTGTATCATAAAAATATATATTGGGTTTTATTGACCTTACGAACGGATAAATCTTTTAGGAGGAAGGCCTGTATTGATATAATTAAAACAGCCATTTTGAAGATCTGGATCATTGATAGGCTCATTACTGCGGCACCCTGAAACCATCCTGACTTAAGCGATATCAACACCAGGGGGCGCTATAAAAAGAAATGTACCCTTAGATTTTCATCATTATGTTTGCGCAAAGTAAATACGGTAACGGAAGACTGCTTCGACTTTTGGCCGTTTCTTGGCCCTTTACTAAGCATCCAGTCCATCAACAGAGATCCAGCCATGGTTGGGTAAAAGATCAGTGGAAACATTTAAAGAATTTAAAAAGTTAGTGGTAATTGTCCTGAATAAACACAGCTTTTGATGCTTAATGTATCGTTTGTAACTAAATTTCAGAGGTTTATCATTATCATCGATAGAAACCTTTGGATCACAGCTTACTAAAGCTATAGAAAAAATAACTAAGAGTTGGTGTCGCATAAAATTTGAATTTAGAGATTAAAATAATGGCAAAAGTATCAAAGGACAAGATAAAATAAAGGGTAGAAACCTTGAGTCCATAGGGAAAACACCCTTATTTTATATAAAAAATTAAATTTCGTAAATAAACACATATTTAATGGGTATTGTATCTATAAATTAGGCATTCACTACAGAAGTAAGAAACTTAGCTTAAAATAAAGTGCCAAATAATATTTCCATATCGCAAGAACTATATTCCACTTTCAATAGGGTCATAACGTACCATGTTAATAAGAAATGATCTTAAGCTTATTAAGCCTATCTTAAATTAGAAAGTGAAAATCAGAAAAGAGGGAAAATCTCAAAAAAACACCCACAAAACTGGGAGGCATAAACCACTTGAATTATGGGTTTATCTAACTTTCAAATCTTGAAGATGGAAAGCAATTTTGCAGCATAATATTTCTTAAATGTAATACTTTATACTGGAAGTTTTGATTTTTGATTCATAGTTAATATGGTAAGTACCTGTTTCCATATCAATCAAGATGGCAGGAAATAAAATTAATTTAAACAAAATATTACTATAAATTTTTGCCAAAAATTTTAACGAGAGGTAACTCCAGACTTCCCCATAGGTAGGGATAAACAATATTAAGTTTACATAAAAAATGTCAAAGGTAAAAAAAGACGAAATCAAGTTGAAGATACTGTTTTCGTCGATATTTAGTGCTTGATGCCAGAAAACACTGATACTGGGTGTTAGCGCATTGAGCACCTAAACAGTATAAGTGGACTTAATCTTGAAGTTCTACTGATTTAGAAAACGAGGTCTTTACAACTAAAGATCTGGACAGCTGTGATGGTATTCTACTGAAAATATCGGAGTAGCCTTGTAAGCAAAAATCCGAATTTTGGAAGTAGGTATGGAACTATGACGAAGATCACCTTGATTGTTGAAAAAGAAAAGTGGTATACTATATAGATAAGCTAAGTCCTGGAGCAAAAATTATATGCACGGATACCGTGATACCGTGAATGTTTTGGTGAAATATTGCGCAGCGTGCGAAACGGATACAATAATGGCTGAAGACGAAGGCATCAATACAGGCTTAGGGGCAACTTAGGGCCTAAAGGCAACAAGAAAGTGAGTCCCTTCGGTTTGTTATTTTCTAACCATATAGTGGTGTAAAATGTAAAAGTCGCCTACTAGATACAGGGTTTGATTTTAATCATCAAGATTTGTAGGAAGACCAATTGTGCAACGATCCTTTAACACTGGTGAAACCACCCAAGACCCACATGGACACGGTACTGCACCAGGAACAGCTTGCGGACCAATCAGCACTTAGGTAATTTTGAACGATATGGGAATAGCTCATAAAGCTAACATCTATATGAGAAAAGTTTTAACAATGTAGGTAAGTGGCACCGATAGGCAAATACTTGCGGGTATCAATTGGGCGCAAGGACAAGGTTGCAAGTGATTAGTATGTCTTTGGGTGGAAGAGTCACAGGGCTGGATTTTCTGCAATCTGAAAACACCGCATTAAACTTATTGAACAGGGCACCTTGATCGTTGCCGCTAGCGGGCAATGACTCAATCAAGCCAGCCAAATAAATCAGTGTCTCGCAACAAGTTGCCCTTCAATTATGGCTGTTGGCGCTGTTGGATGCACAAATGAATGTCGCTAGATTTTCAAATGGTGGCTTATTTCAAGCTTATAGCTTAGTGGATATAGTAGGGCCGGGAGTAGGAGTATTTTTCGTCATGTCCCCGCACTCACCCAATATGGGGCCAGTAGGTATCAAGAGGCAATGCCAATGGGACTGGTATGGCAGCACCATGTAGCTGGGATTGCAGCACTGTGGATAGAAGCATCTGAATCTAACAGGGGCGAGCACTTTGGTCAAAACTCTTAAGTACAGCGAAGCCACTACCGCAGCATCAACAAAGAGATGTAAATTGCAGGGGATTAATTACCAAGCACTTATTTTCAAAGAACGCTTACCTGTGCGATGGCCAGCTCCATTTTGAGCATTTGAGCTTTGACAAGTACAATAAAATAATCTGACATACCCTGACTTTAATAAGGGTCCAGGTATGTATTATCTTACTTTTAAATTTACAGTAAAATGAAATCAAAATGGTTTAAATTCTTACCACACATGAAGACTTTAAATGTTTCGGCGATGTTGTAAAGAAAAATTAAAATTCTCAATCACTTAGAAAATATGTTGTGATAGAAATCAATACAACCAAAGAAAGCTGAAAATTTAAAAAAAACGTCCAAGGGTATTGTCTGTAGAAGAAGAAGGTTACTATCCTTACAATGAGTTCAGATCTGACTTCACAGTAGATCGCAAACAATTCTTAATTCAACTTGGCGTAGTTTCAAATTTTATTGGCTATCGGATAACCAATTAATGCACGCTTTTAACCACGCATTTCAAAAAATATTTTCAAAGTAAAAATTAGGTAATTAATTTTTACAAAAACAGAGAGAAACCGAAAATCCGACTTAGAGTAGGTATAAATTTTTAAATGTATAATTAATGAAACGATGAATTTTAAATTTCCAAGAAGTGAGCTCATCATCTGAAGAAAAAAATTATTC
>JADKCC010000040.1 GCA_016714785.1 Saprospiraceae bacterium
TGGGGCATTTTAAAGAACGACACAGCGGACAGACAGGAATGTTTAACTTTGACGGCTCTTGACAATCATTGCGGACTGACAAAAAGGTGGAGACCAGAGACCACTTATAAAAACGGGGCGACACCGAAAAGCCAGACGAGTAGGAAATAAAAAATATAACAATGGCAAAAATAATTCAACTCAACGGTTGGTACAGCACAGACAAAAAGGAACAAAAAATAATCTTTAATGCTGACCATATCACTACTATGACCACTTCAACAGAAAATAATGCAACGGTAACTTGTATAAATATTGAATCATACAATCCAGACAGATTTGCACCTTCCATTTATACAAAATTAAGTATTGATGCAGTAATAAAATTAATCAACGAGTGAGAAATTATAAACAAATTAAATCAATATAAATATGAAAAAAACAATTCTACTTTACTTGCTGACATCATTGTTAGCTGTTAAGACCAATGCCCAATCCACCGACTGGACAAAAGACGATAGAAATAATATTTACAACGACTGTATGGGTTACATCGGTAAATATCAAAACCTGACAACTGAACAAAAAGAAAGCATGAGTATTTGTTATCTTGATGAAATTACAAAAAAGTACACGAAGAAGGATTACCAAAACAAGATTGACATTGAAATAAAAAAAATAAGGGAAACAACCTTGACACTTTGTTCTAAAAATTTGGGTTTAGAGTTATCTGAAACCAAAAAGGAAGAACCGAAGAAAGAAGAACCTAAAAAAGAAACGACATCTTCAAACCCGACAAAGGAAATGCTTACAGGACACTGGAAAGATGAAAATAGCGAGTTTTGGTTATTTGAAACGGGGGACTATAAAATGCAATATGCAGACGGAAAAACTGCAAAGGGAACTTGGAAAATTGATGGTGACCAATTAAACCTATACAAGGACAAACTATTCGGGACAAGTGAGAAAGTATTTAAAATTCTAATCTTTACAAATGAAAAATTTGTTTATCAATCTATAAAGAGTAAAAAGGACACATTTACAGCGACACGAATAAAATAAAAACGCCCCATAACAGCACCTTGCCAAAAGTGGCGGTTTCGTGCTTCGTAGGACAGTTTTTCAGGTGTATAAACTTTAGTGCTTCGTATGAAAGTTTGTGCTGAAAATCGCCACCTTCGGCAAGCTGCAAAACGTTACAAGCAACCCTAAAAGACCGACAGTACTAACATAAACCGACAGAAAAACAGTGGACAAAATGCCAACCCTTCGCAAAATTAAAAGAGCTGCAAGCCGACACACAAGCCAACGCTTTTGCAGCACATTTAATTTTGCCAAATCGCACCCAAAGTCCACCCACCACCCGACCAGTGGACAGTGACATTTTGGACTGCATTATAGAGGACAAACGGTTCAAAAAAACTAACTTTACCGACTAAAAACGAAATAAGAATTTTATATAAATGTCAAAAGAAGCAAAAGCAAGAATTAAAATAAACAAACTGCTGGAAGAAGCGGGATGGCGTTTCTTTGACAATAATGAAGGAAATGCAAACATTGTACTGGAAAATAAAGCCAAACTGACGCAGATGGAGTTAGATGAATTTGGAGAGGACTTTGAAAAAACTTCAAACGGCTTTATTGATTATCTTTTACTAGACAACAAAGGCTTTCCTTTCATTGTATTGGAAGCAAAAAAGGAAGATATAAATCCACTTTTTGCAAAGGAGCAAGCAAGAAAATATGCTCAATCACAGAATTGTAGGTTTATCATTCTATCAAACGGAAATCTACACACTACTTCTGGGACTTAGCAAGAGGAACCCAAACATCATTTCAAAAATTCCCAAGACCAGAAACGGTAATTGGCTACACAGACTTTAAGCCAAACGCTGAAACTCTAATCAATGAAACCGTTAACAGAAGATTATATTGTAAAAACTCAAAACCTGATTACGAAAAAGACCCAAGATATATTGATGAAGTTCAACGACCTGCATTCATAGAAGAAAACAAACTTCGTTTTTTAAGAAAGTACCAAGTACGAGCAATTGAAAGAATACAAGAAGAAGTAAAAGAAGGTAAAGACCGTTTCTTATTTGAAATGGCGACAGGAACAGGAAAGACACTTACTTCTGCGGCTGTCATCAAATTATTTTTAAGAACAGGAAACGCAAGACGTGTTTTGTTCTTGGTTGACCGCTTAGAATTGGAAGACCAAGCAGACAAAGCATTTAGAGAATATCTTAAAACTGATTACAAATGTAGTATCTACAAAGAAAATCGAGACGACTGGAGACAAGCGGAAATTGTTGTTTCTACTGTTCAATCATTCCTTTTCAAAAACAAATACAAACGAATTTTTCAACCGACTGATTTTGACCTTGTAATTTCTGATGAAGCACACAGAAGTATTGGCGGAAACAGCAGAGCCGTTTTTGAATATTTTATTGGCTACAAATTAGGCTTAACAGCAACACCAAAAGACTACTTAAAGAAAATTGACACCGATACTTTAAGCGAAAAAGACCCAAGAGAATTGGAAAGAAGAATGTTGCTTGACACATACACAACCTTCGGTTGCGAAGATGGCAAACCTACTTTTCAATACAGTCTTTTACACGGTGTTCGTGATGGCTTTTTGGTTAATCCATCAGTTGTTGATGCAAGAACTGAAATCACTACTCAATTGCTGAATGACGAAGGATATACAGTTCAAATGACCGATGAAGATGGAGAAGAAATTTCTACCACTTTTTCGCAAAGAGATTTTGAAAAGAAACTTTTCTCTGAAAATACAAACCGTATCTTCTGTAAAACATTTTTGGAAAATGCTTTTCTTGACCCAATTTCAAAAGAAATTGGTAAAACCATTGTATTCTGCGTAAGTCAAAACCATGCTGCCAAAATCACTCAAATTTTAAATGAGTTTGCAGACCAAAAATTCCCTGGTAAATATCAGTCTGACTTTGCTATGCAGGTCACCTCATGGATACCAGATGCACAACAGCACACGATTAATTTTACAAACAATCGTTTAGGAGGAAAAGGTAATTTCTTTGACTTATACCAAACAAGCAAAACAAGAGTTTGCGTAACCGTAGGAATGATGACAACTGGATATGACTGTCCAGACTTGTTGAATGTCTGCTTAATGCGACCAATTTTCTCACCGACTGACTTTATTCAAATTAAAGGAAGAGGAACACGAAAATGCAACTTTGCAAACAAGGAAGTTCTAAAAGACAAATCCTTAATTGAAAATATTGATCCCGAACTATTACAAAAATCGAAGTTCAAACTATTTGACTTCTTTGCAAACTGTGAATTCTTCGAAGAGAAATTCAATTACGATGAAGTTATAAAATTACCACCAAAAGGTTCAAGCACAGAAGGAACGGGCGGTGGCGGTTATACAACTTCTGATGATTATGATAGTACCAATCCTGACCCATTGAAGTCGATGACTGTAAATGATGTTGGTGTTGAAGGGATGAAAATTGACAGAATGTATTTCGACAAGTTTGAAAATGTTGTTAAAGAAGATGCTCAAATCAAAGAAATGGTTCAGCAGAAAGATTTTGATGCAATTGAACAATACATTTTGAACAACATCTTTGAAAAGCCCAACGAATATTATAACATCAACAAGTTGCGGAATGCAATGAAAATAGACCGAAGACTTTCTCTCCGTGAAATCATTGAAAAGATTTTTGGGTTCATTCCATATTTTAAAAGCAAAGACGAGTTGCTGGAAGAAGAGTTTGAAAAATTTGACAGTAGTTATTTACCAGCAGATGAATATTTCTCTTTCGCCAAAGACTATTTCAAAAGCTACATAACTGACACAGAGTTCCGAGATATTATAGAAAATAAGAAGTATGCATTATTAAATACCAATCCAAATGGTGATGTGTTTAGGAAATTACCTCCAGAGCTTCGTTTTGCTATTCCTGAATACATAAAAGATAATGTTTCACTTAACAAATTTGTTGCATAAATGCTAGACCAAGATACAAAGAGAAGAATTGATACTGCCCGTGATATATTGGTAGGTAAATTGCCAAATCCACAGGCACAAGTGGAGCAAATAACCATTGCCATGATTTACAAATTCATGGACGATATGGACAAAGAAGCAATGGAATTTGGTGGCGGAGCCACCTTTTTTACAGGAGAATTTGAAAAATACAGCTGGACAAAAATATTTGACCCAAAGCTTGGCGGCTTTGAAATGTTGGCTTTGTATGGCGAAGCTATTGTAAAGCTCAATCAAAACCCCAATATTCCGCAACTGTTCCGTGATATTTTCAAAAATGCTTTTCTACCATACCGTGACCCTGAAACATTAAAAATGTTTCTGAAAATCATCAATGAATTTCATTACGACCATAGCGAAAAATTAGGTGATGCTTTTGAATACCTATTATCCGTTTTAGGCAGTCAAGGAGATGCAGGACAATTCAGAACGCCAAGACATATTATTGATTTTATGGTTGCGATTATGCAACCGAAGAAAGAAGAAAGCATTGCGACCCTGCTTGTGGTACAGCAGGTTTTCTAATTTCATCATACAAGCATATACTAAACGAAAACACTAAGAAAAACAAAGGCGATTTATTAACCCCTGATGACAGAAAAAAGCTAATCAACAATTTTGTAGGTTATGACATTTCAGCCGAAATGGTTCGCCTGAGTTTGGTAAACTTGTATTTACATGGTTTTGCAACTCCAAAAATTTATGAGTATGATACTCTAACTAGTGAAGACCGATGGGGAGATTACTTTGATATAATTCTTGCCAATCCTCCATTTATGACACCGAAAGGCGGAATACGACCACACAAGAAATTTGCTATGCAAGCCAACCGTAGTGAGGTTTTATTTGTGGACTATATAATGGAACACATTAATCCGACTACAGGTAGAGCAGCTATTATAGTCCCAGAGGGAATAATATTCCAAAGTGCAACAGCCTATAAAGCATTAAGAGAACTTCTAGTTGAAAAGAATTTTTTATATGGTGTTGTTAGTTTGCCTGCTGGTGTTTTTCTTCCGTATAGTGGGGTAAAAACTTCAATTCTATTATTGGACAAATCTCTTGCAAAAAAAACTGATAAAATAATATTCTTAAAAATTAAAAATGATGGATTTGATTTAGGTGCACAGCGTAAACCAATTAATGGTTCTGAGTTAGAAGAAGCAATTTCTTTAATTTCAAAATTTCACCATGCTGTAAAAGAGCAAAAAACAAATGAACTTTCTACCTCTGAATCGCCTTTAGATTTTACACTACTAGAGAAAAGTATAATTGCAGAATCCGATGATTTCAATCTTGCATCTGACAGATATAAAGCTGCAATTAAACATCACAAATCTCAATTTGAAAAAGTAAAATTAGGTGACCTTTGCGACTTGCAAAACGGTTATGCATTCAAATCTGACGATTATATTGACAGTTCTAATACCTTGAATTTTAGGATGAGTAATATCAGACCTGATGGACAGCTTGACATTAATTATAGTGCAAAATATTTACCAGATGAATATGCACATAGCTTTAAGGATTATCTCCTAAATGATGGTGATGTAGTTATAGCAATGACAGATATGGCAAGTGATCCTAAAATTCTTGGTTTACCAACAATAATAGTTAAAGATGATAGAAACCTTCTTTTAAACCAACGTGTTGGTAGATTTACTAATATTAATGAAAACAGATTGCACATTCCATATTTAAGGTATGTTTTATCTAGCGATAAAGTGAAAAACTATTTTAAAAGTTTAGGTGGTGGTGGTTTACAAATTAATATAGGCAAAAAAGACATTTTAAATCTTGAAATACCTCTACCAAGCATTGAATTGCAGAAAAATATTACTGTTCAGATTGAAGAACAAAGAAGTAAGATTAATAAATTGAAGGAAGAGATACTGAATATTGAAAAGGACATCAGAATATTTGTAAAAAATATTTGGGATTAAAATGGCAAAGGCAAGTGACATATTAACTTATTTGCCCAATTCTTTTAAAACAAGAGATGAGCAAGATTATATCAACTTTCTTTGGGAGAGTTATGAAAGCAATTATAACAACGAGAAATATCCTTTTGCTTTTATTGCTTTTCACATGCTATACATGAGCTTCGTTTATTTTGAAGTTTGGCAAATAAAAGAAAACAGAACAGCAGATTTTGAGAAAGCAATGGTGGGTTTCGGTAAAGATTTTGAAAACAAACTTATGTCTGCAACAACTCCTTTTGCTTTTGTAGAATTAGGAGAAAGTAATTTTATTCGGTTTCTAAAACTTATTGGTTGCGACAATAGTAAAATTGGAACATACTGTTCAAGTGTAAAATCAAGGAATGACGCAGCACACAGTAACGGAAGAATTTTCTTTAACGACCAAACTATCATTGACAGAAAAGTTGATGAAGTCCTACGTTACGTTGATGAAATACAAACACATTCACACCCTATTATTGAAGAGTGTTTAATCACATTCCTAAAAGACAGTTTTGATGCAGACGACAGAGAGTATTTTGACGACAGCGACCAAGTAAGAGAAATTTTTATTCATGGCAATTACTTATCACAAAAGGACATTGAACAATTGCTGACCTTTGACATTACACAATTATCGGCAGAGACAAATTATACAGAAATGGAAACTTTATTTAACGCATTTAAGACAGAATACGCAATAACATAAGCCAACGCATTTGGTAGCACATTTGCATTTTTTGCCGACACACAAAGCCAAACAAAAAAATGCAAAAGAGCTACCAAGCCAACGCACAACGACACGACAAACAATGAACGAAACAACCACGACAGACAGAAGGGCAGCTTGTAACATGGGTTTTGCAAAATGGCGGGTGACGTGCTTCTATGACAGTTTAGTGCAAGGCTCAACATTTGGAATTCTAATGAACATTTGTGCTAAAAATCCGCCACTTCGCAAAGCCCAAAACCGTTAATTCCAATTTCAAGAACTAAAAAGATTCTCAAATCGTTAAATAAAAGATATAAATAGCTTCTAAATATGAAAAATAATTTTTACACGATCATACTTCTAAATCTATTAATATTATATAGTTCTTTTGCTCAGAAATATACTCCACTGCAATTCAAAAATTATAATCCACTATGGACGCATCTTCATAATACTGATAAGATTCCAATAAAAAGTGGAAATTGGATTTTTCTGGAACAAAATTTCTATCGAGCCCCGGCAGTAATTGATGAAAACGTCCTATATAATGTGTATAATATTGTATTTGGTCCGGCATGGATAGGCGGTTACTATGTAGAGGCAATTGATATCACAAATGGAATGTTGTTATGGGATCAGGTATATTATAGTGAAACTGTCGGAGAGAGACGCTATGCGAATAGACCTATCGTTAAAGGAGATACTTTGGAATTATTGATCCACGAAGAATATAGTAAGTTTGACACATTATTTAAACCAATATGGTTTGTAGCTTCTGCAAGAAGGATGATTCTAAATAAGAAAAATGGAGTTATACTTAATTCCACGTTCTCAATTCCGAAAGATTCCAGTGCTAGACGAATACCCGTCCCCTTTCCTTACGGTCCTACTCATTTGTATTATCAGGATTCCCAATTCATTGTCATAAACCATCTTGACCTGGTAAACGACACCTCTGGAAAAGGAGTTATTTGGTACAACAGAATTGTACTAGATGAAAGCAATAAGGAAATAGGAAATTCTGAACTCTACGTCCCTACAAAATACCATAAATTGGTTGATGGATTATTCAATTATGATAATAGCAATAACACATTTTGTACTTATACTTCAGAAGCTCATCCAGATTCTATGGTGCAACAAGATTTTGATATTGGATATTATTACATGGACAGAAATTTGAATATTCTGACATCGGGCAATTTGAACACCTTAAGAACAGAAGATGCAAATCGATTTGGACCAGCATATATTTCTGAAGATCATTTCATATTTGGCTCAGGTTTTTATCAAGAAAATCCTTACTATTTCCAATCCTTGGCTTTTATCCTATATGATCGATTTGGGAATCCTATAGAAAAAATTGATCTTAGGCCTTTGGAGAGTAATTCAAAAAAGGCAAGATTTACCCTAGCTACATTTTTAAAAACTACAAAAGGGCCTAGGATATTAATTTGTGTTCATTCAGTAACAAAAAATATCTTGGAAATCTACATATCAGATGGCTTAGGGAACATAAATAAAACAAATACATTTTTTATTGACCCTGGAACAAAGACTGAAATTTTAATAAATAAAATAGATCTAGTAGGAAATAATTTATTATGCAATTTTATTTATAGGGAAAATCGCACAGGCTTAAATGAGGCACCGCTTTGGTCGAGCTGGGTTATGATTAAGGGTGAAGATATTGGTGTTTTGACTGCACAAAAAGATGTAAGTTTAGATAAAGGAAACATATTAAAAATATCGCCCAATCCAGTCAATGAAACCTTAACAATAGAATTTGATAAAGCATATTCAGGATTGCTAAATATTTATAATGAAATAGGTCAGTTAATTTTTTCTACTAAATTAAAAAATTACAAAGAGTTTAATTATGATGCCAGTGTATTACTCAATGGATATTATAGTGTTCAATTAATAACCGATAATAAAATTTTAAAGTCTCAATTCGTTAAAGTTAATTGATGTATGTAGTATGCATGTCTAAAAAATTAATGAATAATATTTCAAGATTGGAGCTGAAATGAAACTGGAATTAACACAGTATTGACGATCATGCCACCAAAAAATATTTTCTTATTCAAGCTTGGTTTAAAGGTAAAATATTTCCACTCTTGGCTTAATTCAATTGGTGGCACGTCGTCAATACAAAACGTTACCAGCAAGCGTAAAGAACGACACGACCACCAACAGACGACCTTAACTCGACAGACAATTTCGCTGTTCCTTGACAAAATCCTACCTGACTTTTCCGACACTCAAGCCGACCCAAAAGGTTTTAAAAAATTTTCCCACCGCACATTTTAAAAAATAATTTTACGCCTCCCCACATTGGCACATTTGGGGTTTGCCCCACCGCACAAGCCGACACAAAAGCAAACCCCAAAAGAGCCAATTTTGCCGACCCGCCTGACAATGATAATCTGTTGAAAACTTTGGAACAAAAATCAATGGTTATTTCAAATCATCTTACTACTTTTGACACTATTAGTCAACACTAAGTATGTCAACAGAAAACATTGGAGATAAACTCCGACAATTACGAGAAGAACAAGATTTACCGCTTCGCAAGGTGGCAGTAATGATAGACATTGATGTTGCCATTTTAAGCAAGATGGAACGAGGCGAAAGAAAACTTACAAAGAGGTAGTTCAAAAATTGGCAAAGGTTTATAAATACAATGAAAACGAATTAATGGTGCTTTTCCTCAGTGATAGAATTGTAAACGATTTACAAGGCGAAGATTTAAGCATTGACGCTTTAAAGGCAGCAGAGGAAAAAATTAAGTATCAAAATAAAAAAGGTAAAAAGTAACAATGAAAAACGAACAAAAATTCTATTCGGCTTTAGAAAATATCTTCATTGGTGAAGCAGGACAAAAAATAGAGGGTAAAAGTGGATATGTAAACTTAATGAAGTTAAAGAGCCAATATTTTGCTCAAATAAAACCGTTTATTGAAAAAGAGGTAAACGAAACATTTGGACACGAAACAGCTTCAAGAGAAGAAGCGTTTCAAAAACTATTTACTTTTTTGAAAGTTACTTAAATGAAACTGGCACACCCTATTTTAGCCAAACCCCTTTTCATAAAAACCTTTACGAAAAAGTTTACAGCGAAAGAGACGATGTGGCTTTATTCTGGAAAACACAAAGACTTTATTATGTTAAAGTGAAGCCAATTATCA
Organism: Saprospiraceae bacterium; assembly: GCA_016714785.1. Lineage (GTDB taxonomy): Bacteria > Bacteroidota > Bacteroidia > Chitinophagales > Saprospiraceae > OLB9. The sequence goes on from JADKCC010000040.1 coordinate 9,883, forward strand.
TAGCTTACAAAACCTTGAAGTTGACGGCTTGACTTTTAATTTCGATCAAGCCAAATAGGACATCAAAAAAAACAACGAAAAAAATCATTAGAATTTTGGGCAACACAATTGACCGATGACACTATTTCCTTTAAAGTAGTATATCAAGATAATACAAAAGCCAAATGGGATGAAGTTGAAAGAATATTTGAATTATCGACACCTGATGAAATAAGAAAACACTTAATTGAAAATTTTGGAAGTAAGGATAATCCAAACATTGTTTACAAAGACAATGGACTTAGCAGAGAAGGTCTCAAAGCAAAACAACTTCAAAGTGCAATTTTAATTACCAACAATAACGACCTGACAAAAACTGTAACCGTTGAATTTGCTTTAAGCAATTTAGAAGATTTAGAAGTTTGGGCAAAACAAAATCACCTTGTAAATCTTACAGCAAGAGAAACTGAAATAAAAAAGCACAGCAACTTTATAAAAAACAAAATGAGGTAGATTACTTTATACACAAGGATGCAGAAGGATTTTTAAAAGAGCAGTTAGATATTTTTCTTTACCAGTATCTATTTGGTGACAGACATCTTGGCAATGAATGGACACAAAACCGAATAGATACAATTCAAAAATTAAAGCGGATAGCACATAAAATCATTGTTTACATTGCCCGATTTGAAGATGAATTAAAACATATTTGGGAGAAGAAGAAAATTGTAAAACAGGTAAATTATGTATTCACTCTTGAAAATCTTAACAGTAATATTGCTTTATTAGAAAAAATCATTAGCCATAAAAATTTTGCGAAACAAACTTTAGAATGGAGTGAACTTGGTATTTTAAAGAAAAACACAACAGTTGAATTAATACAAAATACAGTTGTTGGCAAACAACTAAATCCTAAATACAAATACTTTCCACTTGACACAAAAATTCTTTGACGAATTAAAGTTTGAATTAATCAGTTCATTTGAAAACATTGATGAAATAAACAACGGGATTTTAATCAAATCGGACAATTGGCAAGGGTTAAATTCAATTTTGCCTAAGTATAATGGTAGTATTAGAACAACTTACATTGACCCTCCATTCAACCTAGAAAACAATGGCGATTTTGATTACAAAGTGAATTATAAAGATTCCACTTGGCTAACAATTTTAGAAAACAGATTAGAACTATCTAAACAACTTTTAAAGGATGAAGGAAGCACTTTTGTGCGATGCGACTATAATGGCAATTATTTAGTGAGAGACCTTTTAAATCAAAAATTCAATTCAGCAAACTTTAGAAATGAAATAATTGTAAACCGTTTTAAAAGACAATTGGATGAATTAACAAGATTGAACTTTGCAATTGAAAGTTTATTCTATTATGCAAATTCACAAAAACACGTTCCTAATAAAATTTACAGAGGTAGATTATGTACTTTTTGTGGTAGTGAAATGGAGCCAAGTTGGAGAGCAATGAGTTCACCAGGTTTAAGGTTCTCGCCAATAACAGAGGAAGAAGCTAAATTATATTCAGAAGAAAACATCATCAAAACAAACGGAAAAATTACGACACAGGCTCGAATAATAAAAGGAAAAGAATTGTTGCCACCCAAAGGTAGGCATTGGACATTCACTCAAGAAAGAGTATTCAAACTTGAAGCCATAAACCGATTACGTATCAATGAGGAAATTGATTATACAGATATGATTGGAAACAAAATGAAAGGGTTACCAGAATATTTACAGACTGATGAAACACCAGTTGATACCTCTTGGACTGATTTAAAAGGATATGCTTTTGGAAGTAATTTTTCAACTGAAAATGCCGAAGAACTCCTTAAAAGAGTAATCCAATTTTCTTCTAATGAGGGTGAATGGATTATTGATTATTTTCTTGGTTCTGCAACTACAGTTGCAGTTTCTCATAAAACAAACAGAAAATGGATTGGTATTGAAGTTGGCGAACATTTTTATTCATATGACTTACCACGTTTAAAGGAAGTTTTAGCTGGTGACAAGTCTGGGATTTCAAAAGATGATGATGTAAATTGGAAAGGTGGTGGTTTCTTTAAATACTATGAATTAGAACAATATGAAGAGTGCTTACAGAAAGCAAAGTTTAACACAAAATGGTTAAAGGAAGATGGCAGTTTCAATGAATTTGAACAGGTATCATATTATACTTTTAAGCACAGTGACAAGTTACTTGATGCTATGGTAATTGATGAAGAAAAAGAAGAAGTAAAAATTCATTTTCAAAATCTATATCCTGAAATGGATGAAGCAGCAATTGCAGAAACTATTAGCAACGTAAGTGGGAAAGCTATCAAAACAATTAGCAAAGAAAAAGTGGTATTTGCTGATGATACATTTATCGAGTTTGCAAATATGCGATATGACGACCCAATTTTTAAAGACCATTATCGCAGTTTATTGTGGTGGAAAAGCAAAGAGTAAACTATGAATAAAGAAATTCTATTAGAGCAATTCTGTAGAGATAAATCACTTCCTGAAAATTACCGTTTCATTAATTTGGAAAAGTTTGGGGAACAAATTAATTTATTTCCATACCAGCAACAAGCACTACAAAGTGTAATGAATTGTTTGCATTTGTATTTTGCCGAAGGCAAAGAAACATTACTAACAAAATACCAAACTTCTTATGGTTTTAATGAAGTAAGAAGGAAACTCCCAATAATTAAAGAACCAAAAATGACAAGGAAAGTTTTAGTTTATTAGAAAAGCATTTTGATATTTCAAATGATACCTTAGCCTTTGAAGACATTTGCAATCGAGCTAGCTTTTGGATGGCAACGGGAAGCGGGAAAACGCTTGTAATGGTAAAACTCATTGAAATATTGTTTCAACTGAGCCAACTAAAACCCGAAGAAGGTGGTATTCCAAAAACGATATTTTAATACTTGCTCCAAAACCAAAATCTTAGAGCAAATTAAAAGAGCAGATTTCTATTTTCAATCAAAAGAATGATTTACAAATAGACCTTAGAGAATTAAAGGATTGGGAACAATACAAACGTAGCAAACCCAACTTGTATGAGGAAAATAGAATAACAGTTTTCTATTATAATTCATTTAATATCAAACACACTGGTATTGACACAGCTAATGAAACACTTTATAGCAACTATTTTACGAACAGACGAAAATGGCTTAGTAAGGTAGTTGGTATGTGCTATGATAAGCGCACAAGGCGTTACAGACGATAGTATCAAGCAAAGTATATACACCGTATTAGCTAAAATGGTTTTCTATTCAATTTCTCGGCAACCTTTACTGATGCAATAGATAAAGCAACAACGGTTTTTAATTTCAATTTAGAAAAATTTATCAATGCAGGTTACGGTAAACATCTAAAAGTTACCCAACAAGAATTTAAAAATTTCAAACCAAAAAATAAAGAAGATAAAGAAGCAAACGAATTTACAGATGCTGACAAACAAAACATTGTTTTAAAATCCTTGATTTCATTCGCAGTAAATAAGAAAGCAAAATTGGGAAATTGACATGTAAAAGGGGATGTATCACAATCCTTTAATGATAACTATTGCCAATACTGTAAATACCGTTGATGCAGATTTGAAAATATTCTTTCAAGAATTGGCAAGAATTGCAGGCAACTCCAATATAGACATTACAAGAGCCAAGCAAGAACTTTTAGCAGAATTGAGATGAAAGGTTCAAGTATTTTGAGTTCAAAAGTGGAAAAGTGAACGATAATTTGCTAAATATTTTAAGCAATATTTCTTTCAATGACATTAAGGAATTGGTTTTTAATTCAACAGGAACTGGAGTATTAATTAATTGAATGTGAAACAAAGACGAGTTAGCGTTTCAACTTTCTGCAAACGGAAAACCTTTTGCATTGCTAAAAAGCAAGTGAAGCTACAAAGTGGAGACAATGTCTTTAGAAGGTTTTGTAACAACCAAAGAAGTTGTAAGCAAAAGTTTTTTTGATATTTGAACTCACCAGATAGCAATATAAATATTTTATTAGGTAGTCGTATTTTTCAGAAGGTTGGGACAGCAATAGACCTAATGTAATCAACTTTATAAATGACTGGAGTAAGCGAAGCACAGAAATTTGTGTTACAAGCAATTGGGAAAGTGTTTCCGGTTGAGCCATTGCCAACAAAAGAAACCACGATTTTCTAATCGATAAAGAAAATTATTTACGGTTCAAGAAACTCAAAAACTTTCATCTAAAAGTTCAACCTTTAGAAAGTGTTTTTATATTTTCAACAAACAAAGAAACTGTTGGGCAATTCTTCAAAATATAAGTAGTGGAACTGAAAAGAAGAATGGAAAAAAGTAGGGAATACAAAAACGAATATTAAAGTTAGAGTTCCTGTTCCCTGAATACGAAGAATTAGGTGAATTAAATCCAAACCGATTTAAAATTGCTCCTACTGAATTAGCAGCAATTCAAAAATTGCGCATGAAGCAGGAACAAGGGTGTTCGCGTAGAACACAACATTTATTTCCAAGACAATTAAAAAACTAAGTGAACCGATAAATTTTGTTGAAGGTTCTGCCTCAAATCAAAACGCTGAAAGACTTTTGAAAAAATTGACTTTCATTTCTTCACAAAACCGAAAAGATAAAATCTTTAGAAACTTAATAGATGGTGCAAATGGTGACATCAATCATTATTTGCAAGTAAACCAAGTTGAGCAAAATGAAGTTATTACTCTTCTTAATTTGATTGCTGATGTAATTGAAAAAATACAAAAAAAAGAAGAGATTTTACTGGCCTTTAAAGATGCAATTGATTACAGTCAAATGGATTTGAATTTGAAAAGTTTGACCAACAACAAAAAGCAGAACAAAAATCTGTTTGCTTGAAAGGACAGGCCTAATTTTAATGGAACATTTTTACAATCCAGTTTCATTAGTAAATCCAACATTTAGCGACCCTTTTCCAAAATACAATATCTGGAGGAAGGAACTTGATTTTTACAGATGATTGTTTCTAGCAAAAATGAGGAAGGGTCGATTTGAAAATTCGATTGGTGGTATTTTTAAAATTAGTTCCGAGGAATGTTGACGACATAAAAATCCCTTATTACCAACACAGAGAGAGAGAATACTCCAATTTATCCCGACTTTTATTTTCTGCTTAAACAAGGCGAGGACAATACATCATCAAATTTGTTGACCCGAAAGGTTTGAGAATTGGGGGAAGACAACGCAAGGACAAATGAAAGGTTTTGAAACCTTTTTAAGTGGACAGCACGACAATTTAACGGACTTCCTCTAAGTGCAACAAATTATTTGATGCAACGATGAATATAGAAATGATACAATCTTGGAAAGCTACAGACGATATATGTTTCAGGAGACATTCGCATAAGCCACACACACACAAACACATTTGCAATTCCGCAACAAAACGCACAGACCGAAAATTGCAAAAGAGCTTGTATGTTTCCATCTGAGAAAAATTATTTTTTAAAATTTCCTTCTAAAATTTTTAAAACCGCGACCGCACAGCCGACAA
>JADKCC010000041.1 GCA_016714785.1 Saprospiraceae bacterium
GGATTCCCCAATATATAAATCTCATCATCCTTCTCTTTTGGACAAATTTCTTCCCAGTCCACCCTGCATGCATTCCCATGTACGATATGCCCGGTCTCCATCAGGGGTAGTGCAGGTCTTGACATCCCAAATGCCGCAAAAAATGCCTGATTCATCTGATGTTCTGCCAGCCATAGAGACAATATCGCGACCTCATGCGCAAAATCATCCAGCTCTATACCATAAAAATGACTCAGTGTGATCATAGACAGATATTCCGTCCCTAGATCGAGACTACCACTGCCTTGATGACCACGCAACGCTTGTATGTCTTGGATGATCAGCATTTCCAGTTTGCGCAATTCCTTATACGCTATTATAAGAAAATTGCCACTACCACACGCAGGGTCAAAGACCTTGATCTTGCTGATACGTAGTCTGAGATCATTGAGTTTTTTGAGATTTCCTTTAGCATTTTCATAAGCTTCATACAGTTCATTCAGAAACAATGGTTCGATCACCTTCATGATATTCGGCACACTTGTATAATGCATGCCTAGTCCTCCTCTATGCTCAGGCGTGATCACCGCTTGTATCATAGATCCGAAGATATCAGGATTGATAGCCTTCCAGTCCAGCTCTCCCATATCTATCGCCATCTGCCTACTACGTCGCGTAAACTTCGGGGCAGCATATTGATGACGAAATAGACCACCATTTACATAAGGAAAAGCCTCGAGATAAGCAGGTAAGTTTTGTCTTTGCCCTTTGTCAGTATTCATGACATCCCACAGGGTGTCCAGGTAAGTGTGAAGATCACTGCCATCTACCTGAGTATGACTACTGATAGCACCCGTAAATTGTCCTTGTTCAAAAATACCAGTATCTTCAGCAAAAAAACAAAACAACATCCTGGACAAAAACACATTCAGACTATGTACTTCCGCCTCCGTACCGGTAGGATTATCCTTGCTGATCTCATCATAAAACTTAGCCATTTTATCTGCAGCTCGTACATCAGCAATCGTCTCTTCTTTCCCCTCAAACTTTTCCATCCCTGCCCATGGCAAAAAGAAGTCAAAATGATTGATCAGTTCTTTGATAGTTATATCCAGTACATCTTTTGTTTTGGTATCGAGTGCTCTTATATGATTACCATCAGTCACTACCACAAATCTAGGATCATACTTGCCAACCTTCGTGTCTGCAAGCACAGTGTCATATACACTTCCCACATCACCATCAGATACAAATTTGTAGTACAGCTTTTTCTTTAGTATGATTTCTCCATCATCCTTAGACAAGTTCATACCACCTTTTTCGAGCCTGCTGATGGTTGTCTTGGGCAGCCCATAAGCTTGCAGCAAATCAAAGACAAATCGCGCTTTGTCCAATTCCTTGATTACCTTCTCTACATTTTCCTGTATCTGAGTGATGTTCATATTTCTTATGACAGAGATCTTATCTCTTTTATTGGATTGAGACAATAATGATGCTGCCATTGATTTAGTTAAATCATTGTATTTATCACTTTTCATAGCATTAGATGCTTTTGTTTCCATTGCAGCACCAGTTTCCTTTTTGGTATTGGATTGTGACATAATGGATCCTGCAAATTGTTTTGCTATCTTTGAAGCACTATTATCTTTTAATACTTTACTTGCTTCAGAAGCTATGGTTTTTGATGATTGTTTCAAATTTTTCATTTTCAAATATTTTACGTTAAAGATTAATTACGAATAATTTTAAGTTTTACATTATCGCTATAATACAAAGCATTCAGGTCTTTTACATTGATATGTAACATATTGGCAAGTTCATCTTTTGTGTATCCCAATTCATTGGTATGCAACTCAAGCATTTCCTTAAACAAAGTCGCTTTTTCTGGTGACACATTGAATTCTGAAGGTTCCTTTGTTTTATATCCTAAATAGGCCATTTGTTGCCACAAATATCTATACTGATTATCGGTCACTTGTGCCAATTCTTTTGCTTTGTACAAAAGTGCACCCATTGATATTTTCCAATACCTTTTCATATTACCCAAAGTTTCAAGACTAATTGTTTCAAGATCTTGTAAAAATTCGGAAGCAGGTACAAGTAATTCAGAAGCAAATTGCATGGCTTCTTTTTCTACATTTCGGATTTGGGCTATTTGCTGGCCAATATGCATAACTAAATGACCCAATTCGTGTGCTAAAGTTAAACGTTGCCTATCTCCTGGCATTTTGTTATTTATATATATGATAGGCTGTCGTTCTTTAGAAAATAAACTTAGACCATCCATTTTTTCAGAACCAAAATCAAATGGAACAACAACTATCCCATTATCTTCAATAATCTTAGTAAGATTCTCTATTCTTCCTTTTGGAATTCTCCATTTTTGTCTCACCCATTTTGCTGCTGATTCAGGCGTACCATGATCATCTACATCCCATAATGGTAAATTAAGTTCTGGAAGCTCTACACTTGTCATAAGATTTTCTAAATTCATCCTAACGAGATTCATGCTGCCCTCTGCCTTTAATAAATCTCTTTTTTTGATTACAATTCTTTTTCGATAATAGGATAAATTCGGTTCAAAAATATTATTTGTTTGTTCAAAAAATGACTTCGGAAATTCGAGGACATTACAAATATTTGTAAAAATTTCTTCGGATGGTTTGTTTAAACCTTTTTCAATTTTTGACAACATACCCTGTGTCAATTGAATAAGATCAGCCAATTCACTTTGAGAAATACCCCTTATTTCTCTCGCCAACACAATCATTTCTGGATTTATGGATTTCATTGACTTTATATTTTATTTACTTTGTTCCTGTCTTTTTAATTTGATTATCTTTAACTTTTACTCTTTTTTGGATGGTCACTTCCTCTTCCGATCCGGATGGATTAAAATTGATAATATTCTGTTCTATGGACCCATTTAAACCTATTTGCCACTCTAAATTATCACCAAGTTTACAAAAAATACAAATATTTTTAAGACTAGTCCATGTTGAATCAGGCAAATATCCGGCATATAATAAAGTAGCAGCATCCTGGAATCCCAGGAATTTCTATTTGATTTTTATAGTTAGAAGTCTGTTTTGTTAAAATATTAGATGTACTATAGTCTTTATTTATCTTTTTAAATCTGATAAAAATGTTATCCTTTATTTGAATACCAAAAACTCCATTAAAATTACCACTTCTAACTTCTGAATCTCCTTCAAACATTTTTTTAATTCGAGCCCTTATAAGTCCATGAATAATATTAGCCTTCTCTTTCTTGTTAAATGCGACATAATTTCCATTACTATGGTGAAAATTAATAGTGGCTAAATGGTCATTAAAACCACTTTCAATAGCCTCTTGAATTTTTAAAAAATAAGGTTCTAAAATTATTTCCGCTTGTTGTTTTGATAATAAATGCTTCATATAATAAAAATTAATACTGCAAAGGTAATGGATAACTTTAAATAAACTGCAAAATCTAATAAAATTATTCATATATTTTCATTAAATTTATTCATTACTTCATAATTACTTAAAATACAACATATTATAATTTGTTTATTTGTCAGCACTGCTATGTAATTATGAATATAATTTTTATTAAATACAGATCTAATCATAAATACTCTCCATCCTCCGGCACACTTCCTTCCTTCACTCATTCCGTTTGCTACATTTCACGATGTTCCCATTACGCTGCACTCCATTCACTCATACATTCAGAGAGCCTACGGATTCCCGCAGCATAAGTATCTCCGTCATTTCATTGCACTCTCCACCCCAATATTCAGATCAGCAAGCAGCATTAGAAAGATGAAGCCTAAGAAGAAATAAATAATGTTTTTTCTAATGCTACACTTGCTTCACTTCATGCACAACTAAGAGTTTCATTTCATTCCTACGATACACATGCTTTTTAGCCTAGCTTCTTTTAGTCCCCGTTTCAAATTGGATGTAGTCAAAAAATATATCACGTATCATGCAGCAAAGGTACAGGGAATGTATCTGACACAAGAAGTACCGCTGCGCTATATGTCAGAAATCTCCACACCGTTCGGGTAGTATTTATGCCATATTCCTTCTTTTAGTCAGATCCACCCTGTGATCACGGCACCATGATACGAGATATATTTAAGAGACAGTACTTCGGCTGGTGGCTAGTGTGTTCTCGAGTGGCTTCTACTTCAGTGAGTGTTGAGTTCGGTAAGTTACCTTATGATTTAGTATGTATTCAGTGTTTTGGGTACAGGTTTTTCATTAGTCAGTTACCATTTTAGTTCAGTGTTTTTCAGTAGCTCTCAGTGATGGGGGCTTTTTTTATATCCGCATTATTCCTATTGGACTTGTAAACTTGTTTGCAAGCTATCCCTTTAATGGAGTTGTAAACTTGTTTTCAAAATTATCCACACAAAACTTAATCCTTATTACTCCATACCATAACATCTTCCCCAACTCTTTTTTGCCTATACTCAAAGCCTAACTTCATAAGCTGTGTGCAAAGCACTTCTTTATTTGTCGGGCGCTTGCTCCTTTCAGTCCGCTGCGTTCGCCCTTTCACAGGTTATATGGCATACTGTCTCAGCCATAGACCAGAATGTTCCAGCCACTTGCTTTACTCATAGCGCTTCATGTTCATAGAGTACGCTCAACTCAAATCCTTACACAATTGTACACTATGCCCATGAACGCTATTTCCATCCACCCATAAGTGGCTTTGTCGCAGTTACATAGTATCTACCATATAGACAAGTACCGTTACACTATATGTGCCATATTCCTTGTCATTATGTTAGATACTATGTGTATATCAGCTTACATTCTGGCGGCTATGGCTGGCAGTATTTTCGCTGCTACCTGTATCTGTGCCATCGCATCCACATCATGTATCCTTGCAGGAGCATTACATTTACATCATGAGTATGCATGGCACATCTACCGCAGCTCATTTTATTTGTTTTGGTGGCGGCCATGTGGGTGCATCTAGTACGTACAGCCACATTCGTACCTCACATTACTCCTGTACGCACTATCTGCACCGCCGCCACTAAAATCTTCTTCCTGTTATTACCACCTCTGGTGGTATGTTTTTTATGGCATGGTCAGGCTCAGGGCTGTATAACCTGATTCCCAGTGTTCGTACCTCACAAACTCCTTAACCGAGCCTAAAGGCATCGGAGAAAATCCACTCCCTGTTTTCACCACTTCTAGTGGTCTGTTTTCAGTTGCAATTATCTAAGATTTATCTAAACTCATTTTTCCCATTTCTAAATTATAAATTTGTCTAAAAAAACAAACCCTATATTTGATTGTTTAAGGTTATTTCATGAAGTATTCGCAAAAGTATACCATCTGGTTAATACAGAATCACAATAGCAAACATTCACATTTTAATATATTTAATATGTATAGTAAATCAATCAGATATCGTGATTTTATCAAAAATTATTAACTTTACAACAAATTTTTAGATCAAATTCTTCAACAACGTTGTGAAACTTGACAAATAAACATTTAAATATCACTCAATGAAAATAATTTCATATTCAGACTTAATTATAAATGGTAGTGACATTTCTTACCAAGATTTATTGTTAACATTTGAATGGCGAACAAAGCGAAATGAGATCATTGAAAGAGATAACAAACGTTGTACTAAATGTAATTTCAGCGAAACTTATGGCCACAAAAGTTTTGAGAATGGAAAATATTCTTACATAACAGATGACGGCACTGAAGACCAAATTACATTTACAAACAACAATGGTAAAATCGTAACAGAAAATATTCCAAAATTAGTCGTTACAGACAAGCCATATTTTTTACATGTTCATCATAAATTCTATGTTTATAATCAATTGCCGTGGGAATACCTTGATACAGCATTGGTTACTTTATGTAATTGGTGTCATACAGAATTACATCAAAATGAAACTATAATAATGTATAGTGACAGAACTTTACAAATTTTGAAGACTTGATACCTTGTGAACGATGCAATGGTGCGGATGGTTTCGAATACAAACACATGCAATCCGGAATCTGTTTTAAATGTAATGGAGCACGATTTACTAGGGCTCTATTCACCAAGTGACAAAAACGAACGCACACCATGGGGTATTGCGCAAGTGTGGTTATTTACTTACCCACAAGGACAATGTTCAACGTGGTCAAGTTAATTTAGACATTTGTATTTGGCAAGAAAAACAATACAATATAATAGATAATTTAGTACTACCTAATGAAAATACTTTCTCAGAGTATTTATATTCGGTCAGACTTAAAATATTTAATCGTTTATACAGAGTAGAAAACTTAACTGCACCCACCAAAGTATTGGCAAATAAGGGGCAGACGGAAGTAATTGAACATTTGTAATTCTATTTGGCTTTGGTATAAAATCCAAGCTGCCGTTTTTCAAATGCTGCTTCTTCACAATTACCCGACCGTTCATAGTACCTACACTCATAATCACCATTTGCATTATCTATACAGAATTTCAGAATTCCAATTATAATCAAAATAAAAACCGACCAGCAAAGATAATCCTTCCCATGGCTTAGTAAAGATCAAGCCTTGCAGGTTTCGGTGCAAAATATGGTTTGGTATCAGTGGATCGCTGTATTCCTGTATATTTTACACCGAAAATCTTGACAAAGCCGCCACCCGCATTTTTGCTGCTTATCGGTTTTTATTTATGATATTCCATGTTTTGGAGGCACCACTGGACCAACAAAAAACTTCAAATAACTGCCAATCAACAAACCATCACTTACAACATAAGCCTATAAATACAAAGTGAGCATTCCAAATCATATCAGCTACTCAAAATCACAGATCACCAAATCACAGATCACCAAATATTTGGCAGCAGTTGTAAGCCCGCCCGCTTTTCTACCACACAAAACAGATACAAAGTTAGCTACGGGAACTGAAACGTGTATGGTCCACTACGTTCTCCACCATACACTTATTCATTCCCTCACGCTGTCAGGTATCCGTTAGTATGGTCTAGGTTGGCTGTACACTTAGTTTTTCATTTTTTTATATTCTTATTATTATGAGTACGTCAGTTGCTTCAGTTCGTCGTTTTGATTATGGTTCGTTATTTACTAGTGCCACAGTTTTTGATGCTAGTTGTGAGCATATTCCGTTTGGGGAGTTTGTTCGTTCATGTATTGCTCGTCATTTAGCTTGTGATTGGGGAGATTGTTGTCCAGATGATGCTGCCCTTAATGATGCTGCCTTAGTAGATGGTAGTCGTATTTTTTCAGTATATCATATTCCTGCAGGGTTGTACGGTTTAGATAGTAAGATTTGGATTATTACAGAGTCTAGTAGAGAGTACACTACAGTTATCTTTCCATCAGAGTATTAGTCCATCATCATTAGTAGTCCTGGGTATTGTGCTCGGGACTATTTTTTATTTCACCTTTTTTATTTCACCTATTTAATTTTATACGTATGAGATATACACATCGCCTTCCTGAGCTTACATTTGAGCTTGGTACTATAGTTTTCAGTCCTGGTATTAGAGCAGGATTATTGTCATCATCAGGATTACAGCCTTATTTAGATCATGTCCTAGAGTGTCATGCAGCTACAGATTTTGGTATTATTTCCAGAGCCATGAGATTTGATAATGTATTGGCTGCGTTGATGGATACAGGTCAGTTGACTTCGAGATTCTTCATTACTCCTACTATTTGTCCACCAGAGACAGTTGTCATTGTCACTACCCATCTGGATGAGCGTACTACCACGATCAGGTTTGCATCAGAGCAGCTTTAGGTAGTCCATTAGGTAGCCTTGGTTTTTGATCAGGGCTATCTTTTTTTAATGGCAGAATATCTTTATGGCATTGCAGCTTAATGGCATTGCAATTTCTAATTGCAATCTTAATAAACGAAAAAAGGCCCCGAACCAGCGTCCGGAGCCCAACCCATGCAAAACAAATCAAACTAAAACTCAATCTCTATCCCGTTCGTCAGAGCGTCCACGCTCTGATGCAGTATCATCAGGTTTCTTGCCTAAATCTTTACCGCTCTTTTCCTTTTTGAAGGGAAGCTCTACGTTCCCGGGAAATATCTTGTGCAATCCCTTCGACACACCAAAACTTACCATCGCTCCCACACATGCCAGGATACCAGTCTTGATGATGTCGCTTCCATCTACGATGCCGATGAAAGCGATCAAGGTACCACCGAGCGTTCCCATCGCCTGATCACTATGATGAATTCCCATCCCCATCAGACCCTCCTTCCTTTTTTTCGCCGATGGCATCATCACCCATATTGGTGATCTGACTCACAGCTGTGGCCACACCGCCAGCTGTTACTAGGTATCCACCTAAAGTGACCACCGCTGCGGGAAGCGATACAGGTGCCGTCAACAACACTGTACCCACACCCGCCATGATCAATCCAATATTTCGCAACACCCTAAAAAATTTGGTGTCGGTGCCTTCGCCCTATCTATGATTTCACTCATCACTTTTTACTTTTAATGTCAATAAAATGTTCCTTCTCATCACTAATTCGCAAATTCTCAATGACATAGTTTAGTGCTAATCTGGAATATTGCCCTTTTCCGTTCCCTGTCAAAGAAAACACCGGAGCAATACAGCCCCGGAGTTCCTTCTGAGCATCATTGGCCACATGTACCAGGATACCTGATCTGCCTTTCACACCATCTAATCTGCAGGCACTCTCCGTGTTTTGGATGTTGAATGATGGCCACTGGATAAACTCCTTCCGGCACACACGATATATTTCGCTCATTATTGGCCCATCTCAATTCAATACTCCGACACAGCAAGACACCATTGATCAGAATCTCCCCATCTGTCCAGCCATCCCTATACAACCTTTGAAGCTCAATTACCATCTCAAATCCTTAGATTACATCGATAACTGCCAATGAATTATACCCACCATTCTTGAGAGAATACTGCGTACCATTCACTTCCTGATAAAACTCAATCTGAAGTGTGAACACATGAATACCAGTCGCCAAAGCTGGCGGAGCTGCATGTGTCAGATTGATGTCCACGGAAGTGTTGTTGATCGGGATGTTCACAGAGTTGCTGATCAGCGTCTCGAACTCTCCCATCTGGAAATCCATCTTTGACCATCCAGCTTTGAACGTCACATGCGTAGATCCTGGAGCCTTCACCAAATCCATCATTGGCACCACACCAAGGATATCCAGTGCGCCAGTAGTCGTGTTCAAAGCAAAAGTCTTGAACAAAATACCACTCAAAATCGCGCGATTGTTGAAGTTAAAACCCTTCAGCACAGCTTTACCTTCGGGAAGGTCAAAGCCTTCATGGACATGTCTCTCTCCACGGTCATTAGCCGCATCCAGATTTTTAACATCTGTCATCAATCTGGTCAATCTTGATACCACCCGGTTGTCACTGGCGGTCATCATCAGATTTCTCAATGCTGTTCTCAACAGCTTCCCTGCACTCGCTGACATTCCGAACTCAGCGCCATTCTCCCTCGTTCGCTGAAAAGTCGGATCATTCGCGATCCTATCTCCAGAGACACCACCTTTGGTCCTTACCAAAAAACCATCAGCACTTTTGTAAAAGGATAGGTCATCAAGCTTTCCCACCACCTTCAATAATCCACCTTGTTTAGCCATAATGCCACAATTTAAAAAGTTAAATAATACGACAAAGATGTAGGTACATTTCTCACTTTACGCCACTTTATTAAGCACCACTATCATAAATAACAATAATTTACATATATTATCAAACAATAACATATATCTTTAAGCGTTTTTTAACAATATTTTCCCACAAACAACTTACTTTTGTACAGCAATTGAGAACCAAAACAATTACACAAGTTGTTTTTCCCAGCACCTGAGATATAAATACTCGAGAAATTACACCCACCCACGACAAACCCTCATAGTAAAAAATCATCTGACCCGTCCTAAAAAGATAGTGTATGGATGATGTATAGATAGTGTATGGATAGTGTATGGATAGTGTATGACAGTACTATCATCGATTATGTTAAATAAAGTGTAGTATGAGCAAATTTTCAAGACTGATTATATACCCTAAAGATGTCTCCGCCATCACTGGTAAGAACTACCGGACTTCCTGGCTCTTATTAAATAAGATCAAAACCTACTATGGCAAGAAAGATCATCAACCTGTAACGGTATTAGAATTTTGTGAATACATGGGTTTGAAAGTAGAAGATGTAATTTCAGTCATGAATTAGAGCACTTATTGTTTACCAAGAGGGAATGGCATTAGGGCTTATTGCGGTGTCTTTTTTGTTTGTCTTGGAGAGCTTTCGCTTTCTTATTACAAAATCTTGCAGGGTCCTGACGTTCCATTATATCATGCGAAGTACCATCAAAATCAGTAATATTCACTTCAAAAAATAATTGAAATCGCTCATGTAATTCCTTCAACGTAACATCACCATTATTGATCACTTTTGTCTCTTTCCAACTTGTTAGCTCCTCCACATACTCAATCTGCAATCCTGTCCACTCTAATTTCCTAAAATCGGCAATCTTATCTTCTATTTGCCTACTGTCCAATTTATTATCCAAATATTTTTGCAACATATAAAGTGCTTTGATTACGGCAAAAATATTACATTTTTCCGATTTTTTGACAAACCATATATTATCTTTTTCCGCACTATCCAAACGATAGTACTTTAATTCTTCCACAATGGTCTTAGAATCGTCATGCAGACTAGTTTCAAGTTCCTTGTAATATTTCCGCTCTTTACCAATTGGTTTTTCAGACTCAAGATCCAGCAACCTTTCGTAATATATACCATACTGAAATAATTTTGGTCTTTCATTACGGTAATAATTGATCTCTTCAGCTACAGATTGAAAGGGAAATGTGTTTTCCAGCTCAACCATCTTGGATATTTGAGATACAATGAAATTTTTCCTTTGCTTAATCGTTTCCAGACTTAATAAAGACGTATGCCCTACATCATTGCAATATACCTCGAAGGCATTTATAACGGAATGTAGCTCTTTTAAAAGCATAGGCTATATCAATCTTCACTTAACAGGTTTAGGGTAAAACTTACAATCAATCAAAAACAAATAACGAATAATTTTCGCACCAAAGTATATTATTCTTGATTTTAACAATTACTAATCTATACAACTAAAAAAGGCAGTATGTCACCAGTACTGCCTTTTTTTGAATAAATTAAAACCTTATTGTGCCTTTTTGAGTCTTCATTCTTTGGAGAAAAAAGTTTCTCACTCAATTGGTCCATCTCAGCTCCAACTCTACTTTCTACAATCTTACCATAAATCTGGGTGGTCTTTATGCTTTTGTGACCTAGCATTTTGCTTGTAGCTTCGAGACTTACTCCATTTGTCAATAGAACAGTAGTCGCAAATGTATGCCTGGCAATGTGCGTGGTCAATGGTTTTGTAATGCCACATATATCTGCCAATTCTTTAAGGTAGGTATTTAGCCTTTGATTGCTTTTCATTGGTAGAAGACGATTCTTGCTCACACATACAGGATGTTCTTTGTACTTTTCAATAATATTTAGTGCTGGCTCTAGTAAAGGAACATTACTCACATTATCATTTTTCTGTCTAGAAGTATATATCCATTTCTTACCGTTGATGCCAGTAACTAAATGATCAGAACATAAAAGGGAGGTATCTTTGTAGGCATATCCTGTATAACAACAGAAAACAAAACAATCTCGCACCTCACTTAATCTAGGAATAGTAATTTCCTTTTCAACAATTCGCTGCAACTCTTCAGCGGTGAGATATTCCTTTTTTGTCTCTTTAGTATGCGCCTTATAAGATGACAATACATTTTTGACTAAGTAATCATATTTTACACCATAATCAAGTACTCGACTTAGATATTGCATAAACTTGACCAGTGTATTTTGATGAAGCTTTACAATAGATTTTAGGTATATCTCATATTCCATCGCAAAAGAATATTTGATCTGATCAATCTGGAGATCTGATACTTGGTATTTGTACACAAGAAAATCTAGAATCCTTCCTTTGTACAATTTATAGCGATTGAAAGTAATCTTTCCAATCTCTATTCCCACAAGGCCTTCATATTGCTGATTGTGAAGCTCACATAATTCAGAAATGGTGATCGCTTGTTTTTTTGAGACTTCATCCTTACCCATTAAACGATTACGAATTTCATCAACAATAATATCTTCCTGGTTGGCCTTCATAGTATGGAATATTTGTAGTACATCCATTTTCATAGTATCCAAATGGAGATTGATGGTGCTAACCTTTTTAGAGCTGCCTTTCACCCTTCCGAAATTGGAATCCCATTCGTCATAATTTACTTTGTGGCCAGTTCCGATGTAAGCGCGCCGACCTGACAGGTACAATTGCATCATCACAGGTGATGATCCTGAATTCTTTTTATCCGACCGAAGGATAAAACTTACCTTAAGAATTTCTAACTTTTTCATTTGTATTGCATGGTTTTAAAACGTGAAAAAATACTTTCCTGTTGCCATGCAGCGTAAAATAAGTGAAGAATTGTCGCGTATAAACATTTGCGACAGCTATTTTGGTATTTGCGACGGTCGCAAATGTGTCGCAAAATAGTATGCTTTTTGACCCTTGTCGCTGAATTGTCGTATTAAATTCAGTTTAAAAAACATCAATTTAGCAATGTATTTATTCATAACTCCTTGAAAAACAAATGCCAAACAAGAAATTCATCTTGTTTGGCATTCATAAGGGTGATCCCGACAGGATTCGAACCTGTGACCCACAGATTAGAAATCTGTTGCTCTATCCAGCTGAGCTACGGAACCGTAGATATCTGATTTCTTCAAATCGGGTGCAAATGTATGCATTATTTTTTAATATCAAAGTAATTTTGTTACTTTTTTATCATTTTTTTTTTGATCTCATACCCCAAATTCCAATCGTTTTCCTTCTCCTTGTAGGAACGTACCACCATTACTGTTATATACTTCCGTTCCATTCACAAAAGTCCTTTTTACTTTGCCTGTAAATGCTTTTCCTTCTAATGGAGACCAACCACATTTGTAGTGTACATTTTCTTTTGAGACCTTCCACTGTTCCGTTGGATCTATCAAGACCATATCGGCATACAAGCCCTCGTCTATATAACCACGATCTTTCAGTCCAAAACACTCGGCAGGTGCGTGACACATTTTTTCGACCACACGCTCCATGCTGATCATTCCTTTTTGGACAAATTCCATCATGATGTTTAAACTGTGCTGAACCAATGGTAGGCCTGAAGGAGATTGCAAATAGGGTTGAGATTTTTCAGCCAAAGTATGTGGAGCATGGTCGGTGGCTATAATATCTAGTCTATCGTCCAATAATGCAGGGAAAAGTGCTTCTTTATTCGATATTTCCTTGATTGCTGGATTACATTTTATTTGATTGCCTAAGCTAATATAATCATCCGATGAGAAATACAAGTGATGTACACATACTTCAGAAGTGATTCGTTTTTGCGATAATGGCACATTATTGGTGAAAAGTGCCAACTCTTTTGCCGTAGATATGTGCAGTATATGCAATCTAGTGTTGTGTCTTTTTGCCAATTCTACCGCAAATGACGAAGAGAGATAACAACCTTCTATAGATCTAATCAATGGATGCATGGATGGCTGAAGCGCTTCCCCGTATTGCAACAAAAACTTTTGCAAATTTTCTTTGATGGTCGATTCGTCTTCGCAATGGGTAGCTATCAGCATAGGTACATTGGCAAATAAGTGCTCCAATGTCTTATGACTATCTACCAACATATTGCCAGTACTAGAGCCCATAAATATTTTGATACCGCACACATCTTTAGGATTCGTTCGCATTACTTCATCGTAATTATCATTGGATGCACCCATAAAAAAAGAATAATTGGCATACGAAGATTGTGCTGCTATATCATATTTTTGTTGTAATAATTCTTGAGTCAATGCAGCAGGATTGGTATTGGGCATTTCCATAAAGGAAGTCACTCCTCCAGCAATGGCTGCTCTAGATTCTGATGCAATGTCCGCTTTGTGCGTAAGGCCTGGCTCTCTAAAATGTACTTGGTCATCTATGATACCGGGTATCAACCAAAGATTTTCACCATTTATTTCTTCAGCGTTGCCAGGAATATTTAGTTGAGCACCTATTTTGGAGATACGTCCACCTTCTATCAGCACATCTGCGTATTCTGATTTATTTCTATTGAACAATAGTGCTCCTTTGATCACTTTTTTTTGCATCATATCAGTTGGTTTTGGTTATTGGTTAAGAATGACGTTGTTTTTTTGGTAGATTTCGCCAAAATATTTTGTTGCAGCGATGGTAGTAAAGTACGGAGCAATAATAACACCTATGATGGGTATTAAAAATAGAAATGTAAAAATGCTACCTATAGCCATGGTTGCCCATTTATGACTATATACTTCCTTGACGGTTTGGCTAAAGGTAAGATGTCTTTCCAAATAAAAATCCATAATACCAAAACCTGCAAAATAAGCTTGAACAAAAAACATGCTGACTACTGCAAATATATTTAAACCTGGAATCAAACTCGCCATCAAAAGTAAAACTGTGACTACTATTTCTTTAACGATGTTCCGCAGATTTATACGCACGCTTCTTGCAGTACTACTTGCTATTGAAAATGAAGAATTACTCAACCTTCCTGTAATGTCTTTTTCTGCTTTTTCGGATACGATACTCAAGATGGGTGACATCAGCATCAACATAATGTATTTCATTACTATCCACAATAATATAGCGATCGAGATGCCTATGATTACAGAAAAAACGATAGACTGTTTGGCCCATTCCCAAGGGATTATCGAAGCCAACCATTCTCCTCCCAATCCAGAAAATTGCCATACCACATAAATTAATACTGAGAAAACTGCTAATGCAATTAATCCAGTATAAGCTAAGTATTTTAAAGCACCAGACTTGAAATCTACCAATGCCTTAATGAAGTGCGCAAATATAGAAGTGATTTGCTTCAAAATGTTAAAATGGACCATAATTTGTTACTACACTTAAACCTACAAAAACAAGGGATATGACCAAAATTAGTAAAAATAGTGGGAATATATAGTGTAACCACCTATCAAATGGAACTCTACACATTGCTAACATAGCGACAATTCCACCTAAAGATGGATTGATCATATTTGAAACTCCGTCTCCCACCTGAAAGGCGAGCACTGTAGTTTGTCTTGTCATACCTAACACTTCACCAATGGGAATCATAACAGGTATGGTGGCTAACGCTTGACCACTACCTGATGGTATGGCAAAATTAATTGCGGTTTGGATGATTGCCATACCGATGGCTGAAACAGTTAATGGCAAACCACTTAAAGATTGGGAAAGAGCATGGGAGATGGTATCGCTTATGTGCCCCATGTCAAGCGCTACTTTAATTGATGTGGCCATTCCTACCATAAAAGCACCTGGGGCAACAATGGCAACCGATTTTAAAACTACTTTCCCAAATTCATCGCTATTACTTCTATTAATGATCCCAATTATAATTGCCAACATACAGAATATCGCTGAAATCTGATTTATGAACCATTTATGAACAAAGACGCCGTATAATATCACACAAATAGAAGCCAGAAACAATGAAATAACCAACTTATCTTTTTGGTATAAATGATAGGAATTTAATGGTTTTGAAAGTGCAAAACCAGTTGTCTCTAAGTCTGACGTCAAACTACTTAATGGATTTTGCAATATACCTTTAAAGTACTTAACATTGTACCATGCCAATAGACTTAAAGACAAAAGACATAGGATACTTCTTAACAATGCACCAGAAAAGAGAGGAAGATTGGCTATATTCTGAGCTGTACCAACGGTGTAAGGATTAAATGGCGATAAGCCAAAACCCACTGTAATAGCACCGACGGACAGGCCTGCTGCCAGCATTAAATCACCACCTAATGCTAGGCTTAATACACAAGCTATCGGCACCATTGCTATATTATTTTCATATCCCACAAATATTCCTAAAGCTCCAAAAACAAATGTCATAAGCCAAACGATGAGGTATCTTCTTTCTAAACCCAATTGTTTCACCAAAGTGCCGATTGCATTTTCTACAGCCCCTGATTGTTCCATAAAGCCGAACATAATACCACTAGATAACACAATAAAAATGATATCTATGGCTGTTTTGAATCCTTTAGGTATGGCCACAAACATATCCATTAGTGTCAATGGTGTAGATGGGATTATCTTATATGAACCAGCTACTACCATCTCTCTTCCATCTACCAAAACTCTATCGAAACTGCCAGATGGAATTATGTAACTCATTACTGTAGCTATAGTTAACATTCCAAAAAGCATTACGACTGGATGTGGTATATATTGATACCAAGCCTTTTTATTCATGAGCTTTAATAAGTTTTAAAACCTTGTACATTTTATCATTTACTACTTCGAGTAAATAGGTACCAGAGCGCAGCGTTTCAACATCCAACATATATTTTTCTGAAATTTTATAGCTCATAATTTCACTTATGTCAAGCGATGTTAATTTCACTTTCGTTTCAATATTTTCATTTAAAGTGATATTAATAAAGTTTTGAAAAGGATTTGGCCAGATATTAACTTGTTGGTTTGCAAAAGATTGCTCTGTATTTGTTAATAGTTGTCTTTGATTGGCCAAGACAGATCTCATTAGAGCCACTTGTTCTTTGGTGAAGGTATTTTGACAATTTTCACCAGAGTAATCCATATAATTTTCTATCATATCTGGTAAATCATTGCCACCTTCTTCTATACAAGTATTGGCAGAAGTATCACATCCGCCAGGTGATTGGGTTCCCTGATTTGGTGTATCGGATATTCCATCATCTGCATCACAACTATTGCCACCAAACAATCCTCCGCCATCTCCCCAAATGTGTCTGAGACCTAAATAGTGACCGACTTCATGCACTGTTGTACGTGCGAATGACTGATGTGTTGAGCCATTGACTGTTAGTTTGTTTGGATTATTAAGACCAAATACTCTATAATCAATTACGACACCTTCTAAATCCTTTGATGGAGCACTCGATCCGTCAGGCCAATTTCCTAAGCCAGTAGGTGGATAAGCATAGCCCAATATTTGTCCGCCAATAAATGGAATTGGTTGAATTTTACAAACCCAAATATTCAGATGACGATCTGGATCTGTAGCACCGCTACCACCATTGCTTGCTCGTTTTACATTATCTGGTAATCCTGTAAGACTTAATGCAAAATTAGCTGAAGTTTTTACTCTTTTTACTTCTTTTAATTCAAATTCTATCTCAGCATCCGATTGCAAATCCTTAAAAATATCTCTGACATTTGATTTGTCTTCATTTTGTAGTCTAAATGCTTTATTTAATACTTTTATTTGTGAAAAAATCAACGAATCATCTAGATTTTCTTCACTATTTTTCCAAACTATATGCACCACAACGGGTATTTTATAGATATCATTCCTATGGTGTGCATTGATATCTTTGTTTTTATAGGCAATCGAAAAGGTTTCATTGACCATTTCACGATAGTTTGAATAATTCTGTTCATTTATTGACAATACATATTCATGACCACATTGAAATGGTGATATTTTATTCTGAGCGGATAAAGGTATGGTGAAAAGGAGAAAGGCAACTAATAGTTGGATCTCATAATATAAATATGCTTTATTATTTAGCTTTAATTGCATTTTATATATACTAACTACTGACTTATCTGAATTTTCCACTGTTAGGAATTTAAATTTTTCTAATATTTCACGATAAATTAACACCAAAATCTCAAGATAATGTTTCATTATACCTAAAGTAAATTGGATTGCAAAATTTTATGATTTTAAAAGATATATTTTCAATAATTTTCACAAATCAATTTCTTTTTACTATAACTTTGACTAAGTGATTTTGAGAATTATTTACAAATATAAAGCTTTGTTATGTATGGCAGTCATTTTTATTCTAAATTTTTGCAGAAATTTATAAATGCTACTTTAGATTGTAAAATTCATAAAAGGGATGGCGCTCTGAAAATGGAAAGAAAGTTTAATATCAATAATGCGGTATGTTAATTGCTATTTTAAATATCTAATTATCAAGCGATTAGAATAATTGGCTTTTTATATTTTTTAATTTTGAAGTAAAATTCTACATTATGAATTGGGTTCTTAATTTAAACTCATAAAAATACAGAATCGTATGAGATCTAAGACTAATAAAAATGGGAGTCGAAGTGCACTAACACGATACTGTATTATATGATGAATAAAAGGAATGAAAAGCATTTCCTATAAAAATTATACTGTTCTAATATAAAATTTTTAGCAACCTGAATATCAGCATATTGGAACAACTCAAAGATAGTATGTTCTTAGTCATGTTCATGACCTCCAGGATGTACGTGTCCATGATCCATTTCGGTTGCAGTGGCTTCTCTTACTTCCAATATCTCTCCTTTGAAATGTAAGGTATGCCCTGACATAGGGTGGTTAAAATCGACAATAATCGACTCTATTTTAGCTTCTTGCACCACACCTCTATAGGCCCTGCCTTCGTGATCATGCATTGTAAGTGGAGCTCCTGGTATAAGTTTTGATCTATCTACATTGCCCGCTTCATCTGTAAAACTACCTATTGGAATCTCAACAACTGCTTGATCTTCATACTCACCGTAAGCATTTTCTGGCTCTAAGGTGAATGAAAAACTATCTCCTGTGGATTTTCCTTCTAGATGTTCTTCAAAGGATGGTAGCATCATACCTACGCCAAATATAAACGCCAAAGGCTCAGCATTATAGGTTTCTTCTATCAGTTCTCCATCAGAAGTGTCTTCAGTAAGTGTGTAGTGTAACGTCACTACATGATTTTTTTGAATATTCATTCTTATATTAATTTGGATTTTACAATTTATATTTGAAGTAAACTGGATTTCAGACTTTAATAATTTTAATGCAAAGAGGAATATTTGTTGCATCCATTTTATTTTAACATCAAATTACGTTTTCATAGAAAAACCTAATAATCATATACTATTTCTTCTTTTTCAGTCTTGATGATTATTTTAGCAGTCTCAGATGTTACCACTTTTCCTATAATTTTTGCTTCTATACCAAAAGAAGCAGCGATGGATATCATTGATAGTGCAGCATCAAGGCTAGGTGTATAACATTCTAATCGATGGCCCATGTTGAAAACCTGATACATTTCGCGTAAGCTCAAACCTGATTCTGATTGTATTAACTTAAATAATGGCGGTAATTCAAAAAGTTCGTCTTTGATTATTGTCACATTATGTGGCATAAATTTACTGACTTTGGTCTGTCCACCACCAGAACAATGGATAAGGCCATGTATAAGATCTCGATGCTGCGATATGATGGGCTTCAAGATGGGTAGGTAAGTTCTGGTAGGTGATAAGATTAATTTACCAATTGAAATCAAGGTATTATCTACAGACAAGGTATCAGTTAATTGCTTTGAACCAGTATAAACCACATCTTTGGGTATAAATGGATTAAATGATTCAGGATATTTGTCGGCGTAATACTTACTCAATACGTCATGGCGAGAAGAAGTCAAACCATTGCTCCCCATACCACCATTATAATTATCTTCGTACACTGCTTGCCCTGAAGAACTAAATCCAACAATTAAGTCACCTGCTTTGATATCAATATTGACCACATCTGATTGCTTCATTCTGGCAAATGCTGTATATCCTACATCTACTGTACGGACTATATCGCCAACATCAGCAGTCTCGCCTCCCGCTAGCGTTATGCCTATCCCATATTTGGCCAATTTATCTAAAAACGTTTGAGTGTAATTGATGATAGTTTTGATAACTTCAGCAGATATCAAACTTCTATTACGCCCTATAGTGGAGGAAAGTACTATATTATCAAATGCTCCAATACAACCCATATCATCCAGGTTCATTACAATGGCATCTTCTACAATACCTTCCCAAACCGATAAATCACCTGTTTCTTTCCAATACATATAAGCTAAACTGGTCTTTGTACCTGCCGTATCTGCATGCATTATATTGCAATAATTTGAGTCCTGACCCAAAATGTCTGGTATAACCTTACAAAAAGCATTAGGGAACAAACCTTTGTCAAGATTTTTGATAGCTTGATGCACTTCATCTTTAGATGCAGAGACACCACGAAGGTCGTATTTTAAGTTGCTGTTTGGTATAGACATCAAGATGATTGATTTTTCGAAATGCAAAATTAGGATTTTGTTTTGGGCTATTTTAATATTATTCCAATAAATACTGCATCAACTGAAATATAGTGGCTAAATTTGGAATTTAATTACGGCGAAGAATGATTTTAAGATGAATACCAATGTTGTATAAATTTTTTATGAAGGGTGAATGATGACAAATATATTAATAGCAAGTGACAAATTTAAGGGATCGTTGTCGGCAAAGGATGCGTGTGCACATTTAGCCAATGGTATTAACTTTACTGGTTTTGAAACCAATATCACTTTGCAACCGATGGCAGATGGTGGTGAAGGAAGTTTGTCCGTATTAGATGTGACTCAAAACATTGACTTAGTTCACATTGAAACTGTAGATGCGCTTTTTAGGCCAATTAGAGCTATATATGGTATTATGGGAAATGAAGCTTATATTGAAAGTTCAGCTGCATGTGGCTTGCTGTTATTAAATGAATCTGACAGGAATCCTTGCAATACAAGTACTTATGGAGTAGGATTGATGATAAAAGATGCCATTAGCAAAGGTTGTAAAGTGATTCATCTTTTTTTGGGTGGCAGTGCAAGCAATGATGGTGGTATGGGCATGGCTTGTGCATTGGGCTATCAAATGCTTGACAAAAACAATAAACCACTTAAACCTATAGGTCGTAATCTATTGCATATCAATAGAATAAGTCGAACTGCTGATATGGATCAGTTATCCAATATTAAATTTTATTGTTGGTCTGATGTACAAAGCCCAATGACTGGCCCCAATGGAGCATCTTTGATGTTTGCGCGACAAAAAGGAGCATCTATCCATGATATACCACAACTAGAGCAAGGAATGCAACATTTGAACCAATTGTTTATCCAAAATTTTGGCACACCAGATATGAATGAAATCAAAGGATCAGGTGCTGCAGGTGGTCTAGCGGCAGGAGCTGTTGCGATCTTAGATGCTGAAATTGGATTAGGTGTTGACTTCATCATGGATAAGATTTGTTTAGAAGAAAAAATAATACATTCGGATTACGTCATATCAGGTGAAGGAAGCATTGACAATCAAAGTTTGGAAGGGAAAGTGATCTTTGGTATTGCTTCATTATGTAAAAAGCATCACAAAAAGCTTATAATCGTTGGTGGTAAAGTAAAATTAAGCAAAACAGAAATTGAAAAGTTAGGTTATTGGAAGTGTTATGCGCTGGTAGATAAATGTTTGAATACAGAGGAATCAATAAAAAATTCTGGCAAAATTTTGGAAGAAATAGGAACAGAAATTGGGATAATGATTTCAAGAAAAAAATAAATCTACTTTGACCTATTTGAATAAAATAAGTTTTCTCACCACTCTGTGGTTAGAAAGACCAAGGCTGATAAGGAAAAGTGGGAGATGAAGGGATTTCGGCCTCGCCGAACTCCCTTCATCTCCCAAATTAAGTCATAAAAGTAAGAAATTGTCTCTTTGCTTTCAAAATACATAAAAAAGAACAAATAATATTAAACACTTTATGTAATTGATTGTATATTTGACTCAATATTCAACTCTAAGGCAAAATTTTCTTTATGAAAAATATTTATTCCCTTCTTTTTATAATGATCCTTGTCATGCCATTATCAGCTCAATACTCCAAAAAAGCCATAGAAAGATATGCTGCGAGGTATGGTATTAAATTATCTGGTGGTGCCATTTTGGCAAGAGCTGAAACAAATTATATCGGAAATGAAAAAGACCAAGTGATTCATCAAATAGAACTTGGAAGAGCTTTGCCCCAATACAATGCTGGATTTTGGGCACAAAAACGATTTGGGTGGTTATACTCCGAAGCCAATTTACTATACACCACCTATGGCATGACTTATGATGTTACTACTTATACGACTGAAGGCCAACCATTGCGAAATCTTACAGAAAGATTTGGGTATGTGGATATGCAAGTAATGGGAGGTGTGATTTCTCACGGATTCAGACTAGGAGTTGGACCTGTCATGCATATTTTGGCCAATCAAAATTCTCAATTAACAGATCTAGAAAATTATAATCAAAAATTGCGCAGGATCAGTTATGGGTTTAGCGGTGCTATCGGATATGATGCAGGGAGAGTGAGTCTTGATATCAAATTTGATAAAGCATTCAGAACCGTAGGGGATCACATATATTATGGATTTAAAAAATCAAGATTTTTAGAAACACCTGATGGTATCACTTTGGCTGTAGCCTACTCCTTTGCGGGAGAAGACTAGTTTGACTTTAAAAACTAAAATGAATTTCTTTGGGATTCTATCAAATAACAATACAAATGTGAGTTTTAGGTAGCCTTTATTCAAGAGAAATCGTAATGCTAAGTTTGGAGTTCACGTTTGACTTTCATTAGGTGGATGTTGTACCTCATTTTATTAGCAATTTTGTCCAATAAATCGCTTATATAAAGTTTGAAAGTTCCGTAGTTTAAAGTTTCAGACTTTAACATAAAAATTATTATTTGAATGGAAAATAAACTCAATTATCTCTAAAATTGAAATTAACTTCTTACTTTCGCACTTTCATTTATTCATTAAAACATTAATACCCTAACAATGATAATTGGAGTTCCAAAAGAAATCAAACCCAGTGAAAACCGTGTAGCACTAACGCCCGCAGGCGTGATGGAATTTGTTGGAAGAGGACATACAGTGTATGTACAATCAACAGCAGGAGATGGCTCAGGATTTCCTGACGAAGAGTATGTAGCTGCTGGTGCAAACATTTTACCTGCAATAGAAGATGTTTATGGCATTGCAGAAATGATCATCAAAGTGAAAGAACCAATCGCTAAAGAGTATGATCTTATCAAGCCCAATCAATTGCTCTTTACGTATTTTCACTTTGCATCTTATGAACCACTGACCAAAGCTATGATAGCAAGCAATGCTGTTTGTCTGGCTTACGAAACGGTAGAGTCTCCAGATAGATCTCTTCCACTTTTAGTACCAATGTCTGAGGTTGCTGGTCGGATGGCCATACAACAAGGCGCTAAATACCTCGAAAAACCACAGCAAGGACGTGGCGTATTGCTCGGTGGTGTACCCGGTGTACCTCCTGCCAAAGTTTTAGTATTGGGAGGTGGCGTAGTAGGTACACAAGCTGCTAAAATGGCTGCTGGATTGGGTGCTATGGTCACTATATTGGACGTAAGTCTAAAAAGGTTGAGATATTTATCTGATGTTATGCCAGCCAATGTGATTACTATGTATTCTAATGAATATACCATCAGAAGGCTCATTAAAAACCATGATCTGATAGTAGGTGCAGTATTGATACCTGGTGCTAAAGCGCCAAATCTTATCACACGTGAGATGCTTAAGGATATGAGACCAGGTACTGTAATAGTGGACGTTGCTGTTGATCAAGGTGGCTGTATAGAAACATGCAAACCTACAACGCACGATGATCCTACATTTATCATAGATGAAGTAGTACATTATTGTGTGGCCAATATGCCTGGTGCTGTACCTTATACATCTACTATTGCATTGACCAACGCAACGCTACCTTATGCTTTACAATTGGCAGATAAAGGATGGAAAAAAGCATGTGCCGACAATAATGAATTGAAACTTGGTCTCAATGTGGTCAATGGCAAAGTCGTATATAAAGGCGTATCCGATGCATTCGGTCTTGAATATACAGATGTATCAGAAGTATTGTAAATTATAATATTTTTTTCTAAATAGTAATATAGTCGTCGCTGAATATCATTTTAGTGACGACTTTTTCATTTAATCAAACCGATGCTGACATTCAAATCATATAATGCTGTACTGGATTACATTTATGCAAAGCTGCCCATGTATCAGCGACAGGGACCATCAGCCTATAAAAAAGATTTATCTAATACTATACTACTTTGTGCAGCTGCGGGCAATCCACAAGATAAAATCAAATCTATACACATAGCTGGTACAAATGGTAAAGGAACCACTACCCATTTGATAGCTGGTGGCCTACAAGCACAGGGTTACAAAGTGGGCGTTTATACTTCGCCACATTACAAAGATTTTAGAGAAAGGATCAAGATCAATGGCACTTATATTTCTAAGAAATTTATCAAATCATTTGTAGAAAAATACTTTAATGACATAGAGCAGATTCAGCCTTCATTTTTTGAAGTTACGGTCGCATTGGCTTTTGCCTACTTTGAATCTGAAAAGGTAGATTATGCGATCATTGAGACCGGATTGGGTGGTAGGTTGGATTCAACCAATATCATCACGCCTATGCTCTCCATCATCACCAATATCAGCTACGATCATCAAAATATGCTGGGAGACACCTTGCAAGCTATAGCTGGTGAAAAAGCAGGTATTATCAAAGAAGGTGTACCTGCCATCATCGGTGAAAGACAGTATGAGGTCGAGTCTGTTTTTTTGGATAAAGCTAAATCTGTAATGGCGTATCTCTCATTTGCAGAAGATAGCTTACAACTCAAGCTTATCAATGCAACACCTGCTACCAAAACCTATCAAGTATGGCATGGTGATCAATGTTGGATTGATGCTATAGAAACGACGCTAATTGGTCCTTATCAGGAAAAAAATATATGTACTGCCTTAGCATCTCTGTATCAACTTAGTGAACAAATATATATTGATAAAAACAAAATAGTGTCCTTCTTTCCAGACTTAGTCAATCAAACTGGCTATATGGGCCGATGGCAAATATTGAGTCAAAAACCACTCATCATTGCAGATAGTGCACATAATGAAGCAGGTCTTAATTATGCACTCCAAGCAATAGGCGCCATCTCCAAATCACACCTTCATATCGTAATAGGCTTTGTCAATGATAAAGATTTAAGTAAGGTATTAGGACTATTTCCGCAAGATGCAACGTATTACTTTGCCAAAGCCCATATACCAAGAGGCTTGGATGCAGCTATTCTAAAAGAACAAGCAAATGGCCTAAATTTGAAGGGTAAAACTTATAGTAGTGTAAGAAAGGCTTTTGCAGCTGCTAAAACGAGTGCAAAAGATACTGATGTCATCTTCGTAGGTGGTAGTATTTTTGTGGTGGCGGAGGTGATATGAGTTTTATACCCTTATTATCAATAAGGATTTAGTGAAGATATCTGTACTTTGTACCACAATCTTTGTACCCAATTTTGGGTAATTTTGATATATTTATTTTTGTAATGTTTTTACTACTAATTGATATTCTATATATATAGAATAAAATATGAAATTCTCACTGAAATTATATTTTTTATGTGAAAAAATTATTCTATCTTTGTATCGTTAAATAGAATTTGCTATTCCGAAGTTTATTTCTATTGGACAAAGAGCAGTGAGAAATGTGAGGATTTTATTACGCACCGTTATTGAATAAGTTTGGCTTGATGCAGATGGTTTGTTTTAATCTATTTTACCTGAAAAGTTATTTTTTGCAAAGTTTAATCTTTTGATTGTTTTTTGCGAAGTATCATTTATTTTCATTTATCTGGCAGTAAATGGATGGTAATGATAATAGTATATGCCTCATTAAAAGTAATGAGCTAAACTATTAAATGATAACAGCGTAATCACCATTTTCTAAACAACTAAAACTTGAAATATTAAGAAACAGAGAGTATCATACTAACCGAAAGACAGAATAACTTACAAAAAGATATTCTAATCATTGAAAATCCAAACAACCCCAAACCTATTTGCTGTATAGGACATCTCGTAGTATTCGGAAAACTGACAGATATCCTGAGAACCGATGACACAAAGAAAAAACATAGGCGACATGCACCCTGAATCTCAAACATCATCGGAGGGTTTGTAATGGATGTAGCATTACTGATTTTTTTTACCTACAGACACTGAATTAATAGTATATTATCAAAAACCTTATAACGAATAAGCGTAAATCACACTTAGGTAGAACAAGTATATACAGAAGACATTAATGTATTCACTAAAACTGACGTAAAAAGGTAGCTAGTCCCATCGAAAGTGAAGATTCACCATAAAGTATGGAAATAGTGATATTAACTATATCCAAATCCATACTTGTGATCATAATTGATTTTGATCTCAATGACAATCTGTTATTGGACTGGATACCTGATTACTTAATTAAAAACAAAATATTATGTTATACAAGTTTAAATTTAAAATCTTAATTTGGTCTATTTTGACCTTACTATTTACAAATGGCTATGGTCAGCCACCAGGGAATGGAACACCGCCAGCAGATACGCCTAAGGATATAGATCTAGATTATGTGCCACCTTCAATTAAACCCAAATGTTATACATTAGTGACAAAAGTACCTTTAAGTATAAACAAAGATTGTCCAACAGGTAATTTAGATATAAAAGTGGTATCTAGGGCGTTATGTCCAGAAAACTGTAGAAATCCAATATTTAGAACAATCGTAAGAGTAGGTTTTATAACAATTTTTAATGGAACAATAAAAGATTTAGGAAACAGTTCAATTCCGTTATCTAGTTTTATGTGGGATTTGTTACAACTAATAACAAATGAACCAGGTCCATTAAATATGAATATTAGAATTATTATGGTGTGTGATTCTGGCGAAGAACTAGAATTGTATAATGAAGTAGTCCCAAGCTATATTCATGGAAATGGAGATCTTAGACCAGAACTCTATTATGTTATAACCCATACAAGCAACTCATGTCCTCCCCCAGGAAATTGTGAAAAATCAGTTTGCTGTGATTCAAAGCATATTATAAACTCAACTATTTCTTCTGTAAGTAGCATAAATTCTGCTGATAATTTTTCAAACGGTTCTAATGTGACAGCTACTGTAGGTTTTAACTTAGATGTGTCAACATTTGAACTGACTTTTCCAATACCGTTGGGTTCTAAGAATATGTTTAATAATATACAGTACTCACTTTATAACACAACAGAAAGCTCAGTATCTTTATCTATTACTAGTCCTGGGACTGGGTGTAATTATGCAGGTATCTCTATGATTTATGATGAATTTAAATTAGTTTGGATAAGGTCTAATTGTTTTGGACTTGAAACAATTGACAACTCAATACCACCTGAACAAGTATTTTATAATGCACAGTTTTATCCAACAATATGTAATAAACCTAGTAGTTTAAATTGTACAAAACCAAATCCCAAAGTCAAATTTAATAATAATTTTAGATTCTTTATTGCATGTAGTGGTACCATAGTTTTAGAAAGCAAGGAAGTTCCTAGTAATCAGTTTAACATCATTTATTGGACAGATCCGACTGGAAATATAACTTATGGAAATGATGTTAGTGGTCCTTTTGGTGAGTATAAACTAACAATCGAAAATGAATGTTGTGAAAAATTTGAATATAATTATTATTTATGCTCAGAAACAATAAATTTGACTTGGTTAAAAAACTCAAACGGTAAATGGTAAATGGTGCAGAACTGTTGAATGCAAAGGAGATCCTGTACTTAGAAATCCTTGTGGTGGCACTTATGAAGAATGTGTCACACCTGACCGTATAGAAGACATCTTCGACCAAAATCAAAAAAAATGTATCAAAGAGTATTATTACAATAATGAACTTTTAGGTACCACTAGCGTGGATGCTACTTTTGAGACAGAGTGGGATGATGTATGGGAAAGATGTGAGACTTCTTATTTCTGTAACGGAAGTAAAGTATTTCAAGAAGATTATGAACCAGAAGACAGTGAATGGATTTATGATGATTTCTGGGAAGAATGTCAACTCACAGTCAACTGTCTGGGCGAAGAAATAGAAAATGTCCAGCAAGTAGAAGCAGAAATAGAATGGGAATGGGATGACTTTTGGGAAGAGTGCGTGAGTAATTATATAACCTGTGATGGGACGGAAGTAGATGGAGAGATTAGCACAGACCCTTATGATATTGGGGATTGGACTTATACAAATGCATATTGTTTTAGGTTCATTACATGTTTGCAAGGAGGAAACGAATTCGAACAGCAAATTCCATCTGGATATAACAATACAGGAGATCAAGGCGACTGTCCTTCTGGGCTTGTGGAAGTTGAATTTATATGTGATGGAGAAGTCATTAGTACAAGTTGTCAGAGTAGTACTCAATACCCTTATACCACCAATAGAAATAAGAAAATTGAAAACATTAAAGTACAAGTTTTAGAAAAGCAACTCTTGATAGATTTAAACAAACCAACAGAAAAATCAATGCAAGTCTATCTAAGTGATTTGTTAGGTAGAGTATCGACATCTAATTCTATAGATGTTGGTATTAAACATCTGAAAATTAATTTAAATCAACCAATTTCAGGTATTTATTTTATTAATATTATTTCCCAAGGAAAATTAATCCACTCCCAAAAAGTATTTATTCAAAACTAAATATATTTTTTAATCATTAAATTTTTTATTATGCGTAAGTTATTTAATTTTATGCCTTTAATCTTATTAAGTATGGGTATGGTGTTTTTTTATCAATCTTGTAGTGATGATGGTTTTATCAAAAATCAAGATTTTGAAACGGAAATTCGGAATGATGGACAATTTGGTGGTTCAGGGACTTCCAATGTTAAATTAGATTGGGAAACTCGATTCAATTTAAACAACCCTTATCGAAATCAGCTGGCTGAGATAATATCAATCGCTTGTTGTAGAAAACCAATATTAAAAACAGCTATTAAGTTATCAGTTTATGATTTCAAAACCAATTTTAGCCAAGTTGAAGATGAAATGTTTTTAATATTCAGAAAGACAAGCCGTTTCCTTTATTGGGAGGACATTCAATTGCCCAAGAATTAATCACAACTGTACCAGAAAAACCAGTAAGCTTAATTTTAGATTTTCTTTGTGAAAATGACCCAGGACTAGCAATATTACTTGAAGGTAATTTAAACAGCAGTACAATTTCAAGTGATGTTTATATTGATGAAAATTTTGATGATAGTAATTTAAATAATTCAATTTATAGTTATTTGTGTGGTATTCGGAAGCAGAAAAAAATAAGTGATGGGGAATTTAACTCAGAATTAATTTTTATAGTTCGGGAAAGTGAAGCTTATGATCCCACTGCTCGTTTAAACAATGGATATATAGAAACAAAATCTTTAGCCGTTATTTGTGGGAACGAGATCAGTGTAATCGGCACAAGTATAAATGAACCAGATACTGATCCTAATTTTGATGGAAGTAATACTGGAATAGACCCTGGTTCTACAGAAACTAGAGCTAATCCATGCCCAAATGAATGGAGAACAGTTCAAAATGGTAAAGAAAATATTTATAGGTACAAAACTTCAAAAGATTATGATCCATGTAGAGGAAACGGGGAGTTTTTAGAATACGTTTTATATGGTAAAGATTTAAAGTATAAATACAGTGATGTTACAGGTAAAGTAGAAATCACAGGTGCTGTAACTGACCATGTAGCGAAAAGACAAGAAGATGTTAAGAATAATTTCCAATGGAAAGTAGTTAACGCTGATTTGTTCCGATGGTATCCAGAGGAAAACGGATATAAATACAAAATACTTTGGTATGAGGATGATGGTGGTAAAGCAAAACCTATAGTTGATAAAATCACCTTAGTTGCAAAAGTAAAGCTTCCTGACGGTACGTCAGCTGAAGGGCAAGCAATATTTGACATAAATACTCTACCTAGCTGGCTCACAAATGGAGATGATTTTATTGGGGAAAGTATCGTTGATTATTGCGATGCAGAAAATTATGAATATACGCCAAATTCTATTGATGTTACCGTATTTAATGTTAATGAAAGATAAAATCATAAATAATTTAATTAAATGAAACTGAGAGAGTTATTGGATTGTAATCATCCAATAACTCTCTATTAAAATTAGTAAATTATGAAGTATGCAGTTTTATTATTGTTATTAATAAAAGTTATATTTTGCTTTGGACAACCAAAATATACTCTATATGTTACTGGTGGGTTAAGTAATCTGTTTGAGGCTGAAGTGGCGAATGAGTCATCTGGAACGTTTTTAGGAATAGGGCTGGATAGAAAAATTGGAAAATTCACCGTTTTTGCATCATACGAAAAGATTTCGTGTCAGAATAATGCGAGAAATGATATCAGCCAATTTAGGATAGAAGGAGGGGAATGGATGATTGCCTGGTACAAAGGTTATATAAATTTAGAAAGAAGGGATTGGGTATTTGATGATGTGATGGTGGATGAAAAATTATTTACAGCAGGAAAGTGGAATTTTCCAGGTAATGAACAAACCTTTGATTCCAGTAATATAATTTTGGGTGTAAGTTATGAAATGTACAGGAAGAAGATATTTTCAGTAAGTGCGCGGCTAGGCTTAGCTACAAGTCTTATTCATGTCAGTGCTGTCAATCTCACGTATACATCACAACTGAATGATGTGGGGAAACAATTCAATGTAGAAATACCTACCTATTTAAAGTACTTATATTTTTCATCATATTTAGCAATACCTTTTGAATTTGAAATTACCGAAAAACTTTCTGTAGGTATAGTTGGATCACTTTACAGAGCGACAAATTTAT
>JADKCC010000042.1 GCA_016714785.1 Saprospiraceae bacterium
GACGAGTTTATTAGATTCGCTTTGGGCTACGCGTTTTACTGGAATACCAGTCATCATAGATACCACCTCAGCTATATCATCTTCATTTACAGGATATTTTCTGATCTTGGACTCTTCTTCCCACTCTTCTTTGTTTTGCTCCAATTTACGAAGCAACTTAGATTCCTGATCACGAAGATCTGCCGCCCTTTCATATTGTTGGCTTTTGACAGCCAAGTTTTTTTGTTCCTTGACAATTTCTATTTCTTTCTCAAGATCTTCTATGTATTTAGGTACGTGTATATTTTTGAGATGCGTGCGAGCGCCTACTTCATCCATCACATCTATGGCTTTATCAGGAAAAAATCTATCTGAGATATATCTTTCACTCAACTTAACACATGCAACAATAGCATCATCAGAATAACTTACATTATGAAAGTCTTCATATTTATTCTTTATATTGTGCAATATATGTACCGTTTCTTCAGGAGATGGTGGATCCACTATTACTTTTTGAAATCTCCTATCTAAGGCACCATCTTTTTCTATATATTGTCTATATTCATCCAGAGTGGATGCACCTATACATTGTAATTCGCCTCGCGCCAAAGCTGGTTTAAAGATATTGGATGCATCTAAAGAACCCGTAGCGCCGCCAGCTCCCACAATAGTATGGATTTCGTCAATAAATAAAATGATATCCCTTGCCTTTTCAAGTTCGGTCATGATGGCTTTCATTCGCTCTTCAAACTGGCCACGATATTTCGTTCCCGCCACTAAAGCTGCAAGATCAAGCATCACCACTCGTTTATTGAACAGTGTTCTAGATACTTTACGCTGTATTATTCTCAATGCAAGGCCTTCCACAATGGCAGTCTTCCCAACACCTGGTTCACCTATTAGAATAGGATTATTCTTTTTCCTTCTTGACAATATTTGCGAAACACGTTCTATTTCGATATCTCTACCTATTATTGGGTCCAATTTCCCCTCTTCAGCCAGACGAGATACATCCCGTCCAAAATTATCTAACACTGGGGTACGAGATTTTCCAGTCACCTTTCTCGTAGAACCAAACTGATCTCCAGCATCATCGTCATCCATTGGAACATCAGAATCTGAAGGTGACATACCCATAAAATCTTGTGTATTTGGATCTATCTCCTGTTTCACATATTCCATTTCTATTTTAAAAGCTTCGTAATCTACATTAAAATCATTCAATATTTTATTCGCCACATTTTCTTCATGCTTTAGAATAGATAGCATCAAATGTTCTGGCCTGATTTCTTCACTTTTATAAACTTTTGCTTCCAAAGATGTGACTTTGAGTACTTTCTCTGCATGCTTATTCAATGGGATGCTTCCAAAATTGTAACCTAAGTCTCCATCATGTCTAGATGCGTGAGCCTTTTCTATTTTATTTTTCAATTCATTAATATCAACTTCCAGAGAATCCAATACCTTGACAGCCAAGCTATCTCGTTCCTGCAGTAATCCAAGTAGAAAATGTTCTGTACCTATAAAATCGTGCCCTAACCTTATGGCTTCCTCTCGACTCAATTGAATAATTTTCTTTACTTTAGGCGAAAACTTTCTGTTATTCATTTATTTCTATATTATCTCTTCTTAAAAAAAACTTTTAACTGCTGACTAATCTTTGAAATTCATATTTCACTATATTCTATCAACAATATTATGCCATTTATTATAAACGGTAATTATGTCAGCAAGAAATCTATTACAAATGTAAATCAAATATGCAAAAGTAAGGTAATTATATAGTAAAATTAAATCAAATATTAAAATTCTACTGAAAACGTTTAAAATGGCCGTGCTAAAATTTATAGTCTTAAGCAATTGAATATCAAAAATAACCCATCACCGGGAATTTGCAAATTTGACCTCCTGTAAATAAGTTTAACCTACACAATTAACAGTACCACTAATTTCTATGCAAAAATATTTAACAATGGGTATTATATTATGGTTTTAAAATCAAATTAAATAGACAAATTAAAATTAATTACTATTCATAATATTTTGATATAAAATTACTTACAATAAATCATTGCATTATTATAAATATAAACGTAAAACACATAGCTTTCAAACAAGACGGTCTATCCACCATAACCTAATCTAGAATAATGGAAAACCTAAAAAACTATATTCTAATCCTTTCAAAAGATGGCAAAAATAAAACACTAAATGAATAGATGTGTATAGTCTTTACTTTTATATAATTTTTGCTTGAAAATTTCAATAATTTTAGTAATTTTGCGGTCTTTTTAAAGGAATTCATTTTTAATCTGTGCGCAGATTATTTTAATCAATAAAAACATCAAATAATGAAGTTTACATTA
This sequence comes from Saprospiraceae bacterium, assembly GCA_016714785.1. Lineage (GTDB taxonomy): Bacteria > Bacteroidota > Bacteroidia > Chitinophagales > Saprospiraceae > OLB9. The sequence goes on from JADKCC010000042.1 coordinate 2,349, forward strand.
GATAAAACAGATAGATATACTATATTTAAACTGGATGAAGAAAATCTTAACTCGATACTTGCACCAGACGTGAAATCTGAATTTGTCTTGTTAAGTAATGAAGGTGTAAGAAATTTAATTTTAGATTTGTCGGATGTAAAATATGTCGATTCGTCAGGTTTAAGCGCCATATTGACTGCCAATAGATTGTGGAAAGATTATGGGTCTTTTGTACTTACAGGAGCTGTCAATCCAGCTGTCAAAAAATTGATTGAAATTTCTAGACTTGAGTCTATCCTAACCATCATCCCTACGGTAGAAGAATCCATAGATTATGTATTTATGGAAGACATCGAAAAAGAATTGACAGCTGAAGGTGATGATGAATAGTTTTTGAACATTTATTTTTCAATACAATACATAGAAAAAAAGAGCCTGATTCTAATCTAAATCAGGCTCTTTTTTATTATGTACATTATTTTATAACTAAAATAAATTGGCTTATTATCGTTAATCGGAAACTATCCGTGGCCTCAGATCACATTCGTAATCCATATACTTTTCATGGTTCTAATCTGATGTCCTTATGGTTGTAGATTCTTGAATCCAGCATGGTATGAAATAAGATTGTCCGGCTTTTAAGTTTCTAAAAAAAATATCTTCTTTTTTTGGCATATATTGCAGATATCTATTAATTAATGCATTGGCTTCGCTTGTTACTTTTACATCTAGGTTTTTTGCCTTTGTCCACATGTCTATAGCTGGCCACGTCACAATCTGACTTTCCCATCCTCTACCTGTTCCACATAGAGGTCCACTTGATGCGTACAAATTTCCGATAAGCAAAAATGGTTCGCCCCATCCTGATTTTAATCTTGCTGCCTCCAATGCGTACTTCCTAGACTGTGGGTAATTTTTTACATCTCTATAATATATCTTGGCTACCAGCAACAGATACTTTGCTTTTTGCTCATTATCATTTGAGTTTTGTACACAATTTAAATATGATTCAATTGCTTTCTTGTATTTTCCATTATTATAATCTTCATTACCTTGTGCTGCACAACTAAGTGCTGGCGGTGCTACGTAACATTTTACAGCTTTAGCTTGTTTTAGTTCCGCAAGCCTCGGTTCATCTGATGTACAATTCCCTCGTAACATTCTTGCATAAGCTAGATTAATAATTTCACAACTATCGGGATATAATTGGTATAAGGCATGGTATTTATTAGCATAATATTGACACCCATAAAAGTCGTCCACTCCTTCTAACGCTTCCAATCTAGATGGTGCATATTCGTCAATAATCTCCCATGACTCGCATGATTTTCCTTTGCAGGTTGCCTTACCGTTTGCGATTGTGTTCAGTATAAGTTCGGCATATCTCCTACCATCTTCATTGGACAATTTCCCTTCTGTCACTCTATCATAGAGTAATTTAGTAAACGGGTTGACGACAAAATAATCCGCATTTTTGCCTTTAACATCAAAATTAGATTTTAGAAGATTAAAAGTTTGCTCTGGAGTAGTATATTCAGGATAATAATAAAAATAATCAAAACCTTTGATACCATTAATGTATGCTTCATCGCCGAAGCATTCCTTTTTCTTATCATAAATCATCATTATAGTATCTACATAAGACCTCCTCAAACTAGGATCTAACGTATTCTCGTACATTTTTTTGTAAATATTTGCTCCATCTTCAAAGTGGTATTTAACTCGCCCATTTGAACCAGGGGCAATACTATATGCAACTTTCCAATGCTTTAGTGCCTCTTCAATATTTCCAGCTTTTACATAATCTTTGTAAAGTACGAAAGCAGTTTCAGCTCTTTCTTTATCACTCCCAGATAGATCTGCAAATGAAGTACATGGACTCTTTGGTTCTTGACGTACTGGTAAGCTATCTGTTTTGACAATAGTATCCTGTTTAACATCTATCACTTTAGGTGAGCATGCCCCCAAATACGCACCAACCAAAATTAAAAAAATTCTTAATTTCATATTAAATTTCCTTTAAAAAATGTAAAAATAAAAATAATCTTCCTATAAGACATCTATCTGGGTTGAAATGTCACAAAAAAAGGGATAATCGTTTGTGATTACCCCTTTTATATTTATTTATTTGAAAATATTTTATTTGAAACGCACCTTGACAGTCTCCCCTATCCAACACCCGACAGAAGCCGACTGGCCTTCAGAAACACCTCTCATGAACCCTTCACTTTTTTCGGGAAGTGAGCCATAGTAATTTGACAATCTATCATTGGCTTCGCCTGCCACACTACCATCTATGGATTTTGCATAATTGTACTTATCAATAGCCGCTAATATTGCTAAACGTTGTGTCCAAGAATCTCCACAAGATCTTGCAGTTTTGCCATACATATCACCTATAAGCATGTAAGGCCTTCCCCAGCCTGGATTCAATTTTGCGGCAGCATAAGCAGTATTTCGTGCTTGGCTATAAAGACTCAATTTCCTAAATTCTATGGAAGCAATACCAAACATGTATGTTGCTTTCTTATCATTATCAGTTTCTTCAGAGATAGCTTGTCTATATTTTGAAATTGCTTCTTGGTACCGTCCTGCCTCATACGCTACTCTAGCTGCGGCTGCTGGATTATTAGCTTCAAATTCAGCCTGGAGTCTTGCATTTTCCGTACTAGCATACTTCTTCCAGTCTTCATCTAGTTTTAAAATCACAGGATCTGTATCTAAGCAACCTTGAGCTTTCAATGTAGATAAAACTCTTTTTAAAACTTGGGCATCTTCTTTATTCTCTTCATACTCTGGTATCAACTTTTCTTTAAAATAATCACAATCAAAGATTTGCTTTTCAATTTCAGCAAATTTCCCTTCCATTGCTTCTTGGGCTTGCTGATAGCCCTCAGATAGTTTTTCATTATTAGCAATATTATACTCTGAGATTTGAGTCAATCTTTTATATAATTCAACTGCTTTTGTTTTGGTAAACGACCTTCTTTAAACTCCCAAACAATAATATTTGCATAAGGGTCCATGATAATATACTCTGCATTATCACCTGCAAATTTAATGCAATTGTCGAGAGCTACCATATTGTCATCATAAGACGCATTTATTGTATAAAACATATCATAAGCCTTCCTGCCATACAAATAACCAATTTTGGCATTTAACTCGTCTTCCGTACCATTTTTTGTAGTGATACTTTTACTTTGATAACAGGCAATTGCTTGATCATATAATTTAGTTATTTGAGCATGATATTCAGCTTTTGTCTTTTCATCCGCTACATTAGCAAGCATGTTTTTATATAGCAGTACACCATCTGTGTAATGATAATCTCTTTTACCATCTGCCGCAGGTGCTAATTTATAAGCGATTTGCCAATTTTCAAAAGCAGTAGTATAGTCTCCTGCTTTTAGGGCTTGCCTATATATTGAATGCGCATTTTCTGCATCTGTTTGTGTAGGCTTACCTATCCAGTTTTCACATTGGGCATTTAGCAAATTTGCAGAAATGACTGCAATAAAGACATAAATACTTGAAATAATACGATTGTTCATAATAAGTCGGTGATTTAGTTAATTGTTTAAATTTATTAATTGTACTTACGTTTTAAAAACCATTCATCATCGTTAAAAGTTACGCCCAATGAAAATTTAACAAATTTTTCAGATATTGGTGTGCCTTGACCTCTGATACCTGCATTGATGCCTAAGTTGATGTGTGAAACTTTTCTTTGAAAAACAAAAGGCATTCCTAGGCCAAAAGTAACACCATAAGTATCAATTTGTTTGCTTTCAATGACTCTTGGATCAGTATTGTAATAAAATCCATAACGATAGTATATCCTCTCAAAAAAATTGTCAAAAGATTTGTAATCAGGTCTTATGTAACCGCCCAAACTTACCTTTGATGTATTTTTTAGTGTACCTGCTGTTTCATCAGATGCCTCATTATAATAATGGGACCACAACGCACCAGAATAATTAATCCCTAATGCAAATTTTTCTCCAAAATAATAAGTCGCTCCTAACCCAAATTCTCCTGGAAGTTTACCATTACCTTTGATATCATTGACTAACCGAATAGTGTCTGAATTAAATATATTTCCTGGCAATTGCTGAATGAGCTGATGGTTGATGTTATAAGTTGTGTTGAACCCAGTAGAAGAGTTGCCATGCAGACCAAAGAAATTCGCTTGATCGGCGAAGTTTTATTTTTTCAATTTGCTTTTTATTAATTATAGTCGTGTACATCAATCCAGTATTCCATAAAAAACCTCTCTGACGTTATATTCATTAGCATAAATATCATTAAAAGCAAACTCTGAAGATTCAAAAAATACTTTATTTTCGTATTTTAATTTCCCAAAAAGATACCCTAAATTTATTCCAAAAGATAGGTTTTTATATTTTATAGAATTTCCCCAAAGTAATTTATAACTGCCTCCTGTACCTATATAATTGCGTGTAAAAGGTCCAATTTGTTGCAATGAATCTGAAGAAACAATGTTGTAATTAACATTAGAGTTAGGCATAAGTGTGATTGCCATTGCAAGTTTGTAATCTTTTTTCACACCATCGTAAAGATCATTAATTGGATTACGAAGTGGAAAAGCCAAGGATAGGTAATCCAGATTACCACTCCATATTTTATTGGTATTCAAATTGTCATTTAACCAAGTTCGTTTTGCAAAAATCCCAACATCAAAAGCAGTGGCATTTAGGAAACTATAACTTGCAGGGTTCACAATATTAATATGATATCCATCTATAAAAGACGCACCCAAACCACCCATTTGGCGCAAGTGATTAAAATTATTGTCTGTGGGTTCACCAATACCATATCTTGAGTAAGGACTATTGTCGCTTTGCTGAGCATTTCCCAGCATTACAAACATTGCAAATATTAGTGTTAAAAAATTATTTCTATTTGACATTATTATACTTTAAAATTTCATTTAAGCCTTCCATCACAAGATTTGGAGCGACAAATATCTCTTTTTTTGACCAATTTTCAAAGAAAATGGCTTCACCTCCTGTTAAAATAACAATAATTGCCCCTAAATCCGCTCTTGTTTCATCAATAAACGAGTCAATCTCCCTTAATGCTCCTTTTACTGCACCATTTTGTAAAGCTTTAACAGTTGTAGTGCCAAATGCCAAATCATTTAACTTAGCTTTAACTAAAGGCAGTTTTGCTGTATAATGATGCATTGCCTTCAATCTCATATTAATGCCAGGACTTATGTTACCGCCTATAAATTCTCCATGTGCATTGACTAGATTCATAGTAATGCATGTGCCCATATCCACAAAAAGTATATTATTGTTTGGAAATTTCACTACAGAAGCTACTGCAGCTGCTAGCCTATCTTTACCAAGAGTATCTGGCGTATCGTACTTATTCCTTATCGGCAAAGGAGTAGAATTATCCAAATGTATAAAATTTGGAATTTCTTTCAACTTCATCAATAATTTAGGATCTGGCAAAGAAGTATTACACAATATTGCATTTTCGATCACCATTTTTTTAGGTAGCTTTGAAAAAAGTCCACCAGCATATCTTTTAAGTAATCTACCTAAAGCAACTATCTCATCATTATGATCAAAAACAGCATATTTTACTCTTGTATTGCCAAGATCTATGACCAAATTCATCAGTGCTTAAAATGCCTTACTCCTGTAAATACCATAGACATACCCACTTCATCACAATAGTCAATACTCAACTGATCTTTAATAGACCCACCTGGCTGGATAACCGATGTTATACCTTCATTATAAACTAAAGCTACACAATCAGGAAATGGAAAAAAAGCATCGGAGGCCATGACAGCACCTGCTAAATTAAACCCATACTGTTTGGCCTTTTCAATAGCATATCTGCAAGCATCAATCCTAGAAGTTTGACCACAACCCATACCTAAAAGTTGTCTATTTTTAGCTAGTACAATTGTATTAGACTTAAGGTGCTTGGCACATTTTAAAGCAAATTCTAAATCTTGTACTTCTTCGATACTAGGTACAACTTTAGTCTTTGTCTCAAAATCATGGCTTAACTCACTACTTAAGTCAGTATCTTGCACAATGACACCATTTAATAGTGACTTAAAGCTTTCATTTCGCACTGTATAGCTTTTTAAAACCAATAACACCCGTTTTGATTTAGCAGCTAATAATTTTAAAGCTTCATCAGAAAAAGAAGGAGCAATGAGTACTTCATAAAACAACTGATTTATTTTCTCCGCAACGTGGATATCAATTTCCGTATTTGATATAAGAATGCCTCCGAAAGCAGACACAGGATCAGCAGCTAGTGCAGCATCCCACGCATCAGAGATAGTCAATCGTGTTGCCACTCCACAAGCGTTAGTATGCTTTAATATAGCAAAAGTTGGAGCATCGTCTTTAAACTCACGCATCAATTGTATGGCTGCATCCACATCCACCAAATTATTGTAAGATAAATCTTTACCACACATCTTCTCAAAAACATGACTCATCTCGCCAAAAAAAGAAGCATGTTGATGCGGGTTCTCCCCATACCTCAACACTTCACTATCATGTATGCTTTTTTTGAAGGTAGCTAGATGCTGTACCTCTGAAGCCATATAATTAAATATTGCTGCATCATAATGAGAAGATATCTTAAACGACTCCGCTGCCAGATGTTTCCTTTGACTTAAGGATGATACACCATTTTGCTCTTTAAGAATATGATACAAATCAACATACTGATCTTTGGAAGGAATAACCACCACATCATTGAAATTTTTTGCTGCTGCTCTAATGAGAGAAATGCCGCCAATATCAATTTTTTCAATAATATCTTCTTCAGATTTGGAAGCTGCAACTGTTTCTTCAAATGGATATAAATCTACAATGACTAAATCAATAGGAGGAATTTCGTACATATCCAATTGCTGCAAATGATCCTCATTTCTAATACCCAATATGCCGCCAAATATCTTAGGGTGCAAAGTCTTTACCCTACCATCCAAGATAGAAGGATAGCCTGTTACGTCTTCGACTTTAATGACAGGTATGCCTAAGGATTCAATATAAAGTTGTGTACCGCCTGTCGAATAAAGTATAATACCTAACTCGTGCAACTTTGTAATTATTTCATCTAAACCATCCTTATAAAAAACAGAAATTAACGCTGACTTAATTTTAATATGCATCCTAAATTAATGAATTACAATAAAAAATACATTACTTATAAATACCATATAGATATATACTAAAATAAAAATGGGAAGCTGTAAAACAACTTCCCATTTTTTTATATCTTGATATAATCAATATTCCCAAAGATCATGCTCAAAATTGAGCAATTCATTCTTAATTTTTTCAGAATAAAGCAACATATCTATTCCTGCTCTATTTTCAGTATCATCAGGGTCAGCAACAAAAAAGTCCTTTAATCTATAATCCAACACATTTGATCTCTTGTAGATGTAAGATGTAAAAATTCTAGTATCAAAAAGATCAGTCCATGACATAGGAGCTATGTCATTTTCTTCGTTAAAAACTCTAAACTTAGACATTGGAGTACGGCATTCAGGATAATATACCCAAAACATTGGAGCTGGCGGAATACCTGCTTCTTTATCTTTAGGACTTTGGTAAATAGGTGCTATACCTAAAATACGGACATCCATAACAGACCTTTGCTTGTCAAAATACCATACCTCTTTAACTCTGTACTGAACTATATCTCTCCAGTTCAAATCACTTTTAGTGATCAAAATCTTTTCTTCATAAGTTTCTTCATCCAAAGTTATTGAGGTATCAACTTTTACCATCTTTGCATCGATATCAGCAACTGGAATGACATTTTTAAATTGGTCATCTGTAAAAGCAGTAATGTCACCATTATTTATCATGGTTTTCAGAACAGTAAAAAGATTTAACTCTTCACTTATAAAAGGTAAATTTAATTTTTCACGTGAATCTATTACCCGTTGAATTCTTTTTTCCCAAGAAATATCAGCTTCTCTAATTGGCTGTTGGGACATCAACTTATTTTCTAATACAATTCTTTTATTGACAATATCATCAATGAATATATCTTCGGACGGTACAGAAGATTCCGTTTTCACATCTTCTGCTCCTTTATTCTGAGCCGTCACGCTCAAAGATGTGACAATCACAAAAGTTAAAACCAATCCGACAAAATTAAGAAAAGATTTCATTTGTATTTTTTTAATTATACGATAAAAAAAGAAAGATACAATTTTACTACAAAAGTATCTAAAACCCATGAGTAATTATTTTATAATTATCACTCATGGGTTTTTATAAAATTACTATTACTGAATGTCAAACACTAACTGTCCAAGATTCCTTGCTGCAGCATCACCTGGACACTTACATTTGATATCTTGGAAAACAAATTTATCACCAGGAGCTGCTTTACTCTGAATTGTCTTAGCATTACCTTGAATAGTAGCACCTTGATTAGCAGCTACTTCAGGGTCTTGTCTTTTGGCCACTCTTACCAAAGTAAAACCTGCCATATTACATCTTGCATCAAATTCAAAATCTTTCAATATTGGCAATAGAGAACTATGTCCTTTGAAAGGACCATTGCCAACTCCACCACCCTGAAGTGTTCCACCTAATAATGGAACTGGATCTGGTATTCTTTTAACTCTATACTCTTTGCTGTAATTCACTCCTGGAGCACTAACTCTTACCGTTGCTTTTCCTGGAGAATTTACATTTACTTTGTAAGTTCCGTCAGGATTTTTAGAGATACTTCCACCATCCATTGATACTTTAATCTGAGCTGAAGGTACACCCGCCGCAGAAACTTCAACTGGATTATCTACACCCATGTAAAATACATTCATTTTTGAAGCAGATACTGTTACTGATCTTTCACCTACTTCGTATTCAAACTCATTTTTATAAGATTTTACATCTCCAGTCACAGGATCTTTTACGCTTGCAACAGCAGAATATTTTCTTATACCAATTGAACTTGCTGTTTCAGTATATTTAGCCACACCATCAGCATTCGTTGGTAAACCACGACCGTTTACAGAAATAGAAATTCCTGTTTTTGAGTCAGCACCCGCTGCTGCTGATAAAAATACTTCCGTCTCAAAAGATTCTCCTTTGATGATGTAAGATTTTTTTGGAGCAGATACCACTGTAAATTTATCTAATACAATATTATCTCCACCAACTCCAACTTTGCTTGCTAAATAATTAAGCGATGAAGCTTCAGAAGCTTTGATATCATTAATAAATTTAGAAAATATAGGCATACAAGCACCCAATGGCATGTGACCAAAGGTGAAATCTGCCCAACTCTCTTTTTTATTAACAGATTTTGTCCAAGAAACATCATCTATTTGAATTGGAATTTTAGATTCCAAATCTTTTAGATCAGCAGGGTCAGCTACTTTAGCAAATCCTGCTTTGTATTCCATCATTTTCTTTTTGAGTTCTTCACCCATACCTGCATCTACCATCAATCTAGTAGTACCTGCATAGTCTCTCTTACCTAGCAACTCTCTGACGCCTTCTGCTTCCACATAATCACCTTCATCTACTGAACCATTTCTGTTCCCTGACTCATCGATTAGTTTATCCATGATCCCCTTTACATAAGCTGTTGCATCCTTAGACAAAGCTGTAACGCCATCAATTCTTTCGGCATAAGTTGCTAAAGACGCTTTCTTTTTTGCTGCTTCTTTAATTACTGCTGGCAATTGAGAATTGGATTCATCCAATGTCGCATTTGCAGACTTCAGTCCTTTATCCACCATATCAAATGCATTAAAAATCTCCGCAGAGACATTTAGTGCCAATAACGCGGTCAGTACGAGGTACATAACGTTGATCATCAACTGCCGCGGTTCCTTAGGTATTGACATTTTTTACTTTTTTACTTGTTAATAAATAATTTATACTCAGAAAAAACTCTGATTACCCTTTTACATTGTATGCTGAAAGGATATTTCCATATACACCATTCAATGATGTAAGGTTTTTGCTCAATGAAGCCATTTGTGCTTGATACTGTTTAGTATCTTCTACACTTGAATTTAATGCATTCATTGCTTCATTCATTCTTGTATAAAAATTATTCATTGCTTTCAATTGATCACCTGTTTGAGAGAAATCTACTTCTTGAAGTGCTTTCAAAGAACCTAAGCTTTTAGACATTGACTGAAGTTCTGTCAACATTCCTCCTAAATTTTTCTCTACTACATCAGCGTTAAGTCCTTTTGGTGCAGTACCAGTTTCTCCTGCTGTCAATGGTGCAATATGAGAACTATATTGATCTAAGCCTGGGTATAATTTTTCCCAATAGTAATCTTTTTCAGGTCCTAAAATACCTAACATTGCGAAAAGGAAAGCTTCTACTAATAGTCCCGCTGTGATAGCCATACCTCCCCAAGGTGTACTATTCAACTTTCCTAACGCTCCAATCATAACAACTGCAGCACCAAGACCTATTAATAAATTTTTAATGTACTTAAATGAAGGTGATTTGAAAAAACTCATTGTGATTTAAATTTTGTGATTAGTTAATAATAAAAATTGATATATTCAAGAGATAACAGAATTCTGCTCTCCATCTTTAGCCATGTTAATAATAAAATTAATAATTAAAAATCATTAATTGATCTTCCTAGATATGTGATGACACATCTGAAACCGATATATGATTTTGTTGTATCTTGAAATTCCCAAGCTCTCGTACTGGTTTGACAGTAGTAAGAGATATCTTTCCAAGATCCACCTCTGATTACCTTTCTTTTATATGCTTCAGGATCTGCATCATTAGCATCATATCGGTAATCTGAGTTAAGATCGTGCTCGTGATCATAAGCATTCTCATGAAAAGCTGATGATGTCCATTCTGAAACGTTTCCAGCCATATTATAAAGACCATAGTCATTAGGGAAATAAGCATCGGCTTTTACAGTGTGTAAACCTCCATCTTCTGGATAATTACCTCTACCTGGTTTGAAATTTGCCAAAAGACAACCTTTAGCATTTCTAATATAAGGGCCTCCCCAAGGATATGGAGAAATGTCATGACCTCCTCTCGCTGCATATTCCCATTCAACCTCAGAAGGCAATCTGAATACTTCTGTATTTGGTTCTTCAGCCTTATATTGATTCCAAAGTTTGGTTCTCCAATGGCAGAAAGCAGTGGCTTGTTTCCAATTGACCCCTACTACAGGATAGTCATCAAATGCAGGGTGCCAAAAATAATTTCTTGTTTGCGGCTCATTGTATGAGTAAGTAAAGTCTCTAATCCAACATAATGTATCAGGGAATACTTTAACTTCCGCTTTGTTTATTATAGAAGTTCTGGTGGCGTTTTTGTCGTGCGCTGCCTTTTGCCAATCTATCCATTGGTATTTATATTTGAGACTTGCATAATCCAACTCTTTTTTACCTTCAAAAGCCATATCACCTTGATAGAACATTTCTCCCAATGTTTCATCGCTGTAATCGAGCTCAACTTCCCAGTCTATGGTTTCATTGTCAAAGTCGTCAGTTTTTTTATTACCCATCAACTCATGAGCCATAGAATCTCTAACCCAGTAAACAAACTGTCGGTATTCATTATTGGTGATCTCTGTATCATCCATGAAAAAACCAGAAATGGAAATATTCTTTTGTCTTTGAGCGTAGGTGGCAAAAACATCCTGATCACTCTGACCAATTGTCAATGTCCCTGACGGAACATATACCATACCAAACGGATTGAATCCTCCCCATGTTGGCCTCTCAAGTACTCCTGTGAGCTGTCCCGATTCTTGCTTTCCACAAGAGGAGATGAGAATAATAGTTAATAGTAATACACTTAAACTTGATAAACTTTTCATTTTCTATTAGCGATTTAACCTACAAAAAAAATTGGGCTTTGGAATAAAGCGCCGTAAAGATAATTGACTATTTTAAAACTACAACTATTTTAAATTCGTTTTTTAAAATATTTTTATCTTGGAAAAACTCTTTAGCAACTTTATAACGATAAATTCATTCCATTATTGTACTAAATCCAAAATAAATTACGGTTCATATAATGATAATTTATATGTAATTTTTAGGAGCAAAATTTATTTATAAATCTCTTGGATTGTATATAATCTTTGGGGGCAGGCCGATACCTATCAACTTCTGTAGATTGTAATTTAGCATTATTTCGTGACTGCCTTGATGTAATGATTGCAACTTTGACAATCCAAAATCATAACTATAATATATATTGTATTTTTTACCGAGATTTGTACCTATTATTGCTGCAACAGCATCAAAAGATGTGGCGCTGTATCCTCTCAAACTCAATCCGAAGGTAAGATTATCTCGCAATTTGGCTAAAATGGATAGGTCAGTTTGCAAAACTGCTTGATCAGCTTTGATCATTATAGATGGCATTAGCCTAAGTTCGTCAGAATAATCATATTTATACAATGTGAAAAAACTTCCAGAAAATGATTTATTGTAATCACCCTTATTTACCTTGTAACTATGCGAAGGCAATTCAGATAGTACCAAACCTACTTCTATTTTATTACCATAAAAATAAGTACCTATCTCCCATGAGAGACCGAGACCTGTCAAATTTCCAATATCTAATGTTGGGTCATTATGTGTAATAGTTCCTTCATAGTTTCCATCTGGTGTGATTATGCCATTGCCATCTATTGAAAGCACATCCATACCTACACGACCACCAAAACTTAAAAACCCAACACTAGTTCCCATAACATAATTGTAAGAAAATTTAAGATTTGTATTGTTGAAAACGCCAGCCTTTTGATTATACAATGAAAAACCTACAGCCCCATTCCAAAGATAAAATGGCATATCAGCCCCTAGGTAAATGGTTTTGGGATTTCCCGAAAAGTTGCTGTATTGATCTCTATACGACGCAAATACACTCAATGAACGCTCCATACCACCATAAGCAGGATTGTCTTGATATTTATTTAACATATATTGAGAAAACTGTGGCTTTTGCTGACTGATAGCTATCAGGCTCAAACTCAGTATAAATATGGACAATAACCACTTCATAATTATAACAATAAATAAATAATTATACAATATTACGTAGAATTTGTTGCAATCCAATCATTTTGTGTAAAATTTTATTCATTCGGTTATTAACAAAGTCATCTTTTGTAGTATCCTACGCACTTTGCACATATAAGTATTCATTTATTGGTTTTGTACCTCAAATATTTATATTCAAACCGTCATAGCCTGGATAAATATTTGGTGGGCATTTTGACAAAATGGATTCATATAGTCCCAGGTCATGAGAAATGTGGGTTAAAAATGTCTTTTTTGCTCCGATTGCCTGAGCTGTGCTGATTGCTTCGTCAAATGTAAAATGAGAATAATGCTTTCTGTATTGGAGCGCATTGATAATCAAAACATCTAAACCTTTAAGGGCTTCCATAGAATGATTGTCAATAAAAGAAGCATCTGTGATATATGCAAATTTTCCTATCCTAAATCCTAAAATCGGCAAACTACCGTGTAAAACATGAATAGTTTGAACACTAACGCCAGGAAAAATCTCATACGTTTGACCAGCTAAAAGCTCGTGACAACTAACTCTAGGTGTACCTGGGTATGGTAATGATTCAAATATATAAGCGAACTTGTTCTTCACATCATCCAATACTCTTGGCAGGCCATAAATTGGCATTTCTATACCTTGTCTAAAATTAAAAGGACGGATATCATCCATACCTATAATATGATCGTTGTGTTCATGTGTCAATAATATGGCATCTAGTTTTTTTATATTGTGGGTTAGCATTTGTTGTCTAAAATCAGGCCCTACGTCAATTAATATATTAAAACCATGCGTATAGACTAACACAGAAGACCGCAAACGTTGATCCTTTGCATCAGAAGAAGCACAAGTACTACATGAACAACCGATGACAGGAACACCCTGCGAAGTACCCGAACCGAGAACAGTAATTTTCATGCCTATGAGATATTTATTGTCATTTAAGAATTACTTCTTGACTTTTTAATAGACTTTTGTAAAATTGTCGTGATTTTTCACTCAATATTGTATCATCCTCTAAAATTACATCTAGAATATCTAATAATACTCCTACCCTTCCATCGGTATCAAAAAATTTATTCACCACTACAACCTTGGAATTTTCGACCAAACAATAGCCTGAATTAAAAGTACCTTTTTCGTATCTTACACTATAATCCAACTCCTTGAAAATATTTTCAAGTTTTTGCAAAGTGGGTTTGGTATGTTTATTCATAAATAAATTAATACTTTTGCAGCACAAATGTAAGAAATGTAACCAAGAAGACATCAGTAGATTGAAAATTTATCAATAATAAATGTCTTTGAAGCGTTATATTTAATAAAATAGAAAAGTATCAATGAGTAATAAAATAACCATTATAGTAAGTTTAGCTATAATTTTAATATTTTCCAATGGACAAGCACAAGGTTTCAAAGCAATGGCCATTGTGGGTAGTAATCTATCTCAAATAGATGGCGACAAATTGTATGGTTTTAAAAAAATAGGTCTTTCTGCTGGCGCACGATTGTCATATACCAATGTAAAAAATGTGGATTATTCACTTGAGATGTTGTATAGTCAGCGTGGGTCTGCTGTTAATTTTTTTAATAATGGACCAGAAGAAAAAATAAATCTTAATTATTTAGAAATTCCTGTGGTTATGAGTTTGAGAGATTGGTACCAGGATAAAGACGGGTATTACAAAGTGCGAGCAGATTTTGGTTTGTCTTACGGCTACCTTTTCGGCGCGGAAGCTACTGGATTTGATGTTTCCTTATTAAAGAAAAATGATATAAGCTGGTTGGTGGGTGTCGGCATCAACTTTAATAAAATGATAGGATTTTCGATAAGATATAGCTCATCTTTGATGGATATGTATAATGATGCCCCAGATTTAGTAAGTTATAAGAGTTATTTTCTTACTTTTAGGTCAGAATTCAATTTTTAAATCAAAATATTCAAAAAAATGTCAAATTTCATTAAATTACTGATACTTGCCTTTATCATTCAAACGGGATGTAAACAAGATAATGCAAAATCATTGTCAACGAAAGATGTCGTAACAAAAACAAACGAACCAACGGGACCAGAAATACCTGGAGTGCCGCAAGATGTCATGGTCAAGATGCTCAATGAATGTACCAGTGTTGATTATATTTTTCATGTACTTCCATTTAGCTTAAGTCAGGACGAAGATCCAAGTGTAGATCAAAACATTGGGTTTATCGATATCAATCGGCCTTTGGGTAGAATACCTTCAAACTGCAAAAAAGCAGATGCTAGAAAGTTTTTTAAAATAAAATCAGATGTGGTGTACGATGTGGATGTATATGTTACCAATAATTGTAAGTTTTATGTATTCGTAGATAAAAATAATAAACCTATTTTTGCCAATTATATGACGCAAGCGGGAATCAATTTTTACGACAATATATTTAAACAAGCGAGTGGTATGTCCCAACAATAATTTTTAGATTTAATATAATCAAAATGTGGATAAACTTGCCGTCATTGATTTAGGTTCTAATACATTTCATTTGCTTATAGTTCAAATGAAAATAGGTGGAGGATTTGATATTGTTTTTAGGAAAAGAGTATTTACAGGTTTATCAGACGGCGGTATCAGTGTTATCAAAGAACATAAAATCAATCAAGGTCTTGAAACCATTAGAGAATTTAGAGACATATTGGATATGTTTCACAACCCTAGACTTTCCGTGATTGGTACAGCTGCACTTAGAAATGCCAGTAATAGGTCGGTTTTTATAGATCAAGCGGAGACAATTCTACAATCTAAAATCAATATAATAGATGGTATCCAAGAAGCAGATTATATCTATAAGGGTATGACATTGCACCAAGACTTACAATCTGGCGCACACCTTATCATGGACGTTGGAGGTGGAAGTACGGAGTTCATTTTGGTAAATGAAGGGGAGAAAATTTGGTCAAATAGTTACCCTCTAGGCGTAGGTATGCTCCATGAAGAATTTCATAAAACAGAGCCTATCACTAATTCAGCCATTCATAACCTTACAGTGTACGTGCAACAAATGACAGCAGAAATTGCAAAAATCATTGGCCCATATAAACCCTTTACTTTAGCTGGCGCATCGGGCTCTTTCGAGATATTACTAATGATGACAGGTATTAAAATAAGCCAAAATAATATAAACACTGTTACAAATGAAAAATTTTTAGCGATATATGATAAGATAATTACTTCTGATGAAGCTCAAAGAAATACTATCGAAGGGCTACCGTCTGAAAGAGTCAAACTAATAGTAGTAGGCATGGTCCTTAAAAAGGCAATATTTGACTTATTACAACCTGAAAAGATACTTGTTTCGCCTTATTCTCTTAAAGAAGGAGTATTAAGAGAAATGATTGAAGAAACGCCATGATATTCGTCATCTTCTAATAGATTTTTTTAAATTCTTGTATATTTACCCATTCAAACATAAAAAAGTCCAATGCAACATCCAACCAATATACAAGAAGCAGATATTTGGATAGACAGAATAAGGAGAAATGGAAAAGAAATAGCCAAAAACACATTAGTGGCTGGTCTTGCCATTTTTATATTCAGCTATGGTGGCTTATTTGTAAGTATCCGATTATTCCCAAGCTTTTTTATAGATTACATCAACCCTATTTTTAATTCTGACGGAAGTAGAGATGTGTATTTTTACATACACCCATTTGTGCTTGCACTTTCTCTTTCTGTGTTTTGGAACAGATTCAGACGTATGTTCGGTGGAAATAAGATTAAAATAGGAATAGAGTTCGGTGTAGTTTATACATTTGTAGCAATGGTTCCATTACTTTGGATCACTTATTCAGCGATGGATGTAGAGTTTCAGATGGTTGCCACTTGGCTAATTTACGGATTATTTCAAGCAAGTATTGCAGGTATATTTTTTGCTTGGTTTGGTCAAAAGAAGGCATGAAGTCTATAAGTGAATCAGACGCTAAAACTATCATTTTCCTACAAAAACCACTAATTATTTATCAATTGGATGTACCATAGTCAGCAAGCCCTAATTAATTATAATATGATGCTTTCTTTAACTTAACAAAGTACAACTAATTCAACTTAGTAACATTTAAATAAAATAAGTTTTCTCACCATTCTGTGGCTCGAAATGACTTAGTCTGATGAGGAAATGTGGGAGATGAAGCTTTAGCGACAGAGAAACCCATCTTTTAGGTTAAATTTTTTGAAAATACTAACTTAACAAAGTACAATTAATAACTTAATTAATTTTTTGTAAGAAAAGTCTAAACTCAACATCCAATTCGTCTTTTACTTTGATGGTACCACCTAATTTACTTGGTGGAGTCAAACCGAACTCTGTAAAAAGTATTGTTTTTTTTCCTACTAATTCTATATTCTCACTTGCAGATTTCTTAGCAATAAAATGTATTGAAAAACTCCGAATTACTCCAGCCAATGTAATATCTGCATTAGCTACAAAAGATGAACCAGATGTCAAAACTGAAGGTAGCTTTGTAAAACTCTTAAATTCGATATTCATGTTGGGATGAATACTGGCTTTTAATGTCTTTTGAAGATCTTTGGTCATTACCTTGTGATAACAATCAAAATTTAAAATAGGTATTGATAACTGACTTTTTATCTTGCAACCATTGCTGGTCTTTTCACAAATGATTACATCATTATCTCTATTGTAAGATGGTACTATACAACTGAAACTATTAATATTTGTCTTACCATCTACTTTGAGTGAACTGTGTGTTTTTACTAACCATGCTTCATTGGTAGTAAGCAGGTTTGTGCATTTGTCAAAAATGAACAAATGATTGAACCAAAGAAAAAGGATGATATAAAAGGATTGCATAAGACAAAGTTAAAAAAAACATTTTACATATTCTAACAATATTAAAAAGGTTGGATCGATAAGAACCGATCCAACCTTCAAATATTTAAATATGAAAACAAGTTTTAGATTTTAGAACCCAACTACTGCTTGTACTACCATACCTTTGAAGTTAGCGCCGTTTCTAAGATCTGTTCCTTTAAAGTCAACATAATCTTGATTAACGTATTCACCTTTCAAAAGTAGGTTTTTGGTAGGGAACCATCCAGCTGAGAATGCCAATCTGTTGATACTAACGTCGGTGGTATAACCTGCCAATCTACTTTTTACTGTATTGTATCTAACACCTAAGAAAGCTTGTTCTTCGCCAATAAATCTGTAAATACCTTCTAGTGCTAATTGACTAGTAGCTCTATCTTCTGTTTCTGTAATTGCCTTACCATTTGCGATTTCATAAGTACCGAATACTTCTAAACCTTGATATTTTACAAAAGGATTGATAATGATAGCAGTCACAGAATTGAAAGTTCCAGGGCCGAATCTACCACTAGTAAAAGGTGAAGTTCCATTAGTATAAGCTGCATTTTCCACCACACCAAAGTAATTTGAACCTGTTCTATCTCCACTATATAAAGTAAATCCTGGAGTTTCAGCATTTTTGTACATTGAAACACTCAATCTATATCTTAAATCTTCAGATGCTTGTTTGTCATAAGCTGCTTTCAATAATATAGCTGGACTTTTTTTCTGAACTTGACCTGTTGCGTTTGTACTATAGTCAAAGATGTTATTTCTAATTAATCCATTGGTCATACCAAACATCAACATCAAGCCGTCAATAGGATAAGCATACACTTCCGCACCAATCTCTGTTGCAAACTGGTCCATAATATTATTTTCTACAAAAGGATTGAAAATGGTATTTCCACCATCTGATCTTCTGAAATGTTGGTCACCATAATTGACTTCCATGTGACCTATCTTTGTTCTAAAATATTTGGTGTACCATTCAGGATTACCAAACATAGGCAATTTGTCTATTTGGATGTATCCGCCTTTTACCCAAAATTCATTATGGTGTCTCGCAGCCATATAATTTTCTAAAAACATACGGATACCATCACCCAACTGGACATCAAAATTCAAGTTGGCAGCAGCTAAGTTAAATCCACCTCCAAGAGCATATAATTTGTTCTTTTTGGCTGCAGAAGTGTCTATATTTGAGTGTTGTAAACTTTGGTACCCTTGTGTAAACGCACCACCAATCTGTAGTTTAAAACCAGTATATTCAGTAGCATCAACTTTAGATGGTTCAAATGTGTGCATACCATCTTTGTTGTTTTGTCTAGAATACTGAATCTGAGCTGAAACACTTGTAACAAACAAGGTTACTAGAAGCAAGCTAAATAAATTAATTAAGGATTTCATACTATTTTGTTTAAAGGTTAAGAAGAATTATTGGTTTATATTTAAAAATTAAGGTTGAGTTAAAAAAATTATCTATTGAGTACAGCGTCAAAACTTAAAACAACATCATTGCCGGTTTTTACTGCACCGAGCATGAAGGAAGGAGCTTCCACGCCATAGTCTTTCATACTGATATTCTTTTCACCTTTCACAGCGTAACTATTGTCATTGATTCTTTTAGCTTGTGCTGTGAGGTCAGTTTCTACAGTTTTACCCGCGATGGTCAACTTTATTACAGCTTTAATGGTGTAATTTTTATTATCTTTTGTTGAAATTGTAGCACTTTTTAAACTTGCTGTTATATTGGGTGCTTTATCTGTTTTCAAGGCTTTATAAGCATTTTTGTCCATACCATCTTTACCACTTTTAAGAGACTTGGCTGAAACAGTGAAGTTTAAGGTAGTTAAATCTGTAAGATTCCCTTTGGCATCTTCTACCAACGTGGCATTGCAATCTCCAGTACCTGACTTCATTACCCAATCATGCATAGTAGAAGTACCAGATACTGCAAGACTTATATTGTTTTTTGCTGTGAACTTTGCTTGCCCGTTTAGCGCAAATAAAGTCCCAACAATCAATGCAAACAGCATTGTAAATCTTGTTATGGTTAAAATTCTCATTATCTTAAATTTTTGTTGTTATTGAATTATAACGCAAGATTAGAGCTATTTGGCAATCTAAAATATGACTACGATTTGATCGAATTCTGATTTTAATCACTATTCTATAAAAATGGTGATTATTAATGGTTGCATGTTACATCTAAATCATTTTAGAGTTGTCTCACCACTTTGTGATTCAAAATGGCAAAGCTTTCGTAGGAATTAGGGAGAGAAGTCATTATTTTAAACTCAAATATTTAAACCCGAATTATATTATCCGGGTTTAAAACTCTAAAGTGACAAAATTGCATTAAATAATACCAACAAGATGGTGACCTATTCAAACATATCATTCACCATAGAAATGTAGCCTATAAAATCAAATAGCAACAGTTATCTAAAATATTGGCAACTTAAGCATAGCAATTTTGCTTTTTAAAAAGCCCTTAGTTTTACTTTGTCCTATTTGAATAAAATAAATTTTCTCACCACTCTGTGGTTCGAAATGACCAAAGCTGATGAGGAAAAGTGGGAGATGAAAAATTAACGAAAACCTATTTTATCATTAATGCAATATCATAGGTGCAAGTACATCTGCAATTTTACGGTCATTGCTGAGCCTAGGTACTTTATTTTGGCCACCCAATTTGCCAAGTGTTTTCATATATTCACGAAAAGAATCTTTTTGCATAACTCTGATCTTTAAGGGTTGGAGGATATGTCCCTTTATCAGGTCTTCGTAATATATATTTTGCTGACTCATGGCAGTATCGACTTCTTGCGAGAACAGAGCCATATCAACAGGTTTTTTGTCAAACTCCACAAACCATTCATGATATGGTGCAGAACCGTCACTAGGATTGACTTGCGGTGCAACTGTAAACTCAACGATGGTGGCTTGATGCCTTTTTGAGACACTTAATAAAGCCTCCTCGACTTCCTTGCCGATGACGTGCTCGCCAAATGCAGATATATAGTGCTTTACTCTCCCACTCACTAGAAGCTTGTATGGATTTAAGCTTACGAAACGCACACAATCACCGATATTGTAGCCCCAAAGTCCTGCGTTATTATTGATAATTAAAGCATAGTCTTTATTGAGCTCCACCTGATCAATCATCAAACGAATTGGATTTTCATCCGCTATGTTTTCTACTGGAATGAACTCAAAGAAAATACCAGAATTGGTATTGAGTAAAAGGCCCTTGTCATTCACATCATCTTGAAAAGCTATAAATCCTTCAGATGCTGGAAAAGTTTCGATGCTATCTATGTGTCCGCCTACCAATTCTTCCAATTTGGTTCTGTATGGTTCAAAGTTTACACCACCATACATAAATAAACTGTAATTAGGAAAAATCTCTTTAACCGTTTTTTTGCCAGTACGTTCTAATAATCGTTCATAATACATCTGCACCCATGGTGGAATACCGCTGATCAGTCTCATATCTTGCTCGATGGTTTCGTCCACTATTTTGTCCAATTTTGCTTCCCAATCATCTACGCAATTGGTGTCATAAGATGGCAATTGGTTAGTTCTGACCCAAGTAGGAACTTCATGATTGACAATACCAGAAAGTCTTCCAGTCTTTATACCACCTTTTTCTTCTAATTCTGGAGATCCAGACAAAAATATCAATTTCCCTTTAAACACATCAACATTTCCAGACTGATGAAAATAATTCAACATCGCATTTCTTGCAGTAGTGATATGATTGGGCATACTAACTTGTGTAATGGGTATGTACTTTACGCCACTGGTAGTTCCAGATGTTTTAGCAAAATACTTTGGCTTACCTGGCCAGAGGATATCTTTTTCACCTTTGACCACTCGATCTATATAACTCCTCAATGCTTCATAATCGCGAATGGGTACCATTTTTTTGAAATCATCATAGGTTTTCAAATTAGCAAAATGATGATCTTTCCCAAAAACAGTATTTTGAGCTCTAGCAACCAAAGCAGACATGATACGCATTTGATCACTCACCGCATTATATTTCCATTTGTTGATCTGTCTGCTTATCAGTGCGCTAAATTTTTTAAGAACAAATATCTTAATACTCATCTATGAATTATAATTAAAGTCATTTGGTAAAAATGGAGAACAAAGGTAATCATTGATAAAATAATATTCTTAAAAAGTTTGAGTCCAAAAGAAAACGCTATTTGATTAAACACTGTCTAAATACTCTTTCTATACTTTCTTTTTCTACATCATTTCCAATAAATACAATGGTACTTTTCCTGACTTCATCAGGTTGCCATTCAGAGCCTTCTTCCATCCTGAAGCTCTTGAATACAGATTGGATTATGACTTTATTTTCCATATCAGGGACATCTAATATTCCTTTGATCCGGTATATTTGATGTTTGTTAATATTAAGCAAAAGCATTAACGTATGTCGCAACTGCCTATAATCAAACGGAAGATCAAACGTCAAGGTGAAAGTATTAATACCATGATGTTTGTGCTTGGTGTCTAGGTCAGTATGGACAGTAGTTTCAGTTTTGGAAGACACTTGTTCTGAAAATGCTAAAATATCACGAGTAGAAAATGCCCCTTCCGAACCTTGAAACACCGTAATACCCGGATGGATATTTTGGATTAAAGTAGTTAAGTGCTTTATATTTTCAACATTTACACCTTCACATTTATTTAACAAAACTAAGTTTGCAAATGCTAGCTGCCTTATTGCTTCTTCCGTTTTCTCTAAAGACTCTTCCATATTATGAGCATCGGCCACACAGATAGTAGCTTTCAGATCATACGTTTTGTCCATAAATCCACCTGTCCAAATAGTCTCAGCCACTGATGACGGGTCAGCTATGCCTGTGGTCTCGATCACGAGCATATCATATTCACTTCTTCTCTGTGCCAATTCGTACAGCATGTCATAAAGCTTTTCATTCAGGTCACAGCAAAGACATCCTGCCGTCAGTTCTTTGACATCCACGGCACTTTGTACGATCAGCGCACCATCAATATTGGCTTTGCCAACTTCATTTTCAATAACTAGGATTCTAACAGTAGGCTGACTCTTGATGAAATGATTGAGAAAGGTAGTCTTGCCCGAACCTAGGAAACCCGTAATGATATAGATAGGTATTTTATTATTATTGTCAATCATACTGTGTCATTAGACTGCAAATGTAATCATTTTAGCTACTAAATGGCAAACTCATGAGAGTCCATCCCTAGCGAAGTGGCAAATAGCTACATTATGATATTCAGATACATCATTCAATGATGCCCAAGTTATTTTGGACAATGAAAGTGGCAAAAGTGTCTTGACCACACAAATTTCAAAACAATCACATAATCAAATAGATGTAAACAGCCTACCTACCGGTTTTTATATCGTTCAGGTCATTGGCAATAAATCACGATTTAACGCGAAGTTTGTAAAATTGTAATTATCGGATAGCGTAGTGGTTAGATAAAGAGTACAAATCTTTGTTTTTTGTTTTGATCCTAAAGAAACAAACCTGTCAAGTCTTCAGCGTGAAGATCAAGGCTGCCTGCCCTTACGTATTGGCTTGGCAGGGCTTTATCGACTTAGCCTACAATCCTTCCGTAAAACCTAAATTTACTTTATTAAACCTAAAGTGATAACCTTTAGATAGCAAAAGGTTATCGGAGCGTAGTGGGAGTGTCTATGGAGCGTCTATATAGCGTGGTCGGGCCAAGGTCGGCACAACCTCGACTCAACGTCGTGACAACCTCGGCACAACTCATTTGAGAATTTTGGAGAAAATAGGCAGTTTTGTTAGTTTTTTATGGTTTAAGGCTTTGCAATTTGGTTAAAAATGCTTGTTACAAAGATATGCTTTTATATTGAGAAATTCAAGGGTTTGTGGATGATTTTTTATTTTTTATTTTGGGATTTCATCTGCGAAGGGCTCATGCAGTTTTTTGTTTAACCATCTCCAGAAACCTTTAAATTAGAGCCAAAAAGGCGGGAAAGAGCCTTAATATGATAAAACAATTTCTGTTTTAAATATTTTTGTATTTTGTACAATATGTTAACTAAAGTTTTGGGGCAAATTTTTCACAATAACTACACTCTTAACTTTGAATCAAATTCAATTGTGCTCTTTGGCGCTAAAGATTGTACTGTATGTATGGCATTGTCGCTCGAGCCGCGACTGGCTTTTACTTTTTTGCATTGCCAAAAAAAGTAAACAAAAAACGCTAGTTCCGCTAAATCGCTCCGCGTACCGGAACAGGCTCCCCAAGGAGGTAAACCTTGGTATTACTACATCTCCCAAAGCAATATGTTAACATTGTATTTCTAAATCTTCTTGTAAATTCTTTTAAGATGTTGATTATTAGTAGACATAAATCCATTTATAAACTCCGAAACTTCAGAATGTTAAGATATCTTTATTGGTTTGGATTGAATTTTTGCCTTGTAAAATGTTATGAAAATCTTAAATCGAAGTATTTTAGTCCGACTAATGTCATGAATGCGACTTTATGAATGTTAAAATTGTTATTTAAAGGAATATTAATGATTGTAATTTCGTTTAATGTATAACTAAAATATATCATCATGGCAACGCAAGTATCATTGGTAAAATTTGTAGGGAGAATAGGTAATATTGTCCATTATATCTCGAATAATAGGTTGGTATCACGGACCATCGGAAAGGTAGATATTGTCAAGATGCGCACAGCTCCGCAATATGAAGAAACGCGCAAAAATCAGTCAGAATTTTCGATAGCAACCAAAGCTGGACAGCTGTTTCGACAGGGAATGATGCACTTAACACGTGGGTGTACCAATTATGAATATCCTGTAGAAGTAATGCAACTTATGCTCAAGACGCTACGAGCAGACACGACACAACCTAAAGGCGATAAACAAATAAGTAATGGGCTTAAAAATGCGGAAACACAACAAGCATTTAGTCGATTGAAAATCTATAGTAAACGAGAGTGTGAGATGTATCAAGGAACCTTATTAAAGCGTTCGCCCGACCAAAAAGCATGGCGACTCAATCGCAATTTACTATTCGGCAAAGGGATCAACGGAGACCAAATGACCGTAAAAATAGGTTATTATCATGTAGATTTTGAAAATCGAGTGGCTAAGTATGAAGATGCTCTATCTATCGCCTGTCATCGTAACGAAAAGATCGAATACAGCGACTTTATCTTACCCAAAGCCAATGGAATAGGCACTCCGTGGATCTTTGTAGTGCTACAAGTGTGGCGAGAAGGCAGCATTCAAGATGTGACCGGCATGACATTTATGTCTATGCTAGATGTGATCGCCCATGAAGTGAAAAATAAAGTTACTGATGAAGAAAATGTGCAAAAACTTTATACATGTGGGCTGGAAATAGAAGAAGGGCACGGATCGCATGGATTGCATGGATTGCAAAGGGGCAAAACGTCTAAATTGCATAATCAAGTGGATTATTCTGTATCATTGATGCATGGCCATAGTCGCATTAGGGAGAGCATGATTAAAATTGGCGGGCAAAATGATTGGGATGAAGTGATAGGGAAGATGGTTTTGATGTAGGAGATTGGAGAGATGAGATTTGATATCTTTTACAGTCATGGTTTTGTAGGATATGGTACGGATTACGACTGGATGGGTCAGCATCAGCCAGAATGTCAGAAAAAATTACAGCTTAATTTAACTGATTTTCTGACCGTTTGGGTGGGTCAATATGATCCAGAATATACATCCATATCTTTAATAGTGTAAATGACTTTATTGTCATGTATAAATCTACTTTGACCTATTTGAATAAAATAAGTTTTCTCACCACTCTGTGGTTCGAAATGACCAAGGCTGATAAGGAAAAGATGGAGATGAAGGGAGTTCGTCGAGGCCGAACTCCCTTCATCTCCCTACCTTAAACTCTAATACTAGGTCATTTCGAAGGAGTTTTAGCGACTGAGAAACCCCTATTTTAGTCTCAAATTTTTTAAAATACTAATTTGACAAAGTAGAATTAATCCCGATCGTCGCAGTTTGCAACTGCGATGTACTATTTTATGAATCTTTGATTCTAAACGCACCACACTTAAAAATAAAGCATAAAATCATTTGATGCTAAGTTTTGTGCTTTAATGTATCAATATTGGTGGTGTCGAATTGCAAATTCTTAAAAAATAGGATCGAAGTTGCAAACTTCGACCATCGTCTCCGAGTTTGGCGGTGGTAGTGCATTTTGGGACGGCAGACTTCGGCCATCGGGTTTTTGCCTTATGCAGGCGGCAGTTACTTTTTTGCATTGCCCAAAAAAGTAACCAAAAAAGTCTAGTTCAAAAAAAGGCAATTGCGTAGCACCGTTCATTTTCGAACCAAAATGCTTTTTCTATTGCCATAAGTATTTCATATTTAATCCTTTGTGCTTTCTATGGCAATAGACGCACTTGGGCGGCCTTTTGCTTTCTTCGTTCTTATTCACTATTGCTTGTTTTTTGAACGATAGTCTCCGTTAAACTAACAACCAATAATAACAGCTGACTTTTTCAGAAACCCCTATTTTAGTCTCAAATTTTTTAAAATACTAATTTGACAAAGTAGAATTAATCCCGATCGTCGCAGTTTGCAACTGCGATGTACTATTTTATGAATCTTTGATTCTAAACGCACCACACTTAAAAATAAAGCATAAAATCATTTGATGCTAAGTTTTGTGCTTTAATGTATCAATATTGGTGGTGTCGAATTGCAAATTCTTAAAAAATAGGATCGAAGTTGCAAACTTCGACCATCGTCTCCGAGTTTGGCGGTGGTAGTGCATTTTGGGATGGCAGACTTCGGCCATCACGGTTCACTTCGTCAAAGGCTTGCGGCCTTTGGTGCTTTGCACTTCACCTGCCCACCCGTTTCACGGTTCACTCCGTCAAAGGCTTGCGGCCTTTGGTGCTTTGCACTTCACCTGCCCACCCGTTTCACGGTTCACTCCGTCAAAGGCTTGCGGCCTTTGGTGCTTTGCACTTCACGCGGGGGGGGCTTTACTTCATTCTTCTATTGCTTGTTTTTTGAACGATAGTCTTCGTTAAACTAGCAACCAAAAATAACAGCTGACTCTTTCAGCAGCCCCTATTTACCATTATTAGCTTTCCTCCTAGCCAATTGAAATGATACAGTAAAGTTTTTGACTATTTGATGGCTTGTATTTTATT
Source organism: Saprospiraceae bacterium (assembly GCA_016714785.1). Lineage (GTDB taxonomy): Bacteria > Bacteroidota > Bacteroidia > Chitinophagales > Saprospiraceae > OLB9. The sequence goes on from JADKCC010000042.1 coordinate 29,439, forward strand.
TTCCGCTAAAGGTTTCAATCCTAATATTTCTTCAGCAAATCTGTATGTTTCGTTGGCTACATTCTTGATATCTTTGGACATGACATAAGAAGAGATGACATGATTGCCTGCTGCAGGAAATGCCACTTTTCTCTTTTGCTCTTCTGGAGTGCCTATTTGCTCATAAAAATCCAACATCCTTGCTACAGAAACCACCTTATCTTGATTATCTTCATCCTTATAATAATATCCCATAAATACAGGGACTTTTATTTTTGCAAAGGTTTCAGGATTCATATAGTCGTGTATCATGGTTTTTAGAGCAAAAAGACTATTGGTATGATATACAGAATTCCAATATTTTTGGGCTAAGGTATCATAAACGATCCTATTGTATTGTCCACCTAGCACCAATTCGGAAAATCTTTTGCCCCACGGATATAATAGGAGATCTGACTTTGGGTCATAAATATCTATATTGGGCGAATACATAATCATACTATGAATATCTTCGCCAGCAGATGCAAGGATTGCAGATAATGTCCCTCCAGTAGAACAAGACATGACGATGACTTTGTTACCCAGTTTTTTACCTATGTCTATGGCATCTTCTGCTGATTGTATAAAATTTTCAGGTGTTAGCTGTTCAAAAGAATTAGTATCGCGACGCCCATGGTCTTCTAGTCGGCTTAGGTACACATTCATACCATATCTTTTGCCAAAATCCGTGTGAATAGGAGCGCCTTCTTCTTGGCTTGCCGAAAATCCATGCAAATATACCAATGCATATTCTGTTTTCTGATGCAGCGAGTCATCCGCCCAAATTATTCTAGCTTGATTATTGGGTTTTAGATCTTTTACTGCAACTTCCTTGTTAGAAATGTATTGCTCCAGGTTATTGATGTCAGAATTGATCTCAGTGTCCAAAATTTTAGGCGTTTGAAATTTTTCTCTTGGCCCTAAAGCATAGATAATACCAGCAATAAGTAAAAAGAATAGGATATATTTTAATATTTTCATGAAAAGGAATATGATTTAATTTTTAGTCAATTTTTTATGTATTTGCCATACTTGTGAGATTATTGGCTTAGTTCCATCATTGACAATGACAAAATCAGCGACTTTTATTTTCTCACTCTCGGACAATTGGTTCTTGATTTTATTTAATACTTCACTATGAGATAATTTGTCTCTTGTCATGACTCGTTTGATGCGTATTTCTTCAGGACAAGTCACTACGATGAGTGCATCTAAGGCTTTGTAACTTCCATTCTCTACTAACAAAGCCGCTTCTTTTATGATATACGCATTCGCGCCTTCAATTTTCATTTTCTCCATCCATCTTTCGGCATCTGCACGGACGGCAGGATGTACTATATTATTAATGCTATTCAATAGGGGTTTGTCTGTGAAAATTTTTGCAGCAATATATTTTCTATCTGGTTTTCCATTTTTAAAATAGGCATCATTTCCCAATAATGCCTTGAGCTGTTGCTTTACAATAGGTGACGAAGTCATAATCCTTTTAGCTTCAATATCAGCATAATATATAGGAATATCAAGGGATTCGAAGATTTTACAAACCGTCGTTTTCCCTGATCCTATGCCACCAGTAATTCCTATTTTTTTCATTAAATTAATTTAAGGTTTTGATAATGTTCTACTCCAACTTCCCAATAAACCAGCTAAACCAGCAGATAATCCTCCTATGATACCTGTTAGAAAATAAATAGCTGAACTAGAAATATTTCCTAAAAGTGATCCTAAAATTTGAGACATCGGTACATCAAAATTACTATCTGCAAACCATGCTTTCAGCGTCCATAAAATAAAAATTGCCATTAAAGAACCAGCAAATGAGTTGAACTTTGAAAGATGTAGCACATAAGCGACGACAAAACTTACAATGCCAACGAACCACCAGGGTAAAAATAGTTGAGCTAGAAATGACCAAAATATCACATTGACCATCAAAAATAATATTTTCATTTTACAGGATTTATAGTGATGGATTGCGTTTGATTTTTACGAATATCCTCAAGTTTGGCATGAATATTAAGGGTGAAATATTCTCCTTTCGTCCATGCTTCAACCATATTTTTATAATATTTACTAGCAGGATTACCAGACTGACCACCTGGATAGACTGCATACGCTTTCACTTGATCTTCTAAGCTTACTATCATCCGCCAACTAGGACCAAAAGAGTATCCCGTGGCATTGATCGCATCAGGACAACCATTGGCTGAAATGTCCATGGCAGAGAATGCTGGTATGCGGGTCAAATGGTAAATATGCAGAGGTTTGTATTCGCCCCAAGTATTTCCTTTGTCTTCTTTCTTACGTTCTTCTATCGATTTGGCAGCCTCTTTGATTGCTTTTAAGACGACAGATTTAGCATTTTCTATGTCAGGTGTATCCTTGATATCAAAAAACTTATTGTTAGGATCAGATTCGATTAGCTCTAATAATCGCCATGCTTCAGGATAATTTATATCCATGCTTTTTTTCAATGCAGCTAATTCGTCCCATGTATTTTCTTGCAACTTTTTATAGAATAAATCAAAGAATGTAGGCGCTTCATCTTTTGCATTATATTGAAAATTCCATTTAGTTAATTTTGCAAAAAAATCATTTTCAGATGGAGACAAATCAATTGTATTAATATTTTTTGCTATCATAGAAATATAGTCTGATGCTTTATAAGAGAAAGCATCCTGTTGCATCTCCTGCATCATTTTTGGTGTGATTTGAGCCATTTCAGTCAGTTTATTATTGACACTTCTGTTTCGGTATCTTTCAAATTTTCCAGTGAAGTAATAAGGATATGATTTATCTGCGCTCACTTGATTTGCAGAGGAGATAAACCCTCTTGCTGGATTGATGATCTGTGGATTTTGATATCTTGGAATCCAAGCATTCCAGTTATTTTTAGTTTGATCACCATGTTCTACAAAGCGACCATCTTGATTGTATTTGGCGGGAAAGCGACCATTTACTCTTAAGGCTATATCACCATCATTGGCAGCAAAGCCAAAATTTTGTGCAGGAGAAATATACCTTCCTGTAGCTTTTAGATAATCATCATAATTTTTACATTTCATAGCATCTACAAATGCATTGTACTCGTCCATATCTGGTTCATCATGACATAACCATCGCATAGCAAGATCATGATTTCCATCGTTTGATTTCTTGTATATTGGTCCCCAATAAGTATATTTTACCGTATCTATGATAGTTTTACTTCCTTTTATTTTTATCTCTTCTATTCTGTAAGTGACTTCGGTTTCTTTGCCGTCAAGCATATATTTTGTACGATCTTTATTGGTCCATTTGATATGAAAAAGGTCTTCTACATCTTGCCCTACATTAGTTTCTCCCCATGCTATATGTTCATTAAATCCAATCATGATACCAGGGAAACCAGGAAATGATACGCCATACGCATTGAACTCTGGTGTATGAATATGAACTTCAAACCATATAGAAGGTAACCCTAAACTAAGATGCGGATCATTGCAAAAAATAGGTTTGCCTGATGCAGATTTACTGCCACTAACAGCCCACGAATTACTACCTATTCCTTTATTTCTATTTTCGTAATAATCATTTAAAATAGCACCCTTGTAAAATGCGGAGGTATCTTGTGGTTTGCCCATTAAAGTATCAAAAGAATAAGGTTTTTCAAGTGGGATTACTGGATTTTCGATCGATTGTTTTTCAGGATAAAGCTTTGCAAAATCTTCTTTACCGAGGTGATATAAAAGATTGGTATTTTCTATATCGTCATTCCTACCTGCTAGTGTAAGAGACATTTGTTTGAAAATCAAGGCAGATTTTAAAGGTGTCCAAGTAGTAGGCTCAAAATCAAAAAGTTTGAACTCCAAAGGAAAATCTTCTTTTTTGAGACTATTGATGTAGGCATTGATTCCGTCCACATATCTAAATGTACTATTGTAATCATTGGTTTTTTCCCAACCTTTTGTGGCGTTTTCGGCAGCGTATTTCATACCACGCCGACGTTTTTCGAGGTCTATTTCAACTGTTTTATTTCCTATAATAGAGGACAAGTCTCCAGAAGCTGCCATTGCTAAAAATTCCATTTGAAAAAGCCTATTTTGTGCTTCTACATATCCTTGTGCAAATAGAGCATCTTCTATATTTTGCGCATAAATATGAGGTACTCTTCGTTCATCATAGATAATTTCTACCTTGTCCTTTAGGCCATATATATCCAAATTTATATTTGATTTTTCGTCCTTGGTATCAGAAGTCCACGCACCACCAAAAGGATTTAGAAATTTTCCTAAAGGTGGCAATGGATCTTTCATCAACTGTAGATTACCATTAAGAAATAAATACAGGAGTATTGTGATCAACAAGGTACAACCAAATAAGACTTTTTGGAACATAATGGCTTATAAATTTGGGGCTAATGATAGTACTTTTTTCTGAGATCATAGCAAAAAATATTCTTTTAAGTATGGAAATTGATACAAATGATGGAAAAATTCTTATTTTTAATACCTTTGCGCCCCAATTTTTTAATAATTTGATGGATACACCTTTTGAAAAATATGTTGTCGTTTACAGCTTATATAAGGCGGAAGGGTTAGAAATCTACCTACCCTTAGCCTATATATGTAGTGTTGATAAATATGAAAGACCCGACTATATCCAAGCAGCAGCTTTGGCTGAAAATACCACAAGTTACGGTATAGATTATGACAATTCTGTGCACAAAGAGTTGATCACTTTATGCCATGAATTAAGTCTGCCTGAGTTGGAAAAGTCATTCAATAAAAATAAGAAAAAACCTGAAAAATTAACTTCCTTGTTTGCAGATCCAAAAATTCAAAAGACGATACAAGGGCTCATCGATCGACGTATGAATAAATTTATGGAATTGATAAAAAAAAATCAATGCTATTTATGCCATCAACTCGTTCGGAAGGTCAATGCTTATGATCTCTTATGCGGCTTTTTTCCTGACATTGTGCGACCACACTTGCTCTTTACCAAAACACAAACTGGTATTCGTTATGAACTCAAACTTAAAGTAGGAGAAGCCCTAATTAAACCAGTTCAACATGATATAGCGCTGATTACCAATATGCCTGGTATCATTATCCTAGACAAAATTGTGATGTGGCTTAGTGATATAAATACAGCAAAACTCAAACCATTTTTAAAAGCTGAATCAGTCTTTATTCCCGACAAATTAGTTAAAAATTATTTTACTCAATTCGTGCTTGATGTCATGGGCAAAGTAGATGTCGAATCAGATGGTTTTGATATTCATAAACTAAATTCCATTACAGGACAACACTTGACTTATATTTATGATTTTTTAGAAGATAAGTGGCTCTTAGATATCCGTTTTGAATATGAAGATTTTCACTTTTCAGGAAGCGAAAAGGGTAAAAGAAAAACCAAAATCAGCTTTGATAAGAACGATAATATTTATGTTTATGAATGTACACGAGACTTAATTGGTGAGGACAACCTAATACAAGTTTTACTGAATTTAGGTTTTAAGAAAATGTACAATAATCGGTTTTATTATAATGATACTAAGTTTTCTGTCTTAGAAAAAACCTCTGCTGAAATTGACGTTTTGAAAACTGTGTTTCAAATTCAACCGCCTGAGTGCGAAGGTAAACAATTGACTTTTAGTACTTTTTCTGTTTTGACAAATTTTGTATTAATCAATGATTGGTTTGACCTAAAAGGCATGATTAAGATTGGTGATGAAGAATATCCGATATCAAGACTATTTAGAAACATCAAAAATGATGATCCTTATTACAAACTAAGTGATGGTTCCTACATTCTGATTCCCAATGAAATAATGACAAAATATGAAGCCATTGTGCGTTTTGCATTAGAAGGTGAATACAAATGGAAACTCTCCAAAACACATTTTACACTCTTAGAAGGTTTGAATAGTCGTATTGATAAATCCAAGCTAAAAACTACAGAAGAAGAAGTCGTATATGTATCACCTATTGAACTAAAGGCGCAGCTGCGTCCCTATCAAATCCAAGGTGTCAAATGGCTCATCAATCACCAGCAAAACAAAATGGGTGGCTGTCTAGCTGATGATATGGGACTTGGGAAAACTTTGCAGACCATCGCCGCATTATTGTACGCTAAAGAAAATAAAACTGTTTCAGAACAACAAAACGCACCTGTACAACTCGATTTATTCGGAGAGATACAAACCACTGGTCGAAAATCATTGAACGCATTGATCATTTTGCCCGCTTCTTTGATATTTAATTGGTATAATGAAATTAAAAAATATGCGCCATCACTACAGGTAATCCAATATACTGGACCTCAAAGAAAAAAAGTCGAAAAAACACTAATGACTTTTGATGTCATTCTGACCACTTATCAGACTGTTGTGATTGATTTTGATATACTGAAACCTTTACTTTTTCACTATATTGTACTGGATGAAAGTCAACAAATACGAAATAAAAACTCGAAAGTATTTAACGCTGTGCACCAACTCAATGGCGAACATAGGCTTTCTTTGAGTGGTACGCCTATTGAAAATTCATTGTCAGATCTTTGGTCTCAAATGGAATTTATAAATCCTTCAGTGCTCGGTAGTTATGCTTTTTTTAAAGAGCATTTCCAAGAGCCTATCGAGAAGTTTAGAAATGAAAAGGCTATCACTGAATTGAAAAAATTGGTTGATCCCTTTATTTTAAGACGTACCAAAAGTCAAGTAGCCAAAGACTTGCCTGACCTTATAGAACAGATGCACTTTGCAGAGATGACAGAAGAGCAAGCTATATACTATGAAAAGGAAAAATCTGCTGTAAGAAATCATTTAGCTGGCCTTGATCGGCAGAGTGGTCAATATAGATTTCATGTACTTTCGAGCCTGATGAAGCTCCGACAGATTGCCAATCATCCGCTCATAACTAAAGCTGATTATCAAGGAGAATCTGGTAAATTTGAAGACATAAAAAATCAAATACGAACGATTGTATGTGGCGGGCACAAAGTCTTAATATTTTCATCTTTTCTATCACATTTGGATTTATTTGCAGAGTGGCTTCAGCTTGAATCTACACCTTACCTCTTGCTTACAGGTTCGATGACAAGTACTGAAAGAGAAAATGCTGTAATGAATTTTCAAAATGACCCAAGCTATCAAGTCTTCCTATTGTCTATCAAGGCTGGTGGCACAGGATTGAATCTTACCGCTGCAGACTATGTATTTATCCTAGATCCTTGGTGGAATCCATTCGTGGAGATGCAAGCGGTGGCAAGAGCGCACAGAATAGGCAGAAAAAACAATGTCATCGTAACCCGATTTATCACCAAAGATACGATAGAAGAAAAAATCATGCGTCTTCAAGACAAAAAACGTACTCTTTCAGATGATATTATTGATATCAATGAATTGCCTGAGTTGTCTGCTACTGAGTTAGAAGAATTGTTACAATGATGACAAATTCGTCGCCATATAATATCTGATTTTAAACGAAAATGAATACTAAAGCATCATTGAGTTTACTATTCCTTCCAAAATACTGCGCGCTTCCTTTAGAGTACGTACATTTTCTTTGGTCATGATCAAGTAATTATTCGATTGCTTCATGCTCAAACCTTTGAAATGACCATCTGTAGCTACGTATTGTAGAATATTTTGGAAAATTTGTGTCTCAAAATAAATAGATTGTGCATTGGTGATGAAATAACAGTTCATCTTTCGATTTTTAAGAATTACTCGTTCAAATCCAAGCTTTTTTGCAATCATTCTGATTCGCAATCCATCAAATAATTCATTGATTTGCGTAGGTACAGGTCCGAACCTATCCTTCAGCATGGCATTGAACTTTGAGATATCTGATTCCGTCTCTAACTTGTCTAGTTCAGTATAAAGTATCAGTCTTTCTTGTATGTTGGATACATAGCTATCAGGGATCAACATCTCTATATCTGTATCTATATCTACATCCCTAACGAACACATGTTTTTTAGCATTTTCTTCTTGGAAGAGCTCTTTATAATCCGTCTCTTTGAGTTCTACAACTGCTTCTTCCAGTATTTTTTGGTAAGTTTCATATCCAATATCCGCGATGAATCCGCTCTGTTCGGCACCTAATAAATTACCTGCACCACGTATATCCATATCTTTCATGGCGATCTGAAATCCTGAACCAAGATCTGAAAACTCTTCAAGTGTTTTAATCCTTTTTTTGGCTTCTGGTGTCAAAACTGACAACGGCGGTGCGAATAGATAACAAAAAGCTCGTTTATTGGATCTACCTACACGACCTCGTAATTGATGCAAATCACTCATACCGAAATGGTGTGCGTTGTTGATGATCATCGTATTGGCATTTGGTATATCTAGACCAGTCTCAATGATATTGGTACAAACAAGTACGTCATGTTTGCCATCAATAAAAGCCAATAAAGTATTCTCTAGATCGTGCGCTTCCATTTGTCCATGTGCAACTGCCACATCAACATCAGGGCAAAGATTTTTAATCAAGTCGGCAACTTCATGGAGACTTTTTACCCGATTGTGCACAAAAAACACTTGACCTCCACGTTGGATTTCGTAGTAAATAGATTCTTTGATTAAATCATCGTTAAACACTCTTCTCTCTGTGTAGATTGGCTGCCTATTTGGCGGCGGTGTACGGATGATAGACAAGTCTCGCGCAGCCATCAGTGAAAATTGTAGCGTTCTGGGTATAGGAGTGGCAGTAAGGGTGAGTGTATCCACATTGACTTGCATACTACGTAGTTTTTCTTTGGCTGCTACGCCAAATTTCTGCTCTTCGTCTATGATTAGTAACCCAAGATTCTTAAATTTTAAACCTTTGTTGAGCAAGGCATGTGTACCGATCAATATCTCCACTTTACCTTCTTCCGCACCTTTGAAAACTTCATTTTTTTCTTTGGTACTTCTGAATCGGTTGATGTATTCTACTGTTGCACCAAATTCCTTAAGACGTTCAGAAAATGTTTTATAATGCTGTAATGCGAGAATGGTGGTAGGTACCAAGATTGCTACTTGTTTGCCGGCGACTACTGCTTTAAAAGCTGCACGGATGGCGACTTCTGTTTTACCAAATCCGACATCACCACAGATCAGTCTATCCATCGGATAGTCCTTTTCCATGTCGTTTTTAACATCCTGAGTAGCTGTAAGTTGGTCAGGAGTATCTTCATAGATAAAGGACGCTTCGAGTTCAGTTTGCAGATATCCATCAGGTGGGAATGCAAATCCTTTTGATGCTTTCCTTTTTGCATAAAGTTTGATCAATTCTTTAGCGATGTCTTTGACTTTGGCTTTTGTTTTGCGTTTGAGGGCTTTCCACGCATCACCACCTATTTTATTGAGTTTGGGTTCAGTTCCATCTTTACCTACATATCTGGATATTTTGTGCAACGAATTGATCCCTACGTATAATATATCATTGTTTTGATAGATTAATCTGACGGTTTCTTGTTTATGGCCATTGATTTCTATTGTTTCTAAACCTGAATATTTACCTATACCATGATCGATGTGTGTAACAAAATCTCCAGGCTGTAGTTCTTTAAGCATTTTGAGACTTATGGCCATATCTTCTGTAAAGCCTTGCCTGATTTTATATCTGTGGAATCGCTCGAAAATCTGATGATCAGTATAACAAGCCACCTTATTTTGATGGTCGATAAAACCGCTATGGACCGACTTGTGCAATGGATGGAATTGTACTTTTACACCCATATCTTCAAAGATGTTGTAAAAACGCTCTATCTGTTTTGGATTGTCGGTAAATATGAAGTTGATATATTCTTTACTAGTATTTTCCTTTAGATTCTCTATGAGCAGATTGAAATTTTTATTGAATACAGGTTGTGCTGAAGCATTAAATGAGACGATTTTGTCAGTGAAGAAGTACTGAGATTTTGCCAAAGTAATCGTATGATAATCAGTAATTTCTTCTACAATTTTGGTTGGGTAAATAAAGGCTCTTTCGTTAAATATTTCTCTTAATTCTTCTTCTGATTTGACTGCGACGCTGTCTGCATAAGCTTCTACTTTTTCAAAACATATTTGCAATTTATCCACCAACAAATCGGGTTCTTTGATCCATATACAAGTATTATCGGCAAATACTTTAAAAATGGAGATTTTCTGATCTTGCCTAAATTTATTATTGATGTTAGGAATGATGGAAACTAATGAAATGTCTTGTACTGAAAGCTGCGTGGTAGGATTAAATGTCCTGATACTTTCGACTTCTATATCAAACATCTCCACTCTGTATGGCCATTCATTACCATAACTAAAAATATCTATAATACCACCACGTATAGAAAATTGGCCTGGCTGATAAACAAATTCTACTCTATCAAATCCATACATAACCAAAAGTTCGATCATGGTATTGATATCAAGTGTTGCATTTTTTGCGATGCTGATTTTGTCCTTGTCTAGTAGGGTAGGATCGACGGCTTTTTCGAAAATGGCTTCTGGATACGATATTAATATTTGATTTTTTCCTTTTGCAGTATGAATTTTATTGATGGTTTCTGTTCGTATAAGAACGTTGTTTTTGTCCAATTCATCATATTGCAGAGGCCTTTTGAAGGAATCAGGAAAAAAATGGATATTTTTACCTTCCATGATGGATTGTAAAGTATTCTGAACATAAGCGGCTTCTTCTTTGTCAGCAGCAATGTATATATGCGATCTTTTTTGTTGATAAAATGCTCCCGCCAAGGCAAAACAATCCAACGCTCCCACCAATCCCTGTAGTTGTATTTGGTTGGGAGATTCCCCTGATGTCAGGTCATTGATCTCTTTGATGTGCCGATCATTTTCATATCTATCGATCAGCTCTTTAATATTACTCACGATGCAAAGGTAGGATTATATTTGGAATTTTTGAGTCAAGTGTCATACAATCTTATCCTTAAGTTCAACTGTTATGTCTTAGTATTTACCTGATCCCATCATACTTTTCTATCAGTGTTGGGTTGGTTTCGTTTTTTACGATGTTATTGATATAGTTTGCAATGTTAGTTAGTAGATTACTGGTTTGTGGGTCACTTTGTTTTCTTTGAGACAAATCTTCCGCTATTTTTATTAAAGATGTCATGGCAAGATATTTTCTAAACATATTTCCATCTTTGTTTCCTGCTAATTTGTTCAAATGATCCGCAGACCTTTCCAAAACTTTTGGACTTTGACCTACAAGAAATTCTTGATACCTCGAATAAAATTCAAACATATAATTTATATTGATGCTGCTCGATTTAGATTCCAAGTAATTTAAATTTTCATCGGTTGCAATTGTCATCATACCTACTAGCGTGCTTGATAAATAATCTGACTCATCATTTTTGAATTTTTTAAATAATTCGTCCTTTTTATCGTCATCCATTTGGCCCATTATTTCCAATGCAATCTGGAGTACAGGATAAGCTCTTTCTGCATTTATTATCAATTTGCACAATGCAGCTGGATCGAAATCTTCTATATTTAATAACTTTAGCAATGCTTCTTTTCTGACTTCGGAGTGTGGATCTGATAGAGATAATTCTTGCAATTGATCTATATATTGATAGGCCAAACTATCGGGTATCGTGCTGATACCCATGGTTCGGAATAGGTAAAATTTGTCATTCATAGCTGGAGTAATTAAGTCAGCATTACCATCATTGGTACTAGTAAAACCTATCATTTTATCCATAAAATTGGGAGAAAGTAGGAATTGAGCTTTATATTGTTCAGGCGTTTTGTTTTCATTGATCATTGCCAAAAGTACATTTCGACCATCAAAAACATAAGTTACGGGATCAGCTTTTAAATCTTCTATCAAAAATCTATTTTTATTTTCGTCTAGTAACACAGGATGATAAGTGACACTTCCGTCTGCATAATACACTGCCACATCTATTGGCAATCTGAAATTTTTATAAAATCCTGCAGGTGTGTCTGATAGATCTGTTTCTATTAGTAAAACTTTGTTATCTTGATTGTAGGTGTATTTTACGTTGATATGTGGATGTCCATTGCCCAAAAACCATTGATCAAAAAACCAATGCAAATCTTCTCCTACTGTATCTTCAAAAGCCATTCGCAATTCATCTACTTCTACTGCTGTGTGTGCATTGTCGGTAAGATATTTATTGAGCCCAGTAAAAAAGCCTTCATCCCCCAAATAATTACGGAGCATGTGTAGTACTAAACCACCTTTATTGTAACTATGTGCATCGAACATTTGCTCCTTGTCATCATAGAAATAATGAACTAACGGATGTGCGCCACCGCCAAAAACTTGACTGTAGTATCCATTCATTTCATTCATTCGATGAAATTCTGCACGATCTCTGCCATATTTATGTTCAAACCAAAGATATTCTGCATAATTGGCAAAACCCTCATTGAGAGTCAAATTGGACCAATCTTCGCATGTAACCAAATCTCCAAACCAATGGTGCATCATCTCATGCGCTACGATGTAGTCATTGTCATTGTCTATGAGTTCGCGCTCTGTTTTTTGTACTTGTTCGCCAAAAACTACTGCTCCTGTATTTTCCATGGCGCCAGATACAAAATCTCTTACTACGATTTGACCATATTTATCCCAAGGGTAAGGATAATTGAGTCTGCCAGAGAAAAAACTCAACATCTCAGGTGTATGATTAAATATCTTTTTGGCATGTTTCCCAAATCCTTTTTCTACCATATAGTGAAGAGGGATTTTGTTCCATTCATCTATTTCTTCATGAAATTCGCCTACTGCTATCATAGCTAAATATGGTGCATGTGGTTTGTCCTGCTTCCAATGATCAGTACGTGTACCATCATCATTTTTACGACTCATTATTTTACGTCCATTGGACAATGTTTGATATTTGTCAGCTACCGTCAAAATGATTTCTTGGGTAAATCTTTCGTTTGGTTTGTCGAAAGTAGGAAACCACCGACTATTATTTTCTGTCTCGCCTTGCGTCCATATCTGTGTAGGCACATCTGGATCTATCTCTAAAGGGTCAATAAAAAATAATCCTTTGTCAGAAGTTATAGCATCACTAGCATTTATATGATTCTCATTCGGTTTGGCGGTATATTCGATATATAGATCTAGTTTGTCATGTTTGGTATAATATTTATCCAATGTTATGTTTAATTTATTTCCATCATAATCATAAAAAAGGTCTTTGTTTTCTGATTGCATTTGTACTTTATGAATATCAAAACCTACTGCATCCAAAGTAATATTATTGGTTGCTTTGAAATATGGCGCTATAGTAAGGTATGCTTTGCCTTTGACATGTTGGTTGTTCCAGTCAAAGTTAAGGTCAAGTTTGGTATGTAGTATGTCATAAGTAAGTGTAGCTGAAGACCTGAATATTTTTGGCAATGAATCCAATGAGTTGGCTACATCACTTATGACCAATGTATCAAGCATTTCTTCTTGGAGATCAGTAGTAGGACCATTGTAAATGATATCTTTTTTTGTACCGCAAGCGCCTATTAATACTATAGAAAAGACCACTGCCAAAAACCTAATATGACTCATCATAAATACCTAAAATTGTTTAAAAAGGACGCAAAGATAAATAAAAATTGACAGATATTTATTTTTGAATAGTGCTTAATAAAAGGTTTTAACTGATTTTTGGTATTTGAATAGGCAGCATTATATAAAAGTAAAGATCTAGCAACATCTAACACTGTTGGTTTTTTTTCAAGTGGCATTGTTTTGTGAATGTCGTACATAAATTGTGAAACTGATCTATATATTTGCAATTTTAATGCGCTTACAAGAGAAAGAATATATGTTTTTTTGTAACTATTCAGGTGTTTACTATTTCACTACAATTTTGTCACGATTTTTGCAACTTATAGGCAAAAATAGCGCCAAAATTAAGTTGGTTTTCCATTTTTACCGCGGATATATATCCGCGGTTATTAATATTCTACCCCTTTGGGGTTATAGCTGAACAGTTACGTTTTTTTAAAATAAATGGCCATTTATTTTAAAATTTTAATAAATTAGTTTTACCTTAGTGTTAATTTTAAGAACTTAATTTTATACATAATTGGCTTTAAAGAATTTACAATATGTCAAAGACAGTTTTACACGACTTATTCCATACGTTATTTCCTGATTTGTGTTTGGCATGCGATAGGTTGCCGAAGGTTAAAAGCGCTTCATTTTGTGTAGAATGTTTGCACAGGATGCCCTATACTGACCATTTTAAGATTAAAGAAAATAGAGTAACTCAACACTTCAAAGGTCGCTTTGTGTTGCATCATGGAGCTGCTATTTTGAGATTTTCTGAAGGTGGTATGGTGCAGAATATGCTGCATAAGCTCAAGTATAAGGGTAGATTAGAGATAGGTGAAATCATGGGAAAGATAGGTGCAGAAAGATTGTTACATTCAAATCTTTTTGGTAAACCAGACATCATAATACCAGTACCTATTCATGCTAAAAAGCTGAAAAAAAGAGGCTATAATCAAAGTACGATCTTTGGTAAAGGTTTGGGCTTTTCGTTGGATATTCCATTTAGTGAAGATAGTGTGATCAAAGCTTTGGAAACCGAATCACAAACAGGTAAATCTCGTTCGGAAAGGGTCAATAATGTATCGGATGTATTTGTGATCAAAGACCCATCGGTAGTCAAGGATAAGCACGTGCTTGTAGTTGATGATGTTGTGACTACAGGGGCGACACTCGAGGCGTGTTGTATTAAAGTAATGGAAGCAGGTGCTGCGACTATTTCAATTCTTTGTATTGCAGCCACTGAATGATTATGATGGGTTGGCTTGTGACATAATGACTCACCTTGTTGCCGTAGATTTAGCAGGTGAATATGTTTTATTTTATTACTATTGCTGCTTATTGGCCACCACATCCAAAACATTCTGGAATAGGCGCTTTAGTAAGCTGTACTCTTTGGTTTGGATGGGTGAGTATTATTATACCAGTTTCATTAAAAAAGACCGCTAGCTAAGTTATCTATAAGCAAAGGATAAATAGAAAGTTTTAAAGCTCTTGTCAACGAATAGATTATTTTTGCCTTTGATTTTATCTGAATATTGAACTTTTAAACAAGGAATTGTTTTACTATTTACTAAATGAACATTAAATAAAAAATGGTCAATATGAATTTTCAAAATAACCAAATAGATATAAATGATCTCCCAACTATTGAAGAGATTGTTTTCGAGAAATTACATCCCAATTATAAGAAGATTAGTGTTTATATCACAGGTATCGTTTTTACTATTTTACTTTCTGTTTATTTTGCCATAGGTTTATTTGTAGAGGAAATTCTCCTGTTTCCTATAGTTTTAATGGTGATGATTGGGTGGTCTATTGTTACCGGCTTATCTATCATATTGTCTATCAAGGGATATGAATACCAAGGATATGCGCTTAGAGAAAAAGATGTGCTTTATAAAAATGGCATTTTTTTCAAATCTACCGTTATTGTACCATTCAACCGCATACAGCATTGTGAGATAGAGCAAGGCCCTATAGATCGGCAATTTGATTTAGCAGAACTATCACTCTTTACTGCCGGAGGAAGTTCAAGTGATGTATCTATCCCAGGTCTGACATTGGACAAAGCGAACGCCCTAAAAAATTTCATCACCAATCGCACTGCGAAAGATGAAGAAGAATAAATTTGACTTTTCTATTCCTAACAGGCAATCTTATGTAGCCATATTATTGATCCTTTTCAAAACCATTACAGTAGTGGTCAGGCAAATTTTGCCCATACTTTTTGTAATATTAATAGGTGGCTCGAGTAAAAAAGGTGATTACATTATTTGGTCGGTCATAGTGATTGCTTTTTTGTCAATGATTTATTCAATCGTAAATTTTTTCCGTACTTATTTTTTTATTCAAGATGATGAGTTAATTTTACACTCTGGTATTTTTCAACGTAAAAGAACATCCATTCCTTTTTCTAAAATACAAACCATAAATTTTGAACAGAATATTATCCATCAATTATTCAGTGTTTTAAAACTGAAGATAGACACAGCAGGTTCGGACAAAAACGAATTTGAATTTCATGCTATAGAATCAGAAAAAGCTCATGCATTGCGAACACTCATACTCCGAGAAAAATCTACCATGGAGATAGCCAACCAAAGTGACAAAAATAAAACTATCACAGAATCAAACCCAACGACATATAAGAAAATAATGTCTCTCAGCCTTACAGATTTACTGAAAGTAGGGTTTACAGAAAACCATATCAAATCTGGTGGTTTGATATTTCTATTTGTATTATGGATATATCAAAATCTGCAGGAAGTAGGAGTAGATGTGGATGAATATTCAGAGCAATTACCTATATGGGAGCCTGGTTTATATCTCTTATTATTTTTGGGGTTTATTCTTATCATTATATCTATTGGTATATCTTTGGTAAGAACTGTAATAAATAATTATGACTTACAATTTTTAAGGTCGCAATACGGATTTAAAGTAATCAGTGGATTATTTACTAAAAAGGAAGTCTCAGCATCAGACCATAAAATACAACATATCTCTTGGTCAGACAATCTACTCAAGCGGTTGGTTGGGTTTAAGGATTTAAGGCTCAATCAAGCTTCAAGTGCAGAACTAAAAGCAAAACAAAATATCAACATCCCAGGATGTAACGAAGCACATATCAAAGGAGTAGTGGCTACGCTTTTTGGAGAGACTGATTTTAGTTTATTCCCTATGCAAGGCATAGATCGGCGATACTTTACAAGATTTGCTATCATCTTTGGATTATTAACATTGACATCTATTATACTTACAATTTACTTCTATAGTGGTTTGAATGCTTTTTTCATATTTTTAATAGGTTTTTATCTTATATTCAGCAGATATATTTCATTCAAAAAGAAAACTTATGGATATGATGATTCACTGATTTACATCAAAGGTGGCATATTCGGGGATAGAGCTGAAATACTACCAATGTATAAAGTTCAAGGTATAAACATTCATGAGTCACCCTATCAAACGAGAAATCAGTTGTGCAGTATCACATTAAATACAGCATCAGGAAATATCAGAATACCATACATCAGTCGTAATGATGGATCGAAGCTAGCCGATTTATTGATATATAAGGTAGAGATTGATAAAAGGAAGTGGATGTAAAAATATAGTTTATTTTTTTAGGAAGAGAAAGAATATTATATCTAATGATTTATGAAAATGAATTTAGTTTTTAAATTATATATGAATTTTGTAACCCAATTATGAGTCCACTCCTAAAAGTATCATTTTGCCACAAAGGCACGAAAACACAAAAAATAGAAAATTCCAAATAATTGATAATTAAACCTATATACTCCTTCGAGTCTTGGTGCCTTAGTGGCAATCCGACATTTTTAACTTTTCAGATTGGGCTCAATTATAAATTGTTTAATAAGCCTACCAATCGAAATTAAGGATTTTGACAATGCTGAATTTAACAACAGTTTTTATTCACCTAGTTTTATTACTTTTGCAACATAATACCTAACTCTAGTTACACTTGAAACCTTCTCATCCCATATCAAAATACCCAAACCTAGGCATTCTGCTTTTCAGCAGTATCATCTATGTTATCCATTTTTATTTTTTTCATGGCGGTTATTTCGGATTTGACGATATAGAATATTGCAGACTTGCTGATAGTATTTTAAAAGGTAGCTTTACTCACGACTCACTTTATGCCCATAGATACGCAAGTTTTATACCATTGGTATTCAGTTATTTAGTCTTTGGTGTAGGAGATTTTGCCAATTTTATATCTGGATTCCTGGTATTTAGTATAACAATATTAACATTCCTTACTATTGCCAGAGACATAAAAGTAGTTAATCAATGGATTGGAGCATCCTTGCTTATTTTTGCCCCACAGTACTTGATGTATGTAGAAAAACCAATGCCTGACATCGTTGTAGCTTTAGGTTTTTTGATAAGTTTTGGTAGTTATATTTTATTGAAATTTGAACACGCTTATTACAGAAATCATGCAGCTTGGTTTGTTTCTGGTGTGATAATTATGTTTTTATCCAAGGAGACTTTTTTGATTTTTTACCCATTTTTTGGTGTATTGATGCTGACAGATTTGTTCAGGAAGGCATATCAAACTTTTTGGAAACAAGTTATAATTGGTTTGTCATCTTTTATTTTTGGATATTGTATTTACTCATGGTACTTTTTAGGAGATCCTTTCGCCCGAATCCATCATATTTTTGCAGGACAGTATATTTCTGCTTGTTCTTATGACTTACAACCAATTTCCGCCACACTACAGCGCATTGGATACCAATTATGGCTGGAATTGACCCGAAATCTTTATTTAATTCCAATATGTTTTGTGCCATTTTTATGGACCAGCGAAAATAAAAAGATTAAATTCATTGCAAGAAGTTATGTAGCCTTACTATTATTGGCCAATTTTATGACGATATCTTATACGTCTTATGTGCCATTATGTCCCGATCCAAGGCATCACATCTATATATTACCTATCGGTGCATTGGTTTTTGCTTATGGATTATCTGATATTTCAAAATTTTCTTTAAGAGACATATATATTGCACTATCTATTTTGGGCATATTGCTTTTTGTAAGTGTGTATAAAAGTTATGAATCCACTTGGTGGTTATATTTACCATTGATAGCCGCAATGATAGCGGGCTATAATAGGCAAAAAATTGCTATGATAACAGTTGTTTTTTTTGGATTATTGAGTGTTTTTGTTCAGAATTGTATATACAACAAAAAGGTGAATTATTCAGAGCAGAAATTATTGAATAATTATGTCATCCACGATGTTCCAGGATTCAAATACGTCATCACTGATAGGGTCAATCATGATTATGGCATGCTACATAGTGGTTTTGATACCACTTTAGTGAAATTTGTTGATTATAAATCGTTGGATACTTTTAACTTCAAACCTGGAATTTCGCAATATCTCATTGGCAATGGCATGACTACTTATCTTAGCAATACATCTTGGGAGAGTCTGCCCGAAGTAGCTCGTACAGCTCATGAGAAACTACCAAAAGTGTATGAAAACAAAAGTGGAACAGTGTATAAAATTCGGTAATAAATACCAACAACCAATATATTTTCAAAGGGTATTTGCACTGGTTAAAAAGATATTGTAGTTTAGCACCTTATTTATAGTCAAAAGAAATTAGGTTGTAAAATTTTTAATGTAATTAAATTTTGCAATCAAAAATACTTAAAGTTTAAAATAAAGCCATGTCAAAAAATCTTAGCCATCTTTCAGGGCGAAAAGGTTTGGAATATAATCTTTTCGAGCAATTAGGTTTATCTGCAAAAGGTACAGGTACCCCTGATAAAAATGAAATGGAAAGACTCCAGAACGAATTTCTGTTTGGCAAAGCAAATATCCATGGTACAGTATCTTTTTACGATTTTCTGAAGCAAGAAAATGAAGGTAAAAAAATATACACATGCAATGGTTCTGCTTGTATGACGGCTAATACACAAGATAAAGTTAAAAATGAAATCGCCAATCATTTCCCATCAGATGCTATCGGCGAAATGTGTTGTCTTGGCAGATGCCATGAAAATAGTGCCTTCCATTATCAAGGTAAGAACTATTCTGGTCAAGCCATCGACCACTTACAAGCCATTATCCAAAATCAATACACCTATCAAGATACCTATACGGTGAATGCTTTCGGGACACCTGTGATCACCAGACCTTATCCTGAACTTGGAGAATATTATGAAATTTGGAGCTCCTGTTTGAAAAAAACACCTATATCATTGCTCGAAGAACTGCAAACATCAGGACTGCGTGGCCGTGGAGGAGCGGGATTTCCTATTGCATTCAAATTGGCATCTTGTCGAGAAACAGAAAGTAATACCAAATACATCGTATGCAATGCGGATGAAGGAGATCCTGGTGCTTACTCAGATAGATACATCATGGAGCATCGCCCTCATGCTTTGTTGATGGGTATGTTAATAGCTGGTTACATCACAGGAGCACAATGGGGCGTACTATACATCCGTGCTGAATATCCTGAATCCATCTCCACCATTGCCGATAGTGTGGCGCAATTGGAGCAAGCAGGCTTTATCGGAGAGAATATACTTGATAGCGGTTTTAATTTCAATTTTAAAATAATCAAAGCCCAAGGAGCTTATATCTGTGGAGAGGAAACTGCATTACTTTCTTCTATCGAAGGTCAAAGACCCGAAGTCAGAGTTCGTCCACCATTTCCCACTCAAAAAGGTCTTTTCAATCAACCAACAGTGGTCAATAATGTAGAAACTTTAGCTTGCATTCCCTACATTATGGAGCTAGGTGGCACATCTTTTGCAAAAATAGGAAAAGGAAAATCAACGGGAACAAAACTTATTTCATTGGATGGTTACTTTAATCGTCCTGGTATATATGAAGTTGACATGGGTACACCAATGTCCAAAGTTATTCATCAACTTGGTGGTGGGTTTAAAATACCCGTCAAAGCTATACATATAGGTGGTCCATTAGGAGGTATTGTACCAGTCCATAAATTAGATACCCTAACAGCTGATTTTGAGTCTTTTGCTCAGAGTGGCTTTTTGCTCGGGCATGCATCTTATGTTTGCATTCCCACATCTTACCCAATTATTGAGTACATAAAACATTTGTTTTTGTTTACAGCGCATGAAAGTTGTGGAAAATGTTTCCCATGTAGGATAGGATCAACTCGAGGTTATGAGATGCTTGAAAAAGCTACCACTTCTGAATATAAAATTGACAAAAAATTAATGGCTGATCTTTTAGAAACTTTGGAGATAGGTTCTCTCTGCGCCTTAGGTGGAGGCCTCCCATTGCCAGTAAAGAATGCGTTGACTTACTTTGAAGATGAATTAGCTAAGTATTTTAGTGCACCTTTACCATAAAAAATGCATCAAATATATCATCATGTTCTAAAGAAATCAAAGTGGTGAAATTAGGTTAGGAGCTGCTAAATATATTTTACTTAATAGCATCTACAAATTCCGGACTATCTGGTTTTATTTTTGGTCCAAAGTAATGGAGTAATTTTCCATTTTCATCTAAGAGATATTTTGAAAAATTCCAACTGGGCTCTGTAGTATTCCAACCATTTTTGGAAGGATCTGTCAACCACTGATAAACTGGACTTTTACTATCTCCTTTGACATTGACTTTGTCAAACATTTGAAAAGTGACGCCGTAATTTTTTTGACAAAAAGTTTCGATTTCTGAAGCTGTACCCGGCTCTTGGGATAAAAATTGATTACACGGAAATCCCAATACTACAAATTTGTCATTACGCTTTTCATAAAATGCCTGCCAATCGGCATACTGTGGAGTATAGCCACATTTAGACGCCACATTGAGCACTACTATCTTTTTTCCTTTATATGTACTCATTGAAATCGGGTCTCCATCTATGGAAGTAGCCTTCAAATCAAAAAATGAAGTGGTAGTTTGCTTTACCACATTTGCATCACTGTGTGAAAGTGATTTGTTAGCATTGAAATAATTGTAAAAAAAAGCACCTACAGATAGAAGCATGACAGCTGTTATTTTATAATACATAATGAAAAGATTTTGATGTTTTCCCAATTGAAAAGCATACTTAATATGTGATCAACAATTTGTTAAAGCTTTTGAACACTAAGGATTTTTTACAAATTGGTGCAAAATAACTCTTTTATATAATTAATTAATGGAGTAAACCAATACCATCTATTTATTGCAAATGGGTATTTATCTGTCCTAATGGTGCTCAATTTTCTACTCCTTTTATAATCATTAATTTACACTTGTTCTTGAGTGATCCACTTTGCCTTTAAAGGTGCATCATAATGCAACATTTGTTGGTGTAGGTCTTCGATGTTATTGCTAATAAGTATCATCTCTCTATTTGACATTCTAAGTAGATTTTTTGTCACCATACTATCTAAAAATCGCATCAAATCATCGTAATATCCGGAAGTATTAAGGATGCCTATCGGCTTGGTATGCAAGCCCAACTGCCCCCAAGTTAGAAGTTCGAACATCTCATCCAGAGTCCCAAATCCGCCAGGAAGTATGATAGCACCATCTGATTTTTCGTGCATAATGGTTTTACGCTCATGCATAGATTTTACTTCTATCAATTCAGTAAGTCCTTCATGGGCAATTTCTTTATTTTTGATAAAGTCAGGAATTACACCTATCACGCGTCCATTGGCTGTGAGTGCTCCATCAGCCACAGAACCCATCAGACCTACTTTCGCACCACCATAAACGACAGTTATTTGATGTTCACCTAGGTATTTCCCAAGGTAGAATGCTTCACTAGAAAAAGCGTCATCATTCCCCGATGATGAGCCACAAAATATAGAAAGAGCTTGTATATTGTTCATATATATAAATAATAAATTAGGATAAAAATGATATTAAAACACCTGCCGCTACCGCACTGCCTATTACACCTGAAATATTGCTAGACATCGCATACTGTAAGATGTGATTGGAAGAGTCGTATTTTAAAGCGAGCTCATTGGCCACCCTCGATGACATAGGTACAGCACTTAGACCTGTCGCTCCTATGAGTGGGTTTATTTTCTTTTTGGATATTAAATTATGAAGCTTGACTGCAAAAATGCCACCACCCACAGAAAGACAGAAAGCTAAAAATCCACCAACGATAATCATCAATGTTTGGGATTGTAAAAAAGTAGCTGATGTCATCGTAGCACCAACTGTCAATCCCAAAAATATGGTGGCAGTATTGAGTATGGTTTCCGACGCTGCGGTGAATAAACGATTTGTATCTGTGCCGATTTCCTTTACAAGATTGCCAAACAATAGCATTCCAACCAAGGGTACAGATGAAGGCACCAAAAGGGACACTATAACACATAAAACTATCGGAAATACTATTTTGAGTAACTTTAAGTTCTTTATATGTACAGTTGGTGGGTACAATTTATCTTGTTCACGCATATTGATGCGAAACTCCTTTTCGGACATTGTTAAGTTGGCTATAAAAGGGATGATGACAGGCACCAAAGCCATGTAAGAGTAAGCAGCGATAGCTATAGGACCAAGTAAATGTGGGGCCAAAACAATAGCGGTATAAATGGCTGTGGGTCCATCTGCTCCTCCAATGATACCTAATGCGGCTGCTTCTTTCAATGTGAATCCCAAGGTGACTGCTGCAGTGAGCACCACAAAGATACCAATCTGCGCAGCTGCACCAAAATAAGCAAGTTTTAGGTTTCTCAACATCGGTCCGAAGTCAGTTAATGCACCAACACCCATAAAAATCAAAGGTGGCAGTAAGCCTGTTTTGATCAATAAGTAATAGAGCATATTCATTATGCCATAATCTTTGGCTATCTCTATGATGGTAAGATGCATGATGCCATTGGTTTCGTCTGAAGGGATTACACCCATGTTGCCACCTGGGAAATTGGCTAATAATACACCAAAAGCTATGGGTACTAAAAGCAATGGTTCGAATTTTTTGCCGATACCTAAGTATAGTAGGAATAACGCTAATACAATCATCACAATAGACCAAGGATCATCTGCGATTGCGCCAAAAGCTGTCATTTCGTAAATACCATTTAATACTTCCATGTTAGATAAGTTTTAGGATGTTTTGATCTTCTTCTACATCAGCTCCTTTTGTCACTAGTATTTCTGAGACCGTGCCATCGACTTCAGAAGTAATCGCATTAATAACCTTCATGGCTTCAATATAGGCGACAGTATCTCCTTTTTTAACGGTATCTCCTACTTTGATGCCTATTTCTCCTGCATTTTTGGTTAAGAAAAATTTTCCTTCAAGCGGAGAAGTGATATATTTAGCATCGCCTGAATCAATAACATTGGCTACGCTTTCCTTCGGTGTTTCTGCATTATTATTTATGGCAGTTTTTGCATCTGGATAGGATATTTTGACAGCATACTTTTCACCTTTTATTTCTACATTGATGATATTTGGCAGCGTGTTGGTCGTCGTTTCATTTACTTGAACTACGGGCGATTTCGGTGCACGTTTTTTGGCCAGATCTTCCTCAAATTTTGCTTTTGCATCACCAGATTTGAATGCTTCGTATTGGGTAGGATGCATGGCATACTCTAACAATTCTTCGTCATCTAGACCAGTTTCCCATCCTTTTTCTTTCATTTTGTCTCGATATATATCCAGTTGGTCAGGATATAATTCTTGTGGATTGCCGGTGAAAAACTCTCTATTTTGCTGTTTGGCCAAAGCTACAATTTCATCATCAATCGGACCTAGTAATTGCCCTTGCTGGCCAAGAATCATGTTCCATGTATTTTCGTCCAACATGGACCATCTTTCTTTGCCTTTTTCCATTTGGATGACATTCATGAGCGCTACATTTTTTACATATTGGCTAAATGGCGTAACCAAAGGAGGATAACCCAACCGAGGAATGACATATTCTACTTCGTCAAACAATTTGACCAGTAAGTCGTCCTGTGAAATTTTAGGTTTACCATTTTTGTCAAACCAAGTATTTAAGCTAGCTAGATTTTGTTCCAAATCTGACATCAAACTACCCATCATGCCACCAGGTAGCCCTGGACCGATAAGTAATGAATTCATCTCCCTATTTTTCGGAGCGATATAATAGCCCAAGAAATCATCTATAAACTCTTGTGTCAAAGTGCGTACTTGCATGTAAGCTTTCATATTGACATCTGGTAAAGAGAAACCTGCATCTTTGAGCATGGCATGAATGGTTAGTAAATCAGCATGACCTGTGCCCCAACTCAGTGGCTCCATACCTACATCGATGATATCCACTCCATTGCGTGCAGCTTCCAAGGCTGATGCTACAGAAAACCCTGGTGTAGAGTGTGCATGATACTGTATGATGATGTCTGGATGACGCTCTCTGATACCCTTGATAATTTTGCCTACCGAAACTGGTCTGGCAATACCTGCCATATCCTTAAGGCAAATCTCCTCCGCACCTAAAGCGATAAATTGTTCAGCCAGGTCAATGAAATATTCCACAGTATGCAGTGGCGACACTGTCATACTCAATGCACCTTGGGCGATCATGCCACCTTCTTTGGCATATTGGAATGATAAGGCAAGGTTTTGTGGATTGTTGAGCCCATCAAAAGATCTAGAGATATCTGTTCCTTGCAATTTTTTACTTTGAACATCAGTTTTCTGACATCTTTTGGTACGGGATTCATACGCAGACCATTCAAACCACGTTCCAACATTTGGGTTTGAATTCCCGCATCATTAAATGGTTGTGTCCAAGCACGATTAGAGATATTTGGATTTTCGCCATAGAGTAGGTTGATCTGCTCGAAGCCACCACCATTAGTCTCTACTCTAGCAAAGCAACCCATATCTATAATTGGTTCGGCTACTCTGACTAATTGATCCACTCTAGGCATATATTTGCCAGATGACTGCCACATGTCTCTATACATGAGGGCCAATTTTATTTCTTTACGTACCATATTATTAGGTTTGTGATGATATTATATTTTTTCTATATTTTCCACTTTCCCTTTTCCTTGGGTTAGGACATTTACGACAGCGTGGATGGCTGCTTCACTAGATGGAGATAATATTTCTGTTTTTATTTTGGTAAAGGGTACCTCATGTACATCCAAATCCACTTTATTTACCAAACGGATGAGGAAATTTCCTCCCATGACTATGATGAATAGTATGACAAAAACAGTGCTCATACCTATCAATAAAAGTAAAAGCGCATTGCTTAAATTACTTTCCATTTTTGTGACTTTTTAATGATAAAGGGAGCGAAATTAAGGTAATTTTTGAAATCTCGTTAACTTTGTGCCGTGATAATTATCACCATCAAAGATCCATAAGTATATAATTAAGTAATTCAGGGTGTTATGCAAATAAAAGTTTTTAAATTCGGTGGTGCTTCAGTCAAAGATGCGGAAGGTTTTAGAAATGTAGGAAGAATATTGCAGAAGTTTCGAAGCGATAAAATAGTCGTTGTGGTCTCTGCAATGGGTAAAACTACCAATGCACTGGAAGAAGTAATAAAAAGTTATTACGCACAAGATGGTAAAACATCCGCATTGTTGGATCAGATTAAAAATAGTCATTTAGCATTGGTTCAACAATTATTTCCAGTGACGTCAGAAATATTGGATGATATCAATGATATATTGGTTGAGATAGAATGGGTACTGGAAGAGGTACCTCATGAAGATTATGATTACACCTATGACCAAATAGTCTCCATAGGTGAGTTGTTATCTTCAAAAATATTGGCTCACTATCTATATCATTTAGAGATCAATAGTCAATGGATAGATGTAAGAGATGTAATACTTACAGACAATACTTACAGAGATGCCAAAGTAATCTGGGATGTGACTCAAAAAAATGCTTCTCAAAAGATGTTATCATTACTATCCAATGTAAATCATTTAGTGACACAAGGATTCATAGGGTGTACAAGTGAAAATTTTACGACCACACTCGGTCGTGAAGGATCGGATTATACCGCTGCTATCCTCTCCTATTGTTTGGATGCCGAGAGTATGCATATATGGAAAGATGTTCCGGGTGTATTGACAGGAGATCCGCGTATCTTTGACGAAGTGATTATGATGCCAAGGTTATCCTACAAAGAAGCCATAGAGATGACTTATTATGGTGCAAAAGTCATACATCCAAAGACCATCAAACCGATTCAAAACAAACAAATACCGCTGTATGTAAGGCCATTTTTAAATCCTGATAGTGAAGGAACAATAATCAGTGATGAAAAAGAACTGAGCTACCCACCTGTTGTGGTCATCGAGCCTGATCAGACATTACTGCACATATCTACTAATGATTTTTCTTTTGTTGCTGAGCATCACTTGAGCATGATATTTACGCTATTGGCGAAGTATAGACTTAAGGTCAATATGATGCGAAATACAGCCATCAGTTTTTCTGTTTGTGTCAATAATATACCTGACAGAATTAAAAAATTTGAAAAGGAATTGGGTATGGAATTTAAAATGATAACTGATAATGATCTCGAATTGGTAACCATCAGGCACTATAATGAAGAAATACTTAAAGATATGAAGAAAAACAAATTGATACTTTTTGAAGAAAAATTGTCAGATACCGTACAGATGGTTGTTCGTAATATACCAAA
Source organism: Saprospiraceae bacterium (assembly GCA_016714785.1). Classification (GTDB taxonomy): domain Bacteria; phylum Bacteroidota; class Bacteroidia; order Chitinophagales; family Saprospiraceae; genus OLB9. Next base: position 56,597 of record JADKCC010000042.1, read on the forward strand.
GATGAAACGCAAAGAAATAAATACCTAATAAGATGGCACAATTAAGACAAAACCATACTAAGCAGAGTAAAGGTTTACAGACATCTTTTAGGTTGGTGCTTTTTTTGATTTTTGCGGTCATAATGTTGGTGGGTGGTATCTATTATTTCAAGCATTTACCTTCTCCCACTGTTCACGCGAGTTTGGATAGCGATACCGACTACAGTTTGCGTACCTACTTACCTTCCCACACAGGTGAATTGGTACATCATGCACACTATACATTATCTTATGTAGAAAATCATGAACAAGGAGAATGGGTAGCTTACACGATGGATCGCAAGATGCTCAATACACCCAATGTACCTCGAGAACGCGACTTTATGCCCGACCCAAAAGTTTCTACAGGCTCAGCGTATGATAATGATTACAGAGGATCAGGATATACACGTGGACATTTAGTACCCGCGGGCGATATGGCATTTGATGCAGTGGCAATGAAAGAGTCATTCTATATGAGCAATATGTCACCACAGCTTCGCCAATTTAACAACGGTATATGGAAAGAACTAGAAGAAAATATCAGAGACTGGACTTATAAAGCAGATCGCCTTTATATCATCACAGGCCCAATTTTCGATAATCCCATTAAAAGTATAGGCAAAAAAAATAAGGTCACTGTACCTTCTGCTTTTTACAAAGTGCTGCTGGATTATGAGCATCCCGAGAGAAAAGCAATAGGATTTATCATTCCACATGAATTGTCAGAACGAAGATTGGAAGAGTATATGATCACTGTAGATGAAGTGGAGAGAATCACTGGTCTGGACTTCTTTAACGGTATGATCAATGATACCGAAGAAGAAAAAATAGAATCCACCATGGACAAATCCAAGTGGAATGTGAGTGACAAAAGGTATCAACTTAGGATTTCAAAGTGGAATTATGAGTAATAACCAAGAACTACAAGCCTTGTTTTTGTGTTACAAGGTTATATGAATTTTTAAAAATATAATAATTATGAAGATAAATTTCTTTCTCATTTTCACTATTTTCCTTGGGTTTAATGTTTCTGCACAAACAGCTTTTACATTTCCTGATGGTGTCTATATGACGCATGAACAATTAAGGAATCGAACACCTGCATTCAATACCGAGCTCAACATTATAGAGAGATCTACGGGAGATGTTTTTTTGAGTGGAGGAAATCCATATAAATTTGAGTCTAAGAGCGACTCATTAGATAAAGAATTCATCAAAAAGGAGATGTATGCCTATGTCAAAAATGATTCATTGTTTATCAATTGTAAGCATCATAAATTGCAATCGTGGTACACATTGGCATTGACTAGCGGTAATTTTATAGTGTTTTACTCGGCAGTATCTACAGGGAGGATGATCCGAAATTCTACACTAGTTTCTGCGGGAGGCGCAATTGGAGGGGCATTAAGTAGTGGATATTATGATTATCATGTCTTAAGTTTACGAACAGGTAATGCCAAAGAACTAAACAAAGAATATATAAAAGGACGACTGAAAGAGTATCCAGACTTATTGGCTGAATATGAGCTAGAGAAGAAACAGAGTAGGATAGAAGTATTATTGAAATACATAGATAAGCTCAATGAAGTAACAGATCCATTTTCTGAAGCTCCACCATTAAAAAAATAATTATTATCAAAAAAAAAGGTCAAGGTCGCATTCCAATAGGTTTATTAAATAACATTTAATCGCCGTTATTTATTGAAAATTACGATACTGCAAAGACGTTGTAAAATGCTTACTAACTAGTTCTTCTTTGTCAAATTAGTATTTTCAAAAACATGAGACTAAAAAGGGGTTTCTCAGTCGCTAAAGCTCCATAGAAATGACATTGTGTTATAGTTTAAGTGGGAGATCAAGGAATTTCGCTCGAAAGTTTATTCTTTTTAACATTTTAGTTTCTCACTGATTATATACTTAATTATATAATTTTTATTACTAATTGTGTAAATTGTATGAGTGATTGTTTGTCATCTTTGCATTTCTGACTGATCATAATCATGATGTAATGTCTTAATAATCATTGTAATATCTTGATTGAATACCATAAATTTATTGATAGATTATAGTATTATTGAGCGACTTTTATATTTAGTTTAAACAAAAAGATGGAATACATAGATTATTATAAAGTATTGGGCATTTCCAAATCAGCGGATGAAAGTATTATAAAATCATCCTATAGAAAGTTGGCTAGGAAATATCATCCCGATTTAAATCCAGGTAACAAAGAAGCGGAAAAAAAATTTAAAGAAATCAATGAAGCCAATGAGGTACTAAGCGATCCTATCAAAAGAAAAAAATACGATCAATATGGTAAAGATTGGCAACAAGCCGACGATATAGAAAAAATGCAGCGAGACAGAGCACAATCTACTCATAGGCAGGGGCAATCATTTGGCTCTGGTACTTTTGGAGGTGATAATGCGGAAGATTTTTCAGAATTTTTTAGCGCTATGTTTGGTGGTGAAACAGGAAGGAGCAGTAGTAGAAATAAATTCAGAGGACAAGATATCCAAGCGACACTTCATTTGAAATTGACGGATGTTTACAAAACACAAAAACAAACCATCACCGTAAATGGGAAAAATATCAGACTCAACTTTCCTGCTGGCATAGCAGATGGTCAAGTGATCAAAATAGCTGGTCAAGGTGGCCCAGGTGTCAACAATGGTCCGAATGGTGATTTATACATAACCTTTGTGATCGAAAATAATACCGCTTTCAAAAGGGAAGGAGATAATTTGTACAGTTCAGTGGATCTCGATCTTTACACAGCAGTCCTTGGCGGAGAAATGGTGGTGGATACCTTTGATAGTAAAGTATTACTAAAAATACCTGAAGGTACACAGTCTAACACCAAGGTGAAACTAAAAGGAAAAGGATTTCCAAAATATAAAAAGGAAAATGAAATGGGAGACTTGTACATTACGTATATCGTAAAAGTTCCTATCAATCTTACAGATCATGAAAAAGGCTTGTTTGTCGAACTTCAAAAATTAAAAAAAGATGGACAAAAATAATCTGATACTTATTCAACACTTTTGTCTGCACCATCAAATTGAGATGTCATTTATTGATTCCATACAAGCTATAGGATTGATTTCTATTCAAGTGATCGATGATGAACGATATATTAATGATACAGATCTAAAAGAGCTTGAAAAGATAGTCGAATTTCATTTTGATTTAGGAATTAATTTAGAAGGTATAGAAGTTGTACATCAACTTTTAATACAAAATGATTCATTGCGAAAAGAGTTAGAATTTGCCCAACAAAGATTGAGGCAATTGGGCTCGATGTGAGAATATTTATTCTTGGCTGGTTTTATTTACCTATATTGGTCATTCTTAGCCCTTGTGCCAAAATAGAATGGTGAAGATGTGGTGTAAGCCATGTTTTACATGGAAATTGATCAATCTATTAGTGTTTTTTTTAGATTATTCATTTAACCTAAAATATATTTTATGAAAATTTACATTAAATATATGGTATCTATAAGATGCAAAATGGCAGTAAAATCAGCTTTGGAAAGTATGGGTTTGCATTACACATCTGTCGATTTAGGAGAAGCAGATGTGGTGGAGGATTTGACCAAAACGCAATTGGTTACGTTAAAAGAAAAATTATTGGTTTCTTCCTTATTGTTGATGGATGATAAAAAGTCGATGTTGATCGAAAAAATAAAAAATGTCATAGTCGAAATGGTGCATTATGCTGATGAATTGCCTGATATAAATTTTTCTGATTACTTGAGTGAAAAATTGAGCCATGATTATCACTATATGGCTGGTTTATTTTCTGAAGTAACGGGTATCACAATAGAGCACTTCATCATAGCGCACAAAATAGAAAAAGTAAAAGAACTGTTACTCTATGATGAGTTAAATTTGACAGAAATATTTTATAAAATGAGATATAGTAGTGTCGCTCATCTTTCCAATCAATTCAAAAAAGTGACAGGACTTACACCGTCTTACTTTAAAAAATTGAAAGAACATAGGAAAAGAATTCAATTGGAAGACATCGGAGAGTAGTATTTGTGTAGTTTACAGCATTGAGTTTTGGAATATTCAGCATTAAGTCCAATTTAGTTTTATATATCAATCTTGTAATATAAAATTGAAATTGTGTAATGCATTTATTATCAAAGTCATGCACCTTTGACGTATTGAATAATCGTAAAATATGTATGGGGAATGGATGATAAAACAAATATAGAATGGACACAAGATATCATACGAATTACTACTGAAATAAAAACAAATTACCCCGAGTTGTCAAAATATGTTGATGAAATGCCAGTAAGTTTAAACAGCATCAATGCTGAAGATAAATCCCCCAATAATATGAAAGAATATTATGAATCACTGGAGATGCTTATCAAAAAATACAAAGAAACACATATTCCAGCGGTATAATGTTCTCAACTTCTACCTAAAGCCTAGAGTAAGATTTGGTAATAATTTACTCAAATATTAAAACAAAATTTAAACACATGAACAATGTTTTCAAAGGGCTAATTGCTGGTTATGGGGCAAACAAATTGGGTGGAGGATGCCTAGGGACGAGTATCGTTTTTATTATAATATGGGTACTACTAGGACATTGCAGCTAAACAAAATGCTTACAAGGTATATTTAGGTGTCCTATTTCTGGTTTATTTATTGCAAGTTGGGACCTATAGTTTGCAGATATGTTTAGTTATGTGATGCCAGGTGTGTTTAAGGGATTTGAGCATAAAAATTTGCAAGAAGCGATTGATTGGGTTGCTGGAGATATTTAACTAAGCGTCTTTTTTAATTCAACTAGTAGTATTCCATATTCACTGATTCAATCATGTAATAATTATTACAAATTATGTAATGCTTTATTATACAAAGTGTTGCACCTTTGACTTGTTAAATAAATAAAGCAAAAGTATGGTTAGCAAGACAGATTTTGAAGGATCTCAGGATATCAAAAGTATAACTTCATACATCACTTCAAATTTTCCAGAATTGTCAGCTTATATGGAGGAAATACCTAAAATATTATCAGATGATAGCAATTCAGAAGATGGTTCGATTAATACGCAAGAATATTATGAATCCTTAGAGGCTGATAACAAATTATGCGATTGCTCACGTCGTACTTTAACTAATTTATTTTAAATTAAATTCCTACCAAGATGAGTCCTGAAGATATTAAACTCAATTATTTTTTTCATGAACCTAAGGAGACAGATGTAAAAATGTCTAAATATTTAGAATATTCTGAAAAAGATGGTCTATACCTCGAAGTGAAAGAAGAAAATGAAACTCAAGATTATGATCGGGACAAATACATATTTGGCGGTGATGATATAGAAGAGTCAAATATTGAAGCCGAAACATACCAAGATATTGAGGCAGATATAGACTCAAAATGGGATTTTGCACAAGAAGAAGATTATATCAACGATGTATATAACACGGAAGGTAATAATCGCACAGACACAGAGTATATTTTAGAAAATTAAATAATTATAAATAATCAACCTCATGAATGTAGCAATAGGCATCACAGAAGCCAATAGATTGGTCATAGCCACTGAATTGTCAAAAATGTTGGCAGATGAAACTGTCTTGTATATCAAAACAAAAAATGCGCATTGGAATGTAGAAGGTCCTGACTTTTTTGCCATCCATAAGTTTTTTGAATCCCAGTTTGAACAATTGGACGAAATCATCGATAATGTAGCCGAACGTATCCGTACCATAGGCCATTATGCACCCGGTACCTTAAAGGCTTATCTCGGGCTCACGCACTTGACAGAAGAGTCAAGATCAAAAAATGACAGTCAGGGAATGATCAAAGATTTACTTTTGGACCATGAAAGTATTATCTTAAATTTGAGAGAAAATATCAAAAGTTTTGCCAGCGAACATCAGGATTTGGGTACCAGTGATTTTATCACAGGACTGGTAGAAACCCACGAAAAGATGTCTTGGTTTTTGCGGGCACATGTAGTGAAATAAGTTTGTAGCTATATAACGGATTGCTGAATAGATAGAAGTCGAGTGATGTAGAGAAGTGATGTTGCTATGGAGATTTTTTTCTATATTAATGAAACGAGTGGCCCGTTTTTGATGTTATATCAATAAGCAATTAGGTCAATAAGTATCTCGCAGCAGCAATTTTATCCTTTGCTCTGCAACGATCTCAAACAAAACCTAACCTATGCCCATCAAGTACCCTATCCTACTACCACACACCTTTTCTGAAGATGAGATTCTTGCAGCTTTGGATGTATATCTCCACGATGGATTGACTACTGCAAAAGCTAATCGTCGCAATAATCAGTTTGGACTCAATGCTTTCGCACTTAAACCACCCAAAAGTTTCTGGTTGGTACTTCTCAAACAGTTCCAAAGTCCGATTGTCTATTTATTGGCATTTGCAGCCTTGGTATCGTTTTATTTTCATAGCTATATAGAAGCGATTGCCATTGGTATTGTTTTGCTAATCAATGCTTTGATAGGTTTTTTTCTCGAGATGCAAGCGCGTAGATCCATGCGTGCGCTCAAACAAATGGATGTCATCACTTGTAGGGTATTAAGAGACGGAAAGATACATGAAATCAATGCAGAAAAAATAGCACCGGGTGACATCGTAGATCTCGAATCAGGAGATATCATTCCTGCAGATGGCCGACTCGTAGTTTCCCATCTATTGCAATGTGACGAATCATCTCTCACCGGCGAGTCCATCCCAAGTCTCAAGTACACCACCAAACTACCAGAAAAAACTGCCTTGGGCGATCAAGTGAATATGGCTTTTAAAGGCGCATCGGTGATGAATGGTCATGGCAAAATGGTCATCACTAGCATCGGAAAAGATACAGAACTTGGCAAAATTACAGCCTTGGTAGAAAGTGCCGCATCTACAGAAACACCTTTGGACAAAAAACTCAATGATCTGAGTAAAAAATTGATTTGGGTCATGCTCTTTATGACGCTCATCTTTGCAGGAACAGGTTTTATCCAAGGCAAAAATTGGGTGATTATTTTAGAGACATCTATTGCATTGGCCGTGGCTGCATTTCCGGAAGGATTGCCCATAGTTGCTACGATTGCACTGTCTTATGGTATGCTCCTGATGGCCAAACGTGGTGCTATAGTTAAGAATTTGTCAGCGGTAGAAACCTTGGGTGGCACCAATGTCATACTTACGGACAAAACAGGTACCCTGACTGAAAATGTAATCTACGTCGATACGTTCAGTTTTCCAGATGAGACCATTCGAGCCAGTATTCAGGATAACAAGATCACCTTTCTTGATGGACTAGCATTAAAAAACCCAAAAAACTACGAACGTATAAAACTAGTAGCAGCATTGTGCAATAACGCTACCTTACACCATGGGAAGAGAAAAGAACAAGCACTAGGTGATCCTGTAGAAATAGCCTTACTCCACTTGGCCAATACTTCTGAAGATGATTACCATGTTATCCAAAAAAAGTATAAAAGAGTGGGAGAAATACCATTCGATGCGACATCAAAAATGATGGCTACTTTACACAAAAGTGAGATAGGACATTTAGCAGCTGTAAAAGGCGCGGCAGAACAATTGCTAGATCGGTGTACACAAATCCAAAGAGGAGAGACGTACACAGACTTAACCCAAGAAGATAAAACCAACATACTTAAAGAAGCCGATGCCATGTCTGAAAATGGGCTGCGAGTACTCGCTTTTGCTTATCGCGAAGGGAAGGATCTACCACAAGATGACTTTCTAAAAGACTTAGTATATATTGGTTTGATAGGTTTTTTAGATCCGCCGAGATTAGATATAAAAAAGGCGATCACAACTTGTCGCAATGCAGGGATAAATGTGGTCATGATCACCGGCGACCATCCCAAAACTGCCTTAAATATTGCTGAGAAAGTGGGATTGATAGACAGCACCGATCAGGCGGTCATCAATGGTCTTGACTTTCAAGAAGGAAAAGCACTGACCCAAGCGTGGAAGACCAAAATACTATCGACTTCAGTATTTGCTAGGACTACACCAAAACAAAAACTAGATATCGCGGAGATCTTTCAGCAAGCGGGCAATATCGTAGCCATGACCGGTGACGGTGTCAATGATGCCCCTGCACTCAAAAAAGCAGATGTGGGCATTGCCATGGGATTGAGAGGCACTCAAGTAGCCAAAGAGGCTGCCAATATTGTCTTAAAAAATGATTCTTTTACATCTATTGCGGAAGCGGTGGCGCATGGTCGAGAGATATTTAACAACATCAAGAAGTTTGTGGTCTATTTGGTATCTTGCAATTTGAGTGAGATATTTATCGTAACTGCCTTGGGGTTTTATGCACCTGCATCTACGGTGCTACCCCTTCAGATCTTGTTTTTAAATATTGTGACGGATATATTTCCTGCACTAGCATTGGGTCTAGGCAAGGGCGATAAAACCGTCATGAAAAGACCACCACGCAGTCCCAAAGAAGAAATCGTAAACCAAAAAGACTGGATCAAGATAGCTTGGTATGCTTTTGCGATCACCATGTCGGTGATGGTAGCTGTGGTTTACTGCAAGTATTTCATCACCAAAGACCATCAGATACTCAATAATGTTGCCTTTGTGACCCTAGCTTTCGCGCAGTTATTTCATGTGTTTAATATGTCATCACTCAAGTCTAAAATATGGATAAACGAAGTCACCCGAAATCATTTTGTTTGGTATGCTTTAATATTATGTACAGTCCTGATAGTAATAGTATTCGTAGTGCCCTATTTCAGAGTGCCATTAGGATTGGTGCTATTGGAAATAAAGATATGGCTCGTGGTTGTCATAGCAAGTTTGATCCCTTTGATTGTCTTCCAATCCATCAAGTGGATACAAAATCGTAAGTAAGTTGATTGTGAATACTAATGGCATAGTAATCTTCGACTGCAATTTGTAATGTTCATTATTTGAATTAACTTAAAATAATTTCTCAAATCATAAAACCTTTTCACCATGCTTAAATCCATCTTCACCATTCTCATTATCCTCCATGGATTGATCCATCTTTTGGGCTTTGTCAAGGCTTATGGTTATGCTGATATTACTGCCCTAACCCGAAATATTTCTAAACCCATGGGCATCATTTGGCTCATTGCCACGGCCTTATTGGTCATCACGGCGGTGTTATTTATGCGTAAAAATGACACTTGGGTTTACTTCGGTATCGTAGGCGTTATAGTCTCTCAGGCTATGATATTTATGTATTGGCAAGATGCAAAATTCGGCACTATTGTCAATGTACTCATGTTGATTGTCGTCTTCTTCGGTTTCTTTCATTTGAATTTTAAAAGTAAATACAAGACAGAAGTGGCGGCAGCATTAGCAAAAACATCAGACATTCCACCAAGCAGCTTGACGGAAGATGACATCAACATTTACCAGCTTTAGTACAAAAATATTTACATTATACTCAAACTGTTGGCAAACAAAAATCCATAACTTTGAAGGTAGCCTTGACGGGAAAATCAGGGTTACGAGACCAAAGATTGGATGCCATTGACTATCAGAACAATACAACTTCATACCTTTGACCACCAGATTGTTTTTTTCTCGATGCAACTAAAAAATGCTGCCCGTATCAGGTTTGCATAGTTTTAAAGAAGAAGTGCCTTTATGGATATTCGACTATTGTCCATGTACAAGGTGCAATATATGGAGGGCAAAGAAATGGATATCTCAGAGACGGTCACATTTTTTAATGACCTCTGCTGTATGGCACCTGGCGCATTGATAGATGAACGAATCAGGTGGATGGAAACCGAAGGAAATAAAGTGAAAGCTACCTTTACATCCAATGGCATCACCATATCTGCATGGCTACATTTTAATGAAAAAGGTGAACTGATCAATTTTATATCTGAAGACCGCTATGCTGCCCATGAGGATGGCACCATTACCCAACTAAAATGGAGCACACCTTTGCGAGATTATAAGGAAATCCATGGTTACCGATTGGCCAGTTATGCAGAAGCGATATATACCTATCCCGATGGAGATTTTACTTATGCTACGTTTACGATAAAGGATATTGCTAAGAATGTGACTCGATAGCTTTATTTTCGGCTGTCGAGTAGGAGCTTTATGTATCGATCTAAGATAAATATTCTCAAGGCTTGGATTCGTCATTTTCGACTATATTTTCAATTATCTCGTTGTCCGGGTTACGACCACCAAGCCGCTGTCCAACGGCTGCATTATAATTAGCTATCAACCCATTAAGATCATCAATGATGGATAGATAGGTGTTTTGTCGCTTGCTACTCTCGAAAACGAAAACGTATCATACAAGATTTCATCATAGGCACGTCTTATCTCGATCCTTTTCTGATCAACTTGTCCAGGTTTTACTGATGTTTTAGCACGTGTGATATACATATCGTTAAATTCCTTATTGAGCTGAGCAAGTAAGTTGACCCATTGTGTTAGCCCCAAAGTACCCACACCGCTGAGTAGTGCAGGATTGTCCTTCCAATCCATCAATAAGGCATCAATGACTGCGGTCGCTTGCTGATAGCTGAGCTTATCGATCCTTTCGCCATGAGATAAGTAATTTGTCATGAGCAGATGGCTCGCCTTTACCAATTCCGCTATTTCACTGTAAAGATGCTATTGGTGTAACCCCGTGTCGTGTGCATCTAGTGCTTGGAGTTCGGGTGTCAATTCATGTGCAGTAGATGCCATAAAGACATTATCTAGCGTCTTTGTAGCGTCAGTAAGTGATTGTAATCGAGCTTGTAGATTCAAAGCATTGGTGTCATAGTTACCATAGATGGCAATGACGTTTTTCATAAATTGGAGGTATTCTCCATTCCGATAGTTGCCAAATACGGCAGTTGAAATACTGTTCATAAGTTATATAATTATTTAGTAAATGAATACATAGAAAATCTCTTTTTTGTGATAACTGTTAATGAAGTATTTTTATGATTTTTAGAATGTGTTTTTAGAAATATTTAACTATTTTTTCCCACAAATTGTATTATAACTATCCTTAAAGTGCTTCTAGTTACCTTAAATAAAGTGTGAATGTCTATATTTTCACCATTTTGGGCCGCTCCGTTATGGGTAGCCTTGCCTATCAACGAGATTAAATTTTCCAAAATGGAGACCCTAATCCATTTCTAAATTTTGGGCAACACATTTTGTAAATACTCGTCAAGAGCAAAATATTGGATTATCCATTTTGTAAGAATTAGTCAAGTAAAATATCTTATTATTTCCAAAACGGAAAAGCTTGTCCACCAAATTTTATAGCACGCCACATAATGGGGCTAAGTTTGAATATGTTGGTGCTCCGATGGATATATTGGGGATTTTGTAGAGTTTTTTTTATTGTGGATTGGATGGAAGATTAATGTGAGTGTAGCAACGCATAGTGATAGTATTAGGAATTGTAAATTCCCTATAATTTTCTTGAATTATTAATGGAGATCTTAAAAACCAAACAAAAGGGTGCAGTGCGTAACCATCCAATATTTGGCAACACAGCTTACGGTTACGGTATCACCATCGACACCAAAGAAGACATCATACAATATGGACAAACAGGATTTGCCCCAGGTTTTGTATCTATGAATTTTACTTCCCAGAGACAAAGACAAGCGTCATCGTATTGGCGAATATTGCTTATGATATGCATGATTTGAAAACAACATTTGGCTTGCATACGGCCATATTGAAGATGGTAAAAGATGATATAAAGCTTAGGAAGTGATTATGGAATAGAGATATACTAGATATGCTATTCTGTTTTATATTTGTCGTTGTTTAATTAGCAAGATTGCGAAGGGCTATACCCTTCGCGGAGATATACCGCTCCTTCAGAGCTTGGCTGCAATCAAGCCCTGAAGGGCGACATAACATAAGGAAGAGTGAAACCCTTCCGACATAACATAAGGATGGGTGTAACCCTTCCGATAAAAACAATCATATATGGGACAATCATTAGTTAAAAATTATCTTCACATCGTATTCAGTACAAAGTATAGACAGGAACTCATACATCCACCTGTAGAACAAGAACTTCATGCATATTTGGGTAGTGTATGCAATGACTTAGGATGTCAATCTATCATTGTAGGTGGATATACAGACCATGTACACATATTATGTAGGTTATCTCAGAAAATAGCATTGATGAAGCTATTAGAAGAAGTGAAGTCTCATTCATCAAAATGGATAAAAACAAAAGGTAGTGCTTATGAAAATTTCTACTGGCAAAATGGTTACGGTGCTTTTTCTGTTAACCTATCTCAGGTAGATAGAGTAATATTTTACATAGCAAATCAACACCATCACCATGCTAAGAAAACATTCCAAGATGAATACAGGTCAATCTTAAAAAAATATCAAATGGAATATGATGAAGGTATGTATGGGATTGATATATTAATGGCTAGATCTTTAACCGTCATCAATATAATTGTATTGGAGAATCAACATCATTACTACGGACGGATTTTTAAATACCATATCAAAATGTCCTTTAAATTTTATTGCTTATTTTATCAATTGCTCCTATAGAATACCAATCTAATTAAGTATAATCCTATAATATTTACTTCAAATTGTGTAATGATAACATGGTCATTGACACCTACCTTTGTAATATTAATTCATCAATATAAAATCTTGTAAAAATGGGAAATTTATTGTATATCATAGCAGTTATTTTGGTCATCAGTTGGTTGATTGGTTTTGTTGGATACAATGTAAGGTGGAATCATACATTTGCTTTTGGTAGTAGCTGTGATAGCTGTACTATTGAGAGTCATCCAAGGTCGCCGAGTTTTATAGCAATAATATGAAAACTTTGTAATTCAAACCACAAATTGTGTAATTGGTTTGAAAATAAAGTGATGATCTTTGTAGTATTAATTAAATAATCAAGTCTCTGTATAGAGCATTAAATC